>JAXDOD010000049.1:0-48368 GCA_034669045.1 Alphaproteobacteria bacterium
CGGGTCCGATGAAGGTGCTGGCGCGATCCCGCTACGGGGCAGCCACGAACTGTTCAGGGTGGGCACGATCCGATCGCCAGCGGCCTGCCGCGGACGGCCGTCCGCGGCAGGCCATTCCTTTCGGAACGCCCAAACGATAATCGATTTTGCTATTACAAGGGTGGGCAAAGGCGCGGACAGACGCACGTGCCTTGCCGAACGAACCGCGCAGCGCCGTGCCCACGCGTCTATTTTGCATTCCGTTCCACGCGTGGGCAAAATCGCGCGCGAGCATTGGTCCCCGCGCCGCCTTGGCAAGGCGATTTTGCCCACCCTACAATCGGGCAAAACGCGAAAATTCTCTCACCACGCGCTCATAGACCGGCCGCTTGAACGGGATGATCAGCGCCGGCAGATTCTGCATCGGCTCCCAGCGCCAATCGCTGAATTCGGCATCGTGCCCGCCGGCCGGAAAAGCGACGTCGATCTCGCGCTCGTCGCCGGTGAAGCGCAGCGCGTACCATTTCTGCGTCTGGCCGCGATAGCGGCCCTGCCAGGCTTCCCCCACGATCTCGCGCGGGATGTCATAGGTGAGCCAGTCCGCGATCTCGCCGAGCTTGTCGACCGAGCGGATGTTGGTTTCCTCGTGGAGCTCGCGCAACGCCGCCGGCCACGGGTCCTCGCCCGGATCGACGCCGCCCTGCGGCATCTGCCAGGAATGCGTCGCGTCGACGTGCTCCGGCCCGTTCGCCCGCCGCCCGATGAAGACGCGGCCGTCGCGGTTGAGCACCATCAGGCCGACGCAAGGGCGATAGGGAAGCGATTCGTAGGGGGGCATCTCGCCGTCCGTCATTCCGGAAGTCCGCGATGCGGACGGTCCGGAATCCATAACCGCCAGCTCGGATTGAATCGAGAGATTTGTGATTACGGATTCCGGCCCGGGAGCTTCGCCCGCGCCCCGGAATGACCATCACCTTCAGCTCGATTTCGGCCTGGCGACCGCGGCGGTGATCGGCACCACCAGCACGCCGCGGCTTTCCGCCGCCTTGGCCCAGCGGGCGATGCGGTCGATCGAGACCGGCAGCGCGCTCGCGATTCCAACCGCGACGCCGCGGTCGCGCGCCAGCGCTTCCAGGCGCGCCAGCGCCCGGTCGACGTCGGCGGGCGCCGGCACCGTGTCGAGCACCACGTCGGCCTTGGTGAAAGCGAGGTTGTTGGCGCCCGCGATCTGGCTCGCCAGGCTGCGCGACGAGGAGCCGTCGTCCAGGTAGAGCAGGCCGCGCTTGGCGGTCTCGCGCAGCACCGGAGCCATCGCCTGTTCCGAGGCGGTGAAGCGCGCGCCCATGAAATTCGCGATCCCCACGTAGCCCTGGAAACGGCTCATCAGCCAATGCAGGCGGTCGACGTTCTGCCCGGCGTCGAGCGTCGTGAGCAGCGTCTGCGGGCCCGGATCGTTGTCCGGATAGTCGAACGGCTCCATCGGCACCTGCAGCAGCACCTCGTGCCCGTCGCTGCGCGCGCGGGCGATCTGGCGCTCAAGCTCGCCCGCATAGGGCGCGAAGGCGAAGGTCACCGGGCCGGGCAGCTTCTTGAGGGCATCGCCGGTGGCGGTCGAGCCGATGCCAAGCCCGCCGACCACGATCGCCACCCGGGGCGCGTTCGGCTTGCCCGCAATGGTCTTGACCGGTCGGGCGAAGACGTCGGCAGGCCGGGCGCCGTCCTGCGCGACCTTGGGGAGCAGGCCGTGCCGCGACTGCTCGCTGAGCCGTTCGTCGAGCGCCGGGATCCTGGCGCCCGCTTTGGGGTCCGGCTTGTTCTCGGGCGGGCTGTCGGCCTGGCCGCCCTGGGCATTGGGAATCACCACGTCCTGGCGCTTGCCGCTCGAGCCGTCGATGATGGTGACGGTCTTGGTGCCGGGAGGCGAGCCGGGTGCCGCGGGCGTGGCCGGCACCGCCGGCTGGACCGGCGGCGGACCGTCGTATCGATTGGGGCGATCGGGTACGGCAGGGGTCGTGGCGCTCACGTCTTCGGGCTTCTTGCCGGTATTGTCCGCGCGCAGGTCCGCCGCCACGACCGTGATCGGCTCGCCGCCGAACGGGTCGTCCACCAGCATCGCCCATCCGGCGAAGACGGCGACGGACAGCGCCAGCACCCCGAGCGCCACCTGCGGGACCGCGATCGGAAGCGCCAATGTGCGCTTGCGCGTCCTGTGCTGTCCGAGCGGAGCGCTCAGATCATCCGCCGCCACGGCTCAAACCCTCGCGAATCAAGGTGCCCGAATCCTGTCTGGAAGACTTGCATCCAGAGTCGTTAACTCTTCGTTTACCGCAGGGGCGGCGGCATCAGCGCGGAAGCGACGCGGGGAAAGCGATGCAGAGTTGCCGATAGCAGGCGGAGCTGTATTTATGCTTTACGTAAGCCATAACTATTGCTAAGTTCTTTTGATGATTGTGAGTTACCGGGACAGAAAAACCGAACGTTTTGCCAATGGTGAGCACGTTCGGGAATTTTCCGGTTTCGCACGACAGGCCGAAATCCGGCTTGACCGCCTGGAAGTGGCGACGAGCTTGAAGGACCTTGCCGCCCTTCCCGGCAACCGGCTGGAAGCTCTCAAGGGCAACAGACAAGGCCAATACAGCATTCGCCTCAACGACCAGTGGCGGATTTGCTTTGAATGGCCCGCAGGCTCTCCCGGCCCCGTCAATGTCGAGATTGTTGATTATCACTAGGAGACATAACCATGGCGCGCACCCCAATCCATCCCGGCGAACATCTTGCCGAAGAACTCAAGGAACTCGGCATTTCTGCCGCCGAGCTGTCGCGGCAGCTCGACGTGCCGGTGAACCGCGTCACCGGAATCATCAACGGCCAGCGCAGCGTTACGGCGGACACGGCACTGCGTCTCGGCCATTGGTTCGGCACCAGCCCGGAATTCTGGCTCAACCTGCAAACGCTCTACGAGCTGCGGCTTGCCCGCGAGAAAGTCGGTGACCGGGTGGAAAAGCTACCCAAGCTGACCGACCGCAGGCACACGACCAATTCCGTCCCCACCCCCCTTTAGGGTTTGGGCGCTTTGAGGACTGCGCCGCTGTTTGCGCGGTGTTCAAAAACAAACGGGGCGGCCCGAAGGCCGCCCCGCGCGATTTCCTGTATTCAGCCGAGGTCAGTTGGCGGTCTGCTTCGGGTTCGGCGGATAGGCCGAGTTCTTCTGGATGCCGCGAACGAGGTCGAGCGCGGTGGTGAGCGCCTTGTCGTTCTTCGGGTCCGGCGGGATGTAGGACTGCGAGCCCGTCTCCTCGGTGCCGTCGGCCTTGAGATGGCCGCGCAGCGAAGCCTCGCCGCGCGTGTCGGTGCGCGACTTGAGCTCCTCGGGAACCTCCTGCAGCACCTCGATGTCGGGCAGGATGCCTTTGGCCTGGATCGACCGTCCCGACGGCGTGAAGTAGCGCGCCGTGGTCAGCCGCAGCGCGCCGTTGCCGGAGCCGAGCGGGATGATGGTCTGCACCGAGCCCTTGCCGAACGAGCGCGTGCCGATGATGGTCGCGCGCTTGTGGTCCTGCAACGCGCCGGCCACGATCTCGGACGCCGAGGCCGAGCCGCCGTTGACCAGCACGATGATCGGCTTGGCCTTGGTGAGGTCGCCGGCCCGCGCGTTGAACCGCTGGGTCTCTTCCGCATTGCGCCCGCGGGTCGAGACGATTTCGCCCTTCTCCAGGAACGCGTCGGACACCGAGATGGCCTGATCGAGCAGCCCGCCCGGGTTGTTGCGCAGGTCGACCACGAAGCCCCTGAGCTTGTCGCCGGCCTGGTTCGAAAGGTCCGTGATGGCGCGGCGCACGCCCTCGGTGGTCTGCTCGTTGAACTGCGTGATGCGGATGTAGCCGACGTCGTCGGCCTCCAGATGCGAGCGCACCGAGCGCACCCGGATGATATCGCGGGTGATCGAGACCTCGACCGCCTTGTCGATGCCCTTGCGCATGATCTTGAGCTTGATCTTGGTATTGACCGGGCCGCGCATCTTCTCGACCGCCTGGTTGAGGGTCAGCCCCTGCACCGCCTCGTCGTCGAGGTGGGTGATGATGTCATTGGCCATGACGCCGGCCTTGGCCGCCGGGGTCTCGTCGATCGGGGCCACCACCTTGATCAGGCCTTCCTCCATCGTGACCTCGATGCCGAGGCCGCCGAATTCTCCGCGCGTCTGCACCTGCATGTCGCGGAAGCTCTTGGCGTCCATATAGCTCGAATGCGGATCAAGCCCGGCCAGCATGCCGTTGATCGCCGATTCGATCAGCTTGCCGTCTTCCGGCTTCTCGACGTAGTCGGCGCGCACGCGCTCGAAAACGTCGCCGAACAAGCTGAGCTGCCGATACGTATCGGCCGCCGCCGCCTTCGCGCTCGAACCGTCGAACACGATGCGGGGCTGTGTTGAGATGAGCGTCAAGGCCGCGCCTGCCGCTGCACCGAGAAGAAGTAGAGACGTTTTGCGCATCATCCGCGAACCTTTTCGCCTTCGCTTGCCGCCCACCATGGGCCTGGATCGACGGGGGTCCCGTCTTTTCGGAATTCGACGTATAGCACCGGCTGTCCTGAACCGGCCGCGATGGCGGCCGCAGCTTGCGACCGGCCACCCATCACCGCAACGGGCTCTCCCGTCACAACGAACTGCCCCAAATCAACGGAGATCCGTTCTACCCCGGCCAGTAGCACATGATACCCGCCGCCGGCATTTAGGATCAAGAGTTGGCCGTAATTGCGGAAGGGTCCCGCATAGACCACCCAGCCGTCGCAGGGGGCGGTGACCTGGGCACCGGGCCGGCTGGCGATGGAAAGGCCCTTTTCGGTGCCTCCCAGGCCGTCGGAACCCCCGAATTCCCTGATCCTGACGCCATTCACCGGCAGCGGCAGAAGTTTCCGGGCTGAGGCGAAAGCCACCGCCGGGGCGAGCCGCCCCGGGTCCTTGAGGGCCACCAGGTCGGGCCGGCTATCCAAAGCCTTTTTTTCGTCCCGGGCGCGGGCGGCGCGGGTGGCGCCGTCGAGGCCCTGCTCGACCTTGCCGATGAGGTCCTTGAGATTGTCGGCCTGGCGGGCAAGCTGCGCGGTCCGCTGGCGCTCGGCGGTCAGCGAGTTTTCCACCTCCGCCTGCTGGTTCTGGCGCTGGTCCAGCAGAATCGCCAGCCGAAGGTTCTCCTCGCCGAGCGACAGGAGATCGCGATCGAAGCGCGCCTTCTCGCCGGCGATGTCCTTGCGGATACGCACCAGCTCGGCCAGATCGGCGAGCAGCGCCTCGGTTTCCTGCCGCATCTCGGGCAGCACCGCGCCGAGCAGCATGGCCGAGCGCAGCGATTGCAGCGCGTCCTCGGGCCGCACCATGAGGGCGGGCGGCGGATTGCGGCCGATGCGCTGCATCGCGGCCAGGACCTCTCCGACGATGGCGCGGCGGTCCTCGAGCGACTTGCGCAGCGCCAGTTCGCGCTCGTCGAGCGGCTTGAGGCGCTCCTCGGTCTTGGTGATCTCGTCCTCGACGCCGCGCACCCGGGCGGCGGCCTCGATGAGCTGCGAATTGAGCTTGCGGCGGTCGTCGCCGATGTTGTCGATCTCGCGCTTGAGCTTCGCCTCGTTCTCCAGCGTGCGGCGTTGCTCGCTGCGGAGCGCCGTGAGTTCCTGCTCGCGCTGCCTGAGCCGGTCGAGCTCGGTCGGCGCCTGGACGGCGGCCGGCGGCGGCGACGCCGCGGGCGGCCGGATGTCGAGCGGCGGGTCGGACGGCGCGGCCGGACCGGCGCTCGGCGGCGCGGGAATGACGACCGGGGGGAAGTTGAGGTACGGCACCTCTCCGGGCGGTCGCGGTTGCGTCTGTGCGAAGGCGGCCATCATTCCCAGCGGCAAAAATCCCATCGCCGCGACCAGGGCCGGGCGGGGAACGACGAAGAAGGACCGCAACACGGGATTCATCGACGTCGTTCTATGCAAATTCGAGTCCAGCGCCAAGGATTAACCGCGATTGGTACCGGATTAAGACTAAGCCCGCAGGGCCGGTCACGAGTCGGTGAAGCTTGCGGGCGTTTTTGTGAGCTTGGCGCCGGCGCGAGGCGGCGGGCGTTCACGAGCGGTGGTAGGGGTGTCCCGAAAGGATCGTGACCGCACGATAGAGCTGCTCCAGAAGCATGATCCGCACCAGTTGATGCGGCCAGGTGGCGGCCCCGAACGAGACGGCGAGATTGGCCTGGCGGCGCAGGCTGGGCGCCAGGCCATCGGCGCCCCCGATGATGAAGACGGCCGCCGGACGGTCCTGCGTCCGCCAGCCCTGCAGGTGCCCGGCGAAGGCGCTGCTCGTGACGCTGTCGCCGTGCTCGTCCAGGATCGCCGTCACGGCCCGCTCGGGAATGACATTGGCAATGGCGATCGACTCCTCGAGCATGCGCCGTTCCACGTTGTCGGCGCGGCTCTCGCGGATTTCGACGATGTCGATGTCCTTCAGGCCGAGGCTGCGGCCGGCGGCGACCGCGCGCTTGCGATAGCGCTCGGCGAGGTCCCGCTCGGGACCCTGCTTCAAGCGGCCGACGGCGGCGATCACGATGCGCATGGCACTGGGACGATATTTTTTTACCACCCCCTGAATGAGGGCGGCCGGTCCGCGAAGCGGATCGGGTGGGGTCACTTTAGCACATCACGATTGCCCCCTCTCCGGCGCGCTCCGCGCCGACCCTCCCTTGCAGGAGGGGTGAGGGAATGGCCCGTCAGTTCGCCTGGCGTCCCTGCGGCCGTTCGCGCGCCCACATCTTCTCGAGCTGGTAGAAGGCGCGCACTTCCGGCCGGAAGACGTGGACGATGACGTCACCGGCATCGATCAGCACCCAGTCGCAGTGCGGCATGCCCTCGACGCGGACGTCGCGGACGCCGGCCTTGTGCAGGCTCTCGACCACGTGATCCGCGATCGCGCCGACCTGGCGGCTGGACCTGCCGGAGGTCACAACCATGTAGTCGGCGATCGCGGTCCTGCCGGTGAGATCGATGGTGACGGTGTCCTCGGCCTTCAAGTCGTCGACCTGGGCGAGGATGAGGCGGAGGGTCTCCTGCGCGTGCGGACGCACCTTGGAGACCGGTCCGGGTGAGCGGCGAGCGCCAGCCCGGGAGATCGCAGATGTGGACAGGGGTACCCTTTCCTTTCGCTACCTTTCAGTTCCTTCACTGCATCACCGCGCCCGCCGAAGCAGGCACGGTCCTAAGATAGGCATGGCCCCTTACCAGTTTCAACTGGTTGCGGTTGCAGGATTCCCATTCTGTGGCGCTTTGGCATCGCCTTTATGACAGCCGGTTGCGAAGCGCCCGCAGCGCGGTCGAGGACAGCGGCGATTTCAGCCCGTGCAGGTAGACCCAGGCCGGCGGCTTGCGCCCCGGCAGCGTGTTGGCCGCGGTTTCCGGGATGCGGGCGCGGGCCAGCGCCTGGCCGGCGACCCCCGCTGTCGCATAGAGGCTGGGACCGAGCCGGTCGACCACTGCGATCGGGGCCATGTCCGCGATGGCGCGCCATTTCTGCCAGCGGTGGAAGCTGCGCAGGTTGTCGGCGCCCATGATCCAGACGAATCGCACGCCCGGGCAGCGGGCGATCAGGTAGCGCACCGTGTCGTAGGTGTAGCGGGCGCCGATCTCGGCCTCGACGCCCGAGACCGCGATGCGCGGATGGCGGGCGAGCGCGCGGGCGGCGGCCAGCCGGTCGGCAAGCGGGCTCAAGCCGCGCGTGTCCTTGAGCGGGTTGCCCGGCGTCACCAGCCACCAGACCCGGTCGAGGCCGATCCGGTTCATGGCGATCAGGCAGGCGGCGCGGTGGGCGTCGTGCGGCGGGTCGAAGGTGCCGCCGAACAGGCCGATGCGCATGCCGGGGGCGTGGGGCGGGAGGCGGGGCATCAGGCGCGCCGCGCGCATGAGCAGGGACGGAGCGCCGCACGTGGTTCCAGTTGGACTGCAGCCACCGTCGGCGCCGCGAACTCGGTGGGCTCCCTCCCCCCTTGCGGGGGAGGGTTGGGGAGAGGGGTGATAATCGGACGCGATCTTTCCTTCACCCCCCTCCCTGTCCCTCCCCCGCAAGGGGGGAGGGAACGCTGGGGCGCCAGCCTTCGCAACGCCAGCTCGGCGTTCGCTTGTTGAGCTTGAAAAGAGCGGTAGCGCATTCGCCGGGACGACAGAGCGAAACTCACGGCCTGATCTGCCCGGTCCCGCGCACGCGGTATTTGAACGTGGTGAGCTGCTCGACCCCGACCGGGCCGCGGGCGTGGAAGCGGCCGGTGGCGATGCCGATCTCGGCGCCGAACCCGAACTCGCCGCCGTCGGCGAATTGCGTCGAGGCATTGTGCAGCACGATCGCGGAATCGACCTCGCGCAGGAATGTCTCCGCCGCCGCCTGGTCCTCGGTGACGATCGAATCGGTATGGTGCGAGCCGTAGCGTTCGATATGCGCGATGGCGCCCTCGACGCCGTCGACCACCTTGGCGGAAATCACGGCATCGAGATATTCGCTCGACCAGTCCTGCTCGCTCGCCGGCCGCACGCGCGCGTCGGCAGCCTGCACGGCGCGATCGCCGCGCACCTCGCAGCCCGCCTCGATCAGCATCGCCAGCAGCGGCTTGAGCTGCGCCGGCGCCGCCGCGCGATCGACCAGCAGCGTCTCGGCGGCGCCGCAGACGCCGGTGCGCCGCATCTTGGCATTGAGCACGATCGCCTTGGCCATGTCAGGCTTCGCGGCCTTGTCCACGTAGACGTGGCAGATGCCTTCGAGATGCGCGAACACCGGCACGCGCGCTTCCGCCTGCACGCGCGCGACCAGGTCCTTGCCGCCGCGCGGGACGATGACGTCGATGGTGCCGCCGAGCCCCGCCAGCATCATGCCGACCGCGGCGCGGTCGCGCGTCGGTACCAGCCCGATGGCGGCGTCCGGCAGGCCGGCCTTGACCAGACCCTCGACGATGGCGTCGTGGATCGCGGCGTTCGAGCGGTGGCTCTCGGAGCCGCCGCGCAGGATCGCCGCGTTGCCGGCCTTGAGGCAGAGCGCGGCGGCGTCGGCGGTGACGTTGGGGCGGCTTTCATAGATGATGCCGACGACGCCGAGCGGCACGCGCACGCGCTCGATGGTCATGCCGTTCGGGCGCGTCCAGCGCTCGGTGACGGCGCCGACCGGATCGGGCAGCGCGCGCACCACGTCAAGGCCGTCCGCCATGGCGGCGACGCGCCGGCCGTCGAGCGCGAGCCGGTCGAGGAAGGCCACGGTCGCGCCGACGGCCTTGGCTTCCGCCGTGTCCTCGGCGTTGGCGGCGAGGATCGTCGCCTGGCGCGCGCGGATCGCCTCCGCGATGGCGGCCAGCGCGGCGTCCTTCTGCGCGCTCGGCGCGAGCGCGAGCACGCGCGCGGCAAGGCGCGCCCGCTGCCCGATCTCGGGCATGGCGTCGGTCACGGCGTCGAAGGTCTTGAGCGGCGCGGTCATGGTCTGTGTCCGGCGCCTTCCTATCATGTCCGGCCAAGATGGGCGAGAGATCGGCGAGCGACGGCGAGGCGGGCCGCCCATTCTTGCCGCATGTGCAGGCTCCATGTAAGCACTCGGGCGCATGCGCAGCAGGGATGCAGTCCAATGAAGCTCAAGGATCAGGTTGCGATCGTGACCGGCGCCGGCCGCAACATCGGCGCGGAAGTCGCCAAGCTGTTCGCGGCGGAAGGCGCGGCAATCGCGGTCGTCGACCTGGACAAGCCGCGCGGCGAGCGCACCGTGGCGGCGATCAAGGCCGGCGGCGGCGACGCCGAGGCCTACGTGACCGATGTGTCGAAGGGCGCCGACGTGGCGGCGATGGTCAAGGCGGTGGTCGCGCGCTTCGGGCGCATCGACATCCTGGTCAACAACGTGGCGGTCTCCGACAACAAGAGCATCCTCGACATCACCGAGGAGGATTGGGACCGGGTGATGACGGTGACGCTCAAGAGCCAGTTCCTGATGACGAAGCACGTGGCGCTGCAGATGGTGGCGCAGGGCTTCGGCGGGCGGATCGTCAATGTCGGCTCGACCTCGGGCTGGCAGGGCCGCCCGCGCGCCATCGCCTATTCGGCCGCCAAGGCCGCGATCGCGAATTTCACGCGCGCCGCCGCGGTGCAGCTCGCGCCGCATAAGATTCGCGTGAACGCCATCGTGCCGAACAAGATCGGCTCGCCGGTCGGCCGCGACGAATTCGACCCGACCCGGCCGGTCGAGAACATGCTCAAGCGCGCCGGCGAACCGATCGAAGCGGCGCGCGCGATTCTTTTTCTCGCGAGCGACGACTCCTCGTTCATCATCGGCGAGAACTTGTTCGTCGACGGCGGGACCATGGCGATGGACCAGACCGGGAGCTGATCGCACGCCGCCTCGCTGGATCTTTGAAGCTCGGTCCTAAGCTCCGGCCGCTTCCTTGCGACGGTCTTCCCTCTTGCGCTCGTTCGGGTCGAGCAGCTTCTTGCGCAGCCGGATCGATTTCGGCGTCACCTCGACATATTCGTCGTCGGTGATGTAGGCGAGCGCCTTCTCCAGCGTCATCTGGATCGGCGGCGTGAGGCGCACCGCCTCGTCCTTGGAATGGGTGCGGATATTGGTGAGCTTCTTGCCCTTGAGCACGTTGACTTCGAGGTCGTTGCCGCGGGTGTGCTCGCCCACGATCATGCCGCGATAGACCTTCCAGCCGGGCTCGATCAGCATCGGCCCGCGCGCCTCCAGGTTCCACAGCGCATAGGCCACCGCATCGCCCTGGTCGGTGGAGATCAGCACGCCGGTGCGGCGGCCCTGCACCTCGCCCTTGTAGGGCGCATAGGCGTGAAAGATCCGGTTGAGCACGGCGGTGCCGCGGGTGTCGGTGAGGAGCTCGCCCTGGTAGCCGATCAGGCCGCGGGTCGGGGCATGGAACACGAGCCGCCGGCGCCCGCCGCCGGACGGCCGCATCTCGATCATCTCGGCTTTGCGCTCGGCGAGCTTCTGCACCACGATGCCGGAGAAGTCCTCGTCGACGTCGATCACGACCTCCTCGATCGGCTCCAGCAGCTCGCCGGTGCCGGGATCGCGCTCGAACAGGACCTTCGGCCGCGAGACCGAAAGCTCGTAGCCTTCCCGCCGCATGGTCTCGATCAGGATGCCGAGCTGCAGCTCGCCGCGGCCGGCGACCTCGACCGAATCGCGCTCGCTCGACTCGGAGACCTTGAGCGCGACGTTGCCCTCCGCCTCGCGAAAGAGCCGGTCGCGGATCATGCGGCCGGTGACCTTGTCGCCCTCGGTGCCGGCGAGCGGGGAATCGTTGACCCGGAACGTCATGGCCAGCGTGGGCGGGTCGATCGGCTGCGCCGGCAGCGGCATCTCGACCTCGGGCGCGCAGATGGTGTGGGCGACGGTCGCTTCCGGCAGCCCGGCGATGGCCACGATATCGCCGGCCTCGGCTTCCTCAACGGCGGTGCGCTCGAGGCCGCGGAAGGCGAGCACCTTGGTGACGCGGCCGTCCTGGATCAGCTTGCCTGTGCGGTCGAGCACCTTGACCATCTGGTTCGGCTTCACGGCGCCGGAGACGATGCGGCCGGTCACGACGCGGCCGAGATAGGGATTGGCCTCCAGGATGGTGCCGAGCAGCCGGAACGGCCCTTCTTCCACCGTGGGCGGGGCGACGTGCCGGGCGATCAGATCGAACAGCAGCGACATGCCCTGGTCCTTCGGCCCTTCCGGCGCCACCGCCATCCAGCCTTCCTTGGCCGAGCCGTAGAGGATCGGGAAATCGAGCTGCTCTTCGCTGGCATCGAGCGCCGCGAACAGGTCGAAGACCTCGTTGGTCACCTCGCCCGGACGCGCGTCCGGTCGGTCGACCTTGTTGATCACGACGATCGGCTTGAGGCCGATCTTGAGCGCCTTCGACACCACGAACTTGGTCTGCGGCAGCGGCCCTTCGGCCGCGTCCACCAGGACGAGCGCGCCGTCCACCATGCCGAGGATGCGCTCGACCTCGCCGCCGAAGTCGGCATGGCCGGGCGTGTCGACGATGTTGATGCGCGTGTCCTTCCACAGGATCGACGTGCACTTGGCGAGGATCGTGATGCCGCGCTCGCGCTCGAGGTCGTTGGAATCCATCGCGCGCTCGGCCACCCGCTGGTTCTCGCGGAAGGAACCCGCCTGCTGCAGCAGGCGGTCGAGCAGCGTGGTCTTGCCATGATCGACATGGGCGATGATGGCGACGTTGCGCAGGTTCATTGTGTGTCCAAAAACCAAATGTTCGTTGAAAAACCAATGGCGGGCCCAAGAGGGCCCGCGGTTGCGCGCAATATAGTCATCACGAACAAAGACGCAACGGACAGGACCGAGGAAACTTTGCCCGGACCGCCGCCATTATGAACACGTTATCCTCTTGATTGTCATAAGCATCTGCGAGACGTTAGGGTAGAGGATCGCATGCGTAGCTCCGTCACGGTCAGCACGGAACGGCGCGTTCTGTGCGTATTTCCGGCCTATGCGCCGTCGTTCGGCACGTTCTCGCACGCCTACAAGCTGATGCCGGGCGTGCGCGCGTTCATGCCGCCGCAGGGGCTGCTGCTGATCGCCGCCTACCTGCCGGAGGCCTGGCAGGTCCGCTTCATCGACGAGAACATCGCGCCCGCGACCGCGGCCGACCTGGCCTGGGCCGACGTGGTGCTGGTCAGCGGCATGCATATCCAGGCGCCGCAGATCCGCGACATCCACGCCCGCGCCCGGGCGGCCGGCCGGGTGGTGGCGCTGGGCGGGCCGTCGGCGTCGGCGGCGCCGGACATGTACCCGGACATCGAGTTCCTGCATCTCGGCGAGCTCGGCGACGCGACCGACCGGCTGATCGCCCATCTCGACCGCAGCGTTGCGCCGCCGCCCGCGCAGATGCGCTTCGAGACCGGCGAGCGCGTGGCGCTCTGCGATTTTCCGATTCCGGCCTACGACCTGATCCCGCTGCGCAAATATCTGATGCTCACGCTGCAGTTCTCCAGCGGTTGCCCTTATCGCTGCGAGTTCTGCGACATCCCGGGGCTCTACGGCCGCCAGCCCCGCCTCAAGACGCCGCAGCAGATCACCGCCGAGCTCGACGCCATGCGCGCGCAGCCGGGCTGCCCGCCGACCGCCTATTTCGTCGACGACAACTTCATCGGCAACCGCAAGGCCACGCGCGAGATGCTGCCGCATGTGGTCGCGTGGCAGCAGCAGCACGGCTACCCGATGCAGTTCTCCTGCGAAGCGACGCTCAACATCGCCAAGCAGACCGACATTCTCGCGCTCATGCGCGAGGCGCAGTTCATGGGCCTGTTCGTCGGCATCGAGACGCCGGAGGCCGATGCGCTCAAGGCCATGCGCAAGGAGCACAACGTCGCCGTTCCGATGCTGGAGTCGATCAGGACCTTGAACCGGTACGGGCTGGAGGTCACGTCCGGAATCATCCTCGGCCTCGACACTGACACGGCCGACACCGAGTCCCGGCTCCGGGACTTCGTCGAGCTGTCGCAAATCCCGATGCTGACCATGAACCTGTTGCAGGCGCTGCCGAAGACGCCGCTGTGGGACCGGCTCCAGCGCGACGGCCGTCTCGTCGACGATCCCGCGCTCGAGAGCAACGTCCGGTTCCTGCGGCCCTATGACGAGGTGATCGGGATGTGGCGGCGCTCGATCGCCTATGCCTACGGCCCCGAGCGCCTGTTCGCGCGCTTCCGCCATCAGGTCGACGCCACCTATGTGAACCGGATGAAACCGCCGGCGCGCGGCCGGCTCACCTTCGCCAATCTGCGGTTCGCCGCGATCTTCGCCTTGCGGCTCGTGTTCCATGTCGGGCTGATGTCGGATTACCGGCGGCCGTTCTGGCGCGCGGCCTGGCACGCGCTCCGGCGCGGCAGGATCGACGCCGTCTTCGGCATGGGCTTCATCGCGCGCCACCTGATCGAGTTTTCGCGCGAGGCGCTGCGCGGCGAGCAGAACGCGTCGTTCTATTCCGCGCTGCGCAAGCAGCCCGTCGGCGCGCCTGCCGCGGACCGCATCGCGCTGCCGGAGCTGCGGAAGTCGGCGTAGCGAAAGCGGACGCGGCGGCATCCGGCGCGATGAGGCAGAACGATCAACCCGGCCCTACGTGCGCGCCGGGCGGCTCCACGGGCCGAAGCTCACGCCCTTGGGCATGGCCTCATGCAGCATCAGCATCTCGCCGATGGTTTCCGACGTCACCATCCCGACCAGACGGCCGGCGGCATCGACCACCGCGACCGCCGGCGCCGCCTTCTCCTGCAGCAGGCGGAACGCCTCGTCGAGGCAGCGGCGGTGGCCGAGCGTGGCGATCGTCGCGCTCATGGCGTCGGCGACGCGGGCCTCCGGCCCGCGTTCCTTGAGCGCGCGGATGATGTCGCTGCGGCTGAGCAGCCCGACCGGCCTGCCGTCGCCGTCGACCACGGGAAATTCGCTCTGGCTGGTCGCCAGCAGGGTCTGCACGGCCTGCTCGACCGGCGCATCGGGGGTGAGCGTTGCGAACTGCGTCATCATGGCGGTGCCGACCGGCACGCCGCGCGACATCGAGCGCATCGCCACCGAATGCGCTTCCGACGAGGCCGCGAGGTAGACGAAGATCGCGATGAAGATCAGCATCGGATTTCCCATCAGCCCGAGGAAGCCGAGCGCGAAGGCAAAACCCTGGCCGATGAAGGCGGCGATCCCGGTCGCGCGCACGAAGCCGAGCCGCGCCGCCAGCAGCGCGCGCAGCACCCGCCCGCCGTCCATCGGGAAGGCCGGGATCATGTTGAACACCGCCAGGAACAGGTTCACCGCGGCGAGCCGGTCGACCAGCGCGATCTTGCCGCTCTCGACCGCGGAGAGGTCGCCGGTCCGCAGATGCGCGCCGAACAGCGCGACCAGCCCGAAGGCGATCGCGACATTGACCAGCGGCCCGGCGATGGCGATCAGGAATTCCTCGCGCGGCTCTTCCGGGATGCGCTCGAGCCGCGCCACGCCGCCGATCGGCAGCAGGGTCACGTCGGGCGTCGCCACGCCGAAGGCGCGCGCCATGAAGATGTGGCCGAACTCGTGCGCGACCACGCAGGCGAAGAGGAGCACCATGAAGAGGAGGCTCGACCACGCCTCCGGCGCGCCGCCCGACGTGTAGCTGGCGAAGAAGATCCAGCCCAGGAACAACAGGAAGGTGATGTGCACGCGAACCGCCGTGCCGGCGATGGTGCCGATATTCAGGGACCAGAACATGGGGACCTCGGGGTGCTGGTGTCCGAGGTTAAAGGTAGTCATCCGCGGCAGGTTTGCGAGTGGGCGCGGGCTGTTGCGGAGCGGGCTCGCGCTTTGTGATAGGTTTCGGGCACCTGCCGACATTGGAGCCGGCGGCGATCGAGACTTGGTAAAGCGCCGCGCCGCCAGGAGAATCCCATGCCCCGTCACGCCAGCTACGTCCCCCACGGCGTCATCCCGGCGGTCCTGCTGCCGTTCAATGACGATCTTTCCATCGACGAACCAAGTTTCCGCCAGCATCTTCGCGACGTGGCGGCGACGGCGGGCATTTCGGCCATCACGGTCAACGCGCATTCGACCGAGGTCGCGTCCTGCAGTTTCGAGGAACAGCGCCGCGTGCTCGATGTCGCGCAGGACGAGATCGGCGGACGCCTCCCGATCGTCAACGGCATCTGGGCCGACGGCTCGCTCGAAGCCGCGCGCATCGCCCGCATGGCGGCCGAAGGCGGCGCCTCGGCGCTGCTCGTGTTCCCGCCGGCGCCGTTCACCCTGGGGCAGACCGCGGAGATGGCGCTCGCGCATTTCAAGCGCATCGCCGAGGCGAGCGACCTGCCCATCATCGTGTTCCAGTATCCGCTCGCGACCGGCCAGGGCTATCCGCGCGCGACGCTGCTCAGGATGTGCGAGCAGGTGCCCGCGATCCGCGCCATCAAGGACTGGTCCGGCGACGTGCCGCAGCACGAGATGCACATCCGCACGCTGCAAAGCCTGCCGCGGCCGGTGAACGTGCTCACCACCCACAGCGCCTGGCTGCTGTCCTCGCTGGTGCTCGGCTGCAACGGGCTGCTGTCGGGCTCCGGCAGCGTGATCGCCGCGTTGCAGGCGCAGCTCTTCCGCGCCGTGCAAGGCAACGACCTCGCCGAGGCGAAGCGCCTCAACGACCGCATCCAGCCGACCGCGCGGGTGTTCTACGCCGAGCCCCGCGCCGACATGCACAACCGCATGAAGGAGGCGCTGGTGCTGCTCGGCCGGCTGCCGCGCGCGGTGGTGCGCCCGCCGCTGGTGAAGCTTTCGCGCGCCGAGATCGACCGCATCCGCGCGGCGCTGGAGGAGGCCGGCCTGCTCGGCGCCAAGGCGAGCCGCGACGCGGCGTAACGGAAATCGTGAAAATCGTAGTGGCAGTCGTAGGGTGGGCAAAGGCGCATCTTCGCGCCGTGCCCACGCGGCTACGACTTGCGTAGATAGCGACGCGTGGGCACGCTTCGCTTTGCCCACCCTACGGATCTTGCTCCAGCTACGGATCTTGCACCAGCTCCGCATGCACCAGGTAGCGCAGCGGGCCGGACGTTTTCGCGTCGAGCGGCCAGCAGGTCGCCAGCACCAGCCGCCGGCCGGCCGATTGCGGATTGATGCCGGAGGCGTCCCAGCGCACCACCGAGGTGCGCGCGACGCGGAAGCGCAGCACCCGCCCGTCGCGCCGGGTGACGCGCAGCTCCTCGCCGATCTCGACATCGGCGAGGAACGCGAAGTGGGTGTCGCGGTGGGCGGAATAGATCGCGGTGCCCGGTTCGCCGGCCTCCGGCGTGCGCTCCACGTGGCCGGGCCCGAAGGCGAGCGCCTGCCCGCTGGCGCCGGCCAGCACGATGGCGCTCTTGCCGAGGCGCGGCACTTCCACGCGCGCCACCGGCCAGGTATCGGCCCAGGACCACGGCTTGACGTCATGGCCGCTCGCCAGCGTCTCGGTGAAGGCGCGTTCGAGCAGGACCTGGGCGAGCACCGCCTTGGCGTGGATCCACACGCCCTGCCCGATCAGCACCAGGCCGGCGATCGCGAGCGCGGCGGCGGCCGCCATCGCCAGCGTCGAGACCCACCGCGCCACCCGGGCGAGGTTGAGCGCCAGCACGTCGGAGATCGCCTCGGTCATCGCGGATCGCATGGTCGGCACTCGCCTTGAAAAGATCGGCGCGCACGCAGCCGGTTGGTGTTGGCTGCGTGCGCGCTGGGAGGGGCCATCGGGGGGACTGCCCCTCCCTAAACCTCCCCTCGGGGGGCGGGGGAGGAACGGAGCCGGTACGTTGGGTCGAGCCTTGCGAAACCCGACATCGCCGGCGGTTCGTGAGCTGTTGGGTCTCGTGAGGAACTCGAACCCAACCTACGATTCATTGCATGAGCCAGTCCGCGCGCCGCCGGCGCCTGAGCCAGAGCACGAGCAGGCTGGCGGCGAGGAACATGAAACCGACGATCCTGCGGATCTGCGCGTCGGTGGCGGTCTTCGGCAGCGGCTGGCCGGCCGCCCCGGCGGGCTGCACCGGCGCGGCGGCGAAGCTTTGCCGCGCGCCCTGGCTCACCGTCACGGCCGCATAGGCATCGAGCGGCGCCGGCTGCACCGGCAGGTCGGCGCGGCGGCCGTCGGGCACGCGCGTGCGCTCGCCGCCGAACACCTTGTCGAACTCCCAGCCGGCCGGCAGGTTGAGCGGAATCTCGGCGCGGGTGAGCGGCGCGCCGTCCGGCCGGCTCGGGGTCTTGTCGATCGCGATCAGGCTGGTGAGCCGCGTCACCAGGTGATGGTCGAGCGCGAGCGCGAGGATGCGCTTGTCGGCCTCCTCCGGCGTGATGCTGCGCAGCGTGCGCGCGACCTCGGCGTCGGTGATCTTGCGGCGCGCCCACAGCTTGGACAGGCCGGAGCCGTCCGCCGCATGGGCGAGCGGCAGCGTGACCACCCAGGGCCGATCGCCGATCATGCCTTTGACTTCAAGCGTGCCCGAGAGCGCACCGACGCGCGCGGTGAGCGCCACCGGCTCGCCGCGATAGAGGTCGGGCAGCACCACCGGCGTGACGTCGGCGCCGGCGGCCGAGAAGGTCGCCGTGAGATTGGTCACCACCGGGCTTTCGAGCTTGTCGAACAGGCTGCGCATGCGGTCCTCGACCTGGTCGACGGCGCCGATATGGGTGAAGGTGCCGCGCCCGAGCTCGGCCGCCCGCGTCATCAGGAAGCTGTTCGGCGCCGAGCCGATGCCGACCATGAAGATGCGCGAGCGCCCGCGCATGGCGCTGATGGTGTCGAAGAGCTGCTGCTCGTTGCCGATCTCGCCGTCGGTGAGGAACACGACCTGGCGCACCATGTTGGCGTCGCCGTCGCGCCGGTCGGTGAGCGCCGCCTTCATGGGCGGGATCATCTCGGTGCCGCCGTTGGCCTTGAGCGCGCCGACGAAGGCCTTCGCCTGCCCGACACGCGCGGCATCCGCCGGCACCGTGTCGGCAAACAGCACGTCCATGCTGTGGTCGAAGCGGATGAGGTTGAAGCGGTCGCTCGGCTTGAGCCGGCCGAGCGCGTAGATCAGGCTCGCCTTGGCCTGCACGATCGAGGTGCCGCCCATCGAGCCGGAATTGTCGATCACGAAGATGATCTCGCGCGGACGCGTCTCCTCGGCCGGCGCCACCAGCGGCGGCGTCACGAAGGCGAGCAGGTAGTCGGCGTCGAGCACGCGCTCGCGAAACAGGCCGACCGACGGCAGGGCGCCGGGCGCGGGCTTCCAGGTCAGCTCGAAGTCGCGGTCGGCCGGCACCGCGCCCTCCGCGAGCTTGATGACGCGGATGTCCGGCGCGACGGTCTCGACCTTGACCTGGTGGTGATGGCTCGTGACCTCGCCGAGCGGGAAGCCGGCCGCGAGCCGCACCGTGATCAGCACCGGGTTGACCGGCGCATGCACGCGCGGGTCGAGCACCGGCGGCTCGATGCGGTCGCGGTCGGGCACCGGGTCGACCACGCTGCCGTAGCCGCCGCCGTCGGCGTGCAGGTCGACGGTCTGCACGATCGGCTTTGGATTGTAACGCGGCGCCACGACCAGCGGCACCCGCAGCGAGAACAGGTCGCCCGACTGGCGCACCGGCTCCTGGTACTCGATCTGCACCACCACGCTTTCGCCGGGGCCGATATTGGCGACCGAGTTGGTGAAGATGTTCGGCCGCTCCTGCTCCATCAGGGCGGTCTTCCGGCCGCCGGCCTTGGCCTCCTCGTAGAGCTCGCGCGCCGTCTTGCGGTCCTTGATGTCGCCGACCACGATGCGGTCGCCGATCACCATCTTGAGGGTGTCGACCGCGCCGCCGTCGGGCAGCGGATAGACGTACACGGCCTCGACCCAGCCGTCGGTCGGGTTATGGAAGACCTGGGTGACGCGGGCGCGCGCGGTGGGGCCGGAGACGACGAGATCGACGTCGGTGCCGACGAGCGGCGCCTCGACGAAGCGGCCTTCCTCGCCCTTGAGCAGCAGCGCGCCCGAGCGCATCTGCGCGGGCGTCACGAACTTCGGCACGTTAACCGCCGCGCCCGCGATCGCGGGGAGCCGCGGCCCGACAGCGAAAAAAGCCGCAATTGCAAAGACAAGTAGCAGCAGACTGCGCGCGCCGGACGCGCCCGGCCGCCGCATCAGGGGCGGCGATTTGAACCAAACGTGTTGCTTGAAAAAGCCGATATTGCGGGCCGTCTTACACATGCACTTTGCTCCCGTTGGATCAACTCCATCCCGTCACGGTTCTGCTCCCGGCCGCCGCTGTGCGGTGAGCGTCTTGTTCGCGATAGTTCGGCACGGATCGGCCGGGATGCGCATTGCCGGTTGCCGGCAAGTGCGGATATGTGAGGACTTGTGCAGGCCGCCCCGATGGGACTCTTGATGCCGGTGATGACCGAGAAGCAGCTCTCCGACGCGCAGAGCCGCGCCGTGGCGTCGCTCGTGCGCGAGGAGCTGGCGCGCCGGCGCATGTCCCGCCAGCGGCTCGCCGATGAGGCGAGGATCAGCATCTCGACGCTGGAGAAGGCGCTCTCGGGCCGCCGGCCGTTCACGCTCGCGACCACGATCCGGCTCGAGGAGGCGCTCGGCCTGCCGCTGCGCAAGGGCGGCGCCGACGGCGTGCGCGCGGCCGCGCCGATGGCAAGCCTCGCGCCCGGCGACCTCGGCTTCTATTCGCGGCCGGCGGTGTCCTGGATCGAGGGCTTCTACCTGACGCTGCGGCCGTCCTTCGGCGATCCCGACGCGATCTATGCCTACCGCACCGAGATCTGCTGGGACGACGTGCTCTCGAGCCTGATCTTCCGGGAATCCGAGCGGCTCGACGCGGAATTCTCCCAGCACGGGCTGGTGTCGGTGCCGAACCAGTCGGGCTTCATCTATCTGGTCACCAACCGGCAGGGCCAGTACCGGCTGGTCATCATCTCGCGCCCGATCTACGGCGAGATGTTCGGCATCATGACGACCCTGCAGGTGGGGCGCGGCAACCAGCTCCTGCCGGTCTCGGCGCCGATCGCCTATGTGCCGATGGCGACGCTCGCCAGCCCGGCCTTCGGCCGCATCCCGGCCGGGCACCCTTGCCACGACGGCTACCGCAAATATCTCAAGCGCACGATCGAGGAGCCGTTCGCGCTGTTCCTCTCGACCGGGCCCGAGCGGGCTTGATCCGCCCGCCGGTTTCGGGGACAGTGCCGCCGCCTGGAGGACCCCGCATGAATGCGACAACCGGAACGACTGGCGGCCGCAAGGTCATCTGGATCCACGTGCTCACGGTGCTGAGCGCGGCCATCCTGATCGGCGCCGAGGTGTTCGGCGCGGCCTTCGCGGCCGGCTGGGCCTTCGCCAACCTGTTCGGTCTCGGCGACTACGGCGTGCACATCCTGCAGGGCCTGTTCTTCGCCATCGGCGTCGCCGTGATGGTCTCGTTCATCCGCAACGCCCGCCGCGTCGAGCCGTTCACGACCGCAGGCTGAGCGCGCGCGGCGCGGCGGAACCTCACGCGCAGTCGCGAATTGGAACAGCGCGGCGCCCGCGGGCGCCTGCGGCTCCACAACTGTGACGACCAAGACTCTTGCGCCGCTATGTCAAATACCTTATTTCACTCTCGCCCAATTTCGCACGTGCCTGTGGCCGTGTGTCGATCGGTGGGTATCCGGACAAGAGGCCGGACAGCCGCCTACGGAAGAGAGAGCTCTTCCTTGCTAGGTGTCGAAGGACGCCGATGCGATCGACAGCCGGAGGCGAAACCGGCGCACCCCGCTCTCAACGGGGGACGCGGCTTAAAGCAACGACGGAGCGGGCTTTTTTGGATCCCCGGCGGCAATGCCGGTTGACTGAAAAGGCTTGTCCTTCTTTGCCAGCAGTGCGGAACGGGTTCTCCCTCATCCGGACCAAGGCAGCAATCGACGTGGTGCCCTCACCCGCATGCCGCGGGCGCGCGCATCACTGGAGGTTCACCTGGCGGCCGCGCCGCCGTTCCGGATAGGGGAGCATGGTCGAGATGACCACACGCATTCGCGAGTTTCTGAAGAACCGCAAGGACGAAGGGCCCTGCCTGGTCGTCGACCTGGACGTCGTTCGCGACAATTACACGGCCTTCGCCAAGGCGTTGCCGGACACCAAGGTATTCTATGCGGTGAAGGCCAATCCGGCGCCGGAGATCCTCAAGCTCCTGGCCGGCATGGGCTGCTGCTTCGACGTCGCCTCGGTGAGCGAGACCGAGGACGTGCTCGCCGCCGGCGCCACGCCCGAGCGCATCTCCTATGGCAACACCATCAAGAAGGAGAGCGAGATCGCCCGCGCCTTCAAGCTCGGCGTCACGCTCTACGCCGTCGACTGCGAGGCCGAGGTCGAGAAGGTCGCGCGCGCGGCGCCCGGCAGCCGCGTGATCTGCCGCATCCATTGCGACGGCACCGGCTCGGAATGGCCGCTGTCGCGCAAGTTCGGCTGCGAGCCCGAGTTCGCCGCCGACATCCTCGAGCTTGCCCACAAGCGCGGGCTCGTGCCGCACGGCATCTCGTTCCATGTCGGCTCCCAGCAGCACAACGTGGAGGCCTGGGACCGCGCGCTGGCCTCGACCGCGGCGATCTTCCGCGCCTGCGCGGAGCGCGGCATCGCGCTCGCCATGGTCAACCTCGGCGGCGGCTTCCCGGCGAAGTACATCCGCAAGACGCCGAAGCTGGAGAGCTACGGCAAGGCGATCTTCCGCGCGCTGCGCCGGCATTTCGGCAACGCCATCCCGGAGACCATCATCGAGCCGGGCCGCGGCCTCGTGGGCAACGCCGGGCTGATCGAGGCCGAGGTGGTGCTGATCGCCAAGCGCAGTCCCGAGGACGACCTGCGCTGGGTCTATCTCGATATCGGCAAGTTCCACGGCCTGGCGGAGACCATCGACGAGTCGATCCGCTATCCGATCCGCACCAGCAAGGACCGCGACGACATGGCGCCGTGCGTGATCGCCGGGCCGACCTGCGACTCGGTCGACGTGCTCTATGAGAAGAACCCGTATCCGCTGCCGGTGTCGCTCTCGATCGGCGACAAGGTGCTGATCGAGGCCGCCGGAGCCTATACGGCGACCTATTCGTCGGTCGGCTTCAACGGCTATCCGCCGCTGCGGCAGTATGTGATCTGACGCCGTTTCCGGTTTGACCGGGTGCCCCGACTCGGGGACGTCTTCCGCCGGGTCGGGAGTGAGATCGTGACCGCAACCGCATGCGGCTGGCGGAGAGCCCCGGCAGGGATGGCAGGACGCGATCTGCCTGCTCGGCCTCGAAGCGATGCGCGAGCGGCTGTGCGCCAAGACCTATTGCGCCAAGACCTATTGCGCCAAGACGTATAACGGGCGGCCCGAGGGCCGCCCGTTCTGTTCCGCCCATCGGAGTTGCGCTCCCGACCCGCGGCCCTCGCGTTACCTCGGCTCGGGCTGGGCGCCTGGCGCCGGCTGCTTCGGCTGACCGCCGCCACGGCCTTCCGTTTGCGGGAGTTGCTTCGGCTGCTGCCCGCCACGACCTTCGGTCTGCATCGGCTGCTTCGGCTGACCACCGCCACGACCTTCCGTTTGCGGGAGTTGCTTCGGCTGCTGCCCGCCACGGCCTTCGGTCTGCGGCTGCGGCTGCTTCGGCTGGGCGCCGCGGCCCTCGGTCTGCGGCGGCTGCTTCGGCTGGCTGCGACGGTCTTCACTCTGCGTCGGCTGCTGCTTCTGCTGGTTGCCGCGGCCTTCGGTCTGTGCCGGCTGCTTCGGCGCCTGTTTCTGCTGCTGCTTGGCGCCCTTGCCGGAGTCCTGCTTGCCAGGGTCCTGCTTGCCTTGGCCCTGGCGCGGAGCCTGGCCTTGCGGACGCTGCTCGTCGGTGCCGCGTCCGGTGGTGCCTTGCTGGCCCGGACCTTGGTTGTCGCGGCCCTGGCCTTGCTGCTGCTTCTGGTCCTGCTTCTGCTTGGCACCTTTAGCCGGGTCCTGCTTGCCCTGGTCCTGCTTGCCCTGACCCTGGCGCGGAGCCTGGCCTTGCGGGCGCTGCTCGTCGGTGCCGCGTCCGGTGGTGCCTGGCTGGCCCTGGCCTTGGTTGTCGCGACCCTGGCCTTGCTGCTGCTTCTGGTCCTGCTTCTGCTTGGCGCCTTTGGCCGGATCCTGCTTGCCCTGGCCTTGCGGCGGCTGCTGACTGGGACCTTGGCCTTGCTGCCGAGGCGTTCCGCCGACAGGCCCTTGACCCGTCGTCGGCTGACCTTCGCCTCTCGCCGCGCGTGGCGGGTTGTCGCCGAGCCGTCCCGGCTCGCCGGCAGCGAGCGGTTGCGGATCGGGAACGCGGCTGGCCGGCCTGATGACGGTCTGCGTTTCGCGCGCCGTCACCCGCACCGCCGAGCCGCGGCCACGACCCAGATCCTCCGGACGCACCACCTCGGCGCCTTGAAGCTGCACGGTCCCGGCGAGGACGCGCGGGCGGACCTGATAGGCGCGCAACGGACGTCCGATCGCGGCCGCGATGATCGCGGGCGGAATTCCCGGGTTGACCGCGAACCGCCGCTCCCGCAGCACGACCGTGCGGTTCTCGACCACGGTCTCGTGGAAGAAGACGGTGTACTCGCGCGGCGGCAGCACGACGACCGCGATCCGCGGCGCGGTGAAGTCGCGGGTGCGGACGAATACCCACACGTCCGGCTTCTCGATGACTTCGACGACGACCTCGTCGGGCGGCATGGCGGCCCAGCCGATGACATCCTTGCCGCGACGCCAGTTGACCCAGCCGGGACCCCATTCTTCGCCCGGGATCCAGACCCAGAGCAGTTCTTCATCATAGGCCCAGCGGCCATAGTGGAACGCCACCACGCCCCAGGCCGCTTCGGCATCGTCTTCGATCCAGTACCAGCCGTAGTCTTCGGTATAGACCCAGTGACCGACCGTGTATGGCTTCCAGTCGCGTTGGCGGTTGGACGGGATCCAGACCTCGCCCCAGCGCGAATGGTTCTGCCAGCGTCCGTGCGGCTCCAGTGCCGTGCGGAATTCGGCTTTCACATTCCCCTGGGTCTGGGTCTGGGTCTGGTTCACCTCGTTCTGATTCACCTGGTTCTGATTCTGACCACCCGTCCGCTGCCCCTGGGCGGCGTCAGGGGCGGCGGGTGCTTGACCCTGCGCCGCGGCGACCGGCGCAAACACGAGTAATGCAGCGGCGACGAGCCACGCCGTTGTGCGCGCGCCCGTTCGAGACTTTGCGGGATGGGTAAGCATGAGCGTTTCCCTTCGATCGAGAGTGGATTCTCGGAGAAACAAAGCAGCGCTGCAGGGGTTCCTGGAACCAGCGGAAATCGCGAAATTGATGCCGCGAAAATTGACGAAGCGCATTTCTGCGCCGCGCTGCCGGCGCGCGTGCTTCTGCTCGGTTCCACAATAGCAACCGGCACGCAGGATCGAGCTTGCCTGAATCGAGTTCGCTTAGAGCCGCACGAGGCCCGCGATGCCGTCTTCGGTTCCAAATGCGAGCACGGTTCCCGACGAGTTCCACGCCAGCGCGGCGATCGGCGTTCCGGTCGGCTCGCGCGCCAAGACTTCGGCGCCGTCATCGATGCGCACCAGCAGGATCAGCCCATCCGCATAGCCGACCGCGACAACCGGTTGCTTGGGATGGCAGGCGACCACCTCGACCTGCGCTTCGGCCGGGGCGAAGAGTTGCGGCGTCTTGCCCATCGGGCCGTCCTTGGACTGGAACGGCCACAGGATGAGCTGGGTCGCGCCCGAGGTGGCGAGCGATTTCCCGTCCGCGGTCCAGTCGACCGAGCGCACCCGCGCGGCATAGCCGGACATGCGCATGTCCTTGCGGTCGGCGAGACGCCAGCCGTGCAGCGTCGCCTCCTGCATCGCGGTCACCAGGAAGCGCCCGTCCGGGCTGATGGTGGCGCCGAGATGCGAGCCCTTCCATTCCAGCCGCTCGGGCGCCGCCTTGGCATTCGGGAACCAGAGCGTCGCGCCGTTGTAGTGCGCGATCGCAAGGCGCACGCCCTTGGGCATGAAGGCGAGCGCGCCGACGGTCGAGGGCACGTCGAGCGCCTGCTCGGCGCCCTGGGCAGATTTCACGAAGGCCTGCTTGCCGGCCGACCAGGCGACCGCGCCGGCCGGACCGCAGGCCACCCGGTCGATCCAGCGGCGCTTGGCATCGGTCGCGATCACGGCGCTGTTTCCGTCCGCGCCGGTGCTGACCACCTTGCCGTCATCGCCGCCGGTGACGATGCGGCTGCCGTCGGCAGCCGACGCCAGGATGGCGCCGCCATGGATCGGCACGCGCCGTTCGTCGCCGTCCGCGCCCGATGCGAACAGCAGCGCCTCCTCGCCGAGGACGAACACCGCGCTGTCTTGCAGAAAATGCAGCCCGACCACCGGCGCGCCGGCCGCGACCGGCCGCGTGCGCTCGACCACCGAGGGGATGTCGCTGCGCGTGTCGGTCATGACGGCTCGATCACGCCGTCACGCCACGCAACTTTCGAAGCCGGCGCGGATCTTCTCCTGCGGCAGGTTGCGGCCGATGAAGACCATGCGGCTGTTGCGCCTCTCGCCGTCCTTCCAGGCGCGCTGGTGATCGCCGTCGAGGATCATGTGCACGCCCTGCATGACGAAGCGCTCGTCGTCGTCCTTGAACGACAGGATGCCCTTGCAGCGCAGGATGCTCGGGCCGTCCTTCTGCACCAGGTCCTGGATCCACGGAAAGAACTTGTCCGGGTCGAGCGGCTTCTCGGCCGCCAGCGACAGCGATTGCATGTCCTCGTCGTGATAGTGCTTGAGCCCGCCGTGCTGGCCGTGATCATGGCCATGCCCGTGCTCGTGGCCATGGTCATGACCATGCGCGTGACCATGGTCGTGGTCGTGGTCGTGCCTGCCGTGGCCGAGGAAATCCGGCTCGATGTCGAGAATGCGGTCGAGGTCGAAGGCGTTGCGCCCGAGCACCTCGTCGAGCGCGATCTGCGCGCGTTCGGTCCTGTGCACCTTGGCGTAGGGATTGATGCCGCGGATGCGCGCCTCGATCTCCTCGAGCTCTTCCGGCTTCACCAGGTCGGTCTTGTTGATCAGGATGACGTCCGCGAAGGCGATCTGGTTCTTCGCCTCGGGCGCGTCCTTGAGCCGGTCCTTGAGCCACTTGGCGTCGGCGACCGTCACCACCGCGTCGAGCTTGGTCTTGCGCCCCACGTTCTCGTCGACGAAGAAGGTCTGCGCGACCGGGGCCGGATCGGCCAGCCCGGTGGTCTCCACGATGATGGCGTCGAACTTGCCCTTGCGCCGCATCAGGCCGTCGATGATGCGCACCAGGTCGCCGCGCACCGTGCAGCAGATGCAGCCGTTGTTCATCTCGAACACTTCCTCGTCGGCGCCGACCACGAGCTCGTTGTCGATGCCGATCTCGCCGAACTCGTTGACGATCACGGCGTATTTCTGCCCGTGCGGCTCCGAGAGGATGCGGTTGAGCAGCGTGGTCTTGCCGGCGCCGAGATAGCCGGTCAGCACCGTCACCGGAATTTTGTCGGACATCGATCACTCCATTTCGCGCGTAACATAGGGTCATGGCCGGGAAAACCAAGCCGAAACTGGCGGCGGCCGGCCGGCCCGAGCGCTCTTGAACTGCCGCGGCGGCGGCCCTAGGCTTCCCGGCAATCCCGCGGGCGACGCTGTCGCCCGCAAGCGGGACGGAAGAAACAACACGGGGAGATTCTCATGCACATCGCACGGTTGTCGCTCGCCGTCGCGGCCTTGGCGCTGCTGCTGGCGCAAGCCCTGGGGGCGCCGCCCGCGGTGGCGCAGGGCGCGCCGGCGCTCACCGGCCAGGTCACCTCGGTCGACGAAGGCGCCATGGAAGGCGTGATCGTCAGCGCCCGAAAAGACGGCTCGAACATCACCGTCAGCGTCATCAGCAACGACAAGGGCGGCTACAGCTTCCCGGCCGCGCGGCTCGAGCCCGGCGCCTACAAGATCGAGGTGCGCGCCGCCGGCTACGAGCTCGATGCCGCCAAGACCGCCAGCGTGTCCGCCGGGCAGCCCACCACCCTCGACCTCAAGCTGCGCAAGACCCGCAACCTCAGCAAGCAGCTCACCAATGCCGAATGGATGATGAGCGTCCCCGGCAGCGACGACGACAAGCTCCAGCTCATCAATTGCGTGAGCTGCCATACCGTCGAACGCATCATGAAGTCGACCTACAACGCCGACGAGCTCGTGCAGGTGATCACGCGCATGAACGGCTATGCGCAGGTCAGCCAGCCGATCAAGCCGCAGCGGCGCGTCGACCAGGAGCGCGCGTCCAACCCGGAGCGCTTCCGCAAGCAGGCCGAGTATCTCGCCTCCGTCAATCTGAACAACGCGCCGCGCTGGGAGTATGATCTCAAGACATTGCCGCGGGTCAAAGGCCGCGGCACCAACGTCATCATCACGGAATACGATCTGCCGCGGCCGACCATCGAGCCGCACGACGTGATCGTCGCCGACGGGACCGTCTGGTACACCAATTTCGGCGAGCAGTTCCTCGGCAAGCTCGATCCGAAGACCGGCAAGCACACCGAATATGCCATGCCGGTGCTCAAGCCCGGATTCCCGACCGGCAATCTCGACCTTGGCGTCGACAAGGACGGAAATCTCTGGACCGGGATGATGTATCAGGCCGCCGTCGCCAAGTTCGATCCCAAGACCGAGATTTTCCGGATCTGGCAGCTCCCGGCGGAGCGCAACCGGGACAACTCCCAGCTCAACATGGTGACGACGCGCATGGACGTCGACGGCAAGGTCTGGACCAACGACGCCGGCACGTCGAACATTCTCCGGCTCGACCTCGAGACCGGAAAGTTCGAGGAGTTCGATCCGCTCACCGCCATGCCGGCCGGCAAGACCGGCCACTCGATCTATGACGTGCGCGCCGACTCGCAGAACAACGTCTATCTCACCGAATATCAGCGCAACAACCTCGCGCGCATCGACGCCAAGACCGGCAAGTTCACCTTCTACCAGGTGCCGACGAGCTTCTCGCGCAACCGCCGCGGCCGCGTCGACGACCAGGACCGTTTCTGGTTCGCGCAATATCGTGGCAACAAGGTCACGATGTTCGACACCAAGGCGGAGAAGTTCCAGGAGTTTCCGCTGCCGACCAAGTTCACCCAGCCCTATGACGTGGTGGTGGACAAGAATGCCAACGCCTGGACCGGCGGAATGAGCACCGACCGGGTGGTGCGGATCGACACCAGGACCGGCCAATCGGTCGAATATCCGCTGCCGCGCGACACCAACATGCGCCGCATGTTCGTGGACAACGCGACCACGCCGCCCACCTTCTGGGTCGGCAGCAACCACGGCGCCTCGATCGTCAAGGTCGAGCCGCAGGATTGAGGCAGGCTTTCGGCCGAGCAGCAGCGCGCGACCGCCCCGGGCGGTCGCGCTTTTTTTCTTGTCGATCGCGAGCGAGGGAAAGGGTGGTGGCCCTCAGGGATGAGGGCGGAGTGCGTGTCGCGGACGCGGTGCAGCGCGCAGCACTTGCGCGGTGCACCGCTGATCCGGGACCGCCACAGACCGAGATTGGGAACGGTCCGGGTCTGCAGCGCATCACTTCGTGCTGCGCTGCGCCCGGGACACCGGTAAGTTAGCGCGGATCACGCCCACCCGGCCGCGCCGCCGCGCGCTTCTCGCATGGCCGGAGGAGCAGAGCACGACCAATGGCCACCGGCCCTCAGCCAGCGCCGCCACCGGGTTTGGCGCAGCACTCGCCGTTGGCGCGGCTGCGGCGCAAGAACGTGCGGGCCGGGCTGATGTTCATGGCCATCGCGGCGCTCGGGCTTTGGGTCTCGCGCCATTATCCGATCGGCACGGCGTTGCGCATGGGCACCGGCTACGTGCCGCGGCTGCTGTGCTGGATCCTGCTCGGGCTCGGCGCTCTGATCCTGCTGCAGGGCCTGCGCGAGCGCGGCGCCGCGCCGCCGGCCGAACCGGGCGCCCTGGCGCGGCTATGGCCGGTGATCGTGGTGACGGCGAGCCTCGTCGCCTTCGGCCTCGCGCTCGAACGGCTCGGCCTCGTCGTATCGATCGCGCTTCTGATCGCGATCGGCTCGCTCGCCGCGCGCGGGATCAAGCCCTGGGAGGCGCTCGCCGCCGCCGCGGGGCTGATCGTGCTGTCGTGGACGATCTTCATCCTGGGGCTCGGACTGGCGATCCCGGTCTGGCCGGACTGGTGAGCCGATGGAGCTGCTGCACAATCTCGCCACCGGCTTTGGCGTCGCGCTCACGCCCGCCAACCTCGGCTTCGCGCTCGCCGGCGCGCTGATCGGCACGCTGATCGGCGTGCTGCCCGGGATCGGGCCGATCGCCACCATCGCGATGCTGCTCCCGCTCACGTTTCATCTCGAGCCTGTCTCCGGCCTGATCATGCTCGCCGGCATCTTCTACGGCGCGCAATATGGCGGCTCGACCACCGCCATCCTGGTCAACCTGCCGGGCGAGACCTCATCGGTCGTCACCTGCATCGACGGCCACCAGATGGCGCGCCAGGGCAGGGCCGGCTCCGCGCTGGCGATCGCCGCGCTCGGTTCCTTCTTTGCCGGCACGGTCTCGACCGCGGTGATCGCGATGTTCGCTCCGCCGCTTGCGCTGGTCGGGCAGTCGTTCGGCGCGCCGGAGTATTTCTCGCTCATGGTGCTCGGCCTGGTGGCGGCGGTGGTGCTGGCGCACGGCCCGGTGCTCAAGGCGGTCGCCATGATCATCCTCGGCCTGCTGTTCGGGCTGGCCGGCACCGACGGGCAGACCGCGGGACAGCGCTTCACCTTCGGCATCACGGGACTTTCGGACGGCATCGACTTCGCCGTGCTGGCGATCGGCGTCTTCGGCGTCGGCGAGATCATCGGCAACCTGTCGCAGTCCGGCGCCGGCCGTTCCGTGATCATGCAGAAGATCACGCGGCTGTGGCCGACGCGGGAGGATTTCCGGCTGGCCTGGCCGGCGGTGCTGCGCGGCACCGCGCTCGGCTCGGTGCTCGGCGTGCTGCCCGGCGGCGGCGCCACGCTGTCCTCGTTCGCGGCCTATATTCTGGAGAAGAAGGTCGCGCGCGATCCCGCGCGCTTCGGGCACGGCGCGGTCGAGGGCGTGGCGGGGCCCGAGTCCGCCAACAATGCCGGCGCGCAGACCTCGTTCATCCCGATGCTGACCCTGGGCATTCCGGGCAACGCCGTGATGGCGCTGATGATCGGCGCCATGACCATTCACGGCATCCAGCCGGGGCCGCAGGTGATGACCGAACGCCCGCAACTGTTCTGGGGCATGGTCGCCTCGATGTGGATCGGCAACCTGATGCTGCTGGTCATCAACCTGCCGCTGATCGGCATGTGGGTGCAGCTCCTCAAGGTGCCGTACCGGTTCCTCTACCTCGCCGTTCTCCTGTTCTGCGCCATCGGCGCCTACACCATCGGCAACAGCGCCTTTGCGGTCCTGCTCGCCGCGGTCTTCGGGGTGCTCGGCTACATCTTCCTGCGGCTCGACTGCGAGCCGGCGCCGATGATCCTCGGCTTCGTGCTGGGGCCGCTGATGGAGGAGAATCTGCGCCGCGCCCTGCGGATTTCGAGCGGCGACCCGATGATCTTCGTCCAGCGCCCGATCAGCCTCGGGCTGCTGGCCGCGGCCGCGATCCTGCTGGTGATCGTCGCGCTGCCGGCGATCCGCAGCACGCGCGAGCAGGCGTTCCAGGAGAACTGAGCGCGGGCTTTCCGGGCGCGACCGGCGTTAACGATCGGTCAAGCTTCGCGGCCCGCGCGCAATCCCGCGACGGTTAACTCTCCGCAAACCGGTTTCCGATTACTCTTAACCAAACCGGAACCATAGCCCCATGCTGAGAGTCCTTGTCGCCAGCGTCTTCCGGCACGAATGGCGGCTCGCCGTGCTGATCGGCGCCATTTCCGGCCTGGCCGGGACCAGCGGCTTTCTCCTCGTCGATCCAGGCCGCCTCGGCGCGGCCTGGGCCGCCATGCCGCGCCCGCTCGCCTCCGCCCTGGTGGCCGGGGCCTGCGCGCTCCTGGCCTTCGCCCTGGTGGCGGCGCTCACGCTGTTTCACGCCGTGCGCCAGAACCGCCGCCTGATCAGCGCCTTCGAGACCATGTCGCAGGGTCTCGCCATGTTCGACGCCAACACCCGCCTGATCCTCGTCAACGAGCGCTACCGGCAGCTCTACGGCCTCACGCGCGAGCAGGCGCGGCCGGGGAGCACGCTGCGGGAAATGTTCGAGCACCGCGTCCGCGCCGGCACGTTCTCCGGCAACGTCGACGTCTATCTGGCCGGGGTCATGCAGAAGCTGCGGGCCGGCCAGCACCCGGACAAGACCCTGGCGATGCCGGACGGGCGCGTCTACTTCATCGCCAACCGGCCGCTGGCGGGCGGCGGCTGGGTCTCGACCCACCAGGACGCCACCGACCAGTTCCGTTACGAGCAGGAAAGCAAGCAGATGGCGGAGCAGCACGAGCGCCGCGCCGACGTCGACGCCGCCATCGCGGCGTTCCGGCGCCACGCCGAGGCGATGCTCAAGACCGTGGGCGAGAATGCCGGCGCCATGCGGGCGACCGCGCGGGCGTTGTTCGCGGCCTCGCACCGGACCTCGGAGCGCGCCGAAGGCGCCGTCCAGAGCTCCAACGAGGCATCGGTCAACGTCGAGATCGCGGCCTCCGCGGCCGAGGAATTGTCGTCGTCGATCGCCGAGATCAGCCGCCAGCTCGGCCAGACCAACAACCTGGTCGAGATCGCGGTCAACGAAGCCGGCACCACCAACGACCAGATCGGCGGCCTGGCGCAGGCGGCGCAGAAGATCGGCGACGTGGTCAAGCTGATCCAGGACGTCGCCGGCCAGACCAATCTGCTGGCGCTCAACGCCACCATCGAGGCCGCACGCGCGGGCGAGGCCGGGCGCGGCTTCGCGGTCGTCGCCTCCGAGGTGAAGTCGCTGGCGGTGCAGACCGGCAAGGCGACCGAGGAGATCGCCAGCCAGATCGCCGCGGTGCAGGCCTCGACCGGGGCCGCGGTCGAGGCGATCGGGCGCATCGCCGCGCGGATGAAGGAGATCAGCGAGTTCACGGCGGCGGCGGCGGCCTCGGTGCAGCAGCAGAACGCCGCCACCGGCGAAATCTCCCAGAACGTCGCGAGCGCCGCGCGCGGGACCAAGGAGGTGGTCGCGGTGCTGGGCGACGTCGCGGGCGCCGCCACCGAGACGCGCACTTCGGCCGAAACGGTGCTGGCGGCCTCCGAGGCGGTCGATACCGCGGCCGCCGACCTGCGCGCCGAGGTGGAAGGCTTCCTGCAGAAGGTGGCCGTGTAGCCGGTCGCCCGGTCAGCCCAGCAGCCCGGCCGCCGCATAGAACAGCGCCGCGATGAAGGCCGTGGCCGGGATCGTCACGATCCAGGCGAAGACGATGCTGTTGGCGACGCTCCAGCGCACCGCCGACGTGCGGCGCGCGGCGCCGACCCCGATGATGCAGCCGGTGATCGTGTGCGTGGTGGACACCGGGATGCCGAGCTCGGTCGCCACGAACAGCGTGATGGCGCCGCCGGTCTCCGCGCAGAAGCCCTGGAACGGCCGCAGCCGCGTGATGCGCGAACCCATCGTGTGCACGATGCGCCAGCCGCCGAGCAGCGTGCCGAGCCCCATGGCGGCGTAGCACGAGAACATGACCCAGTACGGCACATGGAATTCGCCGCCGAGATAGCCCTGGCTGTAGAGCAGGACCGTGATGATCCCCATGGTCTTCTGCGCGTCGTTGCCGCCGTGGCCGAGCGAATAGAGCGAAGCTGACACGAGCTGCAGCGAGCGGAAGCCACGGTCGACCGCGTAGGGCGTGTAGCGCACGGCCAGCCAGGAGACGACCAGGAACAGAAGCAGCGCCAGCGCGAACCCGGTGAGCGGCGAGAGCACGATCGCCGCGCTCGTCTTGGCCAGTCCCTGCCAGACGATGACCTGGATGCCGGCCTTGGCGGTGCCGGCGCCGACGAGGCCGCCGATCAGCGCGTGCGAGCTCGACGAGGGAATGCCGGCAACCCAGGTGATGATGTTCCAGCTGATCGCGCCCATGAGCGCGCCGAAGACCACGCGCGCATCGATGATCTCGGCCGAGACGATGCCGGTGCCGATGGTCTGGGCGACGTGCGAGCCGAACACCAGGAAGGCGACGAAGTTGAAGAAGGCGGCCCAGGCCACCGCGGTCTGCGGCCGCAGCACGCGGGTCGAGACGATAGTGGCGATGGAATTGGCGGCGTCGTGAAGACCGTTGAGGAAATCGAACGCGAGCGCGATGATGACGAGCGCGATCAGGATCGGCAGCGCAAGCGCAACGGCGTCCATGTCAAGTCAACTCCGAGTGCGCTCCCCCCTCATCCCGGGGAGGCGGGCAAGCCGCCGTCTCGACGGATGGGGGCGGCCCCGTGCTTCGAGACGCCCGCACCGCAGCCAGGTATGCGCCGGCTGCGCCTGCTGTGGCGGGCTCCTCAGCATGAGGCCGAGAAAGATGCGTCATGGCGGGGACTGTCACACGTTCTCGAGCATGATCCCGTGAATCTCGTTGGCGACGTCGTCGAAGCGGTCGACCACCTTTTCGAGATGGTCGTAGACCTCGCAGCCGATGAAGAACGACATCGAATTCGACGGCAGATTGGCGCGGTAGAGCTCCTGCAGGCCGATATCGTGCAGATCGTCCGCCTCGCCTTCGATCTTCGAAATCTGCTCGCTGATCCGGCTGATCCGGCCGGCATTGGTGTTGATCGACCGCAGCAGCGGGACCGCCTCGTGCACCAGGACGGCGGCGGTCACGACCGCGTCGCCCATCTGCTTCTGCTGCACCGTGAACGCACGCTGGTCGAACAGCATGATGGTCTTGGCGGTCTTCTGCATCTGGTCGATGGCGTTGTCCATGGAGGTGATCAGGTCCTTCACGTCGCCGCGGTCGAACGGCGTGATGAAGGTGCGCCGCACCGCGATGAGCACTTCGCGCGTGATCTCGTCGGCCTCGTGCTCGCGATCCATGACGGTCTTGTAGTTGCGCGGCACCGCGTCGCCGCCTTCCAGCATCTCGCGCAGCGCCTTGGCGCCGGCGACCACGACTTCGGCATGGCGGGCATAGAGATCGAAGAACCGCTCTTCCCGCGGCATCAGGGCGTGAAACCAGCGCAGCATGACGTGGCCCCTGGGTCTGGCGGACAGGCTCGCCTATGCAACGCCTTCTAGCAGGGGAAGGTTCGATTGGGGCGGCCGCGCCCGGCCTGCCCACAGGAATGATTTTGCTGGACCTTCAGCGGGTTAGTCTCGTTATCATGGCCGGGGGCGCGCGGCGGCGGCGCCCCCCGTTTGCAGCAAGCGACCCGCGCCGGCGCCGGCTTCAGGAGAAAATCTCGTTGAACTGCCGCTTGATGCGCTGGGTGTCCTTCTCGATGGCGTCGTCGTCGACCGGAAGGATCGTCAGGCTCTTGAGGTCGGGCGAGCCCGCCGGCGGCGCGATGTCGGTGCGCACCGAATAGCCGCCATCGGCCGGGAAGACCTTCTGGGCATCGTCACCGATCATGAACTCCGCGAACAGTTTGGCGGCGTTCGGATGCGGCGAGCCCTTCACCACCGAGGTCGGCGAGGGAATGATGAACACGCCGTCGGACGGATAAAGCGTCTTGATCGGGTGGCCTTCGCGCTTGAGGTCGGCGGCGTAGGAGTCGAGCGCCCCGACCCCGATCAGGCGCTCGCCGCGCTTGAGCATGTCGGCGACCTGCTGGTTGCCCTGCACGATCATGATGTCGTTGGCGCGCAGCTTCTTGTAATAGTCCCAGCCGCGCATCTTCGCCGTCATGCCGACCACCGACACCTGCAGCGACGTGAACGAGGGATCGGTCATCACCAGCTTGCCCTTGTACTTGGCGGCGGTGAAGTCGTCCCAGGTCTTGGGCTCGTCGGCGGCCGCGACTTTGTCGCTGCGCAGGTAGTGCGTCATCATGTTGAGACGCTGGCCGACGAAGCTGCCGTCCGCCGCCTTCGCCTCGTTCGGGATCTTGTCGAAGTTCTTCGGCTTGAAGTTGACGAAATAGCCCTTTTTGTTGAGCGCGCTCGCGGCCGCCGGCTCGGAATGCGTGAGCACGTCGGCGGCGGCGCGGCCGGCGGTCATCTCCTGCTGGAAGCGGCTGAGGATCGCGGAGCCGCCGGAGCGGAACAGCTCGACCTCGATGCCGGTCTGCTGCTTGAACAGCGCGATGATCTTCTGCGCCTGTTCGATCGGCGTCGAGGTGTACCAGCTCACCTTGCCCTCGGCCTTGGCCTTGGCGGCGTCGACGGCATCCTGCGCATGAGCCGGGCCAAGGACGAGCAGCGCGGCCGCGCAGAGCGTGAGTTTGAGCTTGAGCATGGTTGTTCTCCTTGGGCTGTCGTTCGAGTGCACCAGGTCGTAGGTCGTAGGGTTCGCAAAAGGCGCCCATTAGGGCGTTCACGCCCGTCTTCGCGGGCTATGGCGCCGTGCCCACGCGTTTTTCTCGCCTGCCGAACGAAGGCGCGTGGGCACGCTTCGCTTTGCCCCACCCTACAGACCGAGGCGTCATCTAGTGGTTGCCGCGATAGACCGGCTCCGGCTGGGTGAAGAAGCTCAACAGGATGTGGTGGACGATGGCGTAGTTCTTCTGCTGCAGCGAGGCATGCGCGATGCCCGGCATGACGGCGAACTGCTTGTCGGGATTGGGCAGCTTCTCGAAGAACTTCATCAGGTCCTGCAAGCTCGCGATGCCGTCCCACTGGCCGCGCATGATGATGGTCGCGGCCTTGATCTTCTCCGGGTCGCAGACCGGCAGGCGCGAGCACATGTCCACGTAGGTGCCGGTCGGCACCGAGTCGTCGAGCCTGAGGATCTCGTCCGCGAAGGCATCGATCACGTCTTCGTCCGCGGTGCCGGGATGGTCGCGGGTGAAGATCGAGTGCACGAAGGCGCGGTCGATCGGCCGGCGGTTCCTGGTCTGGTACTCGGGCAGCCGCTTGCTCCGCTCGGCGAGCGTGGGCGAACCCTCGCCGGTCCAGACCATGGCGTCGAGCGCGAGCCGGCCGACCATCTCGGGATGGCGTTGCGCGAACAGCGCCGCGCGCAGCGCGCCCGAGGAAATCCCGTACACCAGGAGCGGACGCTTGCCGCGCAAATCCGCGATGTAGCTCGCGGCCGCGAAGCAGTCGTCGGCGCCCTGCGAGATGGAGGCGTTGTTGTCGCGGTCCTTGGTGGAGCGCCCGTAGCCCTCCATGTCGACGCACCAGCAGTCGAAGCCGCGGGCGGCGAACCAGTCCATGGCGGAGAGATCCGGACGACCCCGCACCTGCAGGTCGAAGGTCGGCTGCGAGGCCATCGACGAGCCGTGCACGAACAGGATGCGGCCGGCCGGCCCCGACGGATCGCCGGCATGCTTGTTCCACAGGAACAGGCGCACGTCGGCGCCCTTGCTGGTCCAGTGCTCCTCGCCGCGAATGGCGTGGGAGGGGGAAACGGACTTGTTCATCATCACTCCTCGTCGGATGACCACGATTCATGCATCTCGCGGCGGATACGGATCAAAAATCACCGTTCGCTCGCGTTCATGAAAGCACACGCGGAAACGCTCGAACACATCCAACCGCCCGAGCAGATGAAACCCGATTCCCAGGCGGTCGGAAAAACCCATTCTGGCCTCGATGCGGTGCGGCCCGATTTGCAGGGCAACGCGATGCAGAAATACCGGGATCAAGCTCCCATCGCCCACCATCACGAAAATACGTTCGCCCCGCTCGAACTCGAATCCCACGTCGCGGGCGAAATCGCCATGCACGATGGAATAGGCTGCGCCGGAATCCACATAAGCATCCACCCGCCGCCACGTTTCGTTGAGACGCAATCCAACGGTCGCGGTCGGGGACAAGCGGCCCAGCATAGATTTATAGCGGAAGACGACGCGCTCCCCGTTCATGTTCCGCCGCTGGAAAAAACTGACGGAAACACAGCTTGGGCCTCATCCGCTGTCGGCACACGCATCGTAAACGGTTCGTCAACGATGCCTTGTGCCTTAGCAGCCTCGAACACCTCCCGGTAAGTATCGCCAACCGCAATCAAGCGGCCCCGATACACCGCGATGACCTTGCCCGGATGTTGCCGGACCATTTCGTCGAGATGTTCAGCCACCCAGGCGTCATGAGCATCCAGTTCGGCGGGGTCGATCCGGTCAGTCATCATATCGGAAATATGCGTTGCGGCTGGTGAGGGCGCAAGCGGCTCGGCCATGCCTAAAGCTACTTACTAGCAGATGGGCTGATTCGCGTAATCCCACACCCGGCCGCTCAAATCGGCGTGCGGCGGAAGACGCTGCATTGCGACGGGTCGATCTCGACCGCGACCGGGGCGCCGACCTCGAAGTGCTGCAACGGGTGCGTCTGCACCCGCAGCACCGGTCCGGAGGGCAGCGCCACGTAGTATTCGCTGATGTTGCCGAGGAAGACGTGATCGGTGACCTTGGCCGCGCCGGCGGCGCCGTCCGCCGCCGGGCCGAGGCGGATGTTCTCCGGCCGGATCGACACGTCGACGCTGTCGCCCGGGCCGAGCCCGTCGAGCGCGGCGACCTCGAGCGCGAGCGCGCCGGCGAGCTCGACCGTGCCGCGGCCGTCGGCGACCGCGCGGATCGTGCCCGGCACCAGATTCACCAGGCCCATGAAATCGGCCACCATGCGGTTCTCCGGATGGGCATAGACCTCGAACGGCGTGCCGTATTGCTGCACGCGGCCCGCGTTCATCACCGCGATCTGGTCCGACAGCGCGAGCGCCTCGGCCTGGTCGTGGGTGACATAGACGAAGGTGATGCCGGTGCGCCGCTGCAGCTCCTTGAGCTCCGAGCGCATGCGCTCGCGCAGCTTGGCGTCGAGATTGGAGAGCGGCTCGTCGAGGAGGAGGATCGACGGCTCGACCACGAGCGAGCGGGCGAGCGCGACGCGCTGCTGCTGGCCGCCGGACAGCTCGCTCGGATAGCGCGCCTCCAGCCCGCCGAGATTGACCATCGCCAGGGTGTCCTCGACCTTTTTCCTGGCCGCCGCCGCCGCCATCTTGCGCAGCTTGAGGCCGAACACGACGTTCTCGTACACGGTCTTGTGCGGCCACACCGCATAGTTCTGGAACACCATGCCCATGCCGCGCGCCTCCGGCGGCACCACCGAGCCGGGCGCCGACAACAGCCGGCCGTCGACCTCGATCGTGCCCTGATCGGGGATGATGTAGCCGGCGAGCAGGCGCAGCGTGGTGGTCTTGCCGCAGCCCGACGGGCCGAGCAGCGTCACGAAGGAATTGCCTTTGATCTCGAGCTCGACGTCGTTGACGGCGGCGACTTCGGCGTTGGCGCCGAAGCTCTTCGATAGCCCGCGGATGCTGATTGCGGCCATTATGACGCTCTCTCGGTCATGACCGGCCCTCGCGCGCTGCGCTCACTCGGCCGCAATGACGATAATTGAACCATCATGTCCCGTCAGGTGCTGACCGGCGCGGCTTCGCGCGCGGAGATGGAACGCCCGCCGATGCGATAGGCGAGCGCGATCGCCACGCCGATGATCACCATGTTGATCATGGAGAGCGCCGCGACCGGCTCGATATAGCCGGTCTCATAGAGGTTGTAGATCGCGACCGCGAGCGTGATCGAGCTCGACGAGAACAACAGGATCGACGCCGAGAGCTCCTGCAGCACCGGCACGAAGACCAGGAGCCAGCCGGCGAACAGGCCGGGGCGGATCAGCGGCAGCGTGATCTCGCGCATGGTGGTGGTCCAGGAGGCGCCGAGGATCTGCGCGCTTTCCTCGAGCGAGGGATCGATCTGGCGCAGCGACGCATTGGCGGCGCGCACCCCGAGCGGCAGGTAGCGGCCCACATAGGCGAGCAGCAGGATCGCCAGCGTGCCGTAGAGCGCGACCGGCATCGCCAGCCAGAACTGGATCAGCGCCACCGCCACCACGATGCCGGGCAGCCCGAGCGGGATGAGCGAGGCATAATCGAGGAACTTGCGTCCCGGGATGCGGGTGCGCAGGTCGATCCAGCCCATCACCACGCCGAGCAGCACCGCCAGCGTCGCGGCGACCGTCGCCAGCAGCAGGCTGTTTGCGATCGCGCGCCGGGTGACGTTGTAGTCGAACAGGATGAACTTGTAGTTCGCGAGCGTGAGGTTCTTCCAGAAATCGAGGCCCCAGGACTTCGAGAACGACACCGCGATCAGGGTCGCGTAGGGCGCCAGGATCGCGATGACGAAGATGACCACCGCAAAGCCGAACACGACCCAGCGCAAGGCGCCGAGCTGCATGAGCTGCGGCCGCGAGCCCTTGCCGGCGAGCGTCACGTAGGAGCGCCGCGACAGGAACGCGCGCTGCAGGTAGAGCGCCGCCACCGTGAGGATCACGAACACGAGCGAGAGCGCGGAGGCGAGCCCGTATTCCGGCGGGTAGTCGAACAGCGCGTAGATGCGCGTCGGCAGCGTCACGATGCGGCCGGGCAGCCCGATGATCGCCTGCGAGCCGAACAGCGCGATGGCGTTCACGAAAGCGAGCAGCGTGCCGGACAGGATCGCGGGCGCCACCAGCGGCGCCGTGATCGAGAACGCGGTGCGCAGCTTCGAGGCGCCGAGGATCTGCGCCGCCTCCTCGTAGGAGGCGTCGACCGACTGCAGCGCGCTCGAGGCCAGCAGGTAGACGAACGGGAAGGTGTGCATCACGGTCACGACGACGAGCCCGGTCATCGAGAAGATGTTGAAGGTGAGCCAGGGCAGCCCCAGCACGTCGCGCATCAGCACGTTCACCAGCCCGGCATTGGGGCTGAACAGGTAGGTGAAGGCGATCGCGGTCAGGAACGGCGGCAGCAGGTAGGCGAAGGTCGCGGTGGCCTGGATGAAGGGCTTGAACGGTACGTCGGTACGGCTGACCGCCCAGGCCAGGATCAGTCCGATGATCAGGCTGAACAAGCCCGTCCACGCCCCGAGGATCAGGGAGTTTACGAGCGCGTTGACGTAGAGCCGGCCGGACAAAACCTCGCGGAAATGGTCGAGGCTCATGCCCTGCTCGCCGCGCAGGCTCCCCCCCAACAGAAACAGCAGCGGCAGCACGACGAGGACAATGAGCGACACGATGGCGCCGCCCATGACGACGTGCTCGAGCCGCAGCCGCCTGGACGGCCTGCGCCGCGCCGGCGGGCGCAGCGTCGCACTCATTACTTCAGTCGACATTCAAGGCTTCCGGCTTCACTTCAGTCGACATTCAAGGCTTCCGGCTTCGGCCACGGCGTTCTGCACGGCCCCCGCAGCGGGGAGAGCATCCCACATCCGAACGGCCAACGGTATGCGACTTCTGGTCGGGCGGGCCGCCCGCGCTGCACACGAAGGAGCAGCCTCCGTCGAGCGAACGAGCGCACCCAAGCGTGCCGGAGCGCCTCGGCTCCGAAACAGCCCGCCACCAACATACCCGATTGTTTTCATTGACTATTCGGCAGGCGCTGCCGATCCGGGTCCTCGACCCTCCTCCCGCCACGCCGGCGGCGGGAAACCGCCAACCTGTCGTTAATTTAAGTGGGTCCGCTCCGATGGGCCTGCTACCCTATGGTTAACGGTCATCGCGGCCGGGGGCTGGCGCGTGCGTTTAAGCTTGTCCTCGAATTGCCGCAGGTCTGCGTCTGTTGCGTTCGTGAGAAAGTCTTATGTGTGCGTGGTTGCCGTCGCGTGCGCCGGTCGAAAGAGTCGCGGATCGCCACCGCGCCTTCGCCGCTTTGTTGGGAACATGCTTGGTGCCCATGCTGCTGTCTGGATGCATCACGGCCGACCGGCCGGAATTGGACATCGATATCCCGCCGGCCTATCGCGCCGCGCCGGGAGCGCGTGACGACGCACGGCCGGCGCTCGACTGGTGGCGCGGCTTCCGGTCGGGCGAACTGACCAGCCTGATCGAGGAAGCGCAGACCGCCAACTTCGACGTCGCGGCGGCGGTCGCGCGCATCCTGGAGGCGGACGCCCAGAGCAAGATCGCGGGCGCGCCGTTGATCCCGACCATCGACCTGAGGGCAAACGCGGTGCGGTCGCGCGCCTCGCAGGCGAACGGCAGCACCGGCCGATCCGAGCGCGTCAACTATACGGTCGCGCTCGATGCCAGCTACGAGATCGACTTCTGGGGCAAGAACCGCGCGATCTCCCGCGCCGCCCAGGAGAGCGCCATCTTCAGCCGCTTCGACCGCGACACCGTCAAGCTCGGCGCCGTGGTCAGCGTCGCCACCGCCTATTTCCTGGTGCTCTCCTCGCAGGACCGCTTGCGGATCGCGCGCAGCAACCTCGCCGCCGCGAGCCGCGTGCTGACCCTGATCAGGCAGCGCCAGGAGGCCGGGACCGCTTCGCAGCTCGAAGTCGCGCAGCAGGAGACGCTGGTGGCGACCCAGCGCGCCGCGATCCCGACGCTCGACCAGGCGATGCGCCAGAACATGGCGACGCTGGCCGTGCTGATCGGACGCGCGCCGGTCAATCTCAAGGTGCGCGGCGGCAGCCTCTATCGGCTCGGCATCCCGCGGGTGACGGCGGGGCTGCCGTCGGAGCTGATGCTGCAGCGGCCCGACATCCGCGCCGCCGAGGCCCAGCTCGCCTCCGCCGACGCCAGCGTGGAGGCGGCGCGCGCCGCCTTCTACCCGAGCATCACGCTGACCGGCCAGTACGGCGTGACCAGCATGGCGCTGAAGAACCTGTTCACCCCGCAGGCGATCTTTTACAACATCGCCGCCAATCTGGCGCAGCCGATCGTCGACGGCTTCCGCCTGGAAGGCCAGCTCGAGCTGGCCAAGGGCCGGCAGATCGAATTCCTGAACGTCTATCGCAAGGCCATCGTGTCCGCCTTCGGCGACGTCGAGATCGCCCTCATCGCAGTGGCCGACGCGACCGAGCGCGAGCGGCTGCAGCAGCAGGTGGTGACGAGCTCGCAACGCGCCTTCGACATCGCCGAGACCAGGCTGCGCGAGGGCACGGTCGACCTCGTCACGGTGCTGATCACCCAGCAGGCGCTTTTCACGGCGCAGGACAATCGCGTCGAGGTGCGTCTTGCCCGCCTGCAAGCCGTGCTGAGCCTGTTCCAGGCCCTCGGCGGCAGTTGGTTTCCGCCGCCAGCAGAGGGCATCTCGTCCACGGTGCAATGAACAAGCGACGGATCGCCATCGCCCTTGTCTGCCTCGCCGTCGCGGCCGGCCTCGCCTCCTATTATTGGGCGCCGTGGCAGCCGCAGCAGGACCAGCAGCAGGCGAAGGGCAAGGGAAAAGGCAAGGGCAAGCGGGCCGGCGGGCCAGGCGGCGACGAGGCCGTGCCGGTGCTCGCCCTCGATGCGCGCACCGCCGACGTCCCGGTCTATCTCGACGGCGTCGGCACCGCCAAGGCCCTCAACACCGTGACGGTGCGTGCGCAGGTCGACGGCAAGCTCCTGAACCTGTCCTTCACGGAAGGGCAGGACGTCTCCAAGGGCGACGTGCTCGCAAAAATCGATCCCACCACCTATCAGGCGCAGTACGACCAGGCGGTGGCGAAGAAGGCGCAGGACGAGGCGCAACTCGCGAACGCCAAGCTCGACCTCGAGCGCTACACCAGGCTGTCCAAGACCAACGCGATCAACAAGCAGCAGGTCGACACCCAGCAGGCGCTGGTCAACCAGCTCGAGGCCCAGGTGCGGTCCGACCAGGCCGCGATCGACAATGCAAAAGCCATCCTCGGCTATACCAGCGTGGTCGCGCCGCTCACGGGGCGCACCGGCATCCGCATGGTCGACGAGGGCAATATCGTGCGCGGTTCCGACGCCACCGGCATCGTCATGATCACGCAGGTCAAGCCAATCTCGGTGATCTTCAACCTGCCGCAGCAGGAGCTCTCGAAGCTGCAACGCGGGCTCGGTCAAGGTCCGCTGCCGATCGACGCGATCGGGCCTGACAGCAGGTCGATCGACAAGGGCACCGTGCAGGTCATCGACAACCAGGTCGACCAGACCACCGGCACCGTGAAGCTCAAGGCCGAGTTTCCCAACGCCGACCTGCAGCTATGGCCGGGCCAGTTCATCAACGTGCGGCTCCTCATCGACACACTGCGCAAGGCCGTGGTGGTGCCAACCGCCGCCATCCAGCGCGGCCCCAACGGCACCTATGTCTACGTCGTCAAGGACGACAACACCGTCACGGTCCGGCTCGTGAGCGTGACGCAGCAGGACGACCAGCAGGCCGTGATCGCGCCCGGCCTGCGCGAGGGCGAACGCGAAACCGGCCTGCGCCCGGGCGAGCATGTCGTCACCACCGGCTTTGCCCGTCTCGCGGAGGGCACCAAGGTGACGGTGACCAACGCGGAGGAGGCCGGACAGATCGGCCAGGACAAGGGCAAGGCCCGGGCCAAGGGAAAACGCATTCGAACGTCGGGGGAGACGCCGAGCCCTTCGCCATGAGCGTCTCCTCGCCCTTCATCCACCGCCCGATCGCAACGTCGCTGCTCGGCATCGCGGTCTTGCTGGGCGGCGTGCTCGGGTATCTCTGGCTTCCGGTATCGTCGCTGCCGCAGGTCGACTTCCCGACCATCCAGGTCACCACCCAGCTCCCCGGCGCCAGTCCCGACACGATGGCGGCGCTGGTGACGGCGCCGCTCGAGCGCCAGTTCGGGCAGATCCCGTCGCTGCAGGTGATGACCTCGTCGAGCTCGTTCGGGATCAGCCAGATCACGCTGCAGTTCGATCTCAACCGCGACATCGATTCCGCCGCGCAGGACGTGCAGGCCGCGGTCAACGCCTCCGGTTCGACGTTGCCGCGCAACCTGCCCTACCCGCCGGTCTATTCCAAGGTGAACCCGGCCGACGCGCCGATCGTGACGCTGGCGCTGACCTCGTCCACCATCTCGCTGCGCCAGCTCAGCGACCTCAGCGACAGCGTGCTGCAGCAGCGGCTGAGCGAGCTGACCGGCGTCGGACGCGTCACCATCCAGGGCGGCATCCGTCCGGCGGTGCGCATCCAGGTCGACCTGGCGCGGCTCGCCAATTACGGCATCGCTCTCGAGGACGTGCGCACGACGATCGTCGGCGCCAACACGGCGGGCCCCAAGGGCTCGCTCGACGGCGCCCACCAGTCCTACACCATCGCCGGCAATGACCAGGTCATGACCGCGGAGGCCTATCGCAACATCGTCCTCGCCTACCGCAACGGCGCGCCGGTGCTGCTGAAGGACATCGCCGAGATCGTCGACGGCCTCGAGAACAACAAGGTCGGCGGCTGGTACAACGGCAATCCGGCGATCGTGGTCGATATCCAGCGCCAGCCCGGCGCCAACGTGATCGAGACGGTCGAGCGCATCCGCAAGGAGCTGCCGCGGCTGCAGCGCGCGTTTCCGGCCGGCGCGACGCTGACCATGGTGCACGATGCCACCACGACGATCCGGTCCTCGATCCATGACGTGCAGTTCACGCTCATCCTCAGCGTGGGGCTCGTGATCCTGGTCGTGCTGATCTTCCTGCGCACCATCCGCGCCACCATCATCGCCGGCGTGGCGCTGCCGCTGTCGCTGATCGCCACCTTCGGCGTCATGTGGTTCTGCGGGTTCTCGCTCGACAACCTGTCGCTGATGGCGCTGACGATCGGCACCGGCTTCGTGGTCGACGACGCGATCGTGATGATCGAGAACATCGTCCGCCACATGGAGGACGGCCAGGACCCGTTCGAGGCGGCGCTCGAAGGCGCGCGCGAGATCGGCTTCACGGTGATTTCGCTCACCGTCTCGCTGATCGCCGTGTTCATTCCGCTGCTGTTCATGACCGGCCTGGTCGGCCGCATGTTCCGCGAATTCGCGCTCACGCTCACCATCGCGGTGGTGACGTCGGCGGTGGTCTCGCTCACGCTCACGCCGATGATGTGCAGCCGGCTGCTACGGCACAACATCGGCGCCCAGGGCAACGCGATCACCAATGCGTTCAACCGCGCGGTCGACTGGACCCTCGGGGTCTACGGCCGCAGCCTTGAATGGGTACTGCGCCATGAAAGCCTGACGCTGCTGGTGACCGTCGGCACCCTGGTCGCGACCGCCTGGCTGTATGTGATCATCCCGAAGGGATTCCTGCCGCTGCAGGACACCGGCCTCGTTTTCGCCGTGATGGAAGGCGGCGAGGAGGTCTCGTTCACCGAGATGCAGCGATTGCGCGACCAAGTCGAGACCGCGATCCGCAAGGACCCGGACGTGAGCGGCGCCGTGTCGGTGGTCGGCGTGACTCCGGTCAACGCGACCCCGAACGCGGCGCGGCTCGCCATCACGCTGCGCCCGCGCAACCAGCGCCAGGATACCGTCACGACCATCATCGAGCGGTTGCAGCACCTGGTCGCGCCGATCCCCGGCATCAACGTGTTCTTCCAGCCGGTGCAGGACATCCAGATCTCGACGCGCATGAGCCGCGCGCAGTTCCAGTACACGCTCACCGGCACCGACACCAAGGACGTGAGCCTGTGGGCCGACCGGCTGGCCGAGCGGATGCAGCGCTCGGACATGCTGCGCGACGTCGCCTCCGAAGCCCAGGACGAAGGGCTGCGGATGAATATCGTGGTCGATCGCGAAGTCGCCGGCCGGCTTGGCGTGTCGCTGCAGACGGTCAACGACACCCTCAACAGCGCGTTCGGACAGCGGCAGATCTCGACCATCTACGCGCAGTCGAACCAGTACCGCGTGATCCTGGAAGCGATGCCGAAATACCAGCTCGATCCGAGCGCGCTGTCCAAGCTCTATGTGCCCGGGACCGCCGGCGCGCAGGTGCCGCTCAGCACCTTCGCGCGTTTCGAGTTCGCGACCGCTCCATTGGTGATCGCCCACCAGGAGCAGTTCCCCTCCGTCACCATCAGCTTCAACCTCGCGCCCCATGCGGCGCTCAGCGACGCGGTCGAGCTGATCACCGCCGCCGAGCGCGACATCAGCATGCCCACGTCGGTGATCGGCAGCTATTCGGGCGACGCCGCCGAATTCGCCAAATCGCTCGAAGGCGAGCCGTGGCTGATCCTGGCGGCGGCGATCACGATCTATATCGTGCTCGGCGTCCTCTACGAGAGTTTCATCCACCCGCTGACGATCCTCTCGACGCTGCCCTCGGCCGGCGTCGGCGCGCTGCTCGCCTTGATGCTGTTCCGCCACGACCTCTCGGTGATCGCGCTGATCGGCATCGTGCTGCTCATGGGCATCGTCAAGAAGAACGCCATCATGATGATCGATTTCGCGCTCGAGGCCGAGCGCGGCGAAGGCCTCTCGCCGCGCGATTCGATCGTGAAGGCCTGCATCCTGCGTTTCCGCCCGATCATGATGACGACGCTGGCGGCGCTGTTCGGCGCCATCCCGCTGGCGGTCGAGAGCGGCACCGGCTCCGAGCTGCGCAATCCGCTCGGCATCACCATCATCGGCGGGCTGCTGCTGAGCCAACTCTTGACGCTCTATACGACGCCCGTCATCTACCTGCAGATGGAGCGCTTGCGGGCGCGGTTCAGCGGTCCCCGGCAACGGGACGTGCAGCAGGAGCTTGCGCTGCCGGCGACGCCGGAGCCCTCGCAGCGGCCGGCGGAGTGATGCGATGAACATCTGCGAACCCGCGATCCGTCGGCCGGTCGGCACCACGCTCCTCGCCATCGGGCTGCTGCTGGTGGGCGCCGTGGCCTACCGGTTCCTGCCGGTCGCCAGCATGCCGACGGTCGATTTCCCGACCATCAGCGTGAGCGCGAGCCGCCCCGGCGCCGACCCGGAAACGATGGCGCAGACGGTTGCCGCCCCGCTCGAGCGCCGGCTCGGGGAAATTCCGGGCCTCGTGGAAATGACGTCGCGGAGCTCGCTCGGCTCGTCGCGAATCTCGCTGCAGTTCGATCTCACCCGCAACATCGACGGCGCCGCCCGCGACGTGCAGGGCGCGATCAACGCCGCGCTGACGGACCTGCCGGGCGACCTGCAGTCGCGGCCCTCGTTCCGCAAGTCCAATCCCGCCGCGATCCCGATCATGATCCTGGCGCTGACCTCGCGCACGGTGGCGCCGAGCGTGATCTACGACGCGGCCGACAGCGTGGTGGCGCAGCGCCTGTCCCAGCTCGACGGGGTGGCCGAGGTCACGGTCAACGGCGCCGAGCAGCCGGCCATCCGCGTGCGCGTCAACCCGATCGCGCTTGCCGCCATCGGCCTCAACATGGAGGACGTGCGGACCTCGATCGCCAACACCAATGCGGCGGGGCCGATCGGCGTCTTCGACGGCGAGGGCCGCGCGATCACGATCGGCACCAACGACCAGCTTCGCGCCGCCTCGGAATACGACCCCCTGGTGGTGCGCACCGCCAACGGCACGGTGGTGCGGCTCTCCGCCATCGCGTCGATCCAGCCGGGGGTGCGCAACAGCCGCTCGTTCGGCTGGTACAACGGCCAGCCCTCGGTCCTGCTGGTCGTCACCAAGTCGGCCGATTCGAACGTGATCGAGACGGTCGACCGCATCCGCGCCTTGCTGCCCGAGCTCAAACGCTGGATTGCCGCCGACATCGACATTTCGATTCTGTCCGACCGCACCGGCACGATCCGCGCGAGCGTCAACGACATGCAGCTCACGCTCTTGGCTACCATCTCGCTGGTGATGCTGGTCGTGTTCCTGTTCCTGCGGCGCGCGGCCGCCACCATCGCGGCCGGCGTGACCGTGCCGCTGGCGCTGGCCGGGACCTGCGCGATGATGTGGGTCGCCGGCTTTTCGATCGACAATCTCTCGCTGATGGCGCTCGCGGTCTCGGTCGGCTTCGTCGTCGATGACGCCATCGTCATGATCGAGAACTGCTTCCGCAACCTGGAAAAGGGCATGACGCCGCTGCAGGCGGCGCTCGAAGGCGCGCGCCAGATCGGCTTCACCGTGATCTCGATCAGCATTTCGCTG
>JAXDOD010000050.1:0-14044 GCA_034669045.1 Alphaproteobacteria bacterium
GGTACGAAAACAGCTTGCCCTGATCCAAAAATGCGCCCCGCATGCAAGCCTCCGCCGATTCGTGATAGAAAACTGAATCATCACTCGCGCGCTGTGGCGAGGGGTTTTTCAGCAGACTGCTAGAGCACATTCAGTTTCCTTGAAACTCAACGTGCTCTAGGACTCTTGCGTTGGTCGCATTTTCGACGGAAACCGGGGATTCCACTTTTCCTGAAAATGCTCTAATCCAGCTTCGCCCCGGAACGCCTGATCACATCCGCCCACTTGGCCAGTTCGTGGCTGATCATCGCGCCATAGTCCTCGGGCGTGCCGCCCGCGGGCTCGTCGCCGATCACGCCGAAGCGCTGCACGAAGCTCGGCGTGGCAATCGCGCGGTTGAGCGCGCCATTGAGCTTCATCACGACCTCGCGCGGGATGCCGGCGGGCCCGACCACGCCGCTCCAGGTCGGCGCGTCGTAACCCGGCACGCCGGCCTCCGCGACGGTCGGCAAATCCGGGAACGCGGGGGAGCGCCGCGCGCCGCTGACCGCAAGCGCGCGCACCTCGCCGGACTTGGCGAGCGGGGCGATCGAATTGAGGCTCTCGAACATCAGGTCCACGTGCCCGCCGATCAGGTCGTTGGTCGCCCCGGCGCCGCCCCGGTAGGGCACGTGGACGATGCTGGTGCCGGTCATCACCTTGAACAGCTCGCCGCCGACATGGCCGGGCGAGCCGCTGGCCGACGAGCCGTTGGTCAGCTTGCCAGGATTCTTCGTGGCCTCCTCGATCAGGTCCTTGACGGAATGGATCGCGGACTGGCGCGACACCGCGAGCAGCAGATGACCGCGGGTGGCCAGTATGATCGGCTGGAAGTCGCGCTCGACGTTGTAGGGAACCTTGGCGATCATGTTCGGGCTGATCGCAAGCGCCCCCACCGGCCCCATGCCGAGCGTGTAGCCGTCGGGCGCGGCCTTCGCCACGAGGTCGAGGCCGATGGTGAAGGCGGCGCCGGGCTTGTTCTCGACCACGATGGTCTGGCCGAGGATGGTGGCGAGCTCGGCGGACAACAGCCGCGCCAGCGTATCGGTGGCGCTGCCCGGCGCCTGCGGGACGATCAGCCGGATCGGCTTGTCGGGGAATTCGGCACGCGCGCCGCCCGGAAGCATCCAAGCCGCGCTCGCAACCAGCAGCGCGCCGAGCGCGCGCGACGCCGACCATGCGATCATCACTTCCTCCCACGCCGTTTTGCGGGTCATTCTTGAACGAAGCCCGATCCTCGACCATAGCCAGCGGGCCGGCATCCGCCAATCCGGATCGCTCGCGCGGATCGCGCGCTCTCGCTGGCCGCTCGCCGGAGATCGGACTACAAGGATGACGCCGCTGCGCGTATTGCGCGCGTCCCATCGACTGGATTGGTCATGAGCCGGCTCCTCCCACCCCGTCCTCTGGACTTCACCCGCCGCAGCCTGCTCCAGGGCGCGGCCAGCGCGGGACTGGCGGTGGCGGGTGTCCCGCTCCTGCGCATCAGTCCGGTTTCCGCCCAGTTCAGGGACAATCCCTTCACGCTCGGCATCGCCTCGGGCGAGCCCGCCGCCGACGGCTTCGTGATCTGGACGCGGCTGGCGCCGCGACCGCTGACCGCGCGCGGCGGCATGGCGCCGGTTCCGGTCGAGGTCGCGTGGGAGATTGCGGCCGACGCGCCCATGCAGCAGGTGGTGCGTTCCGGCAAGGCGATCGCGCGCCCGGAGATCGCACATTCGGTGCACGTGGAGGTCGCCGGACTGGAGCCCGCGCGCGAGTATTACTACCGGTTTCGCGCCGGCGGCGCCGAGAGCCCGGTCGGACGCGCGCGCACGCTGCCCGCGCCGGGAGCGCCGGTGTCGCAGTTGCGGTTCGCGTCGGCCGGATGCCAGGAGTGGGAAGGTGGATTCTTCACCGCGTGGCGCAGCATCGCCGAGGAAGCGTTCGATTTCGTCGCCCACTACGGCGACTACATCTACGAGCATCGCCACGTGACGGCCGACCGGCAGGGCCGGGTATTTCCACGGACGATGCCGGCCGACTTTCCGCTCTGCCTTTCGCTGATCGACTACCGCCGGCGCTATGCGCTCTACAAGACCGATCCCGATCTGCAGGCGGCGCATGCGGCCTGCTGCTTCCTGCCGAGCTTCGACGACCATGAGGTTGTCGACAACTGGGCCGCGGATTCCGATCCGAAGAACACGCCGCCGGAGATATTCCTGTTCCGCCGCGCCGCGGCCTTCCAGGCCTGGTACGAGCACATGCCGGTGCGCCGGAGCATGCTGCCGCGCGGGCCGGACGTTCTGGCCTACCGCCTGCTCCGGATCGGCGCTCTCGCCGACCTCGCGGTGCTCGACACCCGACAGTACCGGTCCAAGCAGCCCTGCGGCGACGGCTTCCGGTCGGACTGCAAGGATGCGGACGAGCCGAACCGCACCATGCTCGGCGGCGCACAGGAACGCTGGCTGGAGCAGGAGCTGCGTTCAGCCAAGGGCACATGGCAGGTGCTGGCGCAGCAGGTCGTGTTTTCACGCCTCGACTGGCGATCGTTTCCCTGGCTGCAAGTGCCCGACGTGGAAATCCGGCGCATGGACACGTGGGACGGGGCCAGCGCCGGCCGCAGCCGCGTCCTCAATATCCTGGACGACGTGCAGGCGCCCAATCCGGTGGTGCTCACGGGCGACGCCCATATGGCGATGGCATTCGACATCAGGGAAGACTTCGGCGATCCCCAGTCTCGCTGCGTCGGCGTCGAGTTCCTGGCGACCTCGATCTCCTCGAATGGCGACGGCACGCCCAGCGTGCCGAACGCCGAAGCGCTGCACGCGCACAATCCGCATCTCAAGTTCATCGGCAACGAGCGCGGCTACACGCGCCATGTGGTGAGCCCGAAACGGTGGCAGGCGGATTACCGGGTGGTCGAGAAGATCAGCGTGCCGGGAGCGGCGACGTCCACCCGCAAGTCCTTCGTCGTCGAAGCCGGGCGGCCGGGACTCATGGACGCTTGAGCCACGCGCCGATCCGCGCCACCGCCTCGTGCATCTCCGCCGCCGCGCCCGCATAGCAGAAGCGGATGAAGCTGTTGCCGTGCAACGGGTCGAAGTCGACGCCGGGCGTGACGGCGACGTGCGTCTCCTCCAGCATGCGCCGGGCGAAATCGAGGCTGTCGACGGAGAACCGCGAGATATCGGCATAGAGATAGAAGGCGCCGTCGACCGGCAGGATGTCGTCGAGGCCGGCCTTCGGCAGGCCCGCGAGCAGGATGCGGCGGTTCTCCTCGTAGCCCTGCTTGACGGTCTCCATCTCGGCGCGGCCCTCGAAGGCGGCCAGCGCCGCGATCTGCGACAGCGCCGGCACCGAGATCGCGAGATTGCCCTGCAGCCGGTCGATCGGGCGGACGAGCGGCTCCGGCGCCAGCATCCAGCCGATGCGCCAGCCGGTCATGCAGAAATACTTGGAAAACGAGTTGATGACGACGGCATTCGCCGACAGCCGCGCCGCGCTGTCGGCAGGAAACGCATAGTCGAGGCCATGATAGATTTCGTCGGAGATGAAGCGGATGCCCTCGCCCTCCGCCGCGTCGTGCAGGGCTTTCAAAGCGTCCCGCGTCATCATGGTGCCGGTCGGGTTGGCGGGGCTTGCCACCAGCACGCCGTTGAGCGGTTTGCGCCGATGCGCGGCGATCAGCATCGGCGGGGTGATCGCCCAGCGGGTCGCGGCCGTGGTCTCGATCAGCACCGGCTCGCAGCCGAGCGCCTTGAGGATGTGGCGATAGGGCGGATAGCCCGGCACCGCGACCGCGACCCGGTCGCCGGCCTCGAACAGCGCCAGGAAGGCGAGGATGAAGCCCGCCGACGATCCGGTGGTGACCACGACGCGCGCGGGATCGACGTCGATGCCGTAGCTCTCGCCGTAATGCGTGGCGATTCGCGCGCGCAGCGCGGGAATGCCCAGCGTCTCGGTATAGCGCAGCGGCCCCGCCAGCGCGGCGCGCGCGGCCGCGATGGCGGTCGCCGGCGCCGGCGCCGCCGGCTGGCCGACCTCCAAGTGGATCACGCGCCCGCCGGCGGCCTCGATGCGCCCGGCCGCCGCCATCACGTCCATCACCATAAACGGGGGCACGTCGCTGCGGGCCGAAGGCGATATCAGGCGTTTTGCCGCGTTCAGCATGGTCGCAACCCTGGGGCAGGCGGCGCGACCAGCCCCTGCCCCGCTGTTGCCGTATTCGGCGGTTTCGGTGGCGCAACCGATACCCGGCGCGTAGCAACTTGCCGGTTCCGGTGCAATGGCCGCGCGCCGCGCCCCGGCGCCGCGGCGGCAAGGATGCGAAGGGCCCGGTCCTGTGGTATCGATGATGACGCCGAAGCGACGTGGCCCGGGCACGGCCGAACCGAGATTTCAGTCTTCATGAACGGAGCGGACAAGTCCTTGCAAGCGCGACCCCGCGCACCCGCGCCGCGCGCGACGGCGCTGCTGACGGCGGCGGCGCTGATCGTCGCCAGCTATCCGGCGTATCCGCAGGAGGGCGGCAAGGGTCCGCCGCTCATCCGCGACGCCGAGGTCGAGCAGCTCCTGCGCGAATATACCCAGCCAATCCTGCAGGCTGCCGGGCTCGGCCGGCAGAACGTCCAGGTCGTCATCATCAACGACCGTTCATTCAACGCCTTCGTGGCCGACGGCCGCCGCATCTTCATCAATGCCGGCACCCTGATGGAGGCGCAGAGGCCCAACGAGGTGATCGGCGTGCTCGCGCACGAGACCGGCCATATCGCGGGCGGTCACCTGGCGCGCTTCCGCGAGCAATTGGCGGCGGCCACGACCCAGTCGATCGTCGCCCTCCTGCTCGGCGTCGGCGCCATGGTCGCGGCCTCGCGCACCAACAGCATGAGCGCCGGACAGGCCGGCGCGGCCGCCCTGCAGGCGCCGCAGGCCGCGATCCAGCAGTCGCTGATCGCCTATGTGCGTACCCAGGAGGAATCGGCCGACCGCGCCGGCGTCAAGTTCCTCAACGCCACCGGCCAATCGGCCAAGGGCATGCACGACAGCTTCAAGCGGCTGGCGGACCAAATGCTCTATGTGTCGCGCTATATCGACCCCTATTTGCAGTCCCATCCGATGCCGGCCGAGCGCGTCCGTGCCCTGGAGGAGCTCGCCAAGGCGAGCCCGCATTGGGACAAGAAGGATTCGCCGGCGCTGCAGGCCCGCCATGACCTGATGCGCGCCAAGCTCTTTGGCTTCATGGACCGCCCGGACACGGTCGGGCGCCGCTACCCACCCGGCGACGCCAGCCTGGCGGCGCGCTATGCGCGCGCCATCGCGGCCTATCGTTTCGGCAATCCCGCCGGCGCGCTGGGGCAGATCGACGCCCTGATCCGGGAGCAGCCGCAGAACCCCTATTTCCAGGAACTCAAGGGCCAGGCGCTGCTCGAGGCCGGCCGGCCGGCCGACGCGATCGCACCGCTGCGGCACGCGGCCTCGCAGGCGCCCAACCCGGCGCTGATCCAGATCATGCTCGGTCAGGCGCTGCTCGCCACCAATGACAAGGCGCATGCCGAGGAGGCGGTGAAACTGCTGGAAACCGCCTTGGCGCGCGAGCCGGAATCGCCCGACGCCTACGCCCAGATCGCGGTCGCCTACGGCCGCAAGGGCGATCTCGCCCGCGCCGATCTCGCTTCCGCGCAGTCGGCCTTCATGCGCGGCGACCTCAAGACCGCGCGCCAGCTCGCCGGACGCGCCAAGAAGAGCTTTCCGGTCGGCTCGCCGGGCTGGGTCAAGGCGGACGACATCGCCACGTACAAGCCGCCGACGAACTTGCAGCGCAACTGACCCCAAGAAGGATGATGACGATGACCCTCGATGTCCGGCCGCTGGCCGTTGCGCTGCTTGCCCTCGCGATCGCGATACCGGCGGCGGCACCCGCGCGCGCGCAGTCGTTTTCGCCCGAGCAGCGGGGCGAGATCGAGACGATCGTGCGCCAATATCTGCTCAAGAACCCGGAATTGCTCCAGGAAGTGCTTGCCGAGATGGAGAAGAAGCAGGCGCTCGCAGACGCCGAGAAGCACCGCTCGGCGGTCAGTGACAACGCCGACATGATCTTCAACTCGAAGCGCCACGTCACGCTCGGCAATCCGCAGGGCGACGTCACGTTCGTCGAGTTCTTCGACTACAATTGCGGCTACTGCAAGCGCGCCATGACCGACATGCTCGATCTCATGAAGGCCGACGGCAAGCTCAAGGTCGTGCTCAAGGAATTCCCGGTGCTCGGCGAGGGCTCGACGCAGGCGGCGCAAGTCGCGGTGGCGGTGCGCATGCAGGACAAGACCGGCGGCAAGAAATACCTCGACTTCCACCAGAAGCTGCTCAACGGCCGCGGTCCGGCCGACAAGGCGCGCGCGCTCGCGGTCGCCAAGGAGATCGGGCTCGACATGCGGCTCCTGGAGAAGGACATGGCGAGCGAAGAGGTCAAGACCACGCTGGCCGAGAGCTTCAAGCTCGCCGAGGCCATGGGCCTCAACGGCACGCCAAGCTACGTGATCGGGACCGAGGTGGTGATCGGCGCGGTCGGCCTGCCGAAGCTCCAGGAAGCGGTGAACGTCGCGCGCTGCGGCAAGGCGGCGTGCTGAACGGCCGGGCGGCCGGTCCGAGCGGCCGCCACGGCAGGAGCCGGCCAGGACGCGCCGGCTTCCCCTTTGCGCATGACGTGCCTATAAAGCGAGTGCATGCTCGCTCGCGGCAACCCCAAGACCGTCTACGTCCTCAACGGCCCGAACCTCAACCTTCTGGGCACCCGTGAGCCCGAGACCTATGGCCGCGCGACCTTGCAGGACGTGGAAAAGCTCTGCCGCGAAGCCGCCCGTGAGCACAAGCTCGACGTGGTGTTCCGGCAGTCGAATCACGAGGGCGAACTGGTCGACTGGATCCACGAGGCCGGCGCCGGCAAGGCCGCCGGGCTCGTGCTCAATGCCGGCGGCTACACCCATTCCTCGGTGGCGATCCGCGACGCGGTCGCGGCCGTGACGGTGCCGGTGGTCGAAGTCCACATCAGCAACATCTTCGCGCGCGAGGATTTCCGCCATTTTTCCCACATCGCGCCGGTCGCCAAGGGCACGCTGTGCGGGTTTGGCGTCAATGGCTATGCGCTGGCGATCGCCGGGCTCGCGGCGATGCAGGGCGTGAAGCGAAAGCGTTGAGAGTGAACCGTGGCGCGCGATCCAAAGCACAAAGAGCCGCAGTCAAGCACGGACGCGCACAAGAGAGACGAGATGGGAAAGCAGAAGCCCGCGATCGATCATGAGCTGATCCGCGAGCTCGCCAAGCTGCTCGAGGAAACCGGCCTCACCGAGATCGAGTTCGAGCGCGACGGCCAGCGCGTGCGCGTCGCGCGGAAATCGAAGGCGGCGCGCACCGCCACGCGCGCGAGCATCGCCGCGGACGCCGCGGCATCCGTGGCGCTCGACAACGGCGCGGCCGATCCGACCAAGCATCCCGGCGTCGTCACCTCGCCGATGGTGGGCACCGCCTATCGCGGCGCCGAGCCCGGCGCGCGCCCCTATGTGGAGATCGGCAGCCGCGTGCGCGCCGGCGAGACGCTGCTCATCGTCGAGGCGATGAAGACGATGAACCAGATTCCCGCCGCCCGCAGCGGCACCGTGATCCAGATCCTGATCGAGGACGGGCAGCCGGTCGAGTTCGGCGAGCCGCTGATGATCATCGAATGATTGGTTCCGCCCTCATCCCGAGGAGCCCCTCCCCGACCCGCAACCGCTTGCGGGCGCGGGAAACGCAGGGAGTGTCTCGAAGGCGGGGCGCGGCCGCAGGCTTGGAGACGCGGCCTTCGCCCGCTCCTGCGCATGAGGCCGCGAGAGACGAGGCCGCTCGATCCTGATGTTCGACAAAATCCTCATAGCCAATCGCGGCGAGATCGCACTGCGGGTGCTGCGGGCCTGCAAGGAGCTCGGCATCCCGACCGTGGCGGTGCATTCGACCGCCGATGCCGACGCCATGCACGTGCGGCTCGCCGACGAGAGCGTCTGCATCGGCCCGCCCGCGGCACGCGACAGCTATCTCAATATCCCGGCGCTGTTGGCGGCCTGCGAGATCACCGGCGCCGACGCGGTGCATCCTGGCTACGGGTTCCTGTCGGAAAACGCGCGCTTCGCCGAAATCCTCGAAGAGCACAACATCCATTTCATCGGCCCCAAGCCCGCCCACATCCGCCTGATGGGCGACAAGATCGAGGCCAAGCGCACGGCCCAGCGCCTGGGAATTCCGGTCGTGCCCGGCTCGGAAGGCGGCGTCGGCGCCGACGACGAGGCGCTGTCGATCGCGCACACGATCGGCTTTCCGGTGCTGGTCAAGGCGTCCGCCGGCGGCGGCGGGCGCGGCATGAAGGTCGCCCACGCGCCGGACGAGCTCTCGCAGGCGCTTGCGACCGCGCGCGCGGAGGCCAAGGCCGCCTTCGGGGACGACGCCGTCTATCTCGAGAAATATCTCGAGCGCCCGCGCCACATCGAGATCCAGGTGCTCGGCGACGGCCACGGCCGCGCGCTCCATCTCGGCGAGCGCGACTGCTCGCTGCAGCGCCGCCACCAGAAGGTGTGGGAGGAGAGCCCCTCGCCCGCGCTCAACGTGACGGCGCGCAACGTGATCGGCGAGACCGTCGCCACGGCGATGCGCGAGCTCGAATATCTCGGCGTCGGCACCGTCGAGTTCCTGTACGAGGACGGGAAATTCTATTTCATCGAGATGAACACGCGCATCCAGGTCGAGCATCCGGTGACCGAGATGATCACCGACATCGATCTCATCCTGGAGCAGATCCGCGTCGCCGCCGGCGGCGACCTCGAGCTCACGCAGCGCGACGTGAAGTTCCACGGCCATGCCATCGAATGCCGCATCAATGCCGAGAACCCGGTCACGTTCCGGCCCTCGCCCGGCAAGCTCGTGCACTATCACCCGCCGGGCGGGCTCGGCGTGCGCGTCGATTCCGCCGTCTATCACGGCTACACCATCCCGCCCTATTACGACTCGCTCGTCGGCAAGCTCATCGTCCACGGCAAGACGCGCGGCGAGTGCCTGATGCGATTGAAGCGCGCGCTCGACGAGTTCGTGGTCGACGGCATCGAGACCACGATCCCGCTGTTCCAGAAACTGGTGCGCAACAAGGACATCATCGACGGCGACTACCACATCCACTGGCTGGAAGAGTTCTTAGCCAAGGGCGGGATGGAGCGCTGACGCGCCAGCGACGTTCGGTGCGGCCCGGTGATGTCAGACGAGAATGCGAAGTTCACTCCGCCGTCATTCCGGCCCCCGGAATGACGAGCCCCTTCCCCCACTCCGGCTTTACGCCCTGCCCGCCTTCAAGCTGGGCCGCGTCGGCTTCGCCAGCATGAGATATTCCAGCAGGCGGCCGATGCCGAACAGGTCGTAGGGCTTGGCCAGGAACATCGAGCCCTCGACCGGATTGAGCTGCTCGATCGCGGAACGGGCGCCGGAGGTGTACATCACCGGCAGATTCGGCAGGATCTGGCGCGCGCACCGCGCCAGCGCCGCACCATCCATGTCCCCGGGCAGGTTGATGTCGGTGAACAGGATATCGATCGGCGTCCCGGCGTTGAGGCACTTGAGCGCCTCGCCCGCGCTGGCCACGGCCTCCACGTCGAAGCCGTGCTCCACCAGCGCTTCCATGGTGATGTCGCTGATCATCGGCTCGTCCTCCACCAGCAGGACGCGCGCTCGTCTGTCGTCGGACCTGATCATCGCTTTCGTCTCCCACACAGCCGGGCCCCCATTGGTCCGGAGCTTTCCCATGAGGTGAACGCGCAGCCACGCCGGTGGTTTGCACATGGCGAAAATTTGAGGAAATCGTGGCTAGCGCGCGGTTAACGCGATGCCGCCATCTTGATTAATATTTTGCTGCACTCAGGGCGTGCGCGGCAGCTCGACCTGGTCTTCCATCGTCACCTTGTCGAAATCGCTGACCAGGATTTCGACCCGCAGCCGCCAGCGGCCGGCGAGCGGGATGTGCAGGTCCTCGATGCGCCAGGTGTTGCCGCCGATGTTGGCGGCGTTCCTGCGCACCGGCTCGATGCCGGCGGCCGGATTGGAAAAGGCCAGCGTCAGCTCCTTCGCCGCCAGCGGGCGCAGCTCGCCGTCGAGCAGGAGCACGCTGACCTCGGCGCCGCGCGCGCGGACCGGCGCGATCTCGATCTGAGCCATGGCCTGCGCGCCGTGGAAATGAATCGAGACGTGCTCGGTCGCGGCGGCGAGCGCGCGCGGCGGCGGCGTGAAGCGCCACAGCGCCACCAGCGCAAAGATCACCAGCGCCAGGGCAACTTCGGCCGCCATCGAGCGTGCGAACAGGCGCGCCGCATCGCCACCGAGCGCGAGCTGCGGCACCAGCACATAACGGTTGCCGGCGGCGAGCGCGAGCAGCGCGACGATCACGGCGAGCTTGCCGGAGAGCACCAGGCCGTAGCGCGTGGTCCAGAGCGCATCGACGCGGTCGAGCTGGACGGTCGCAAGCCCCGCCCCGGTGACGACAACAACGGCGAGCGCATAGGGGATCAGCCGGGAAAAGCGCGCCAGCGCCGCCGCGCCGTGCCGCGGAGCGGCAACGGCGGCGATGAGCGGCAGCAGCGCGCCGATCCACAAGGCGACGCAGACGCCGTGCAGGAAGACGGCGGATCGGGTCAAGGCGCGCGGCTCGACGGTGCCGGCATGGCCGCTGAGCGACAGCGCGATGCCGACCGCTGCGACGCCGGCGAGCGACAGCGCGCGCGCCAGCGGCCGCGATTTCGCCGCCAGCGCGAGGAGGCCGGCGACGAGCGCGAGCAGGGCCACGAGCGCGGTCGAGCCATAGGAGGTGCTCAAGCCCGCGGCCCAGACGGGCTTGCGCATCAGGGCCATGAGCGGCAGGTCGAGGGCATCGAGCCCCTGCAGCCCCACCGAGATCGGCGTCGCGATCACGCCGGCCGCGAGCGCGCCGGCGAGCCATCGCACCGCCGCGGGCGTGCCGGGCTCGACCAGCCAGGCCCGGAACAACGCGCCGCCGACGCCGATGAACAGCCCCGCATAGATCAGCAGCTTGGTGGCCCACAAGGCGGCCCGCACCGCCGGATCGCCGACCGCTTGCGTCCCGGCCGACGGCGGTGCGCTCGGCGCGCCGACCGAGAACAGCAGCGAGCCGCCGACCGGATGGCCGTCGGCCGAGATCACGCGCCAGCTCAGCACATGGGTGCCCTGCCGCAGCGGCGGCGGCGTGAGCGTCACCGTCGCATTCTCGGCCGCCACCATGGGCGTGACCACGTCGCCGCCCGGACCGATCAGGCGGATCACCAGCGGCGAGACCGGCTCGTTGAAGGTCAGCCGCAGGCTCGCCGGCGGCTCCGGCAGCATGGCGCCATCGGCCGGCTCCGCGCGCACCAGCGAAGCATGCGCGTAAGCGCCGGGCGCCTGCACCAGCGCGCCCAGCAACAGGAGGAGCAAGGCCGCGCCGCGCACGGCGGTCACCGCTTCGGCAACAGCCTCAGCCTGGGCGCGGGCTCCGGACCCTCATGCGACTCGCCGGCATGCGCGTCCGATGCGGGAATCTCGATCCAGCGATGGATGCCCTTCTCGCATTCCTGCACCACCGGGAAATAGATCGGCTTGCCGGCTTCCAGTTCTTCGGCGAGCGCGCTCGTGAACACGAACTCGTCGTAATAGGCATCCGGGAGCTTGCCGCCCGACCAGGCGACTTCGATCACGCCTTCGGTCACCTTGGCCCCGCGCAGCGTATAGGTCGCGGGATACTTTCCGGTGACGGTGGCGAGCGTCCAGCCCGGCTTGGGCATCGGCTTGACGCCGATCACGCCGGCCGGAATCCGGATGCGGATGGCGGTGGTCGGCGAGCCCTCGCAGCCGTGCGGGACCCGCATGACCGCCTTGTAGGATGCGCCGACCGGCGCCGCTCCGGTTTCCAGCGTGACATGGGCGAATGCGAGCGGCGCACAGACGAGGGCGCCGGCGGCGCCGAGAACGAGCTTGCGAATCATCGGAGGTCTCCTGGTCGAGAGCTTGAACCGGGCCTGGCGGCCCAATGGGAAGGCTGGTTCAGGCTCGACCGGGAGGCGCTTGCGACGATCCGGCGCGCACCGCGCGGCGCGCGACCGGGACCGGGCCGGGGACGATGGCCGCGCGCGCATTCCGGACGAATTCGAATCGTTCCAGGGCAAGCGCGCCGACCGGCAGCACGGCGCCGGAGGCCGCCACACAGACCGCGCAGCACAGGTTCCAAGCCGGGCTGCCGTCGGGCGGTGCGCCCTCGGGCGCCGCAGGCTCGGCACCGCCCGCGCCGTGGCAGATCGCGCCGGCGCCAAAACCATCCTGCACCGGGCTGGTCGCCGCCTGCGCGGTCGCGAGACCGGCGAGAAAAGTCTGCAGCACGAGCAGCCCGACCGCGATCAACGCGATCGGACGCAGGCCTTGGCGCAGGATGGCTGCTCGCACGTTCGGCACCGGAACCTCTCGCCCGCGATGCTACCATAGTGTATTGGAACGTGACACAAGGCGCGCCGCCCGAGGGCCTGGGGGTGGCGGGCCGAGCGATCGCAAGACTGACCGAACGATGGCCAATCGCGAATCCGCGTTCATCGAGATCACGCCGGAGGTGCTGCTCAAGGCCTATGCCTGCGGCATCTTTCCGATGGCGGAGAGCGCGGACGATCCGGCGCTGCATTGGATCGAGCCGGAAATGCGCGGCATTGTTCCGCTCGACGGCTTCCATGTCGCCTCGCGGCTGGCGCGCACCGTGCGCACGACGCCGTTCATGGTGTGGGTCGACCGCGACTTCGACGCGACGGTCGGCGGTTGCGCCGAGGCCAAGGAGAATCGCGCCAAGACCTGGATCAACGGCCGCATCCGCAAGATTTACCGCAGCCTGTTCGACCACGGCCACGCCCACAGCGTCGAGGTCTATGACGGCGATGCGCTGGTCGGCGGACTCTATGGTGTGTCGCTCGGCCGCGCCTTCTTCGGCGAGAGCATGTTCCACCGCGCCCGCGATGCCTCGAAGATCGCGCTGGTGCATTTGGTGGCGCGTCTGCGCGCCGGCGGTTACCGGCTGCTCGACACGCAATATGTCACCGATCACCTCAAGACCTTCGGCGCTGTCGAAGTCTCGCAGCGCCGCTATCACCGCATGCTGGAAGACGCGATTAGCGGCGACGCCGATTTCGACGCTCTGCCGGTCGACCGGCCGCTCAGCGGCGCGGAGGCGTTGGGACTCTTAAAAAGGGAATAATAGCTATCGCAACGCCGGCATGAAGCCCGGGTCCTGCTGCGCACGCGGCTGCGCCGGACGAGGCTGCTGTTGCACCGGCGGCTGACGCGACGCCGGCGGCGCCGGTGCGCGCGCGGCGGGTTGCCTCGGCGCCGGTGCGGCCGGCACTTCGGCGACGGCAGCGGCCGCGCCTTTGCAGTCGGTGAGCCACACGTCATAGACCGGATGCTCGACCGCATGCAGGCCGGGGCTGGCCGCGAACATCCAGCCGTCGAAGATGCGCTTGATCTCGCCTTGCAGCGTCACCTCGTCGACTTCGATGTAGGCGTCGGTGTTCGGCGTCTCGGTCGGCGGCCGCGAATAGCACACGCGCGGCGTCACCTGCAGCGCGCCGAACTGCACCGTCTCGTTGATGTTGACGTCGAAATTGATGATGCGCCCGGTGATCTTGTCGAGACCGGAAAACACCGCCTGCGGATTGGCGATGCGCAGCGGCGGCGGCTCGACCACCACTTCGTCGCCCGGCTGCGGCGCGGTGTTGCCCTGTTGCGGCGCGCCGCGCGGCTGACGCTGGCCTGGCGCCAGACCCGGCAGGCCTTGCGGATTGGGACGCGCTTGCTGCGGCTGCTCCTGCTGCGGCGCCTGCGGCGAGACCGGACCGCCGGGTAGCGGCGCCAGCGGCGCCGATTCGATATCGCGGACGCCGGGCCGGCTGGATGGCGGCAGGTTCATCGGCGCCGGCAAGGGCTGCGCCGGCGGCAAATCCGGCCGCGTATCGAC
>JAXDOD010000051.1:0-28680 GCA_034669045.1 Alphaproteobacteria bacterium
CGGGTCCGATGAAGGTGCTGGCGCGATCCCGCTACGGGGCAGCCACGAACTGTTCAGGGTGGGCACGATCCGATCGCCAGCGGCCTGCCGCGGACGGCCGTCCGCGGCAGGCCATTCCTTTCGGAACACCCAAACGATAATCGATTCTGCTATTACAAGGGTGGGCAAAGCTTGACCGCGACCGCGGGCAAGCGTGCCCACGCGTCTCGCTCGATGAGATAAAGACGCGTGGGCACGGCGCCATAGCCCTCGAAGACGGGCGTAAACGCCCTGATGAACGCGCCTTTGCCCACCCTACGCGGTGGCTGCTGCCCTGCCGCCCTCAGCATGAAGCCGAGCGGCGAACCGCGTCTTGCATGACAATTTTGCGGTCTCTAGACTTTGACCGCCGGCACTGAGCAACAGGTGGGCGACATGCAACGATTGGCGATCACGAGCCTCGCGGTCCTTGCCGCCACGCTTTGTCCGCCGGCCGCCGTCGCGCAGACCTCGGCGGCCGACAAGATTTACGCCGATCTCGCCAAGCTCCCTGCTGCCGAGCGCCAGAAGCGCATCGAGGAGGGCGCGCGCAAGGACGGCAAGCTCGTCCTCATCCACACCATGCGCGGGACCCTGAGCACCGACCACATCGCGCTGTTCAAGAAGCGCTTCCCGTTCCTCGCGGTCGAGCTCGAGGGCGACATTGGGTCGCAGGACGCGACCGAGCGCCTCTATGCCGAGGAGACCGCTGGGCGGCACTTCACCGACGTCATCAACGTCGCGCTGCCCGATCTCGGCACGCTCACGGCCAAGGACATGCTGGCGCGCTTCCCGACGCCGAGGATCGACGCCATCCTGCCGCCCTACAAGGGCTTCATCGACAAGGAGGCGCGCTGGACGCCGTGGTACTGGAGCGAGCACGGCATCTCGTACAATTCGAGCCTGGTGCCGAAGGACAAGCTGCCGAAGGCGTGGCTGGACCTGTGCAACCCGTTCTTCAAAGGCAGCGTGTCGTTCGACCCGGCCGAGGACCGCTATCTCTCCGGCCTCTACGCCATCATGGGCGAGCCGGAAACCGAGAAGCTGCTCAAATGCCTCGGCGACAACGAGCCGATCATCCAGCGCGGCCACACCCAGCGCATCGAGCTGATGCTGGCCGGCGATCACATGGTGCAGGGTGACAACTATCTCTATCACGGCATCAGCGTGCAGCGGAAAAACCCGCGCGCGCCCTACACCATCGTCTATACCGCCCCGGTGATGGGCTTCGGCGGGGTCGCTGCGATCAACAAGAACACGCCGCGGCCCTACGCCGCCGCGTTGTGGACCGACTGGATGCTGACGGAGGAAAGCCAGACCTACGTCGCCAGCCTCCTGCGCGGCCCGGTCGCGCTCAAGCATCCCTATCTGCCCGACGAGGCGACGATCGTGACCTACAACGACGCGCCGCCGGACGTGTCGAAGCGGCTGCTCGGTCATTGGAACAAGTACGTGGCCAAGCGGCATTAGGCGCCGTCGATTGATGGGTGACGGCACAAGCACACGACGTTTCGGCTGGCGCGAGGTCACGCTCGCGCTCCTGATCCTGTTCCTCGCCTATCAGGTGGTCATCCCGTTCGTGATGATCATCTGGACGTCACTCAAGACCGCGCGCCCGGGCGAGGCGGAATTCCTCGACCTCACCTTCACGCTCGCCAATTATGCGCGCGCGTTCGGCAGCCCGTCGTTCTGGCGCACCACCGGGAACACGCTGTCCTTCGCGCTCGCCGCGACGCTGCTTGCCTTCGTCCTGGGCGCCTTCATCGCCTGGGTGGTGGAGCGCACCAACACGCCGCTCGCCCGCATCATCGGCTTCATGCTGGTGGGGCGGATCGTGATCCCGGGCATCCTGATCGCGATCTCGTGGATCCTGATCGCGAGCCCGAACATCGGCCTGTTCAACCAGATGGTGCTCAAGCTCACCGGCGTGCGCAACGTCGTGAACATCTACAGCTTCTGGGGCATGGTCTGGGTGCAGGCGCTCGAAATGGTGCCCCTGATCTATCTCCTGCTCGCGGCCGCCTTCCAGGCCATGGACCCGCGCCTGGAAGAGGCCTCCACCATGACCGGCGCCGGCAACTGGCGCACGCTCCGGCGCATCTCGTTTCCGCTGGCATTACCGGCGATCGGCGCGGCGCTGCTGTTGCTGTTCGTGACCGCGATCGAGACGTTCGAGGTGCCGCTGCTGATGGGCACACGCGCGGGCGTGCGCGTCTACACCACGGAGATTTTCTACGACACGTCGCGCACGCCGATCGACTGGGGACTGGCCGCCACCTACTCCATCTCGCTCCTCCTGGTCGCGATCGCACTGCTGCTCATCTACTTCCGCCTGATCCGGCACGGCGACCGCTACCAGACCATCACCGGCAAGGACTACCGGCCGCGCCGCATCGACCTCGGGCCATGGCGTTACGTCACCTGCGCGCTCGCGATGCTGCTCGTCTTTTTGATCACCGGCGTGCCGTTCCTGATGATGCTCTATGCGTCGCTCCTGCCATTTTACCAAGCGCCCACGGTGACGGCGTTCGAGAGCATGTCGCTGGCGAACTACTCGTCGCTGTTCCACAACACCAAGACCATCACGCCGATGATCAACAGCATGATCCTCGGGCCCACGGTGGCGACGGCCGTGATCCTGATCGTCGCATTGATTGCCTATTTCGTGCAGAAGACGCAGGTTCCCGGGCGAAAGATCCTGGACTTTCTCGCCTTTGCGCCGATCGCGATCCCGAGCGTGGTGCTGGGCGCGACCTTCTTCTGGTTCTACCTGCTGGTGCCGCTGCCGCTCATCGGCACGCTCACCATCATCGGGCTGGCGTATCTGACGAAGTACATGCCGGTGGCGCTGCGCTTCGTGTCGGCCTCGATGATGGCGATCCACAGCGAGCTGGACGAAGCCGCGCAGGTGGCGGGGGTGTCCTGGGCGCGCAACTTCTTCAAGGTGGTGCTGCCGCTGCTCAAGCCCGGGCTGCTCGCCGCCTGGTTCTGGGTTATGGTCCATGCCTATCGCGAGCTCACGGTCGCGCTGATGCTGGCGCGCTCGCAGAACCGTACCGCCGCCGTCGTCATCTTCGACCTGTGGGAGGAAGGCTCGTTCCTCCTGCTGAGCGCCTTCGGAGTGCTCATGTTCATGCTGCTGATGGCATTGAGCGCCATCGCCTATTCGGTGAGCCGGCGCTTCGGCGTGCAGGAGCAGGTCGGCTAGGCCATGATCAAGGTCGAAGGCCTCGCCAAGCATTTCACCGCCAACAAAGAGGTTGTCGCCGCTGTCGCCGGCATCGACTTCGAAGTCGCGGCCGGCGAGATGGTGACGCTGCTGGGGCCTTCCGGCTGCGGCAAGACCACCACGCTGCGTTGCGTCGCCGGGCTCGAAAAGGCCGACGGCGGGCGCATCGTAATCGGCAACCAGACGATGGTCGACGTCGCCGCCGGCGTGTTCGTGCCGCCGCACAAGCGCAACCTCGGCATGGTGTTCCAGTCCTACGCGATCTGGCCGCACATGACCGTGCTGGAGAACGTCGCCTATGCGCTCGAAGGCCGCGGCATCGCCAAGGCCGAGCGCCGCAAGCAGGCGATGGCGGCGCTCGACAAGGTGCAGCTCGCGCATCTGGCCGACCGGCCGGCGCCGCGGCTTTCGGGCGGACAGCAGCAGCGCGTTGCGATCGCGCGCGCCCTGGTGGGGCGGCCGCAGGTGCTGCTGTTCGACGAGCCGCTCTCGAACCTCGACGCACGGCTGCGCATGGAGATGCGGAGCGAGCTGCGCCGCATCCAGAAGCAGATCGGCCTGAGCTCGATCTACGTCACCCACGACCAGGCGGAGGCGCTGGCCGTGTCCGACTGGATCGTCGTCATGAAGGACGGCCGCATCGTCGAACGCGGACGGCCGCTCGACATCTACCGCTATCCCCGCCACATGTTCACGGCGCAGTTCCTCGGCACCACCAATCTCATTCCCGGCACGGTCGCGACCACGAACCTCGTCGGCGGGCGTCTGCAGGTTACGACAGCACTGGGGCCGATCATCGGCATCGATCCGGCCCACGCGCTCGCCAGCGGCGCGAAAGTGCGCGTGAGCATCCGGCCTGAAGACCTGTCCATGCAACATCAACTGGGAAGCACGGACCCCGTCAATACGTTCGACGGCACGCTCACCTTCGCGGTTTTCGCGGGCACCGCGGTCGAAGCCGAGGTACGCTGCGGCCAGACCAACCTGCAGTGCCTGCTCAACCGCGAGGCCGACCTCACGCCGGGGCGCGCGATTGCGCTGCACGCCAAGGCGGATGCCTGTCTGGTGCTGCCGGAGGAGTGAAGAATGAACATCGCCCCGAAACTCGGCTCATGGCAGCCGCCGGAGAGCGTGTCGCGCGAGGACACGCTTGCGCGCTCCGAGGCCGTGCTCGCGCGGCCCGACCTGCCGCTGCGCGAGAGGGAAGACATCTTCCGCATCAACGCACTCGGGCTCGACTGGGACATGGGCGTGACGGTCTACGAGCCCCCAGACGTCATTCGCGGTGCAGACGGCAAGAAGGTCGGTATCTTCCTCCTGCACGGCGGCTCGGGCGACTACAAGTCCATGGAGCCGATGGCGAAGATGTTCGCCCAGAAGCTCGGCTGCAAGGCCGTGGCGATGACGTTCCCCGGCCGGCTCTATCTCGACGACCCCTCCCGCGACTGGCCGGGCGACACCATCCATCCTGACGGCACCGTGCGGACGCCGATCTGGCTTCCCGGCGAGCACATCACGCCGGACCAGTACGACGTGGTGCGCGACACCTCCATGCGCATGCGCTACGGCACGCGCACGGTGGCGCGCGCCAAGCCCGGCACGATCTTCTACGGCCGCATGGCGGCATGGCCGGTCGCGTTCGAGATGGGCATGAAGGACGCCATGCGCCGGCATTTCCCGGAAGGCGAATTCTCGATCTATCTCACCGGCCATTCCACCGGCGGGCCCATGGTGTTCTTCATCTGCCAGCGCGTGCCCAACGTCGCCGGCATGATCGCGGTCGAAAACTCGCCGTTCGGCTTCATCCAGGAGGCGCAGCACGACTGGTCGGGCGCGCTCGGCAAGGTCGCGGGCTTCGAGCGCGTGACCAAAGCGAGAGCGCCGCGCAGCGATCCATTCAACGAGCTCTACATCCGCACCTGGCGCGACCGCGCGCGCTATGCCGGACCGGAGGCGCTCGGCCAGGAAGGACCGCAGGCGCTGATGCGGCTGCCGTGGCTGATGGAAGACATCCTCGACTGGTGGGACAAGACCAAGACGCGTCCGCAGTTCAAGGCCGAGTACGTCATCACGCACAACATCCGGGGTTCGCTCGAAGCCGCCGCGCGCGCGGTGGCCGCGCGGCTGAACATGTCGGACGCCGACACGCTGGCGCTGGTGCGCCACTATCTCGGTTTCCCCTATCCGCAGACCGGCCCGGGCGCCAAGCCGGTACCGCCGGTGCTGTTCTGCATCACGAAGGACAGCCGCGACCACAGCCCCGAGGTCTACCGCGAGGTGGTGCTGCCGATGTTCGCCAAGCTCGACCCGGCGCCGAAGGTGCGCGTGGTCCAATGGAGCGCGGGCGTGCACACCTATCACAAGTCGGAGCCGGGCCTGCCGCTCGGAGTGGCGCCACCGGTGGCGGAGTTTTATGTGAAGGCGATCCAGGAGGGATATTTCGTCGTGTGAGCCAGGGAATCGCTGAAAGGAAAGTCATGCGCCCGAAAATCGAATGGCCCGACGGCAAGAAAATCTGCGCGACGCTCACGGTCGCGTTCGAAGCGTTCACGCGCGGCGGGCATTTCAAGAAGGCGAAGGGGCTGGAGGTCAATCTCGTCTCGCTCAGCCACGCCAACTACGGCGGCAATGCCGGCATCTGGCGCATCCTCGACGTGCTCGAGCGCAACAAGGTGCGCGCCACCGTCGACGTCAACGGGCTGGCGGTGCAGAAATGGCCGGACGCGGTCAAAGCGCTGCACGCCGCCGGCAACGAGATCGCCGGCCACGGCACCACCAATGAAATCCAGATGACCGACCTCTCGCCCGACGAGCAACGCGCGGAAATCCGCGCGGTCAATCGCATCGTCACCGACGTGATCGGCGAGCAGCCGGTCGGCTGGGTCTCGCCCGGCGGGCACCATACCCGCGAGACGCTCGGCATCCTCGCCGACGAGGGCTACACTTGGTGCGGCGACCAGTGCGACGACGACCTTCCCTACGTGGTCGAGATCGACGGCAAGCGCATGGTGATCATACCCAAGCACTGGTTTTTCAACGACTGGCGTGCGTGGAACGGCGGCGCCAGCAGCAGCGACATGGCATTTCAGCAGTTCAAGGACGGCTTCGATTTCGTGCTGGAGGAGGCGCTGCGCGGCAAGCCCGGACGCATCGATGCGCTGGTGCACGCGGAGCTCGGCGGCCGGCCTTACATGGCCAACGCCTTCGAGAAGATGATCCGCTACGTCCGCGCGCACGATGACGTGGTGTGGTTCCCGACCCGCGACGAGATCGCGGACCACGTGCTGACGAACACGACTTACGTCGAGCCTTATTCGCCGACGGGCTGAGCTTGTGTCGCGGACGCGGTGCGGCGCCAAGGCCGGGAAAGACGCATTGTTTCTCTCAGCCCTCCTGGCCGACCGATTCCCTGAGGACGCGCTTGACCTCCGGATCGACCTTGCGGATGCGGTCGAAAATTCGCTCGACCTCGTCCGCCCGCACGTAGTCGGGCTCCTCGCCGGTGATCTTCCTGTAGTCTTCGACGAAATCCTTGTCCTTCTCGAGCGCATGGAACGCCTGCCGCAGCGCAAGCGCGGCTTCCATCGGCGAGCCCTTCGGCAGAAATACGCCGCGCTGCATCTTGGTCGAGATGTCGTTCATCAGGAACAGCGCCTCGTACTTGGTGCCGGCGGGCTCCTTGCCCGTCGCCTGCTTGAGGAAATCGTAGAACGTGATCATGCCTTGCTTGAGCAGCGCGGGGTTGCCCTGCGGCTTGCCGTCCGGGCCGATCACCGGATGGTGGAAGAGCACCACGCCGACGCCGGCGCTGATGATCTGCGGGATGGCCTGGGTGGTGAAGCCGGGCAGCGAGCTCCCGGTGAAGTTGATCTCGTTCTGCAGCATCGCCTTGTTGATCTGTGCGGTTCCGGGGAATCCCGTCACCATCGTGTACGGCCGCTCCAGGATCTCGAGCGCGAGCCGCAGCCGGGTGTCGTGCGAGGTCGCCCGTGAATAGCCGCCGGCATAGATGCTGGTCGAACGCATGAAATCGGACGGCTTGGTATAGCCGCCGGGGACGATATCCTTGCGGGCATAGACCACGTTCCAGCCGGGCGCGGCGACGATTGGGATGAACTCGGCGAGTTTGATCTTGAGCACCGGGTCGTCGATGATGGTCGAGGTCGCGCTCATGGTGAAATAGCCGACGGTCAGGCCGTCGTTGGAGAGGCCGATGCCGAGACCGAGATGGTTCATCGCGGTGGCGCCGCCGGCGCCCGCCACGTTGCGGATGATGACCGTCGGCCGGCCTGCAATGTGTTTGGAGAGATGGCGCTGATAGACGCGCGCCTCGGTGTCGGCGTTGCCGCCGGCGGCGTAGTTCACCAGGAGCGTGAGCGTCTTGTCCTTGTAGAACTGGGCGGAAGCGGGGGAGCCCGCAAGGACGAGAGCGGTGGTGAGGACGACAGCGCGCATCAGCATGGCGGACAGCTCCATGTGTTCCGCCCCCATGGTTCGAGACGCCCGCTTGGCGGGCTCCTCGCCATGAGGCCGGGTGAGATCGTTCGTTGCCGCAGCATTCACTCCACGAAACTTTCCAACAGCTCGACCGGATCGCCGTATTTGCTCGCTTCCCGCACCACCTGCGGGTCGCGCAGTGCCATCAGGAAGCCGTTGTCGATCAGCGTCGCGTCGCCGACCTTCACGGTCATGTCGAACACCACGCAGTCCTGATGCGTGTGCGGCTCCTCCCAGCGCGGCACCTGCCGATGCATGTAGTCGCTCGGCCGGTTCGCGTCGGTGCCGAAATGAAGCGCGCCGGGTGCGTTCGAGCCCGCCGGATAGGCCTTGAAGCGCGGGTATTTCGGGTTGAAGCCGCAGCCGAGCTCGTGCAGCGTCGCGTCGACGCCGACCAGCATGTCGCGCACGATCTCGGCTTCCATCGAATTGCCGTGCACCTTCACCACCACGCCGTCTTTGTACTCGATGCCGACCTTGTTCTGGAACGGCCTCTCGAAGCCGATCGCCCATTGCGGATAAACGACGCCGCCCATGTCGGGCTTGGCATGCGGGTCGCGCCGGAAGCAGGTGCGGCCGTAGATGTTCGGTCCATGGGTGGGCAGGTGATGCACGTAGCAGCCGTCCTCGTCGGCCTTGTCCCGGCCGCGCCAGCGGTTGTCCATGTGCAGGTTCTTGACCATCTCGGGCGTGAACTTGATGACCAGATCGGTGCCGCGCTGATCGGCAAAGGTCATGTCGAAATCATGATCCTTGGGATACATGCGCGCGGTGGCGCGGATGATCTCGCCGACGAGGTCGACCGGGAAGCGCGCTTGCGACGTATGCAGGAGATCGAGATTGCGGAAATAGGTGATCTTCACCCAGCGCTGCCCCTTCTCCTTGCGCAGCGCGAGGAACAGCGGCGAATTCACCGAGCAGAACCAGGTCGAGATCACGAAGGTCGCCTTCTCCACCAGCGGTCGCGCCTCCTCCGGGCAGTCGTCGATCTGCGTGGTCGGCGCCATGAACTCGCGCGGGAAGACGCCGCGGGAATTCGCGATGCCGGAGATCGCATCAACCACGCGGCGATCGAGCAGCGGATCAGTGAGGAACAGCACGTTGTCGCCGGGCCGGATGGCGTAGACCTTGATCAGGTTGTCGATGGCCTGGAAGTAGTTGCGGGTCTCGGTCTGCGGCAGCACCGTGGCCGCCGGCATCGCGGTGGCGTATTTGGAATTGACGATGTCGTCGTAGCTGGGCGGACGGAACGCCATGGCTGCACCTCCCCGATTTCCTTTTGGCGTATTCTCGCAGCTATGCGCGCCGCGTCAAAGGGGCTTGAACCGCCCGCTCGCCAGCGCGCGATCGTAGACCACGGAGGCGACCGCGCAGTCCTCGAGCCCGACGCCGAGCGACTTGAACAGGGTGATGGCGGCGGGATCGCGGGCAACGCTTGGCGCCGCCACGATCTCGTGCAGCGGCTTCACCGTGCTCCAGTCGAACCGGCCGGCCTTGGCGAGGTCGATGAACTCGGCCGCCTCCATCTTGGCCTGCGCGATGTCGTCGGTCACGACCAGCGCGGACTTCAGCACGATCTCGGCGTCGAGCTCGCGGCGATCGGCTGCGTTGGCGCCCATTCCGTTCACATGCGTTCCCGGCTTGAGCCAGGAGGCCATCACCACCGGCGTCGCCGAATTGGTGGCGGCGACCACGACGTCGGCGCCCGCCACCGCCTCCTCGGACGAGACGGCGGGCCGCACCGGCGCGCCGAGTTCCGCGGCGAGCTGGCCGCAGAACGTTTCGAGCTTGCCGCGGTCACGCGCGGCGACGGCAAGCTCGTCGAGCAAGCCGGCGGCCCGGAGCGCCAGCGCCTGCGTGCGCGCCTGCCGGCCGGTGCCGATGAGCGCGACCTTCTTGCCGTTCGGGCGCGCCATCTTCTCGGTCGCCACCGCGCTCGCGGCGCCGGTGCGGATCTGGCCGAGCACATCGGTTTCCATGATCGCGAGCGCGCCCCGGTCCGAATAAAGGATCAGATGGTAGGCGCCCGACCCGTAGGTCTTGATCGCGTAGCGCCGCTGCGTGGAGATGCCGCCGCCCATCACGTTGAGCCGGCGGCCGCCGAACGCCCAGCGCGTGCGCGGGACGATGTTGGCCTCGCCGCGCGCCTGTGCCGCGAAGGCCTCGCGCAGCGCGTCGAGCGCGGACGGCATGTCGAGAAATTCGCGGACGTCATTTTCGTTCAAATAGATGGGCAACGCTCTCTCCGCTTCCATTGCGACACCAACGCGGTGCTGCTGACGGCGGCTATCAGAACGATGATCATCGCCGCGTCAGGTGAACTCCGGCGTCTCCTTCAGATAATGCTCCCGCATCGCCGGCCGGAACTTGTCCATGATCGTACGATTGAGCTCGACCGGCGGCTTCTGGTCGGCCGGCAGCATCGACTTGTATTCCACGCCGCCGAGCTCCTCCTCGAACGTGCGCTTGGCCTCCGCGACCACCGCCGGGTTGGTGAAGCACTCGGTCACCGCGGCCGCAAAAGCCTTGGCTCCGGCGACCGCGCCCTTGTGCGCGATCGAAGTCGCGAGCACGACGCCCGCGCCCCAGTGATGCGAGTTGATGTTGGGGACGTTCGCCGGATAGTAGAATTTCGCCATCGGCACCTTCCACGACACGTCGCCGGCATCGTTGGCCGAAGTGCGTGGCACCGTCTCGCCCTTCATCAGCTTGATCTCGCGCCGCAGGCCCTCGACCTTCACCTTGGCATTGCCTTGCAGCGCGCGCGCGAGCCTGTCCTCGTCGTCGGTCCACGCCGGCATGCCGACGACCTCGATGTTCCTCTGCACGAGCTCGGCCAGCGTGCGATTGCAGCGCAAGGGCCACACCGCACTGAGCACGTCGACCTCGACCGTGGTGTTGCTCATCATGGCGGCGCCGGCGGCGATCTTCTTGGCCTGATCGAACAGCGCCTGCGCACCCTCCGCGCTGCCGTCGCGGAAGAACCACCAGATCGAAGCCACGCGCGGGATGACGTTGGGCTGATCGCCGCCATTGGTGATGACGCGGTGCACGCGCATCGAGGGCCGCATGTGCTCGCGATACTGCGCCATGCCGGCGTCCATGAGCATGACGCCGTCGAGCGCGTCGCGGCCGTTCCAGGGCGAGGTGCCGGCATGCGCGGTCTCGCCGTGGAAGGTGAACGTAGCCGACACCAGCGCCGACTGCAGCAGGCCATGGCTCGACGAGAACTCCGACCCGATATGGTCGTGGAACGACACATCGACATCGTCGAACCAGCCGTCCCGCACGAAATAGGGCCGGCTGACGAGTTGCTCCTCGGCCGGCGCGCCGAACACCTTGAGGGTGCCCTTGAGCCCGAACTCGTCCATCGCGGCCTTGACCGCGAGCGCGGTCGCGACCAGCACCGCGGCGTTGACGTTGTGGCCCTCGCAATGGCCGGGCGCACCTTCCACGATGAATTGCTGTTTTGGCACCCCGGCGGCTTGCGAGTTGTCCGGACAGCTATCGTATTCGGTATGGATCGCGACCACCGGCTGGCCCGAGCCATAGCTGGCGCAGAAGCCGGTCGGGAAGCCCGAGATGCCACGTTCGAGCCGGAAACCGGCTTTCTCCAGGAGGCCGCTCATCAGCTTGGCGGTCTCGAACTCCTGCATGCCGAGCTCGCCGAAATAGAAGATGCTGTCGCCCAGCGTCGCAATCGCACGCGCGTTGCGCTCGACGTAGTCGAACAGGAACGACTGCTCGGCCGTCAGGTTTCCTCGCGCGGTCATGCGGCAAGGTGCTTGTCGAGGAACGCGAACACCTTGTTCCAGCCGTCGGCCGCCTGCTCGGGCCGGTAGGCCACGCGCGCCGTGTTGAAGAATGCGTGGCCGGCGCCGTCGTAGCGGTGGAACTCGTAGTGCTTGCCGAGCTGCTTGAGCACCTCCTCGGTCTTGTTGACGTGATCGGGGCTCGGGTTCTTGTCGTCGTTGCCGAAAATGCCGATCATCGGGCAGGTCATCTGTCCCGTGAGGTCGATCGGCGCGACCGGCTTCCTGGCGTCGAGCGCCTTTTTGTCGTCGACGACCACGCTGCCACCCCAGCAGTCCACCAGGGCATCGACGCCGGGAACGGTGCAGGCAACGAGATAGGCGTGGCGTCCGCCGGAGCAGAAGCCGATCACGCCGACCTTGCCGTTCGAGTTCGGCTGCGCGCGCAGGAATGCCACCGAGCCGGCCGCATCGCCGACCACCTGCGCATCCGCCACGCCGCCGGCGGCGCGCACGCGCGCCCCGATGTCGTCCGGGCTGCCGGGGCCGTCGCGGAAATAGAGATGCGGCGCGATCGCCGCATAGCCATGGTGGGCGAACTTGCGCACCACCTCGGTGATCCACTCGTCCCAGCCGGGCAGATGGTGGATCACGACCATGCCCGGAACCTTGCCGGAGCGCGTCGGCCGCGCGTAATAGGCCTCGCCCCGGTCCCCGTTGTGTCCCCGGAATGTCACCATTTCCGCCTGTTGACCCTCATACGGCATCGCCTGGCCTCACCGATCCATCGTTGCTGGTTTGATCGCCACAGAATATCATGGGCGTGACGGCCGCAACACTCGGCCACCCGGACAGGGCTGAATTGCCACGAAGGACGACCCGACATGCTCAGACAAGAACAGAACGATCTCCTCACCCAGACCGGCCCCGGCACCCCGATGGGCCAGCTCTTCCGCAGCTACTGGTTGCCCGCCCTGCTGGCGAGCGAGCTGCCCGAGAACGGATGCCCGCCAGTGCGGGTCAAGCTCCTGTCCGAGCGGCTGATCGCCTGGCGGGACGGCAAAGGCAATTATTCGCTGATCGATGAATTCTGCGCCCACCGCGGCACCTCGCTCTGGGTCGGCCGCAACGAGGATGACGGGCTGCGCTGCCCCTACCACGGCTGGAAATACGACCACACCGGCCAATGCATCGAGGTGCCATCCGAGCCGGTGGAGTCGGGGTTCTGCGCAAAGATCAAGCTGAAGTCCTACCCGCTGGTGAAGCGCGGCGACGTGCTGTGGGCCTATATGGGATCACCCGAAAAGCAGCCGCCGCTGCCGGAGTTCGAGTTCGCCACGGTGCGGCCGGACCAGACCTACATCTCGAAGCGGCTGCAGGAATGCAACTGGTTGCAGGCGCTCGAAGGCGGCATCGATTCCAGTCACAGCGCCTGGTTGCACGGCGGCGAGTTCGCCAACGATCCCCTGTACGTCGGCGCCAAAGGCAACGACTACACGCTGGGCGACGTGCAGCCGCATTTCGAGGTTGCGGAGAGCCCTGGCGGTCTCCTGATTGGCGCCCGGCGCAATGCCGAAGGCGGCAAATATTACTGGCGCATCACCCAGTGGATCATGCCCAACATGACCATGATCCCGCCGCGCGGCGACCATCCGACCGGCGGCCACTACTGGGTGCCGATCGACGACGAGAACTGCTGGATCTGGAACTGGGACTACCACGCGACCCGCGCGCTCACCGAGGCGGAGGTGACCGCCATGAAAAACGGCTACAGCCGCCACGTGATCTATGAGGTCGATAGCGCGGGCCAGCGGACGTGGCGCGCCCAGGCCAACAAGGACAACGACTACCTGATCGACCGCGCCGCCCAGAAGTCCGGCCGGACCTATAGCGGCATCGCCGGCTTCGCGATGCAGGATTCCGGCGTCCAGGAGCTGATGGGTCCGATCGTCGACCGCACCAAGGAAAATCTCGTATCCTGCGACAACGGGATCATCATGGCGCGGCACCGGCTGATGCGCGCCGCCAAGGCGCTGGTGGAGAAGGGCGAGACGCCGCCCGGCGTCGATCCCGCGCACCAGCGCGTGCGTGCCGCCGCGATCGTGCTGCCGGCCGACCAGACGTTCAAGGAGGCGGCCAAGGAGGAACTGAAGGTCCGCCCCGGCCTCCAGCACGCACGGGTATGATCAGCGAATGGCGAATAGAAAGTAGCAGATAGGAATGGCCAACTTACCCTTCGCTACTCCCCGTTCGGGATACGCCTGATCGGAAAGCTGCGTAACAGAGAAGCGTCCGATGGCCAGGATCGTGCTCGGGCTCGGAACATCGCATACGCCGATGCTGCTCGCCTCCGACGAGACGCTACAGCGTTTCGTCGAGACCGACCGGGCCATCAAGCATCGTGACAAGGAAGGGCGTCCGGTCACTTACGGCGACCTCCTGGAGCAGGCGGATCCCAAGCTTGCGCACATGGTGGCGCCCGAGCACCTCGTCGCCCGCCAGAACGTCGCGCGCGCGGCCATCAAGCGCGTGGCGCAGACGCTCGCCAAGGCGGCGGTCGATGCGCTGATCGTCATGGGCGACGACCAGAACGAGAGCTACAAGGACGACTGCCGGCCGGCGTTCGCGATCTATTTCGGCGACACCATCCGCAACAGCAACGAGCAGCACGAGGACTATCGCACGCGTTTTCCGGAATGGTACGTCCAGAACCGGCAGGGCTTTTTCGAGGACGAGGCCCCGCGCGACTATCCGGTGCATGCGGGTCTCGCGGTCCATCTGCTCGAGTCGCTGATGGATGCCGGCTTCGACATGGCCGCATCGCGACGCCTGCCCGAGGACGAAGGCGAAGGGCACGCGATCGCCTACGTCCATCGCCGCGTCATGGACCCGATGAAGCCGGTGCCGGCGGTGCCGGTTTTTCTCAACACCTATTTCCCGCCGAACCAGCCGCGGCCACGGCGCTGCTACGCGTTCGGGCAGGCGCTGCGCAAGGCGGTGGAGGGCTTCGCCGGCGACGCGCGCATCGGCATCCTGGCGTCCGGCGGCTTAAGCCATTTCCTGGTCGATGAGGAGTTCGACCGCGCCATCCTCAAGGCCTGCGCCGACAAGGACGCAGAATTCCTGCGGAGCCTGCCGCGCAACAAGCTGCACGCCGGCAGTTCGGAAATCCTCAACTGGGTCGCGCTCGCCGGAGCGGTCGAGCATCTCGACCTCGACTGGTTCGAATATGTCCCCGGCTACCGCACGCCGGCCGGGACCGGGACCGGGCTGAGCTTCGCGACCTGGTCGTAAAACTCGTGTAGGATCGCCCGCAGGTTGGGCGACAGGCTGCGGCTCAAAGGGAGACAGGCATGGCTCGCATCGTTCACATCGCGCTCAAGGTCGAGGATCTGGAAAAGTCCACCAAGTTCTACGAGGAGGTCTTCGGCATCTACCAGCTCAAGACCGGCCATGCGCGCGGCCATACGTCTCGGCACATGACCGAAGGCACCATCGATCTCGCGCTGATGACCTACGACAACGAGGATGAGCCCGAAGCCAAGCTGTCGGGCGCGGGCCCTTGCATCCATCACTTCGGCGTCGAGGTCGAGGATCGCGAGGCCACCATGAAGAAGATCGTGGACAACGGCGGCGAGGTCTTTTCCGATCCCGAGGAGGGCGCGCTCAAATATCGCGGCCCGGACGGCTGCATGCAGGAGATCGTCGGTGTCGGCCGCTACAAGCTGCGCGAGCGCAGCCCGAAGGCGCGCATCGTGCACCTTGCGCTCAAGGTGGAGGATCTCGAGAAGGCGACGAAGTTCTATGAGAACGTATTCGGCTTCAAGCAGCTCGGTACGACGCCGCACGGCAAGCACGTGTCACGCCACCTGACCGACGGCAACATCGACATCGCGCTGATGTCGTGGGAAGAGGACGACACGCCAGAAGCGCTGCAGGCAGGCCGCGGCCCCTGCATCCATCACTGGGGCGTCGAAGTCACCGACCCGGCGGCCATCGCCGACACCATCAAGGCGCACGGCGGCGAAATCCTCTCCAAGCCGGGCGCGAAGACGCTTCGGTTCCGCGCGCCCGACGGCACCATCGTCGAGGTCGTGCAGCCCGGGCGGCTCGAGACCCGCGGCGCGGCGCAGGAGAAGGCGCACGCCTGAGCCTGGTTCCGGAATGCACCGGCCGCGCTTCGCGCGCTATACCTCTCCCCGCGGGGAGAGGTGGGGCAAGCGGCACCTGCTCATCATCGCTGGTCCGGTCCGCTGATCATGTTTCTGCGACCGCATTAACCCGTTGGCAGCCATGCCGCTGGCGCGGACCAAAATCGCTGCAGTTTTAGCGGATCGGGCGCGGAAACGTTTACGAAGCCCGTTTTATTGCACGCAGCGGTTCAATTTTCGCAGGTGTGCGATGGGCCTGTTCCGGCAACGCGATCGTTTCCAGGAGCTTCGCCACAGCCCGCGCCATGAAGTGCATTATCTGGCGCAAGTCGATCCCGGCGCGGCCGGTTCTTCGTTCAACTGCATCATCTGCGACATCTCCGACAGCGGCGCCAAGCTCACCATCGGCGAGCACCATAGCGTGCCGGATGAATTCACGCTGCTGTTCCGCCGGCGCTGCCGCGTGGTGCGGCGCGACGACGGCCAGGTCGGAATCCAGTTCGTGCAAGGCTGAAGGCGGAAATAGCGGCCCTCCTCCCATCGTTGCGGGCCTGAAACCGCAAGTCGGGTTTACCCGGCTTGCGGCGCATGATAGTGGGGAACCGGGGCAACCCCGCAGTTCCGGTGCAATCCATCCGCGAAAAAGATGCTCGAAGAACGCGATCGATGCGCGGCTCGGCCGGCGCATGAGTCAAATCTGAAAAGGCGCTCATGAAACTTCAGCTCAGTCTCGGCATCGCCTCTAACCCGAGGTCGTGGCCGATCCTCGACGGCACCGTCAAGGCGGACGGGATCGAGCTCATCCCGACCATCCTGCACGCCTCGGAACTGTTCTGGCGTCAGCTTCACTTCGCGGATTTCGACGTGTCCGAAATGTCATTCTCCTCGCTGATGATGGCGAACGCGGCCGGCGACGAACGCTGGGTCGGTCTGCCGATCTTCACCACGCGGCGGTTCTTCCACACCGGCACGCTCGTGCGCAAGGCGGCCGGCATCAAGTCGCCGGCCGATCTCAAGGGCAAGCGCGTCGGCGTTCCCGAATATCAGCAGACGGCGGCGCTATGGGCTCGCGGCATCATGCAGCACGAGTTCGGCGTGTCGCCGACCGAGATCGAATTCTGGATGGAGCGCGTGCCCTCGCACAGCCATGCCAGCGGCGTCGGCTTCAAGCCGCCGCCCGGCGTGACCATCCATCAGGTCCCCATCGAGAAGAGCCTCGGCTCGATGATGCTCGCGGGCGAACTCGATGCCGTCATACATTATCTCGTCCACCGCAATCTGGTCGACCGCAGCCGCGCCGATCTCGATCACCATCCCGACATCGCGACGCTGTTCCCGGACCCGCGCGCCGAGGGCGCCCGCTACTACAAGAAGACCGGCATCTACCCGATCAACCACGGCATGGTGATCCGGCGCGAGATCGCCGAGAAGCACCCTTGGGTGGTCCTGAACCTGCTCAAGGCGTTCGACGAGGCGAACGAGATCGCCAACGAGCAACGCATGGAGCACGTGGAGTATCACCTCGCCTCAGGCATGATCTCGCCGGAGGCCGGCAAGGCGCTACGCGAGCCGGTGCTGCGCCACGGCATCAAGGCCAACCGGCACATTCTGGAAACCGCCGCGCAATACTCGCTCGAACAGGGCCTCACGCCGCGCCTGATGAAGCTCGACGAGGTGTTCGCCAAGAGCACGATGGATCAGTAGCCGTCATGCGGCGGCACCACCGAGGCGGACGAAATCGGCAAGCTTCGCCGCGCGGCCGAGACGGCGCGCGAGGTGTGGCATTGAGTGTTATCCGGCGAATGCGCCGCGAACTCTGGCTCGCAGCCCTCGCCGCTTGCGCGATCCTGGCGCCGTCCGCAAGCACGGCCCAGGACTACAGCCAGGGCCGGCGCATCTTCCTCGAAAAGGCTGACTGCCAGTATTGCCACGGCTGGGCCGGCGACGGCGCCGGGCAAGGGCAATCGCCCGGCGGCGCGGCTAACCTGCGGCGCAGCCAATTGGACCGCGAGCAGCTCATCGTCGTCATCTCCTGCGGCGTGCCCGGCACCGCCATGCCGCATTTCGACGATGGCGCCTACACCGACACGCGCTGCTACGGCCAGACCGAAGCCGACCTCGGCGATCGCACGCCGCCGTTGCCGCCGAGCACCACGCTGCCCCGGCGCGACATCGAGGCGCTTGCCGACTTCCTGCGTGCCAAGGTGATCGGCCGCGGGCCGATCACGCGCGCGGAATGCGTCGAGGCCTTCGGCGAGCAAGCGCGCTCCTGCGGAGACTATCCGGCCGCACGGTGAGTTGCGCGGTCAAGCCTCGCGACGACCTGTGCTACTGCACGAAACTTTTCAGCAGCGCGCCGGCCTTCTCGATCACCGGCTTCGGGGTCGCGTGGATCGCCTCCACCAAGGCCGTCACGTCTTCCCCGCGCGCGACCTTGATGATCAGCCGCGCCTGCTCGGTCTCGCGCACGAACTCGGGATCGGCGACCATCCTGGCGAACGCGTGGCGGTAGAGTGCGACCACCGGCTCCGGCGTTCCCGGCGGCATCAGGAACGGGCGGCCGTATTTCTGCCGCGCCACGAACAGCGACAGCACGCGGCGGTTCTCCTCGTCCTTGGCGAACTCCCCGACCGTCGGCACGTCCATCAGGTCGGGATGCCGGCTCGCCGTCATCTGCATCAGGATGCGCGCCGTCTTCTCGGCGAGCCAGTTCGCCTTGTTGGCCTTGATGCTGGCCCAGTCGTCGCCGATCATCCCCTGCACCTCGCCGCGCTCCATGGCGAGCGCGATCCCGGTGGTCCCCGCATAGCCTTTGACCAGCTTGATCTTGGTGCCGACCAGGGCGTTGAGGATGAGCGGCCAGATGGTGGTGTCGGACGCCGGCGCGTTCGAGCCGACAAGAAGTTCCCGGGTGAACATGTCGGCGGCGGTGTGGAACGGGGTCTCGTGCCAGACCACCGTCACCGCGGTGTAGTCGTTGAGGCTGACCAGCCAATGAAACTTGCGCCCATCGAAGCGCGCCTGCGCGTTGCCGAGGAGATTTTCGAACAGCGTCGCGCTCGGGATGATCGCCAACGCGGTGCCGTCCTTCGGCGCGACGTTGTAGAGCCAGTTCGCCGCGATCAGCGATCCCGCGCCCGGCATGTTCTGCGGCACGATGGTCGGATTGCCGGGCAGGTAGTTGCCGAGAAAACGCGCCACCAGCCGGCCGTAGAGATCGTAGCCGCCGCCCGATGGCGTCGCGATCGCGAGCGTGACCTTCTGGCCGGCGAGGTCGAGCTTCTGCGCCTGCGCCGGGGTCGCGACGATTGTTGCGGCGAGCGACAGCCACCGGGTGAATTTCGCCATTGTCCGACCATCACGCATCCAGCGCGCCGCCGCGGCCGGTGCCGAGCCCTTTCATGAAGCGGCTGCGCACCAGCGCCGGGTCACGGGGCGGCTGCGTCGCGCCGGGCTTGTCGTTGATCTTCACCGCCAGGAGGCAGGGTCCGCCCGCGTCGAAGCGTCGGTCGATCAGCGCTTCGAAATGCGCCTCGTCGCGCACCCAATGACTGTTCTCGATGCCGGCGCCGCGCGCGACCGCGACGATGTCGGTGACGCCGGCGGTCGCCGTCGGCTGCTTGCCGGTGATCTGGTAGAGACCGTTGTCCAGGATGACGACGGTCAGGTTGCGCGGGCGCAGGTTCGCGATCGTCGCCAGGCAGCCGAGGCTCATGAGGATCGAACCGTCGCCTTCGAGCGCGATCACGCCGCGCTCGGGCTGCGCGAGGGCGACGCCGACCGCGATCGGACAGGCGAGCCCCATAGAACCCAGCATGTAGAAATTCTGCGGCCGGTGGCCGGCGGCGAACAGATCGAAATTGGCATTGCCGATGCCGCCGATCACGGCTTCCTCGCGCTTGAGCCTGGCGACCAGGCGCCGGGTCAGGTCGAGGCGGTCCATCACCGCCGGCCGCGCGATCGTCTCCGAAACGGGTGTGGCCACGGCTGCGATCCTCACTGGCTCATGTTCGCGTGCGACGCCGGATTGCCCCCGGTGAGCAGCGGCGAGAGGATGAACGCGACCGGAGCCTGGGTCGTCACCGCCTGCTTGATCGAGGAGTCGACGATGCGCTGCAGGTTTCCCTCCTCGGTCAGCGTGTGATGGGTGATGCCGATCGCGTCGAGCGTCGGGCGCATGACCCGCGCCACCAGCGACTGGCCGATGTTGAACTCGCCGAGCGTGCCGCGTTCGGAGATCACCAGGATCGCAGGAATCTGGAACGGCACGATCAGCGAGGCGAGCGCGTTCGCGACCAGCGCGAAGCCCGACGTCTGCATCATCACCACGCCCTTGGTGCCGCCCATCCAGGCGCCGGCGACCATGCCGATCGCCTCGTCCTCGCGGGTGGCGTTGACCGACACGAAGTAGTTGTCGGAGGTCGCGCCCTTGATCAGCGGCGTGAGCACGTTGTCGGGCACAAAAGTGACAAGCCTGACGTCGTTGTCCTTCAACGTCTGCAGGAAAGTTTCCGACCAGCCCATCCGCACGCAGCTCCCAAGATGCGACGCCGTTATTTATTTATCACGGCAAGTGCGCGACAGTAACCCCAAGGCTCGCCGCCTTGACGCGGGGAGCTTTGCGGACGGCGGCTCCGATCGCGAACAGGAGTCCAAAGGCAAGGACCTGCCATGTCGGCGGGACACCCACGTCGAGCATGGCCAGGTTGAAGTTGTTGCCGAGCGTCCACGACAGCTCGTAGCCGCGGCGGCCCCACAGGAAGCCGGCTTCGAGAAACGCCGTAAACAGGCACGACCCCACGGCAAGCGTCGCGAGCGCTCTCGCATCGGCGCCCAGCCCAGAGCGGGCCAGCACCCTCCAGGCCATGAGCCAGAAAAACAGCCCGGTCAGCAGGTACTGTTCCGGATATGTGCCACGCGCCAGCACGACGTGGAGGACCGCCAGGGCGGTGATCACGTAGGTGGCACTGTGCAGCCGCTGCCAGTTTTTCGCTCCCATGGCACGGATCGCGGCGTCGAGCGAAGTCGCGCCCAAGGCGATCAGACCGATGGTCGAGAGCATCGCCACGGCGAGCGTCAGCCTCGTCACCGTCTCGCTGGCGATGAGGTCAAAATTCCAGGAACGCATGGCGAAATACATGACGGTATGGGCGATCGTATAGGCGAGCGCCGTCACGCCGATCATCCGTCGCACGTCGACCAGGGCCGGCCAGCGCAATATCCTCAGCGCCGGCGTTACGGCCAGGGCCATGAGCAGGACCACCGTCGTCCATACGCCCGACCAAAAGACCATGCCGCCGAGCGCGAGCGGCAGAAATCCGTATTCGCCGCTGCCGACGTGATAGGAGAACCGGATCGTCGGTAACATCACGAGCACGAACGCGCCCGCCTTCAACCAGGAAAACCTGCGATCCCTACCTTGCCAGGGCCAGATCAACTGCAACGCACGCCCCCCCCCGTTGAAACCTGATTCTTCTCGATCGACCATCGTAGGGTGGCAAAGGCGCGCTTCGCGGCGTGCCCCACGCGTCACCACGTACTGGTGACGGAAGACGCGTGGGCTTCGCTTCGCTCAGCCCACCCTACGGATGCTACGGATGCTGAGACTATTGCAAGCAGGCGGCGCAATCCAGCCGCGCAGAGTGAATCCCGCCAATTGCTTGCCGGGACCGCCGCGCTATCGTAACGGATGGCAGGTGTTCCTCCGGCAGGCGTAACATGCCCAAGCGCATATTCCTCGTCCACCCGGTTGCGCTCGCGATGACGGCGATCGACGAGGCATTCAAGACCCGCTGGCCGCAAGCGCAGACCGTGAACGTGCTCGACGAATCCCTCTATATGGACATTCCCGCCGACGGCACGTTGTCGGATTCGGTCCGCGCCCGGGTCGCTTCGCTCCTGCAGCACTGCGCCAACAGCGGCGCCGACGGCATCCTCTTCTCCGGCTCGACCTTCGGGCCGGCGGTGGACGCCGCGCGCAAGCACATCGCGGTCCCGGTGCTGCGCGCCGAAGAGGCGATGATGGACGAGGCGGTCGGGCTCGGCGAGCAAATCCTGCTGGTCTGCACCGCCAAGCGCGCGCTGCCGGTCGTGCGCGCGACTCTCGACGAGGCGGTCGCCCGCGCCGGCGTCACGCGCAAGATCACCGAGCTCTGGCCGGCCGGCGCGCGCGACGCGATCACGCGCGGCGACATGGTGACGCACGACCGGATCGTGGCCGAGCAGGTGACCGCGGCCGGCGACTTCGAGGTGATCGTGTTCGGGCAGATGTCCATGGTGGCGGCCGGGATGCCGCTCGCGCCCGAGATTGCGCGCCGCGTCATCACCAGCCCGAACGCGGCGGTCGCACGCATGCGGCAACTGGTCGATCGATGACGTTGCGGTTGGCCGGTGATATAGTCGTCCGGCGACAGCAACCCATGACGGAGCCCGCCGTGACAGCGACGTTCAGATGCCTGGCAATCCTCGCCGCCTTGGCCGCGGCGCCCGTGCCCGCCGGCGCGCAGGGTGACTTCTATCGCGGCAAGCAGATCCAGATCCTGATCGCCGGGACCGCCGGTGGCGGCATCGACATCGGCGCACGCGTCGTGGCGCACCATCTGGGCAAATACCTCCCGGGCAATCCCACGCTGGTGCCGCAGCTCATGCCGGGCGCCGGCGGCATCAGGATGATCGACTACATGAACTCGGTCGCGGCCAAGGACGGCACGGTGATCGGCATCGTGCCGCCGGGCCCGATCATCGAGCCGTTGATCGGCAAACGGCAAGCCTCCTACCGCATGACCGATTTCGTCTCGATCGGCGCCATGACCAAGGAGGTGAGCCTCTGCATCTCCTGGGGCGGCTCGAAGTTCAAGACCATCCAGGACGCGGTGAGCCAGCAGATGATCGTCGCGGGCACCGGCGCGGGCTCTTCGCCGGACATCTATCCGGTCGTGCTCAACGAGGTGCTGCACACGAAATTCAAGCTCATCACCGGCTATCAGGGCACCAAGGAAACCGTGATGGCGATCGAGCGCGGCGAGGTCGACGGCCGCTGCGGCTGGGGCTGGTCGAGCCTGAAGGCGACGGCGGCCGACTGGGTGCGCGAGAAGCGGATCAACATCCTGCTGCAGCTTGCGCTCGAGAAAAATCCGGAAATCCCGGCGCCGCTGATCATGGACCTGGTCAAGGAGCCGGCGGACAAGCAACTGCTGACGCTTTTGTTCGGGCCGCTCGCGCTCAACAAGCCGTTCTTCGGACCGCCCGGCATGGCGCCTGAGCGCACCGCCGAGCTGCGCAAGGCCTTCGCCGAGGCGATGAAGGATCCGGAGCTGCGCGCCGAGGTGGTGAAACTCACCGGCGAGGACCCCGAGCCGACGTCGGGCGAGGATATGCAGAAGCTGATCGCGCAGATCTATTCGACGCCGGAAGCGGTGGCGCACAAGCTGCGCGATATTTTGTCGAAGTGATCCTCCACCCTTCATACAGAGGAGCGCGCGAAGCGCCTATCTTGAAGGATGGGGCGGCCCATGCTTCGAGACGCGGCCCATCGCAGCAAGGTATCCGCAGGCTGCGCCTGTCGGGCGACGCTCCTTAACATCAGGCGAAAGAGTCATCGCCATAACGAAACATCGTTTCTTTCGGCGAATATCCACGCGCCCTTGCCCAACTCCTCCGGAAATGAAGCGACGAGACAGTCGCCGGCGCGCCGCGTGCGCACATCGTTCTGTCGTAGATAGGAGCCGAGTGCATCCAGCGACCTTACGACGACTGAATAAGCGCCCGCGAACGGCAGCGACGGAATCTTGATTTCCGGGAGCATCAGCTCGAATGCATCGCGCGTCACCAGATCCACGCGCCCGCGGTCGAGCCCGATCGTCCGTCCGGAGCGGGCCGGCGCCGCGCTGCGCCCCGTGAAGCGCTCGAAACGCGCCGCCGCCTCGTCCACGTCCGCCACCGCGATGACGATGCTAGCAAGACCGACCGCCCCGTTCGGATGGCCGAGCCATCGCTGCTGCCACACCGCGTCCTCGGTGTGGTGCGTCAAGATCTGGATGCGGCCTTCCGCCATGGCGCCGCGCTCGACCCGCGCCACCGTGAAGGCGGCGGTGGCCGGCCCGGTCTCGGTGTCGACCGGCCGCTGCATGTCGACCAGCGGCCGCAGCGCAAAGCCTGTCTCGCCCAGCCGGCGGTGCGCCTTCCCCGCGTCGGCGACCGCGAAGGCGGCGAGGTGGACCCCGGGATAGCGGCCGACGGCAAGGTCGAGTTCATGGCCGAGCGGCGTGTCGGCGGTCTTGAACAGGACCTCCACGTAGCCGCGCGCGAGCATGGCGCAGATATTGCCCGTTCCGGTGGGCGTGCCGTCGTGCGGATTGATCTGCGCCGACACCGGCGTCGGCGCAAAGCCAGCGCGGACGAGCGCACGGCTCGCGGCTTGCGGATCGGGCACGAAGTGGCCGACATGATCGAGGAAGATTTCATCTCCCGTCGGCAATTGCCGATCGGCGTCGTGCATCGCGGAGGCGTTCATGGCGCTTTGGCGCCTTTCAGGGTCGCCGCCGCCGTGCGGTGCAACGCCGCGCGGTCGACCTTGTTGGTGGACGCCAGCGGCAGCTCGTCGACGAACCAGACGAAGCGCGGGTGCTGATAAGCGGGCGCGTTGGCGAGCGCGAACTGCTTGACGTCCTCCTCGCTCGGCGTGCGCGCCGGCTTGCGGATCACGAAGGCGACCGGCTTCTGGCCCTTGATCTCGTCGTCGACCGGCACGACCGCGGCTTGCGCGATGTCGGGATGGCGCTCCAGCATGCGCTCGACGTCGGCCGGATAGATGTTCTCGCCCCCGGACACGAACATGTCGTCGGTGCGGCCGACGAAATAGTGGAAGCCATCGGCATCGCGCCGGAAGACGTCGCCGGTGATGTAGAAACCGTCCGCGGTGAACGGCGGCGTCACGTCGGGCCGGTTGTGATAACCGTTCATCATCGCCGGGCATTTCATTTCCAGCACGCCCTGGTCGGCCGCGCGATCGTCGCCATCGACCAGGCGAAGCTGCACCTTCGGATGCGGATAGCCGACCGACATTCCGGACTGCGGCAGGCCCTTGGGATGCGGGCCGAACACCACCGGCCCGGCCTCGGTCGTGCCGTAGGCGTTGGTGACGGCGGCCTGCGGCAAAGCATGGTGGATCGCCTCCATCAGGCTCGCGCTCACCGGCGCCGAGCCCATGCGGATGAACTCCACGCTCGAAAGATCGGTCCGCGCGAGCAGGTCCTTCTCGCGCAGCATCATCGCGATCATCGGCGGCACGGCGGTGAGCCAGGTGGTGCGGTAGCGCCCGATCGCCTCGACGTAGGCGCGCGCGGCGAACTGCGGCAGCAGCACGATGGTGGCGTGCGCCGCGCAGGCGAGCTTGGAGAGCGCGAGCGCGTTCATGTGATAGAGCGGCGCGGCGATCAGGTAGCGGTGACGGTCGAGCCCGGGCGCAAGCCGCGTCTCGACGACCCAGATGTGGCTCCGGTGCGAGAGCACGACGCCCTTGGGCGTGCCGGTCGAGCCGGAGGTGTAGAGGAACATCGCGGGCTCGTCCGGCGCCGGCACGATGGCGGCGAACGGACCGGGATCGAGGAAACCGTCAAAGCGTTCTTGCTCGACCTCCGCCTGGGCGCCGGCAGGTAAAGATGATCCAAACGTCACGGCCGGGATTTCGGGCGGACAATCGCCGTGGCGCGGCGCATCGCAGAAGACGAGCTTCGCGCCGGAATCGCGGACGATGAAATGGATGGTCCGGCGGGGGAACTTGAAATTGACCGGCACCGCCACGAGACCCGCGCGCATGATCCCGAAATAGGCCGCCAGATATTCGGCGCGGTTGGTGGACAGGATCGCGACGCGGTCGCCGCGCACCAGCCCGCGCTGCAACAACGCCCGTGCGACGCCGTTGGCCATCTCGTCGAGCCGGCGAAAGCTGAACTCGCGCGGCGCCTGCTCGCCGCCGAGATCGATGAGCGCGATCTTGGACAGGTCGCGGTCGCGGACGATGAGGTCGCCGAGGTTGGTGAAGTTTGTCATTGTCGGAACGGGCACAACTCCAACCCCGTCATTCCGGGGCGCCGCAAAGTGGCGAGCCCGGAATCCATAATCCCGATTCGTGGTTATGGATTCCGGGCTCCCTCGCTCCGCTCGGGCCCCGGAATGACACTATCATTGGCGCACGCTCTTGCTCACCCCTTCGGCGGCGGGGGCGGCGCGGTGAAATAGGTGCCGCGGCCTGAGGCCAAGAGCTTGCCGTCCTGGTCGAACACCTGCGCCTCCGCGCAGGAGAACTGGCCGCCGGCGCGGATGACCTTCCCCTTGGCGGTGAGATCGCCCGGCATCGCGGCGGCATGATAGTCGACCCGCAGATCGATGGTCGGCACGCCGCGGCCGGTCTTCTTCACCATCGCCCAGTCGGCGGCGAGATCGACCAGCGCCGCGAGGATGCCGCCGTGGGTGTAGCGGCGGTCGGGATTGACCACCCATTCCTCGCGCCAGGCCGCCGTGAGCTCGATGCCGTCGTGGCGCACGGCGGTCACCTTGAGGCCAAGCCACTGGTGATAGGGTGCGCGGGTGATCAGCTCCTGCACACGCTCGATGGTGATTTCGTCGGACATCAGTCTCCCCTGCAGTCCTCCATGGTCGTCCTCCTGAAGAGACTGCGAAGCAGCCCTCTCGAAGGGCGAGGCGACCTCACGGCGTCACCACCACCTTGCCGATGACGGCGCGATCCTGGATCAGGCGCAGGCCCTCGCGCGCCTCGCTGAGCGGCAGCACCTTGTCGATCACCGGCTTGATCTTGCCGGCGCCGATCAGCGCCATCAGTGCCTTGAGGTCCTCATCGTAGAAGCTGTTCGAGCCGATGATGTTGAGCTCGAAGCTCCATACATAGCGCAGATCCTCCTTCGGGTCGTAGCCGGCGGTGGCGCCGCAGACCAACAGCTTGCCGCCGCGCTTGAGGCAGCGCAGCGACGGATGCCAAGTGTCGCCGCCGGTGAAATTGATCACCACGTCGACGCCGCCGTCGTAGCTCCTTCGCTGCGGCTTGCCGTATTTCTCGACCGCCCATTTCGACCAGTCGGTCTTGGTGTAGTCGACGACCTCGTCGGCCCCCATCTCCTTGAGCCGCGCGAGCTTCTCCGCGCTCGACGCGCAGGCGATCACCTCGGCGCCCAGGAGTTTCGCCAGGATCACGCAGCCGGTGCCCACCCCACCGGAGGCGCCGAGCACCAGCACGCGCTCGCCCCGCTTCACGGTCTGATGCGTGACCAGCATCCGGTGCGCGGTGCCATAGGCGACCGGCAGCGACGCCGCCTGCTCGAAGCTCACGCCATCCGGCATGGCGACGAGCTGCTCGGCGGCGACCAGGCAATATTCCGCCATGCCGCCGTCGAGCATTTCACCCATCAGTCCTTTCGTCTTGTTGATCGGGTTGACCAGCACGCGGTCGCCGGCCCTCCAGCCGGTGACGCCCGGCCCGATTTCGGCGATCTCGCCGGCCATGTCGAGGCCGATCACGACCGGCAGCGGCACCTTGATGCCCGGCATGCCGCGCATGGTGAACACGTCGTGATAATTGAACGACGACGCGCGCACGCGGATCACCACGTGTCCGTCGGCAGCTTGCGGAACGGGATGGTCGTCGACGAGGTCGAGATCGTCGAGACCGCCGTGCTTGCGCAGCACCAGGGCTTTCATGATGATGTATCCGCCTCCCCGCCGTCTAGATTGCCGGGCGGTCCCGGTCTAAGTAGCTTAGGCCAAGCTCGCTAACAACCGGTCCTCGTAGCCCGGATGAAGCGCAGCGAAATCCGGGGCCAGGATTCGCTTGGCAAGAAGACCCCGCATTATGCTTCGCTCCATGCGGGCTACAGGCACATCGACCGGAGTGACACATGCAAGAAAATTTCCGCCAGTTCCTCGACCGGCTGCGGCAGACCGGCGAACTGGTCGACCTCCACCAGCCGGTCGATATCCGGCATATCGCGACGCTGGTCGATCAATCGACGACCGCGCTCTATTTCCACCAGGTGATCGGCTACGACATCCCGGTGGTCTCCGGCCTCATCCGCACGCGCGAGCGTGCGATCATGTCGCTCGGCTGCGAGACCTACCGGGAGATCGAGGACAAGCTCACGAACGCGATCGCCAAGCCGATTGCGCCGAAATACGTGAAGACCTCGCCGACCCGCGAGGTGGTGCTGGTCGGCGACGACGTCGACCTCTACAAGCTGCCGATCCCGATGTCGTCGGTGTTCGACGGCGGGCCGATGATCACCGCCGGCGTGGTGATTGCGCGCGACCCCGAGCTCGGCATCAACAGCGGCATCTACCGCTTCATCGTGAAGGAGAAGAGCCTCACCGGCATCGACATCGTCACGCCCAACAACATGCGCATGTTCGCGCAGCGCGCGTTCGAGCGCGGCGAGCCGCTGCCGATCTCGATCTCGATCGGCACCCATCCGATCGAGATCACCGGCTCGGGCTATCGCGCGCCGCTCGGCGTCGACGAGATGGCGATCGCCGGCGGCTTGCGCGGCGAGGCGGTCGAGCTTGCGCCGTGCCAGACCATCGACCTGCCGTACATCGCCGACGCCGAGATCGTGCTGGAGGCGGAGATTTTACCGACCGGCTGGACCTGGCCGGAGGGGCGCTTCGGGGAATTCACGCGGCTGATGGGCGGGCTGCACTGGAATCCGCTCGTGCGCGTGAAAGCGATATCCCATCGCCGCAATCCGATCTATTACGCACTGCACATGCCGTGGGAAGTGACCTGGCTCATGATACCCACGCGCTGGTCGCAGCTGCGCGGCGCGATGCGTGCGGCCGGCGTGCAGGTCAAGGACATGAACGTGACGCTCGGCGGCGCCGGGTCGTGGCATGTCGTCATCTCGATCAAGAAGCAGGCCGGCGAAGGCAAGAACGCGCTGATGGCGGCGCTGTCGGTCGGCGACATCAAGCACGCGGTCGTGGTCGACGACGACATCGACGTCTACAACGGGCTCGACGTGGAATGGGC
>JAXDOD010000052.1:0-24244 GCA_034669045.1 Alphaproteobacteria bacterium
TCGAGCGTGTTGATCTCGCCGCCGGCGGCGGTCTTGGTAATGGCAACCGCGAAAGTCCGGCACGGCGAGGCGCGCGAGCAGGTGTTGGTGTCGAGGCCGGTGGATGAGACGAATGTGCGTGTCGCCAAAACGGCATGGGCAGGCGCGGTGTGAAGCAGAGAAACAAAGAGTGCTGCGAGCAAAGCCAGCGGTGGTGCTGCGATTTTCATGACGAGCCTTTCATGTGTGAAGACCCGTGCGGCCCCCCGCACGTGACGTTCAGTGTTTTCGTCGCCATGCGGCGTCACACGTGCTGGCCGCCGTTGATGTGGATCTCGGCGCCGTTCACGTAGGACGAGGTTTCCGTGCACAGCACGTAGATGATTTTCGCGACCTCGTCGGGCGTGCCGAGGCGGTGCATCGGGATCTGGTGCGCGACGATCTCTTCGGTGCCGGGCGAGAGGATCGAGGTGTCGATCTCGCCCGGCGCGATCGCGTTGACGCGGATGCCGAGCGGGCCGAAGTCGTGCGCCATCTCGCGGGTGAGCGCGGCGAGCGCCGCCTTGGAGGTGGAATAGGCCGTGCCGGCGAACGGGTGCACGCGCGCGCCCGCGATCGAGGTCACGTTGACCACCGAGCCCTTGGCCGCCTTGAGCTCGTTGACGAGGCCGCGCGCCAGCATGATCGGGGCCAGGAAGTTCACCCGGAAGACCTGGTCCCAGACGTCGACCGTGGTGTCCAGCGAGGAGAGCCGCTTGCCGCCCTCCGCCTTGGGCGAGATCGCCGCATTGTTGACGAGCGCGTGCAGCTCGCCGTGTTCGAGCCGCTGCTTGATCTCGTCGATGGCCGCGAGCGTGCCCTTGGGATTGGCGAGGTCGACCTGGATGTGATCCTCAGGCCCCATCTCCCACGGGCAGTTCTCCGGAAAGGGATGGCGCGAGCAGGTGATCACGCGCCAGCCGGCGGCGGAGAAGCGCTTGACGGTCGCGTGCCCGATGCCGCGGCTCGCCCCGGTGAGGAGCAGCGCGCGGCGCGGCTGGTTGTCGTGCGGCGTCGGCATGGCGGCAACACTAGAGCACATTGAGTTTCTTTGAAACTTATTGTGCGCTCGCTTTTGTGCGGTGGCCGCATTTTTCCGACGGAAAACCGGATTCCACTTTTCCTGAAATGCCTTAGCTCAAGGATAAAGCCGCGTCTTGCTCCACGGTGCGCCCGGTCGGGCGCGGCGGAATTCGACGCGGTCGTGCAGCCGGTAGGGACGGTCCTGCCAGAACTCCATGACCAGCGGGAGGAGGCGGTAGCCGATCCAATAGGACGGACGCGGGATGGTCCCGACCGCGTATTTCGCCATCGTGGCGGCGATCGCCTTCTCGAAGGCCATGCGGCTTTCGAGCGGCGCCGACTGCTTGGAGGCCCAGGCGCCGATCTGGGCGAGCCGCGGCCGGGTCGCGAAATAGGCGTCGGCCTCGCTGTCCGCGACCTGCTCGACGGTGCCGCGCAGACGGATCTGCCGATTCGACGATTTCCAATGAAAGACCAGCGCCGCCTTCGCGGCCTGCCGCAATTCGAGTCCCTTCTGGCTGTCGGCGCTGCTGTAGAAAACAAACCCCCGGTCGTCGAAGCCTTTGAGCAGCACCATCCGGGCGTTTGGCAGGCCATCCGCGTCCACGGTCGCCAAGGTCATGGCGCTGGCGTCGCCGGGTTCGCTCCGCTTGGCCTCCTCGAACCAGGCGGCAAACAGCCGCAAGGGCTCGTCGGCCTCGGTGAAATCACCAGTCGTTAACCAGGCCGGGTGTTGTATCGGAGTCGATTCGGACATCCCGGAGTACCCGTCCGTGCCAGGTCAGTGGTTGCGGCAGTCCCGTTATAGAGGAAGGCTTGCGGCGCGCCTATGGCGCCACCGCCTCGGCCCTCTGCCGGCCGGGATCGCTGCGCTCGCGCTCGCGCTCGCCGCGGGCGGCTGCACCTACCAGCTCGATTCCATGCTCGGCAAGGACGACGCCGACGTCACCGGCTCGATCCGCTCGCCGGCGCCGCGGATGGCGGCCACGCTGCCGCCGCACGACGATCTCGCCATCGCCCGCGCCGCGGTCAGCGAGCTTCTCGCCCGGGGCGGCAAGGACACCAGCATGCCGTGGGAGAACCCGCGCACCGGCGCGCGCGGCACCATCACGCCGATCGCGTCGGCCTATAGCCAGGACGGCGAGACCTGCCGGGATTTCCTGGCGAGCTATGTGCGCAACGGCACCGAGGCCTGGCTGCAGGGCGAAGCCTGCCGCGGCCAGCAGGGCGGCTGGGAAGTCCGCCACATGAAGCCGTGGAAGCGCACCTGAACGGCTGAGCCGACCGCTGCGGCCGCCGGCATCGCTCCGCGCGTCGCATCGTCCAGCGCGCATCTGCCGCCGGTCGGGAACGGAGCGATCCCCTTTTCGTTAGCAACGAAAGGAGATCGACGATGACATTCCACATGAAGCAACTCAGCGCGATCGCGACCATCATGCTCGTGTCCGCCAGCCTGGCGACGGCGCAAAGTTCCGGCTCCTCCGGCGGGAGCACGGGCGGCTCGACGTCGGGCGCGCCCTCGGCCGCGCCCGGCGCCGGCGCCCCCGGCAGCGCGCCATCGGCCGCACCTGGCAGCGCGCCCACCGCGCCGTCCGGTGCACCGCCGGCTGCTCCCGGCAGCGTGGCCCCGGGATCGAGCGCAGCGACGCCGGGCGTCATGGCCCCCGCGCCGTCGGACAGTTCGACCGTGGGCCGGGCGCCGGGCGTCAATCCCAGCAATCCGCAGGACCTCACCAACCGTTCCAATCCGCAGGACCTCACCAGGCCGGGCGGGAGCAACTCGCAGGATATGACGACGGGCGGCGGCGGCGTTCCGAACATCATGGTTCCGGAGCGCTGAGGCTGCGGCATCGCAAGCCCGCGCCGCCGGCGTCTCAGCGGACCTGATCGGCGGCGTCGCCCTTGGCGCGCTTGGCGGCCGCCAGGAGATCGGGCGGCGTCGCGGTGGCGTTCTGGATGGTCCGCGTCACCGCGGCGGCCGTCACCGGATGGATGTCGAGCGCCGCCTTGGCGGCGTCGGCGCGGAAGGCCGGATCCTGCATCGTCCGTTCGAATGCGTCGCGCAACAGGGCCAGGCGATCGGCCGGCACGCCCGGCGGCGCCATGAAGGGCCGGCCGACCGCGAGGTCGACCTCGAACAGTTCGAAGATGCGGCGCACCTCCTCGGTCTTGGCGAATTCCGTCAGCAGCGGGACCTCGGCGAATTCCGGGTCGCGCTGCGGGCCTGCTTGCGCGATGATGTTGATCTTCCTGTCGCGCAGCCAGTCCCCATAGAGCGCCTTGATGGTGCTCAGCGAGTGCCCGGCGCGCAGCTCCACCTCGCCGCGCTGGAGCGCGAATTCGAGCTCCTTGGTCGACTTGTAGCCGGCGACGATCTTGAGTCTGGTCCCGAGCAGATTGTTCATCAGTGTAGGGTAGAGCATGTTGTAGGCGCCCGCGCCGGTCGCACCGGTGAGCACCTCGCGGGTCACCAGATCGTTGAATGTCCGAACTCCGGTCGCGGCCCAGCTATAGACCGCCTGGTTGCCGAAATCGCTCGCGCCCAGCCACTGGTACTTGCCCACGTCGTAGCGCACGCCGCGGCCGTCGAGCAGTTGATGGGTGATGATCGACGGCGAGATCGCGCAGATGATCGAGCCGTCCTTCGCCGCCTCCGTGAACATGTAGTTGGCGGCGAGCACGTGGCCGGCGCCCGGCATGTTCTTGGCGACGATCGAGGGGTTGCCCGGGATGTGCCTGCCGAGATGCTTGGCGACCACGCGGGCGTTGAGATCGAATCCTTCGCCGCCGCCGACGCTGATCACCATCGTCAGCGTCTTGCCGCGATAGAATTGCTCGGCCGGCTGGGCGGCGGCGCCGCTCGCACCGCAGGCACAGGCGCCCGCGAGCGCGGCGATGAGGCCGCCGAATGTCTTGCGCATTCCTGTCCTCCCCAGACATTGCCAGGCAGAATCATCGTACATAAAGGGTGCGCCGTTGTCGTCCCGGGTGCCGTCGCGGCCCCGGACGCGGTTGCGCCGCGGGCGCCGGCTCCCCACATCGGTACGGGGATTATGCCCGTGTGACGATTGAGGTTTTCCGGAGGGCTCGAGAATGCGCGACCCCTATGACGTCCTGGGGGTGTCCAAAGGCGCGAGCGCCGCGGATATCAAGAGCGCGTTCCGCAAGCTCGCCAAGAAGCACCATCCCGACGCCAACAAGCATGACCCGAAGGCCGCGGGCCGCTTCGCCGAGCTCAACGCCGCCTACGAGATCGTCGGCGACGCCGACAAGCGCAAGGCCTTCGACCGCGGCGAGATCGACGCCGAAGGCAAGCCGCGCTTCCAGGGCTTCGAAGGCTTCGGCCCGGGCGGCCCCGGCGCTGGCGGCGCCGGCGGCTTCGGGCAGGACAGCCCGTTCCGCGGCTATAGCTGGAGCTCCGAGGGCGGCGCGCGCGGCGGACGCGGTGGCGGGCGCGGCTTCGGCGGCTTCGAGGACATCCTCAAGGAGGCGTTCAGCGGCATGGGCCGGGGCGCGCGCGGAGGGCCGGGCGGGGTCCATGTCGAGCAGGACGAATTCGCGCCGCAAGGCGGCAGCGATATCGCCGCTTCGCTGACCATCACGCTGCCCGAAGCCGCCCAGGGCGCGAAAAAGCGCGTGCAACTCCCGACCGGCAAGGAGGTCGAGGTCAAGATCCCGGCCGGCCTCGCCGAGGGCCAGCAGATCAGGCTGAAAGGGCAGGGGCTTGCGGGGGCGCGCGGGCAGGTGGGCGATCTGTTGATTTCTGTCATGGTGGCGCCGCATCCGGTGTTTGCGCGTGAAGGCGCGGACCTACGGCTCGAGCTTCCGGTCACGCTCGACGAGGCGGTGCTGGGCGGCAAGGTGCGCGTGCCGACGCTCGACGGCGCGGTGGAACTCGCGGTCCCGGCCGGCACCAGCTCGGGGCGTACGTTCCGTCTCAAGGGCAAGGGCTTTCCCGGCAAGGGCGGCACCGGCGACCTGATGGCGACCGTGCGCATCGTGCTGCCGGAGGGCGGCGACAAGGAGCTCGAGGACCTGATGCGCAAGTGGCGCGAGCACAAGCCGTACGATCCGCGCAAGGGGATGGGGTGAGGGCAAACTCCGGCATTGGTAGGCCGGATGGAGCGCCGCGAAATCCGGGAACAGCCTCTCCCCGTGTCGAAAGTTTGCCTTCATCCGGAACTTCCGCTTCCTCCGTGATCGACGGTCGACACAATCCGTGGCGCCACGCCCCGGATTTCGTGGCGCTCCATCCGGGCTACACTCGGAGGAATAGATCATCCGATCTCGCAGCGATGGCCGCTCCTTGAAGGGGCTATGACCCTATGCCATAGGAGCTTATCCGGCGGCGCGAGGACAACATGGCGGAACCTTCAGGTCTGATGCGCGGCAAGCGCGGCCTGATCATGGGGGTGGCCAACAACCGATCGATCGCCTGGGGCATCGCCAGGGCCTGCCGGGCGCAGGGCGCCGAGCTTGCATTCACCTATCAGGGCGACGCGCTCAAGAAGCGGGTCGAGCCGCTCGCCGCGGAGGTCGGCGGGCTCGTCGTCGGCCACTGCGACGTGAGCGAGCCCGCGACCATCGATGCGGCCTTTGCCGCGGTCGCGGCGCAGTGGGGCAGCCTCGATTTCGTCGTGCATGCGATCGCCTTCTCCGACAAGGATCAACTCATCGGGCGCTACGTCGATACGACGGCCGACAATTTCTCGCGCACGCTGCTGATCAGTTGCTACTCCTTCACCGCCATCGCGCAACGCGCCGAGAAGCTGATGCCGCAAGGCGGCTCGCTGCTCACGCTGACCTATTACGGTGCCGAGAAGTGGATGCCCCATTACAACGTGATGGGCATCGCGAAAGCCGCGCTCGAAGCCTCCGTCCGCTATCTCGCGGCCGATCTCGGGCGGCAGAACATCCGCGTCAATGCGATCTCGGCCGGTCCGATCAAGACGTTGGCGGCCGCAGGCGTGAGCGACTTCCGCTATATCCTGAAGTGGAACGAATACAACACGCCGCTGCGGCGCAACGTGGCGGTCGAGGAGGTCGGCGACGCCGGCGTCTACTTCCTTTCCGATCTCTCGCGCGGCGTCACCGGCGAGATCCATCACGTCGACGCCGGCTACCACATCGTCGGCATGAAGCATCCCGACGCGCCCGACATCGCCGTCGCCAAGGATTGAACGCGCGGTTGCAGCGCGGAGGGTTACCGGGCCTGCGCGTCCTCGACAAAGCGACGCAGCGCGGTGGCCAGCCGGTGGCCGCTCGGCCGCGTCAGATGCAGCCCATCATCGGTTCGATAGCTTGCGTCGTCGGCGACAGGGAACCACTCGTAGCGCTCCGGCGGAAACCGCTTTTGCGCCTGGCCGAGCGAATATTGCTGCAGCGTCGAGGCGGCGATCGTCGGGTGCATCGGGAATTGCATCAGGATGACACGAACGTTGCGGACCCGCAGGGCATCGACCCGCTCTCCCAGTTGGTCGAAGCCGGTTTCGATCTCCGCGCGCAGCGGCGCCGGCACGCTGATATTCTGCGACAGCGTCACCGCCAGGCGATCGGCGAAGCCGGCAATCGCCGGTTCATCGGGCGCTCCGGGCGCAGGCGTTGCCGCGCCGGGCGGCCGAACGATGGTCGTGCGCAACCAGCTCCAGGCCGAGGTGATGAGCAGATCGACCGGCCGGTTCTCCAGGCGTAGTGCCGGGAGGTGTCGCCGCAGCGTGAGCCGCGGTTCGGCGACAAGCTCGCGCAAGAGCACGGGGTCGTCGGCGCGATAGCCGAAGTTCGTCTCGACCACGACGGTGCGCGGCAGGTCGTCCTTGCGCAGCACGATGGCAAGGCCGCTCGCGGCGCTGCCGCCGCCGAGCGCAAGATCGTAGATGCGCGGCCCGAGCGCGTCGGCCTGCAGGAAATCCGGCGAGAGGCGAAAGCCGACCGACGAGCCCACGATCACCGCGGGCGCAACGCCGCCGTCGAAGTAGCGCTCGGCGACGACGCGGTTGCGCATGCCCAGATCGCTGCTCGGCGTCGCCTGCGGGCGCACGACGGCGAGCAGGACATTGTAGCCGGCGAAGATCGCCAGCGCGCCGATCACCACGCGCAGCACGAAAAACCGGTTCCCGATTTTTCGGATCATGCTGTCAGACCGCGTAGCGTTTGGGAGGACCGCACCCTCATCCGTTCACTCCCGCGCAAGCGGGAATCCAGTCTTGCTTGCTTGATTATGACGCTCTGGGTCGCCGCTTTGGGGGGGACGAGCGGAATACGGATCGAGTCCACGCACCTGGCACTCTAGAACTGGAAGTAGATGAAGGCACCGGCGACGCCGCTGTTGAGCACGATCATCGCCAGCAGCCCGGCGTGGACCCACGCGCGCGCGGCAGGACGGATGGAGGCCGATAATCCGAATTGGGCGAGGTGATATATCACGACCGGCAGCGAATAGGCCACGAGCGCCATCACCACCTCGGCGCCGCCGAGGTTGCCCCAGTTGGATGCGAGTGCGCCGAGGTAGGCGCGGACCTGACCGAAATCCGGAAGCCGGAACAGGAGCCATGCGAACGATACGAATACGACCACGATCAAAGTCCGCGCGATGCGTAACGCCAACAGCTCGGACGTGTAGAACCGGGAGCCGAGGAACGGCCGCTCGATCACCAGGGCGAGGCCGTGCACGGTGCCCCAGATCGCGTAGCTCCACGCCGCGCCGTGCCACAAGCCGCCGAGGAACATCACGATCATGATATTGAGCGCGGTGCGGAGCGGGCCACGGCGGCTGCCGCCGAGCGGAATGAACAGGTAGTCGCGCAGCCAGGTCGAGAGCGAGATGTGCCAGCGGTGCCAGAATTCCGAGAAGCTCTGGGCGATGTAGGGAAAGTTGAAGTTCGTCATCAGCTCGTAGCCGAGGCAGCGCGCCAGGCCGATCGCGATCAGCGAGTAGCCGGCGAAGTCAGCGAAGATCTGGCAGGAATAGGCGAAGACCAGCAGCAGCAGCGTAAGCGACGGCAGGAATGCCGCATAGGCGCCCGACATCGCGCTGGTCTGGACAGCGAGGTTGTCGGCAACCACCATCTTGAGGAAATAACCTGCGATCAGCGCGCGCGCCGCAAGCTCCCAATCGACGTCGCGCAGGCGCTTTCGCCCGATCTGCGGGAAGAAGTCGCGCGCCTTCATGATCGGCCCGGCAATGAGCTGGGGGAAGAACGTGATGTAGAGGAATGTGCGCGCGAGATGCGAGTCTCGCGAGGGAATTTCACGCAAGCCCGCCTTGCGGGTGAAGGTGTCGACGACGAGGCTGATGCCGTGGAAGGTGAAGAACGAGATGCCGATCGGGAGCGGGAGCGTCAGCAGGAGCCGCGCAGGGCCCGAGGCGGACGATAGCTCGCTGACGAATGTCTCGTACAAGAGCCGATTGTATTTGAAGAATGCGAGCACCAGCAACATCGTGGCGACGCCCGCGACCGCGATGATGCGAGAGCGCACGAGATCGGGACTGCGGGCGATCTCGAACGAGGCGAGCGACGTGATGGCGCCCGAGAACAGCAGCAGCAGAACCAGGTAAGGCTGCTCCCAGCCGTAGAACACGATGCTCGCGACCACGAGCACGAGAAGCTGCCAGCGGCGGCCGGTTCCGGGCAGGTAATAGAGAACGATGGTCGCCGCAAAGAGCGCGACAAACGGCATGCTGTTGAAATTCATGGCCCCGAACCTGGCACGATGGCGCTCGCCATCATTTCCTAGAGCACATTCAGGTTCCTTGAAACTGAATGTGCTCTAGGACTCTTGCATGGGGCGCATTTTCGGACGGAAAACCAGGTTCCACTTTTCCCCGAAAATGCTCTCGTTCGGCGCCGCCGCCGCAATCGGCCCGGCGCGCAATTGCGGGCGCCGCGGGGCTTGCCGCCTGTCGGCGATCCGCGATATGCCGTCATTCTCGTCCGCTACCCACGAGGAGCGTCGGCCGGCCGACATCGATCATCCATGCCGCAGCCGGTGATCTACTATATCCGTCATGGCCTGACCGACTGGAACGTCGAAGGCCGCCTGCAGGGCCGCCACGACATCCCGCTCAATGCGATCGGCCGCACCCAGGCGGTGCGCTGCGCCGAGCTCCTGCGCGATCTGTTCGCGCGCGACGGCCGCAAGGCCGCGGATCTCGGCTATGCCTCGTCGCCGCTCGTGCGCGCGCGCGCCACCATGGAGATCGTGCGCGCGACGCTCGGCCTCGAACCGGACGGCTATGCGGTCGATGCACGGCTCGCCGAGATCGCGTTCGGAGAGTGGGAAGGGCTCACCTATGCGGACGTGCTCAAGCGCGACCGGCAGGTGGTCGACAAGCGCGAAGGCAACAAGTGGCGCTTCCGGCCGCCCGGCGGCGAGACCTATGAAGAGGTCGCGGCGCGGGTCGGAGCCTGGTACGCGACGCTTGAGAAGGACACGGTGGTCACCGCCCACGGCGGCACCGCGCGCGCGCTCATCGCGGTGCTCGGGATCGCCCCGCCCGAGCAGGCCGCGCACCGCTCGATCGAGCAGGGCGTGGTCTACGTGTTCGCCGGCGGCCGGATGACGCGTCATGAGTGAGACGGGTGACGAGAATCGCAATCGATCCATTGACTTTCAATGAGTATATACTCATAATTAAAGGATGCCGACGCTCGCGCGATCGCCCCGCCCACTGCTGTGGGTCGGTTCCAGCAAACGCGACTACAGACGTTTTCCGAGTCGTGTGCAGGACAATCTCGGCTTCGCGCTGTTTCTGGTGCAGACCGGGCAGCATCCGCCTGCGGCGAAGCTGCTGAAGGGCATTGGGGGCGGTGTCGTTGAGTTGGTCGATGATTTCGACGGCGATACGTACCGTGCAGTGTACACGGTCCGCTTCCACGCGGTCGTGTATGTCCTGCACGCCTTCAAGAAGAAGTCGAAGCGAGGCATCAAGACGCCGCAGACCGATATCGAGCTTATACGGCGGCGCCTGCGCGACGCAGAACGCGACTACGGACAACGGATTTGAACAGGAGCAAGCGATGGGCAAAAAAGTTCGGATTGAAGTCGGCAGCGCGAATATCTTTGCCGACCTCGGGTTGCCCGAGGCCGAGACCCATTTCCTCAAGGCGCAGATCGTATCGGAAATCTACCGCCTGACGAAGCAGCGGAAATTGACACAGGCGCAGGCCGGGAAGCGGATGGGCATCAGCCAGCCCGAGGTCTCCCGCATGTTCAAGGGTACCTTTCGGGAATATTCAGTCGACCGCCTGATGGAATTCCTGACTACCTACGACCGCGATGTCGAGATCGTCGTCAGACCTCACAAGAAGGCCGGCCGGCCGGGCCGGATCACATTCGTGCCCGCCGCGGCGTGACCTCGGTCATTTGACCGCGCCGGGCCTGCGGGCTACGACACCCGGGAAACCGGCAGAATCCCATGTCGTTCAACACCTTCGGCCACATCTTCCGGGTCACGACCTTCGGCGAGAGCCACGGGCCGGCGATCGGCTGCGTGGTCGACGGCTGCCCGCCGCGCATCCCGCTGACCGAGGCCGACATCCAGCCCTATCTCGACAAGCGCCGGCCGGGGCAGTCGCGCTTCACGACGCAGCGGCAGGAGCCGGACGAGGTGCGGATTCTCTCCGGTGTGTTCGGCGACGAGCGCACCGGCGCGCAGGTCACCACCGGGACGCCGATCGGGCTTCTGATCGACAACATGGACCAGCGCTCGAAGGACTATTCCGATATCAGGGACAAATACCGGCCGGGCCACGCCGACTACACCTATGATGTCAAATACGGGCTGCGCGATTACCGCGGCGGTGGACGCCAGTCGGCGCGCGAGACCGCCATGCGGGTTGCGGCCGGCGCCATCGCGCGCAAGATCGTGCCGGGCATGACGGTGCGCGGCGCGCTGGTGCAGATGGGGCCGGAGACCATCGACCGGACGCGCTGGGACTGGGACGAGGTCGAGCGCAATCCGTTCTTCTGCCCGGACCCGCAGAAGGCAAAATTCTTCGAAGGCTACCTCGACACGATCCGCCAGAGCGGCTCCTCGGTTGGCGCCGTCATCGAGGTGGTCGCGGAGGGCGTGCCGCCGGGCCTGGGCGCGCCGGTCTATGGCAAGCTCGACAGCGATCTCGCGGCCGCGCTGATGGGCATCAACGCGGTCAAGGGCGTCGAGATCGGCGCCGGCATGGGCGCGGCCGCGCTCAGCGGCGAGGAGAACGGCGACGAAATGCGCATGGGCAACGACGGCAAGCCGGTGTTCCTCTCGAACAATGCGGGCGGCATCCTGGGCGGCATCTCGACCGGCCAGCCGGTCGTCGTGCGCTTCGCCGTCAAGCCGACGTCCTCGATCCTGACGCCGAGGCGCACCGTCGACCGCCACGGTCACGAGACCGAGATCAGCACCAAGGGCCGCCACGACCCCTGCGTCGGCATCCGCGCGGTGCCGGTCGGCGAGGCCATGGTGGCATGCGTGATCGCGGACCACTATCTGCGTCAGCGCGCCCAGATCGGCGAGAGTCCGGCCTGGCCGTTCAAGAAGTTGGGTTGATCGTATGCCAAGCGCGTGGTCGGGTGGGACACAACAGTTGCCGCAGCGGCGGTCTGCTCCCCTCCCCCTTGTGGGGAGGGGTTGGGGGTGGGGATCATCTCATTGCGACTCCATCCGCATTAACCCCACCCCTGTCCCCTCCCCACAAGGGGGAGGGGAACGTTGCGGCCCGAGTCTTCGCGACGCGACAATGCCTCCTTGGAAGGATCCGGGGGTTGCCCGCATGCGGGGAGTTTCGGACAGGCCATGAACGACATCCATCAACGCGTCGAAACCGTGATCGCCGCCTTCGCCAAGGGCGAGATCGTGGTGGTCGCCGACGACGACGACCGCGAGAACGAGGGCGATCTGTTCGTCGGCGCCTCGCTGTGCACGCCCGAGAAGATGGCCTTCATCATCCGCCATACGTCCGGGATCGTGTGCGCGCCGCTGGCGCCCGAGCAGGCCAAGCGGCTCCATCTCGATCCGATGGTGGCGTTGAACGACGCGCCGCTCGGCACCGCCTTCACCGTCTCCGTCGACGTGCGCCATGGGCTGAGCACCGGCATTTCGGCCGAGGAGCGCACCAATACGGTGCGCGCGCTCGCCAACGGCAACAGCGGGGCCTCCGACTTCGTGCGGCCGGGCCATGTCTTTCCCCTCGTCGGCAGGGAGGGCGGCGTGCTCATGCGCTCCGGCCACACCGAAGCCTGCATCGACCTGTGCCGCCTCGCCGGCCTGCCGGCGGTGGGCGTGCTGGCGGAGCTGATGAACGACGACGGCACTGTCATGCGCGGCCCCGCCGTCACCGCCTTCGCCGAACAGCACAAGCTCAAGCGCATCTCGATCGCCGACCTGATCGCCTACCGGCAGGCGCGCGACAAGCTGGTCAAGCGCATCCGTGAATTTTCCGTCGAGAGCGAGATCGGCGTGCTCGCCGGCTACGCCTATGTCACGCCGTTCGACAACGTTCATCACATGGCATTCGTGCACGGCCGCATCGGCGACGGGCGCAACGTGCTGGCGCGATTGCACCGCCCCGACATCATCAGGGACGTCTTCGGCGGAGCCAATCCGGTGCACGCGGTGCTGCGGAAGTTCCAGGCCGACGGCCGCGGCGTCCTCGTCTACCTGCGCGATGGCGCCGTGGGTGTTCCGACCCATGCCATTCCGGAGGCCGGCGCGGCCAGCTCCGAGGAGACGCGCTCGCGGCAATGGCGCGAGGTCGGACTCGGCGCGCAGATCCTTAAGGACCTCGGCATTTCCTCGATCCGGCTGCTCACCTCGCGCAAGCTCACCTATGTGGGGCTCGGCGGTTTCGGGATCGAGATCGTGACGACGGAGCCGCTGGAGCCATAGGATTCTCAACGAGTCCGCACCGGAGCACATTGAGTTTCTTTGAAAGAATGTGCTCCAGGACTCTTGCGCTGGTCGCATTTTCGGACGGAAAACCGGATTCCACTTGTCGTGAAAATGCTCTAGCACTGGACGGATGCGTATCGCAGAGAGAGAGAGAGAGAGACTCATCGCTGCGCGGGAAGCTGCCGATGATCCGCAGCTTCAGGGAAGGGCGGCGTCCCAAAGGTTTTCCGCCGACCTATTCCAAGCCGCTTGACGCAAATGGGCGATGCTTGATCGTGGCGACGGAAAGCCTCGAAGGATAAGCCTCCCGCGCAAGGCACACTCATGCTCATCGGCGTCCCCAGAGAGATCAAGGACCACGAGTATCGCGTCGGCCTCGTGCCCTCGACCGTGCGCGAGCTCACGGCGAAGGGCCATCAGGTTCTCGTGGAGACGAACGCCGGCATCGGCGCCGGCCTCACCGACGCCGACTACCAGGCGGCCGGCGCCGAGATCGGCCGCGACGCCGATGTGATCTTCGCGCGCGCCGAGATGATCGTGAAGGTCAAGGAGCCGCTGCGGCCGGAGCGCAAGAAGCTGCGGCGCGGGCAGATCATCTTCACCTATCTGCATCTGGCCGCCGACCGGGCGCTGACCGACGACCTGATGGCGGCGGGCGTGATCGCCATCGCCTACGAGACCGTGACCTCTGCGCAGGGCTCGCTGCCGCTGCTCACCCCGATGTCGGAAGTCGCCGGCCGCATGGCGCCGCATGTGGGCGCGCGCTGCCTGGAAAAGGAGAACGGCGGCCGCGGCGTGCTGCTCGGCGGCGTCCCCGGCGTGCCGCCCGCCGACGTGGTGATCCTGGGCGGCGGCGTCGCCGGCACCCATGCGGCCGTGATCAGCGCCGGCATGGGTGCGACGGTCACGGTCGTCGATCGCAATCCGGAGGCGCTGCGCCGCATTTCAGGCCAGCTCGGCGCGCGCGTGCGCACCGTGTTCTCGACCCGCGACGCGGTCGAGGCGACCTGCCGGCGCGCCGATCTCGTCATCGGCACCGTGCTGGTGCCGGGCGCCGCGGCGCCGAAGCTGATCTCCGCAGACACCGTCAAGGCGATGAAGCCGGGCTCGGTCATCGTCGACGTGGCGATCGACCAGGGCGGCTGCGCCGAGACCTCGCGTCCCACCAGCCATTCGAACCCTACCTACCTGGTCGACGAGGTCGTGCACTACTGCGTGACCAACATGCCCGGCGCGGTGGCGCGCACCTCGACCTTTGCGCTCAACAACGTCACGCTGCCGTTCGTGCTGACGCTGGCCGAGGAGGGCGCGCGCCGGGCGCTGGGCGAGGACCCGCACCTGCGCAACGGGCTCAACGTCTACGAGGGACAGGTCACCCATCGCGCGGTAGCGGAGGCGCTGAAGCTCAAATACACGCCGGCCGAGGCCGCCCTGCGGTTGTGACCGGCCCGCGGAAAGCGAAAGACACCACCTTTCCCCGCCGCTTGCCGCATGCCAGCATGCCGGATCACTGAAACTGGAGGCTCCGATGCGCTTTCGGTTAGCGACCTTCGCGGGACTGGCCGCCCTTGCGGCTGCTGCGCTCGGCCTCTCCGCCTGGAACGGCGGGATCGCGGCCCCGCGCGGCGGAGCGCTCCTCGCCGACAGCCGGCCGGGCGCCATCCCGGTCGATACCGAACTGGTGATCGCCGTCGACGTGTCCTACTCGATGGACCCGGAGGAGCAGCAGCTCCAGCGCGAGGGCTACATCACCGCCATCACGTCGCGCGAGTTCATGCAGGCGCTGCGCGGCGGCGTGCACGGCAAGGTGGCGATAACCTATTTCGAATGGGCCGGCCCCTTCGACCAGAAGATCATCGTGCCGTGGCGCGTGATAGACGGACCCGAGACCGCCGACGGCGTGGCGAGCGAGATCGCGCGCGCATCCTATCGGCGCGCCTCGCGCACCTCGATCGCCGGCGCGCTGCAGTTCGGCAAGCCGCTGTTCGACGCCTCGGGCTACCACGGCATCCGCAAGGTCATCGACGTCTCCGGCGACGGCGCCAACAACTCCGGCCCGCTGGTGGTGCCGGTGCGCGACGACGTGCTCGCCGCCGGCATCACCATCAACGGCCTGCCGATCATGTTGAAGCGGCCGAATACCTTCACGATGGATATCGAGAACCTCGACATCTATTACGAGGATTGCGTCATCGGTGGACCGGGCGCGTTCGTCATCCCGATCCACAACCGCGAGCAGTTCAAGGAGGCGACCCGCACCAAGCTGGTGCTCGAGATCGCCGGCCGCGCGCCCGAGCATCGCGTCGTCCCCGTGCAGGCGCGCCAACCGCGCATTTCCTGCACCGTCGGCGAGCAGATGTGGCGGGACCGGTGGGGGAATTGAGGGTTCCGCGACTGCTGTCTCGCTCCGCCCTCGTCCTGAGGGCGCCCACCCGACCGGGGTTACCCGAGATCGGCACTTGATGTTCGCAAGTCGGTAAACCCGACTTGCGGTGCTTCGAGACCCATGGCATCGCAGCCCAGGACACGCAGGCTGCGCCTGCTACGGCGATGCTCCTCGGCATGAGGCCGAGAAAGTTCGGGTTGGCGTCATCGCGCAAACTTCGCCACCAGCTCCACATGCGGCGAATAGCGAAACTGGTCGATCGGCGTCACGCGCGCGAGGCGGTAGCCGCCGTCGGTCAGGATGCGGGCATCGCGCGCAAAGGTCGCGGGATGGCAGGACACTGCGACGACGGTGGGCACGGCGGAGGCGGCGAGCGCGCGCGCCTGCGCTTCGGCGCCCTGGCGCGGCGGATCGAACACGACGCAATCGATGCGCTTGAGCTCGGCCGGCAGCAAGGGGCGGCGAAAGAGATCGCGGGCCTCGGCCTCGACCGGCTTGAGCCCCTGCGTGGTCTCGGCCGCGCGCTTGAGGGCGGCGACCGCGTTCTTGTCGCTGTCGGCCGCGGTGACGCGGGCGCGCTCCGCCAGCCGCAACGCGAACGGCCCGACGCCCGCGAACAGGTCGGCGATCCACTGCGCGCTCGCGCAATGCTCGGCGACGAGCGCGGCCAGCGCCGCCTCGCCCGCCGCAGTCGCCTGCAGGAAGCCGCCGGGCGGCAGCATGACCCGGGCGCGCCCCAGGGTCAGCACCGGCGCGGCGCGTTGCGCGACAATGTCGCCGTGGCGCGTCAGCCGCGCCAGGCGATGCCGCTCGGCGATGCGCGCCAGCTCCCCGGTGCGGGCGGCGGTCAGGGGTCCCGAGCCGCGGACGTCGACATCGAGACCGGCTTCGGTCGCGGTCACCTGGATGTCGAGCGGCTTGCGCTGCGGCTCGAGCGCCTGCGCGAGCGCCCGGGCGGCGTCGATCGCTCCGTCGAGCCCGGGCGCAAGGATCGGACAGCGCTCGATCGCCACCAGGCCATGCGCGCGCAGCGTGGCAAAACCGACTTCGAGCACATCGCGTTGCCCGCGCCGCGCATGCAACACGGCGCGGCGGCGGCCCTCGCCATGCGCATCGATGAGAGCGTCGACCGGCGCGGCGAGCCCGGCCTGCGCCAACGTCTCCACCACCAGGCCCCGCTTCCAGTCGCGATAGCGGGCTGCCGCCCAATGCTGCGCCGCGCAGCCGCCGCATGTCCCGAAATGCGGACAGATCGGAGGAATGCGATCCGCGCTCGCGACTTCGACCTTGATCAGGCGCCGGCGGTCGGGATGGCCGGGCCACGCGTCGACGTCGACGGTTTCGCCCGCCAGCGCATAGGGGACGTAGAGCGCGCCCGCCGGCGTCTGTGCGACGCCGTCGCCGCGCCGGCCGAACCCGGTAATGACGAGCCGTTCAGTCACGGCGCGCGCCCAGCAGGAACTCGCGGTTTCCGTCGCCGCCCGTGATCGGGCAGGGGATGACGCCGGCGACGGTCCATCCGAGCGCCGCGACAAAGCGGGTAGCGTCCTCGCAAACGGCGGCATGGACCTGCGCGTCGCGCACGATGCCCTTCTTCACGAGACGGCGCCCGGCCTCGAACTGCGGCTTGATCAGCGCGACAAGCTCCGCCCGCGGCGCAAGGAGCGCCCCTGCGGCGGGGAGCGCGAGCTTGAGCGAGATGAAGCTGATGTCGATGGTCGCGAGGTCAGGAGTATCCGAGAGCAGGGCAGGCGAGAGGTTGCGAATGTCGGTCGTCTCGAGCGACACCACCTCGGCCCGCGCGCGCATGCGCGCATGCAGTTGTCCGCGCCCGACGTCGACCGCATAGACCCGGCGCGCGCCGCGCGCCAGCAGCACGTCGGTGAATCCGCCGGTCGACGCGCCGACATCGAGGCAGATGCGGCCGGCCGGATCGATCTGGAAATGATCGAGCGCCGCCGCGAGCTTGACGCCGCCGCGCGACACCCAGGGGTGCGCGGGCCTGGCGTTCAGCCTGGCGTCGGTCGCGATCGCGTCGGACGACTTCAGGACCGGTGCGCCGTCGGCCGTCACCATTCCGGCGGCGATCGAGACCTGCGCCTGCCTGCGGCTCTCGAACAGGCCGCGCTCGACGAGCAGGCGGTCGGCGCGCATGCGATTTGTCATGGACTGATCTAGCAACTTGGCGGCCGGCGCGCGAGGGCCGCGCAAGGTGCTAGGCCGCGGCGTCGCCCACATCGCAGGGCTTCACGGCATCGAAGGCGCAGACGCGGTTGCGGCCGCTGTGCTTGGCGTCATAGAGCGCCACGTCGGCCTGCTTCATCAGCGCGGCGATCCCCGCCACCCCGTCGCGGGCGATGCTCAAGCCGACGCTGATCGTGACCGTCACGACGCCGCCGTCCGCCTCCAACGCGTGCTCCGCAACCTTCTGCCGCAGCCGCTCGGCGGCGATGCAGGCGTTCTCCAGCGACGTTTCCGGCAGCAGCAGCGCGAACTCCTCGCCGCCGACGCGGGCGGCGACATCGGAACTGCGCTTGTTGTTTTGCATCACGTCGGCGACCGCCTTGATGACCCGGTCGCCGACGTCGTGGCCGTGGGTGTCGTTGACCGATTTGAAATGGTCGATGTCGAACATCAGCAGCGCCAGCGGCCGGTCATAGCGTTTGAAGCGGTTCCATTCGCTCTCCGCAAGCGCGAGAAAATGGCGCCGGTTGTAGAGCCCGGTCAGGCCGTCGATCGAGGCAAGCTCCGCGAGCACGTCGCTTCGGTGCACGAGATCGCTGACGTCGCCGTAGCTCAGCATGCGCCCGCCGCCGGGCAGCGCCTTGCAGCGGAAGCGCATCACCTCGCCGTTGGCGAGCCTGATGTCGAGCGGGCGCTCGTCGCCGGCGCGGATCAGCATCATCTGTTCTGCCACATAGGCGCCGAGCCGGTCGGCCGATACCGCATAGGCCTGCGCGCCGCGCCCGTGATACATCAGCTTGACGAAGGTCGGCCTGCTGTCGGCGAGCTGGTCGGGCAGCCGCCAGATGCGGCGGAACGCGCAATTGATGAACTGCGCGCAAAGATCGCGGTCGAGCAGCACGATCCCGACCTTGATCTGATCGAGAGCCGCGCGCAGCGTCGCGAGATCGCGGCTGGAGGATTCGATTGCGAGCCGCGCATCGTGCGCGCGCCGCAACGCCTGCTTCGTGCGCCCCTGCAAGACGCCGGCCATCAGCGCGATCGCGGGAGTCGCCACGAGGAGGACGTAGAGGCGCGCCAGGTTGTCGGGGGTGTAGCGCAGGAATTGTCCCGGGATCGAAAAATATGTGGCCGCGTAGGCCAGCGAGATCGCGGTGCTGACCAGCCCGGACGCGATGCCGCCCAGGTAGGCCGAGAAGACCACCGCCATGAAGGAGATCGCGCCCGGATTGGGCACCGCGAACGCATGCCGGTCGGCCACATGGATCCACGCCACGACTGCGAGCGTGGCCAGGGGCCCGACCAGAGGTCGCCACGTGCAACGCATCGTCGCCACGTCCGAGCCATTCCGGTCGCCCGGTGGGCGGCCTGTTTCATTGATGGCATGGACCAACGGCAAGATGGACAGATCGGCACCGCCGTCTCTGTGGTGTTGGTAAAGAAGGCGCTAACCGCGCGTGAACGATCCGGTAACGGGCGAGCATTATTTCTAGGGAAACAGCAGAGCATCGTGCTCAACCATCGATCGCCGCGAGGCCGGCCATGACAGAACGTCGTTCATCGACGCGCAAGAAGAGCTTCCTGCAGGGGCGCATCTACTTCAATCAACGCCGATCGAGCGTCGACTGCCTGGTGCGCGACATTTCCGAGCTCGGGGCCAAACTCAAGTTCTCCGAGGCGATCGCCGTGCCGGAGGCCGTGGAGCTCTACATCCCGAACAAGGAGGAGACCTACCGCGCGCGGGTGCAGTGGCGCGTCGGTGACGAGGTCGGCGTGGCCTTCGGCGAGGACGAAGCCTCGCCCGCGCTGGCGCCGGACAAGACGCCGGCCGATCTGGTCGGGCGCGTGCGCCGGCTGGAAACCGAGATGTCGGCGCTGCAGCGCAAAGTCAACGAGCTGCTGGCCGCGCTGCGGATCAGGCAGGGCGCGGATTAGCGCGGCCTTGCACCTCGTGCATCGGGGCTGGAACCTGCCGGCGAGGTTCGGCGTTCCCTTCCGGGAATTTGGAGGGGAGCGCCAACGCGCGAGCTGGACGTGGGACTTCAGGTCTACCACAAAAAGCGCAAGTTCGGGGTGACACCGGAGCCGCGCGGCCGGGAGGCGCGCCGCAAGGGCAATACCTTCGTCATCCAGAAACATGCCGCGCGCCGCCTGCACTACGACCTGCGGCTCGAGCTCGACGGCGTGATGAAGAGCTGGGCGGTGACGCGCGGTCCGAGCCTCGTTGCCGGCGAAAAGCGGCTTGCGGTCCAGGTCGAGGACCACCCGATCGAATATAACGACTTCGAGGGCACCATCCCGCAAGGCGAATACGGCGGCGGCACCGTGATCATCTGGGATCGCGGACACTGGATCCCCGAAGGCGATCCGCACAAAGGCCTCAAGAAAGGCCATCTGGACCTGGTGCTTGAAGGCGAGAAGCTGCACGGCCGCTGGCATCTCGTGCGCATGCGCGGCCGGCCGAACGACAGCAAGCCGGCATGGCTCCTAATCAAGGCCCATGACGAATGGGCCAGAGGCGAAAACGATCCCGACATCCTGGAGGAGATGCCGCAGTCGGTGGTCAGCGGCCGGACCATCGACGACGTCGCCAAGGGCAAGGGCAAGACCCGGGTCTGGCATTCGAACCGGAGCATCAAGGAGAATGTGAAGGCGGGCACGACGCGCAAGACCGGCAACGTCGCGGCGCGCAAAGGCGCGCGCGAACCCCGCCGCGCCGCCGCTGCTTCGACAAGCGCAAGCAGCAAGAAAGACAGCAGCGAAAAGGCGGCGAAGGCGCGCGGCACGCCGCCGCCCGACTTCGTTCCGCCTTCGCTCGCGACGCTGACAGCGATCGCGCCGTCCGATCCCGGCTGGGTGCACGAGATCAAGTTCGACGGCTATCGCATTCAGGCGCGGCTCGACCACGGCGAGGTCCGCCTGCTCACCCGCAAGGGCCTCGACTGGACCAGCAAGTTTCCCAACATCGCGGAGGCGGCGCGCCGGCTGCCGGCGACGACCGCGCTGATCGACGGCGAGATCGTGGTGGCGGACGACCGCGGCATTTCGAACTTCTCGATGCTGCAGGACGCGCTGAAGACCCACTCGCGCGACCGCTTCATCTATTACGTGTTCGATCTGCTTCATCTCGATGGTCGCGATCTCACCCGGCTGCCGCTTCTGGAGCGCAAGGCGGAGCTCCAGCGGTTGCTGAAATCCGTGCCGGCGCAGGGCCCGATCCGCTACAGCGAGCATTTCGACGAGGACGGCTCCGTGGTGCTGCGGCACGCCTGCCGCATGACCTTCGAAGGCATCGTGTCGAAGCGGCTTGACGCGCCCTATCGCTCCGGACGCTCCGAAGCCTTCGTCAAGACCAAGTGCTCGAATGCGCAGGAATTCGTGGTCGGAGGTTATTCGCCCTCCACCGCCATGCCGCATGCCGTCGGCGCGCTCGCGGTCGGCTATTACGACCAGGGCCGGCTGATCTATGCCGGCCGCATCGGCACCGGTTACACCCATGCGACCGCGAAGGATTTGTGGAAGCGCCTGCATGCCATCGAGGTCGCCAAGCCGCCGTTTGACCAGATTCCAGCGGCGGAGCGGCGGCGGCGCGACGTGCGCTGGGTCAAGCCGACCATGGTGATCGAGGCGCATTTCCGCGGCTGGACCGCCGACGGGCTGCTGCGGCAGGCCGCGTTCAAGGGCGTGCGCGAGGACAAGCCCGCGAAGGAGGTGGTGCGGGAGTTGCCGGCCGCCGCCAGCGGACCAGCAGAGGGTGGCACAGTGTCGAAGATCGCAGCGAAGGCCGCCAAGGCCATGACCAGGAAATCGAAAAGCATCGCCCAGCCGAAGAAACCTGGTGCCATACCCGCCGCCGCCAAGGCCAAGCCCTGGCAGGAGGGCGACGTCCGCTTCACCCATCCGGACCGGGTCTATTGGGTCGACGTCGGCGTCACCAAGCAGGACCTCGCCGACTTCTATCGTTCCGTGTGGGACCGCATGGCGCCGCAGGTGGTCGACCGCCCGCTCAGCCTGGTGCGGTGTCCGGACGGCACCAAGGGCCAGTGCTTCTTCCAGAAGCACGCCTCCGCCGGGCTTGACGACAAGAACCTGCGCACGGTGATCGACAGCAATGGACGCCAGATCATCGCGGTCACGGACCTCGATGGATTGCTCTCGCTGGTGCAGGCGGGTGTGCTCGAGGTGCATGTGCGCGGCTCGCTGATCGACCATCTCGACCGCTGCGACCGCGTCGTGTTCGACCTCGACCCGGGCGAGGGTGTCGGCTGGAAGGACATCGTCGCGGCCGCCCGCGACGTGCGCGAGCGCCTCGGGGCCATTGACCTTGAAAGCTTCGTGAAGCTGTCCGGCGGCAAAGGCCTGCACGTGGTGATGCCGATCGAAGCCGCCGGCTGGGACGAGGTGAAGACCTTCGTGCAGGCCTTCGCACAGGCCATGGCGGCGGACGAGCCGGAACGCTACGTCTCCAAGATGACCAAGTCGCTGCGCAAGGGAAAGATTTTCGTCGACTACCTGCGCAATTCGCTGGAGCAGACCTCGGTCGCGGCCTATTCCACGCGCGCGCGCGAGGGTGCGCCGGTGTCGACGCCGGTCACCTGGGATGAGCTCGGGCGCACCACCGGCGGCAACCAATATACCGTGCTCAATCTGGGCAAGCGGCTCGGCTCGCTCAAACGCGATCCGTGGCAGGACATGGGGCGCGTGCGCCAGAAGCTGCCGGATTTACAGGCGCTGCGGGCGCGCAAGTGAAGCGGCGCCCGTGAGCGTTTCTGGGGTCACTCCGGCAGGGGAATGAACTCGCTCTCGTCGCCCGGCACGATGTCGAACTTGCGTGCCTTCCACTCGGCCTTGGCCTGCTCGATGCGCTCCTTGCGCGACGAGACGAAATTCCACCAGATGTGGCGCGGGCCGTCCATCGCGGCGCCGCCCAGGAGGACGACGCGGGCCTCGCTCGCGGCGGTCACGGTGATGTCGTCGCCGGGCCGCAGGACCAGGAGCTGGCCCGGGCCGAAGCGATCGCCCGCGATGTCGATCTCGCCGGCCACGATATAGAGCGCGCGTTCTTCGGTCGTGGCGTCGAACGGCAGCGACGCGCCGGGCGCGAGCGTGGCGTCGGCGAACAGCGTCTCCGACAGCGTCGGCACCGGCGATCGCCGCCCCTGAAAGCTGCCGGCGACGACGCGCACGGTCTTGCCGTCGCCGGCCACCACCGGAAGCTCGGCGTGGTCGCGGTGGGCGAAGCTCGGCGCGATCTCCTCGTCGCCCGCGGGCATCGCCACCCAGCACTGGAGCCCGTGCAGCCGCTCGCCGCCGGCGCGGCGCTCGGGGGCGCTGCGTTCGGAATGGACGATGCCGCGGCCTGCCGTCATCCAGTTGACCTCGCCCGGGCGGATCGGCAGCGCGGTGCCGAGGCTGTCGCGGTGCACGATCTCGCCGTCGAACAGGAAGGTGACGGTGGCGAGCCCGATATGGGGATGCGGCCGCACGTCGATGCCCTGGCCTTCGCGGAAGACCGCCGGCCCGAAATGATCGAAGAAGATGAACGGCCCGACCATGCGCCGGCGGGCGTGGGGCAGCGCGCGGCGCACGGCGAAGCCGCCGAGATCGACGCTGCGCGGCACGATCATGAGCTCGATCGCATCGCACGCCGGCTTGTCGCCGGGGGCGGGGTCCTTGCCGGGGAAGAAACTCATGACATGCACTCCGACATGGCGATAACGCCGATCAATTCACGTCGAGCGGCTCGGTGCCGGTCGGCTTGCCGGCGGCGTCGAGGGTGATCTTCTCGACCCGCGCCTCGGCCTGGCGAAGCAGCTCCTCGCAGCGGCGCTTGAGCGCCTCGCCGCGCTCGTAGATCGTGACGGACTCTTCAAGTGCCACGTCGCCGCGCTCGAGCTTCTGCACGATCTGCTCAAGCTCGGCGAGCGCCTTCTCGAAGGACAGTTTCGCGACGTCGGTGTTTGCGGTGTCGGCCATGAGTCCTGACTATCGCGACTCGGGGGCTGGAGTCACCCCCGCATCAGCGCCGTCACATGCGCGGCGACGGATTTCGCGAGCCCCTCCAGGTCGTAGCCGCCTTCGAGCACCGAGACGACGCGGCCGTTCGCCCGGCGGTCCGCCAGCTCCATCAGCTTCTGCGTGACCCAGGTGTAATCCGGCTCGAGGAAATTCAGGTTGGCGAGCGGATCGCGCATGTGCGCGTCGAAACCGGCCGAGATGATGACGAGGTCGGGGCCGAAATCCTCCAGCCGCGGCAGGATCGCGGTTTCCATCGCCTGGCGAAACTGATCGCCGCCGTCGCCGGGGCGCAGCGGCGCGTTGACGATGGTGTTGCGCGCCCCGCGCTCGGACACCGCGCCGGTGCCCGGATAGAGCGGCATCTGGTGCGTCGAGCAATACATCACGGTCGGGTCGTTCCAGAAAATATCCTGACTGCCGTTGCCGTGATGCACGTCGAAATCGACGATCGCGACACGTTCGGCGCCGTGCTGCTTCTGCGCGTGGCGCGCCGCGATCGCCGCATTGTTGAACAGGCAGAACCCCATCGGTGTCGCGGTCTCGGCGTGATGGCCGGGCGGGCGTGTCGCGACGAAGGCATTCACGGCCTTTTTCGCCATGACCTCGTCGACGGCCTGCACGGCGCCGCCCGCGCCGCGCAGCGCGGCCTCGAACGTGCCCGGCGACATCGTGGTGTCGGCATCGAGCCGCACCAGCCCTTCCTTCGGGGAGGCTTCGCGCACCTGCTCGACATAATC
>JAXDOD010000053.1:0-21288 GCA_034669045.1 Alphaproteobacteria bacterium
GCCTCGTCGAGCACATAGGCGACGCCGCCCGACATGCCGGCCGCAAAGTTGCGCCCGGTCTTGCCCAGCACCACCACGATGCCGCCGGTCATGTATTCGCAGCAATGATCGCCGGCGCCCTCGACCACCGCCACGGCGCCGGAGTTACGCACCGCAAAGCGTTCGCCGGCGATGCCGCGGAAATAGCATTCGCCCTCGATCGCGCCATACATCACGGTGTTGCCGACAATGATGGATTCCTCCGGCACAATGCCGGAATTGCGCGGCGGCTTGACGATGATGCGCCCTCCCGACAGGCCCTTGCCGACATAATCGTTGGCTTCGCCTTCGCGATCGAAGGTGACGCCGCGCGCCAGCCCGGCGCCGTAGGCCTGGCCCGCGGTGCCCTGGAAGCTCACTTGAATCGGGTCGTGCGGCAGGCCGGCATGGCCGTAGATTTTGGCCACGGCGCCGGACAGCATCGCGCCGGCGCTGCGGTCGGTGTTATTGATCTCCATCTCGATCTTCACCGGCGCGCCGCGGTCGAGCGCGGCCTGCGACTGCGCGATCAGCCTGCGGTCGAGCACGGCTTCGAGGTGATGGTTCTGCGGCTCGGCGTGATAAATCTTCTGGCCCGGCAGCGCTTCCTGCTTGACGAACAGCTTTGAGAAGTCGAGGCCCTTGGCCTTCCAGTGCGCCACCAGCTTTGACTGGTCGAGCATCTGCACCTGACCGATCATCTCATCGAAGGTCCGGAAGCCGAGCGCGGCCATGATCTCGCGCACTTCCTCAGCGACGAAGAAGAAGTAGTTGATCACATGCTCGGGCTGGCCGGTGAAGCGCTTGCGCAGCACCGGGTCCTGCGTCGCGACGCCGACCGGGCAGGTGTTGAGATGGCACTTGCGCATCATGATGCAGCCGGCCGCGATCAAGGGCGCCGTGGCAAAGCCGAATTCGTCGGCCCCGAGCAGCGCACCGATCACGACGTCGCGGCCGGTGCGAAAACCGCCGTCGACCTGCACCACGATGCGGCTGCGCAAGCGCTCGCGCACCAACGTCTGGTGGGTTTCGGCGAGGCCGATTTCCCACGGCGAACCTGCGTGCTTGATCGAGGTTAACGGCGACGCGCCGGTGCCGCCTTCAAAACCTGCGATGGTAACGTGGTCGGCGCGCGCTTTGGCAACGCCCGCCGCGACGGTGCCGACGCCGATCTCGGACACCAGTTTTACGGATACCTGGCCCTCGGGATTGACGTTCTTCAGGTCATAAATCAGCTGCGCCAGATCCTCGATCGAATAGATGTCGTGATGCGGCGGCGGCGAGATCAGGCCGACCCCGGGCGTCGAATGGCGGACGCGCGCGATCACCGCATCGACCTTGTGGCCGGGTAGTTGGCCGCCTTCGCCGGGCTTTGCGCCCTGCGCCATCTTGATCTGCATCATGTCGGCGTTGACCAGATATTCCGTGGTGACGCCGAAACGCCCCGACGCCACCTGCTTGATCGCCGAGCGCATCGAATCGCCATTAGGCATCGGCTTGAAACGGTCGCTCTCCTCGCCGCCTTCGCCGGTGTTGGACTTGCCGCCGATCCGGTTCATCGCAATCGCCAGCGTGGTATGCGCCTCGCGCGAGATCGAACCGAACGACATCGCCCCGGTAGCGAAGCGCTTGACGATCTCCCTGGCCGGCTCGACTTCGTCCAGGGCGACCGGCTTGCGCTTCTCGTCCTCGGCGGTCTTGATCTTGAACAACCCGCGCAAGGTCAGCAGCCGCTCGGACTGCTCGTTGAGAATCCTGGCAAACGCCTTGTAGCGCTCCAGCGAGTTACCGCGCACCGCGTGCTGCAGGGTCGAGACCGACTCGGCGGTCCAGGCGTGATCCTCGCCGCGGGTGCGATAGGCGTATTCACCGCCGACATCGAGCGCGGTCTTGTAGATTTGCGCGTTGCCGAACGCGATGTCATGGCGGCGCACGGTTTCTTCGGCGATTTCGGCCAGCCCAACGCCTTCGATCCGTGTGTGGGTGCCGGTGAAATATTTCAGGACGAACTCGGCCTTCAATCCGACCGCGTCGAAGATCTGCGCGCCGCAATAGGACTGGTAGGTGGAGATGCCCATCTTCGACATCACCTTGAGCAGGCCCTTGCCGATCGACTTGATGTAGCGCTTGACGATTTCATAGTCGTCGAGTGCGGCCGGCAGCCGGTCCTTCATCGAAATGATGGTCTCGAAGGCCAGATACGGATTGATCGCCTCGGCGCCGTAGCCGGCGAGACAGGCGAAATGGTGCACCTCGCGCGGTTCGCCGGATTCCACCACCAGGCCGACCGAGGTGCGCAGGCCGGTGCGGATCAGATGGTGATGCACCGCGGCGCAGGCCAAGAGCGAGGGGATCGGAATCCGGTCCGAGCCCGCGGCGCGGTCCGACAGGATGATGATGTTGACGCCCTCGCGGACGGCGGCTTCGGCGCGCGCGCAGAGTTCGTCGAGCACCTGCTCCAGTCCGGCAGCGCCAAATCCGGCATGGAAGGTGGTGTCCAGCGTGCGCGACCGGAAACGGGTGGCGGCGATGTCCGAGATCGAGCGGATTTTTTCCAGGTCGGCATCGGTGAGGATCGGCTGGCGCACTTCGAGACGCTCGCCGCCGGGCGTGCCCTGCAGATCAAACAGGTTCGGCCGCGGCCCGATGATCGAAACCAGGCTCATCACCAGCTCTTCGCGGATCGGATCGATCGGCGGGTTGGTGACCTGCGCGAAATTCTGCTTGAAGTAGGTGAACAGCTGCTTCGGCTTGTCCGACAGCGCCGAAATCGGCGTGTCGTTGCCCATCGAGCCGTTGGCCTCTTCGCCGGTCGACGCCATCGGCGTCATCAGGATGGTGATGTCTTCCTGGGTGTAGCCGAACGCCTGCTGCCGTTCGAGCAGCGGCAGGTTCGAGCGCATGCCCTTGGGCGGCGCGTCCGGCAAATCCTCCAGCACGAACTGGGTGCGGTCGAGCCATTCGCGATAGGGGTGGCTGGCCGCCAGCGACGCCTTGATCTCGTCGTCGGGAATGAGGCGGCCCTGTTCGAGATCGACCAGCAGCATCTTGCCGGGTTGCAGCCGCCACTTGGTGACGATCTCGTCTTCCGGAATCTTCAGCACGCCCATCTCGGAGGCCATCACGATACGGTCGTCGCGGGTGACCAGATAGCGCGCCGGGCGCAGCCCGTTGCGGTCGAGCGTGGCGCCGATCTGGCGTCCGTTGGTGAAGGCGATGGCGGCCGGTCCGTCCCACGGCTCCATCAGCGCGGCGTTGTACTCGTAGAAGGCGCGCCGCTCCTCGTCCATGAGCGGATTGCCCGCCCACGCCTCCGGGATCATCATCATGACGGCGTGCGCGAGCGAATAGCCGCCTTGCGTGAGGAACTCGAGCGCGTTGTCGAAGCAGGCGGTGTCGGACTGGCCTTCATAGGAGATCGGCCACAGCTTCTCGATGTCGTCGCCGAACAGCGGCGAGGAGACCGACGCCTGGCGCGCCGCCATCCAGTTGTTGTTGCCGCGCAGCGTGTTGATCTCGCCGTTATGGGCGATCATCCGGTACGGATGCGCCAGCGACCAGGTCGGGAACGTGTTGGTGGAGAACCGCTGGTGCACGAGCGCGAGCGCGCTCTCAAAATCCGGATCGGATAGATCGGGGTAATAGGTGCCGAGCTGGTCGGCGAGGAACATGCCCTTGTAGACCACGGTGCGGCAGGAGATCGACACCGGGTAATAGCCGGACAGCCGCCGCTCGCGGCGCCCGTAGATGGTGCTCGAGATCGACTTGCGCAGGATATAAAGCCGCCGCTCGAACTCGTCCTCGTTCCTGATCTTCTTGCCGCGGCCGATGAACACCTGCTGGTGCACCGGCTCGGTCGGCTTGACCGAAACGCCGAGCGTGGAATTGTCGGTGGGCACGTCGCGCCAGCCGATCAGCGTCATGCCTTCGCGCTTGATCATCTGCGCATAGATGTCGCGGATGACGCGCCGCCAGTCGGGGTCGCGCGGCATGAACAGGTTGCCGATCGCATATTCGCCGGGCGTCGGCAGCGCGAAGCCGAGCGTGTCCGCGTTCTTGGCGAAAAACCGGTGCGGGATCTGCACCAGGATGCCGGCGCCGTCGCCGGCGCGCGGGTCGGCGCCGACGGCGCCGCGATGCTCGAGATTGCACAGGATCGCGAGCGCGTCGTCGACGATCTGGTGCGACTTGCGGCCCTTGATGTCGGCGATGAAGCCGACGCCGCACGAATCCTTTTCGAGCGCCGGATCGTAGAGACCCTGCACCGCCGGCAGACCTTCACCGTCAAACGGCACCGCGCTCATTTGCATCCTCGCTCGCCGGCGCGCCGCTGGTCAGGGTCGGCATGCCGGGCACACTCGCCGTCACCGCAGCGCCGGCCGGCGCCACGAGCCGCGGGCGAACCGCCGCACTGGGTCATTGGCGGCCTGCCCGCTCGCTGCTCGATGCGAACGCCTGGCCGCTCGTATCGGGCGTCCGGCGATGGATCTGCGCATCGCCCATGCTTGCGCATCGCCGCTCGCCGCCCATCGTCCGGCCGGATTCCCGGCCGCCGGCCGTCAGGCTTTTCTGCCAAACTGGGACAGCAATGCTGTCCTAACTCACCTTGCCAAATTTTAGCCACGGAGACAAGGGTTCGCCTAACGCTAAATTTCATCACCTGCTGATGTTTTGCGCGGTCCCCGGGCCGGCCGATGGACGCCGGGATCATTCCGGGTGCGCCGGCGCCGCGATCGACCGGCAACGGTGAATAAGCCCGGCCGCGCCGCCGCACGGCGGCCGTTCACTCATATAATGGCCAAAGCCATTCCGGGAGGCCGATTCGCACTCTTTTCGAGGAGGATAAAATGGCATCGACGACCGATTTCGTCGGGCGAACGTCGCCAGGCTCCGGCTCGATCGTCGCCTTGATCGTGGCCAAGCTGGTGGCGCTCTGCGCGGCCGTGCCCTACGCGCTGGTCGCGGTTGGCCTGCGCTTCGTGATGGCGCGCGTGTTCTTTCTCGACGGCCAGAGCAAGATCGACGGCCCCGCCATCCCGCTTTCCTGGATCGGCCGCGATTTCAACGTGTCGGTCATCCTGCCGGTCGAGATCAAGGACGCCACCTTCCAACTGTTCCAGACCCAGTATGCGGCGCTGCCGATGCCGCCGACGGTCGCGGCCTATCTCTTCAGCTACGCCGAGTTCGTGCTGCCGGTCTGTCTCCTGCTCGGTTTCGCGACGCGTTTCGCCGCGCTGGGACTGATCGCCATGACCGCGCTGCTCACGATCTACGTCATGCCCGAGGCCTTGTGGCCGACGCACATCTACTGGTTCTCGATCCTGATGGTGCTGATGTCGGTCGGCCCCGGCGCGATCTCCATCGACGCGGCGATCCGCTACGTTTACGAGCGGCAGTAGCCGCGAGTTCAGGCGGCAAGGGTCAGGCCGACACCAGCCCCAACAGCTCCCGTTTCCTCACCCTTTCCTCACCCCTGGCCCCCCATGCCCGCCATGAATTTCGCGAGCGATAACGCGGCGGGAGTGGCGCCGGAAATCCTGGCCGCCATCGCAGCCGCGAACGAAGGCTCCGCGCTCGCCTATGGCAACGATGCCTGGACGACGCGCGTGGAGGCGCGGTTCGCCGAGCTGTTCGAGCACGCGGTCGCGGTCTTCCTGGTGCCGACCGGGACGGCCGCCAACGCGCTCGCGCTGGCGCACCTCACGCCGCCCTGGGGCGCCGTCCTCTGCCATGCCGAGTCGCACATCGCGACCGACGAATGCGGGGCACCGGAATTCTTCGGCGGCGGCATCAAGCTCATCGGGCTCGCCGGCGCAGGCTGCAAGCTGTCCGCCGCGACGCTGGAGCGCGCGCTGGCCGAACGGCAATGGGGCGGCCCGCACCATGTCAGCCCGGCGGTGCTTTCGCTGTCGCAGGCGACCGAGGCCGGGACGGTCTACCGGCCGCACGAGATCCGCCGCCTCGCCGACGTGGCGCACGCGCGCGGGCTCGCGGTCCATGTCGACGGCGCGCGGCTTGCCAACGCGCTCGTTCGCATGAACGCGTCGCCCGCGGAGGCGACCTGGAAGGCGGGTGTCGACGCGCTCTCGTTCGGCGCCACCAAAGGCGGAGCGCTCGCGGCCGAAGCGGTGCTGTTCTTCGATCCGGCGCGGGGCGCCGGCATGCAGGACCGCCGCAAGCGGGGCGGGGCGCTCCTGTCGAAGCACCGCTTCATCGCCGCCCAGATGGAGGCTTATCTCGCCGGCGACCTGTGGCTGCGCCTTGCGCGTCACGCCAATGCGATGGCCGACCGGCTCGCCGCGGGCCTGGCGGCGGCAGGCTTCGCGCCGCTCTGGCCGGTCGAGGCCAACGAGGTGTTCGTCGCCTTGCCGGACGGCGTGCGCGAGCGGCTCGAGGCCGCCGGCGCGAGCTTCTACGCCTGGACCACGCAGAGCCCGCCCGACGGGATCACGCTTGCTGCCAACACCGGTCTGGTGCGGCTGGTGACGTCGTTCGCCACGACGGCGCCGGAGGTCGAGCAGTTTGTCGCGATGACGGCGCAGGGCTAGAGGCGGGGCCCCTCCGGCATTGTCGCATTGCGGTCCCGGCGCCGCCCAAGCTCCGCCCCAATCCTTGCTATCGTTGCGGGTCGTCGCGGGGCGATGGAACGGTACGCCGCAGAAAGCGGCCTGATGCCATCGGGACAGGGAGTATATCGTGAAACAATCAATCGCAATCCGCGCCGGTCTGCTGGCGCTGGCTCTCGGCGCTGCGGACACCGCCAGCGCGCAGCCGAACTACTATGGCTCGCGGTCCTACGAACCCGGCCTGGCGCCGTATCAGGTGATGCGGATCGTCCGGGTGGCCGGATTTGCGCCGCTGGTGCGGCCGGAGCGACACGGACAGAACTACACGGTGCTCGCGCGCGACCGCGCCGGCGGACAGGTGCGCGTTGTCGTCAATGCCTATTCCGGCACGATCCTCACCGTGCGGCCGGTCTACGCGCAGCGGCCTTATGGCGCGCCGGTTGCGGGCGCCTACGACCCGCCGCCGCGCGGCATGACGGCTCCGCCGGACCTGGGCGAGCCGCCTGCCGGCTACGGCCCGGGCGCCGGTTTCGACGACGGCGTGCCGCCGATACCGCCGCGCGGCGTGCCAAACCAGCGGATGGGCAACAGCCCGGCCATCGCCCCGCCGCCGCGCAACATCCCGAACGCACGCGTGGCCACTGCGCCCAGCGTCGTTCCGGCGCCTCAGCCGGCGCGCACGCCGATCCCGCGCCCACGGCCGGGCGTGTCGTCGAACGACGCGGGCGCGGCGGTATCCGCGCCGGCAGCGGCCCCTGTGGCAGCGGCACCGCCCGTGGCGGCCGCGCCCGCGACGCCGCCCAAGCCGCCGGCCGTGGCGACGGCGCCCGCGGCCACGCCGGCGACGCCACCGGCCACGGCTACGCAAGCCGCAGCACCCGCGCCCGCCAAGGACGCCGCCGAAAAGCCGCCGACCGTCATGGTGCCGGTGGCCCCGCTCGACTGAACATCGCCATCTCGATGCGAAGGCGATCGCGCTTTCGGCTCTGGTGCTCTCGTCGTTCCGGGAGCGGGCGCAAGAACGACCCTACGCGCGCAAAATGAAAGCGCCCCGGAAACCCCGGGGCGCTCCCTCCGATCGGACTGATCGAGATCGTTCGCGTGAAGCCGTCAGGCGGCCTTGGCCTCGACCTGCTTGGTCGAGCCGTTGCCGATCTTGATCTGGCGCGGCTTCATCGCCTCGGGGACCTCGCGCACGAGATCGACGTGCAGGAGACCGTTTTCGAGGTGCGCGCCCTTGACCTCGACGTGCTCGGCGAGCTGGAACACGCGCTCGAAGGCGCGCGCCGCGATGCCCTGATAGAGCGGCTCGCTCTGGTCATTGCCGGTCTTGGCTTGCTTGTCGCCACGGATCGTCAGCACGTTCTCCTTGGCGACGATCGAGAGGTCGGACTCGGCAAAGCCCGCGACCGCGACCGTGACGCGGTAGGCGTTCTCGCCGGTGCGCTCGATGTTGTAGGGCGGGTAACCCGGGGTGCCGTCCGATACCTGGTCGAACAGCGAGAACAGCCGGTCGAAACCGACGGTCGAACGATAGAGGGGAGCAAGATCGAAAGTTCGCATGGCATATCCTCCTTGAAGCGACATGCAGAGGTCCACCCACAGGGGTCGGACCGATGAATCGTGCAGCCCGGATGGGCCTGCACGGCCTCGATATAGGGCGCCTCGAAGGCCCGTCAAGGGGCCGTAAGCCTCTGTCACGGCTTATTAATCCTCTAGCTGCCGACGCTGGGGCGGGGCCCGGGCGAGGCCGCCCGTGCGAGCCGCTTCTCATGAGCCGCTTCTCATTGAGCCGCGGCGGCGTGCTGCTATAAGGCGCTACCCGCCCGCGCCGGTTGTCCCAATTCCATGACCCTCGTGTCCATCCCTGCCAACCCGGTGCCCGACGACGTGGTCACGGGAACGCTGAAGACTCCCGACGGCGTGTCGCTGCGCTTCGCGCGCTGGGCGCCGCCGCCGGGGCGCAAGGGCACCGTCTGTCTGTTCCCGGGGCGGGCGGAATTCATCGAGAAATATTTCGAGACCGTCCGCGACCTGCGCGCGCGCGGTTTCGCCGTCGCCATGATCGACTGGCGCGGGCAGGGGATGTCCGAGCGCGCACTGCGCAATCCGCGCAAGGGCTACGTGCGCAGCTTCGACGACTATCGCATCGACCTCGAAACCTTCGTCAAGGAGGTCGTGCTGCCGGACTGCCCGCCGCCGGTGTTCGCGCTCGCGCATTCGATGGGCGCGACCATCCTGATCCGCGCCGCCCAGCAGGGCCACCGCTGGTTCGACCGCATGGTGCTGCTGGCGCCGATGATCGCGCTGCCGGGAATGCGCCGTTCGCTGCCGACGCGCATCGCCGTCAAGACCATGCGCATTCTCGGCCTCGGCGGCTCCTATGTGCCGGGCGGCGACGCTTCCGTGATGATGCAGCGGCCGTTCATCGGCAATCTGCTCACCTCCGATCCGGTCCGCTACGCCCGCAACGTGGCGGTGCTGGAAGCCGAGCCGGCGCTGGCGATCGGCTGGCCGACCGTGGGGTGGGCCGATTCCGCCTTCAAGGTGATGAGGGAGTTCGTGGAGCCGAGCTATCCGGCGAGAATCCGCCAGCCGATCCTGATCATCGCCGCCGGCCAGGACCAGATCGTGTCGACGCCGGCGATCGACGAGTTCGCGATCCGGCTGCGCGCGGGCTCGCATCTCATCGTCTCGGGCGCCCGCCACGAACTGCTGATGGAGCAGGACCGCTATCGCATGCAGGTGCTCGCCGCCTTTGACGCTTTCGTGCCGGGAAGCGCGTCGTTTTGAGTTGACGCTCGGACGCGGAATGACGGCGGACTGTCTGATGTGGACTATTGAGCACTCAGAACTGCCAGCGCCGCCGCATGGACGCGCCGGTCGCCCGCCGCGATGATGCGGCCGCCGGCCTGCGGCGGTCCATTCTCCCAGGTGGTGACAATGCCGCCGGCACCGGCGATGATCGGCACCAGCGGGATGATGTCGTAGGGCTTGAGCCCGGTCTCGATCACCAGGTCGACGTGGCCGGCCGCCAGCATGCAATAGGCGTAGCAGTCGCCGCCGTAGCGCGAGAGCCGCACCACGTCCTCGACCTTGCCGAAGGCCTTGCGGTCGGCGTCGCTCATCAGCAGCGGGCTGGTGGTGAACAGCACCGCCTCGGACAGCGAGGCGCAGGGCCGCACGCGCAGGTCGCGCTTGCCCGCCGGGCCGCGGTAACGGGCGGCGGCACCGTCGCCGCTGAAGCGCTCGCCGATGAAGGGCTGGTTCATCATGCCATAGACCGGGTGGCCGTTGCGGGTGAGCGCGATCAGCGTCCCCCAGGCCGGCATGCCGGAGATGAAGGACTTGGTGCCGTCGATCGGGTCCAGCACCCAGACATATTCCGCGTCGGCGCGCTCGGCGCCGTATTCCTCGCCGATGATGCCGTGATCCGGAAAGTTGCGGTGGATGAGGGCGCGCATCGCGGTCTCGGCGGCGTGATCGGCGGCCGTGACCGGGTCGAAGGCGCCCTGCGGGCCTTTGTCCTCGATGCTGAGCGCGGTGCGGAAGAACGGCAGGATGGTTTCCCCGGACACCGAGGCGAGCTGATCCACGAAAGCCATGAAGTCGATTGCGGTCATCTCACTGCCCTGCCTCCGCTGCGACCGATAGCCGCCCGCGCTGCCCCACCTTGGCCGGCGCGGCTGCCGACCGCACACGGTAACTGATTGTATCTGCTGACCGTTTCAGAAATTGCAGGCAGTTGCAGTTGAAACCGGTTTGCAGGTCCCCCTTGCAGATTCGCATGGGCGAAAGGGCCGCCAGCGCTTGCTTTTTACCGGTCGGGCAGCCATCTTATTGCGGTGCGGTAGCGCTCTGCGCTATCGCTGCCCTCCTTGGGCGTTTCCTCCCTAGACTTGGGCCGCTCGCAAACGTGAGCGGCCCCTTTTTTTGCAACTTGCCCAACGGCTTTGCAGGTGCCTGCCCAAAAAGCGCGCTTGCTCTTTGTGCATTGCACTGGCATATTATTGCGGTGCGGTAGCGGTTTGCGCTATCGCTGCCCTCCTTGGGCGTTTCCTCCCTAGACTTGGGCCGCTTGCAACACAGCGGCCCTTTTTCTTTGGCAACGATCGAAAGCGATCGGGTCGTTCTATTCGGCAGCGGCGCGGTACGGATGCAGCTCCTGGGTCGGGATGTTGGCCAGGCAGTCGGCGAGCTTTTCCAGATCGGCGGCAAGGCTCGGGAACGCGGCTGAACGCTCGAATCTCCGCTCGTCCATGTAGAGCGCGCGGTTGATCTCGAGCTGGATGGCATGCAGGCCGACCGCGGGATTGCCGTAGTGCTCGGTGATGAAGCCGCCCGCATAGGGCTTGTTGCGGCTCACCGCATAGCCCAGCCCGCGCAACGTCTCGTCGATCGTCTCCGCCACGACCGCGACGCAGCTCGTGCCATAGCGGTCACCCAGCACGATGTCGGCGCGCGGGCGCTCGTCCTTGGCGCCGGCGGTCGAGGGCATGGAATGGCAGTCGATCAGCACCGCGGTCCCGAAATCGCGATGGACCCGCGTGAACAGGCGCCGGAGCGCCCGGTGATAGGGTTTGTAGAGGCCCTCGATGCGCCGGATCGCGTCCTCGACCGGGATGCGCTGGCCATAGATTTCCTGCGAATCGCCGACCACGCGCGCCACCGTGCCGAGCCCGCCGGCCACCCGCATCGAGCGGGTATTGGCGAACGAGGGCAGCCGCCCGTCGAACATCCGCGGGTCGAGCTCGTAGGGCTCGCGGTTGACGTCCACGTAGCAGCGCGGGAAGTGCGCCCGCATCAGCGGGTGGCCGCGCCCGACCACGCCCAGGATCAGCTCGTCGACGAAGGAATCCTCGGACCGGCGCAGCGTCGCGATGTCGAGCCGCGACGCGCTCAGGAACTCGCGCGGATAGACGCTGCCGCTATGCGGCGAGTTGAAGATCACCGGGCTGCGCCATTCGGTCGGCTCGAGAATCTCGAACGGCGGGTCGAGCTCGTCCTTTGCGTCGCGCATGGGATTCGGTCGCCTCGATCTGCCGCCGGAGACCCGGTTGCCGGCGTTGGCTTTTATGCACCACTATGCCTCGAAACCCGCTATTGTCCATGGCCGCGGACGAGATGCCGGAGCCTTGTGCCGAACAAGAAGATCGGCCGGGTTCACGCGTTATTTACCCGGCATCAGCCAAATGAGCGGCGGGGACCGAACCCCGGGACCGACAGAGGGGGGCGGCAATCGTGACACGCCGGCCGGCAACGAGCCAAAAGATGGCGAAAATTCTCCTGGCCGAAGACGACACCGACATGCGCCGGTTCCTCGTCAAGGCGCTGCAGACCGCCGGCTACGAGGTGATCTCCTACGACAACGGTCTCTCGGCCTATCAGCGGCTGCGCGAGGAGCCGTTCGAGCTTCTGCTCACCGACATCGTGATGCCCGAGATGGACGGCATCGAGCTCGCGCGCCGTGCCTCCGAGCTCGACCCCGACATCAAGATCATGTTCATCACCGGCTTCGCCGCGGTCGCGCTCAACTCGGACTCGGCGGCGCCCAAGAACGCCAAGGTGCTGTCGAAGCCCGTGCACCTGCGCGAGCTCGTCACCGAAGTGCAGAAGATGCTCGCGGCGTGACGCGCGGGCGGCTTGCCTCGTGCCGGGCGAGCCGATATGACCTGTCCCAGCCGACCAGGCCCGGGCGCGTAGCTCAGCGGAAGAGCACTACCTTGACATGGTAGGGGTCACAGGTTCGATCCCTGTCGCGCCCACCATCTTCCAGTTTTTCACACTTCCGGTTTTTCAACATCGCAGCGCGCGGACCCGCGCCGGCGGCGCCGCGCCACGGCGCGCCCATGCCCGGCCGGCGCCTTGCCCCCTGCAGCGAAATATCGCAACTTAAGAGGGTGGCGCGCAGGGCGATAGCCTGTGCCGGCTCCTGTCCGGCACCCGCCGCCGGCTCAGCTCAGGCCAACGTGCAACGCGAGCCGGCCGTCGATTGTGCTGCGCAACGACAAGTCCTCCGGCCGCTGACGGTCAGGCCGGTCGGCGTGCGTGGAGCGGGAGTCTCGGATGGGCGCCATCGGCTCGATCGACTGGGGATTTTTGGAAGCCTTTTTCGGCGAATACGGAAAGATCATCACTGCCGTCGTTGCGCTTCTGGTGGCCGCGATCTCGCTCGCCATTGCCGTCTTCCGGCATCGCCATGCACGCACGCTCGAACGCATCCTCGGCCGAAGCGCCGAGGATGTTCGAAAGGACCAGCTTTTCCTGGAGAAGGGAAAAGCCGCGCTTGAACAGGCGGCGTCCAGGCTCAAGCAGCAGGAAGCCGAAATCAGCCAGCGTGAACAGAGGCTGAAAGACGTCCGCAGCGCCTTCAATGGCAAGGAACATGACCTCTGGTGCATGCATCCGGCCCGCAAGCCCGAGGACTACGACGTCCGCATCCGGCGCCAGCGCCAGCGACCCGTCATCATGGTGGCGAATCTCAAGGGCGGCGTCGGCAAGACCACGCTGACCGCCAACCTCGCCGCATACTTCTGCAACGCCGGCAAGCGCGTGTTGCTGGTCGATGTCGATTATCAGGGCTCATTGTCCAACATGATGCTCTCGGCTGACGGGATCACGGAGGTCACGGCCGAGATCAACAAAGTGCTGGAGGCCGACCGGCATGTTTCTGCCTCCAAGGGTGCGATCCGTCCGTTTCAGAACGTGCTCAAGGGATCGTCCATCATCCCGGCAAAGTACGAGCTCGCAGCGCTCGAGAACCATCTGATGATCGAGCATCTGATGCAGGACGATGGCGACGATACCCGCTATCGCCTGGCCAAGCTCCTGCTGAGCGAAGAGCTGGCAGGTTCCTTCGACGTCGCGCTCATCGATGCGCCGCCCCGGCTCACGGCCGGAACGATCAACGCATTCTGCGCCAGTACGCACCTGCTCGTTCCGACGCTGTATGACATCCTCTCGGCAGAAGCCGTCAGCACGTTCCTCGGCGGCGTGCAGACCATGAAAGGCAAGTTGAATCACAGCATCGATCTGCTCGGCATCGTCGGCATGATGACGGCGCAACAAGGCGCTCTCAACACGCGCGAGCTGAACGCCAGGATGCGCGCCGAAAGGCAGGTGACCCAAGCCTGGGGGGTCAACCATCATTTCTTCGATCGCCATATCCCGCGCAAGGCGGCGATCGCGGCCGCCGCCGGCGAGGACATCGCGTACTATTGCGATGCCACCGTAAAGGGCTGGTTCGACGAGCTTGGCAACGAGATCGCCAAGCGGTTGGCATGGGACAGCGCCGCCACGCCAACGGTTCGGAATCCCCGACCCCCGGAACTATCGCAGTCAGCCGCCGCCGCGCGGCAGGCGCTGGTGGGAGCGGCCAGCCGATGAAGGTCAGCCAGCTCCGCCAGGTCCTCGAAGCCGCGGCGCGGATGTATCGCGACGGCGGCAATGCGGCGGCGGCGCAGTCGCTGAGCGAGATTGCGAGCCTGTGCGCAGGCCGCGACGCCATGACGGCGGCGAGCTTTTCGCGCCTGATCGAGAAGGCCGCCGATGTCGCAAACCGGACGTGACGGCGCGCTGAAACGTCGAGCGCCTTCGCCGGCGCGCGGCGGCAAGCTTGGGAGTGGGCTGCCGTGACGATCGCCGAGCTGCGCCTGGTCCTGGGCCACCTCCAGCAGCTTTACGTCTCGGCGGGCGCCAATGGTCCGGCCAAGGACCTGAAGACGTTTTCGGACGCGCTCCAGGCGCACGCCGGCAAGCCCGTCGATCTCTTCGTGGCGGAGGTCAGGGCCCGGCTCGGCCAGGCCGAGGCCAGGCCGAAGGCGCGCAAGAAGGCCGCTGCCGAGAGCGCGCCTCGGAACGAAGACGCGATCGGGGATCACGTGGCGCAGCTCCGCGGCGCGGGCACGGACCGGCCGATGTTCGATCAGGCATTCGACAGGCTCAAGGCCGATAAATCCTTGAAGCTTCCGGAGCTGGCGGAAATCGCACGCCAGTATTCGGACAGCGTCACCCGGTACAAGTCGATCAGCGCCGCGCAGAACGACATCTCGAAGGCCTTCGTCCGGCAGGCGCGTTTCGAAAATAAATTGCGGTAACGGTCCGGACGCCATTTCGCGGAGCATCGGTCGCGAAAGAGTTCCCGGGTTCCCGATTCATCGTTCGGTCGCATAACCTTCGAGTCCCTGTCAGAATCGGCAGGCACGGTCCTCCGCGAATCAACGGCGGAGGCCCCATGGCCGCTCCTACACCTGCCGGCACGCTCACGCGTCGCCGTTTGCTCGCGACCGCTGCGTCATCGGTCGCGGTCAGTGCGCTCGGCGGCATCGCCAGGCCCTATCTCAGCCGCGCCGCCGATCGGCCGCTCATCACCCACGGCATTCAGTCGGGCGATGTCTCGGCCGATTCCGGCATCGTCTGGGCGCGCGCCGACCGTGCTTCGCGCATGCTGGTCGAGGTCGCGACCACCGACAGCTTCAAGGACATCCGCGGCGAGGTCTTCGTCGACGCGCTGCCGGAAACCGACTTCACCGCCAAGGCGCTGATCGAAAACCTGCCGGCGGGGCAGGAGATCTTCTACCGCATCCGGTTCCAGGACCATGCGGCGCCGACGATCTTCGGTGCGCCGCAGGTGGGCCGCTTCCGCACCGCGCCGAGCGAGCGCCGCTCGATCTCGTTCCTGTGGTCGGGCGACACCGCAGGAACCGGCTGGGGCATCGACGAAGCGCGCGGCGGCATGCGCACCTATGCGACCATGCGCAAGTCGCGGCCGGACTTCTTCATCCATTGCGGCGATCACGTCTACGCCGACTGCGCGCTCTCCGCGCAGCAAAAGCTGCCGAACGGCGAAATCTGGAAGAACATCGTCACGCAGGAAAAATCCAAGGTGGCCGAGACGCTCGCGGAGTTCCGCGGCAACTACAAATACAACCTGCTCGATCACCACCTGCGAGCGTTCAACGCCGAGGTCCCGATGTTCGCGCAATGGGACGACCACGAGGTCACCAACGACTGGTGTCCGACCGAGCCGGTGCGCGGGCGTGCCGGGACGAGCATGCTCACGCTGGTCGCGCGCGGGTGCCGCGCCTTCCACGAATACATGCCGATGCGCGAGGTGGCCGCGGAGGCCGGGCGCATCTACCGCAAGCTCCCGTACGGCCCGCTGCTCGACGTGTTCATGCTCGACATGCGCTCCTATCGCGGCGCCAACGCGCAAGCGCTCACCGCCTACGGACCCGACGCCTATCTGCTCGGCCCCCCGCAGGCGGCTTGGCTCAAGCGCGAGCTGATGAACTCGAAGGCGACCTGGAAGGTGATCGCCGCCGACCTGCCGCTCGGCGTCGAGAGCGAGGACGCCATCGGGCAGGGCGACGGGCCGCCGCGCGGCCGCGAGACCGAGATCGCCGACATCCTCGCGTTCATCAAGCACGCCGGCATCCGCAACACGGTCTGGCTCACCGCCGACATGCATTATACCGCGGCGAACTACTACGACCCCGACAAGGCCGTGTTCCAGGATTTCGAGCCGTTCTGGGAGTTCATTTCGGGGCCGCTGCACGCCGGCACCTGGCCGCCGCAGGCGCTCGACAACACGTTCGGCCCGCGCGCGGTCTATGCCAAAGGCTGCGGCAAGGACCAGGACGAGAACCTGGCGCCCTGCTTCGGGCTGCAGTTCTTCGGGCACGTGGCCATCGACGGCGCGACCGAGGTCATGACGGTCACGCTCAAGGACGTCGGCGATCACGATCTCTGGTCGATCAAGCTCGAGCCGAAGGCGGAGAGATGGTCGCGCGCGGTGTCCCCGATCCGGGGATGACTGTGGACGAGCCGCGCCGCGGCGCCGGCTGCAACAAAAGTGTCACCTCGGACATCTAGGGTGCGGCCATTCCATCCCACGCACGGGAGCGCCGCATGCGCCGATTCTCTGCCGCCCTCGGAGTTGCGGTCTTCCTGGCGGCCCCGGCCGTCCGGTCGCAGACCGTCTATCCGATCGACCGGGCCGACATCCTTGCGGGCGCGCGCTTCGACCTCAAGGTCGAGTTTCCCGCTCTCGCCGATCCGGCGAAGGTCGCCGTCACCGTGAACGGCGAGGATCACGCCAAGGTGTTCGGCAAGGCCGCGGCCTTCATCGAACGCGAAGACGGCAAGGACCAGTCGGCCTTGATCCTGCGCGACGTTTCACTCGCCCAGCCCGGGGACTACACGCTGCGCGCCACCGACGGCACCAACAGCCGCGACGTGACCTGGAGCGTGTACGGCACGGGGCCGCGCAAGGCCAAGAACGCGATCCTGTTCATCGGCGATGGGATGTCGCTCGCCCACCGGGTGGCGGCGCGCATGCTTTCGAAGGGCATCGTGCAGGGCAAGGCCAAGGGCAAGCTTGCCATGGACGACATGCCGCACATGGCGCTGGTATCGACCTCCGGCACCGACTCGATCGTCACCGACTCGGCCAACTCCGCAACCGCCTATACGACGGGTCACAAGAGCGCGAACAATGCGCTCGGCGTCTATGCCGACCGCACCGAGAGCCCGTTCGACGATCCGCGCGTCGAACTCATCACCACGCTGGCGAAGCGCCGGCATGGAATGGCGATCGGCATCGTCACCAATACCGAGATCGAGGACGCGACGCCCGCCTCGATGGTCGCGCACACCCGGCGGCGTGCCGAATACGACCGCATCGTCGAGCAGTTCTTCGAGCTCAAGCCGGACGTCATCATGGGCGGCGGCGCCGCCAATTTCCTGCCGGCATCGGCGCCCGGCGGCAAGCGCAAGGACGGGTTGGATTTCATCCAGCGCTTCCGTGACGCCGGCTATCCGTTCGCCGCGACCGCCGGCGACATGACGGCGCTCGGCAGCGAGCCTTCGACGACCAGGCTCTTGGGGCTATTCCACCCCGGCAACATGGACGGCGTGCTCGACCGCAAGTTCCTCAAGGGCGGCACGGTCAAGGATCATCCGCAACAGCCCGACCTCACCGAGCAGGTGAAGACCGCGCTGCAGATATTGTCGAGGAACGACGCCGGCTTCGTGCTCATGGTCGAGTCGGGCCTGATCGACAAATACACCCACGTCCTCGACATGGAGCGCGCTGTCTACGACACGATCATGCTCGACAACGCGGTCAGGCTTGCGAGCGACTGGTCGCACGCGCGCGGCGACGACACGCTGATCATGGTGACCGCCGATCACACCCATCCGGTGTCGCTGGTCGGGACCATGGATGACGACATGTCGACAACCCAGAATGTCGGCTTGCGCGAGCGCGTGCGCGTCATGGACCGCGCCGGATACCCGAACTACCCGGCTCCCGACGCGGAAGGCTACCCGCCGCGCGTCGACGTGAGCCGCCGCCTGTCGATGTTCGTTGCCGCGATGCCGGATCACTTCGAGACGTTCCGCCCGAAGCTCGACAATCCCAATGCTCCGACCATGCCCGGCAAGCAGCCCGGCACGTTCGAAGCCAATGAACGCTACAAGGACGCGCCCGGCGCCATGCTGCGCCCGGGCAACATGCCGGCCACGGTGCAGTACGGCGTGCACGCGGCCGACGACGTGATCCTCACCGCCGGCGGCCCCGGCAGCGACCGCGTGCACGGGCACATGGAGAATACGGAAGTCTTCCGCGTCATCGCGGACGCGCTCGGGCTCGGCGAGGGCGCGGCGCCCAGCCGCGCGGCGCTACCGTGACTTATACACCTGCGCCTGTTTGGCGCGCTCGACGATGTTTGCCGGCGTCGCAAAGGCCCTGGCGACCTCGGCCTGGACCTCTTCGCCGGACAGCGCATCGACGTCGAACTTCATCTTGGCGGCTTCGGCGATGGTGTCCTTGTCGCGGAACGTGTCCATGAACGCCTTGCGCAGCGCCGCCACGCGATCGGGCGGCGTGCCCGGCGGCAGCACGAAGGGGCGGCCGAACATCAACTGGCTGTAGATGAGGTCCATCACCTGCCGGTCTTCGGCGTTCCTGGCGAAATCGATGGCGAGCGGGACACCCATCTTGTCCATGTCGCGGTGCCCCTTGCTGGCCAGTTGCGCGATGAGCCGCGCCAGGCCGCTGTCGAGCAGGCGGGCGCGCTGCGGCGCGACGCTCGACCAGCCGACGCCGCAGACGCCCTGCACCTCGTTCCGCTCGATCGCGAGCATGATCTCGTTCGAGCCCGGATAGCCGGTCACGATGCGCAGCTTGGCGCCCAGGATGTTGTCCAGCATGGCGGGGAAGTCGCGGGTCGAGCCGCCTTCGTTGGTGGCGCCGAGGATGAGCTCCTTGTCGAGGGCATCCTTGAAGGTCTTCACCGCCGCGTCGGTGCGCGCCATGCAGAGGAAGGCCTCGATATTGGCGTTGCCGAGATAGACGAACTTGCTCGGGTCGTGCTGCAGCGGTTCGCCGAACAGCGGCTGCACGATGGCGCCGGAGAAGATGGCGCCGATGGCGGTGCCGTCCTTCGGCGCCACCGAATAGATGTAGCCGGCGAGCTTGTTGCTGCCGGCGCCCGGCATGTTCTGCGCCACCACGGCCGGGTTGCCGGGAATGTAGCTGGAGAATTTACGCGCAAGGAGCCGCGCATAGGCGTCGTAGCCGCCGCCCGGCGTCGAGCCGACATAGAGGTTGATCTGCTTGCCCCGGTAGAACTGCGCGACGGCGTCCTGGGCTTGCGCGGGGCTTGCGAGCGCGATGAGCGCGGCGGCACCGGCCGCGCGTGACAGGTTGGACCAGGAGGACATGGTGTAATTCCTCGGATGTCTCAGGATTGCGCCTCGACCATGACGCCCTTGGGGAAGATCTCGTCGACCTTGGCGTGGCGGTGGGCGATGCCCTGCTCGTGGGTGTAGCGCAGGAACTGCTCGAAGGTCGGGCGGTTCTCCTCGATCCCGAACGGGAACGGGTCGCCGTCGAACTTGTCGCGCATGTTGCGCGCGTAGGTCGTGAGCCACGGCAGCGGATAGCGCGACACGCCCGGCTCCAGCAGGCGCCGGATACTGCGGTTCTTGGAGCGGTTGAAGGCGTTGTAGAGGCTGCCCGCCACCCAGGGATTGTCCTCGAGGATTTTCCGCTTCATCGCGATCACGTGCATGATCGGCCACACCTTGGTGCGGGCGTAGTATTTCTCCTCCATCTCCAGATAGTCCGGAAACAGCCGCGCGATGTCCGGGTGCCGCTCGACGAAGCAGTCCGGCGGGCGTGCGACCAGCGCGCAGTCGATCTCGCCCTTGGCCAGCATCCCGTTGAGCGACTTGTCGTTGTGGCGGGTGAGCTTGACGCCTTTCGGCAGGTTGAGCTCCACCTTCTCCTGCCGGCCTGGCTCGTTGGTGCCGGCCTGATGCCAGTCCACATCGGTGAGCTTGACGCCGTGCTCGTCGTTGAGCCAGCCGCGCATGTAGACGGCCGCGGTATGCGCCCATTCGGGCGAGCCGATCTTCTTGCCCTTGAGGTCCTTCGGCGATTTGATCTTGCTCTTCTTGTTCACATAGAAGGCGGAGAACCGGAAGTGCCGCGAGGCGACAACCGGCAGCGCAATGATGTCGGGATTCTCGCGCGTGACCTGGGTGGAGAACTTCGCGAACGAGAGCTCGGACACGTCCCATTCGCGGTTGAAGGTGAAGCGCGCGAAGATCTCGTGCAGCTCCGGCATCAGCCAGGTGTGCTCGATGCCTTCCGCCTGCACGGCGCCGGAACGGAAGTCGCGGAAATGGTCGTAGTCTTCGGTGGCGATCGACAGATGCAGTTTTTTCATTGGGGGCGCTCTACGGTGTCCTTGGGTTCCATGGCGATCTTGGCCTTGGCGACGATATGCTCGGGCGTGCGCACGAGGTCGGTGACGATGGTCTGTATCCTTGCGCCTTTGACCGGCGACACGTCGAGGCCGGCCTTGGCGGCGTCGGCCAGATAGGCCGGGTCCTTCATCATGGTCTCGAACGCCTGGCGCAGCACCGCGACGCGTTCCGCCGGCACGCCCGGCGCGGTCACGAACGGCCGGCCGATCACCACGTCGGTCGAGAACAGCTTGAGGATCTGCCGGTCCTCGTCGGTCTTCCCGAAATCCAGCAACAGCGGAATGCCGGGGAATTCCGGATCGCGTTCGAGCCCGACCTGGGCCAGCACGCTGATCTTGCCGCTGCGCAGCCATTCCGGGTTTTCCGCCTTGAGGCTGTTGAAGTTGTTGCCGGCGCGGCCCTCGATCTCGCCGCGCTCCATGGCCAGGCCGATCTCGGCGGTGCTCTGATAACCCATCACCAGCTTGAACCGCGTGCCGAGGAGGCTGTTCATGACGGTCGGGTAGATCACCGTGTAGGAACCGACCCCGGTGCCGCCCATGAGCACCTGTTGCCTGGTAGCGTCCTCGACCGTCTTCGCGCGCGACGTGTGCCACACGTAGACCGTTCCGTTGCTCGACGAGGTCGAGGCGAGCCAGTTGAAATGGGCCGGGTCGAACTGGATGCCTTTGCTGCGCTCGAGCACCTGCGCCATCACGAAGACCGGAATGAAGGTCGCGATGGTGGTGCCGTCCTTCGGCGCCTGGCTGAAGACGTAGTTGGCGGCCCGGATGTGACCGGCGCCCGGCATATTTTTCGGAACGATCGTCGGTTCACCAGGAATGTGCTTGGCAAGATGGCGCGCCACGATGCGGCCATTGGTGTCGAGACCACCGCCAGCGCCGGTGCTGATGACGAGCTCGACCGTCTTGCCTTTGTAGAAATCCGC
>JAXDOD010000054.1:0-4574 GCA_034669045.1 Alphaproteobacteria bacterium
CGGGCAGCCGAACGCGGGCGAGCTTGCGGCCGAGATCATCGAGCGCGGGCTCAACGTGCGCCAGGTCGAGCGGATGGCGCGCGAGAGCGGCAAGCAGCAGGCCGGCGAGCTCAAGCCGAAGCGGCGCAGCGGCAAGGACGCCGACACGGTGGCGCTGGAGAAGCGCGTCTCCGACGCGCTCGGCCTGCAGGTGAGCGTCGACCACCGTGGCGAGGCCGGGACATTGCAGATCCATTACCGCAGCCTGGAGCAGCTCGACGAGGTGTTGCGCCGGCTGGAGAAGAGTTGAGCAGCGCGGAGGACGGGTCGCGCCGATCGAAACCCGCCGTGTCGTGCTGCGACGCGTGGGCACGGCGCCAAGATGCGCCTTTGCCCACCCTACAATTTCTCAGGACTTGTAGTCCGTAGGGCGCAATCGCTTGATTGCGCCGCCTCGACGTCGATCTCGGCCAGACGGCGCAATGCGCTTCCGCTTATTGCGCCCTACGTTTACTACGGCGCGTGGGCACGGCGCTGCGCGCCTTTGCCCACCCTACGGCGCTCGATATTGATCTCGTAAAGGCGCCGCGGAATGGTGTAGACAACCGCGGAATGACACGGCGCCCGACATGAAACGGAAACGCGCAGGACCCGCAGGCAGCCGCGCCGCGGCGTTCGATGACGACGCATTCCAGCGCGGCATGGGCACCGAGCAGCAGCGTGCGGAGCAGGGCGAGCGGATGGCGCGCGACAAGCTCGCGCGCGATCCGGGCGACGCGGGCGCGCTGCATCTGCTCGGCGCGACGCTTCTCGCCCAGGGCCGCGCCCGCGACGCCATCGCGCCGCTCGAGCAAGCCGCCCGGGCGAGCCAGGACGCCGTGGTCGAGACCCGCCTCGCCCTGGCGCTGCGCGCGACCGGGCGCACGGCCGAGGCGATCGACTGCCTGCAGCGCGCGACCGCGCGCGAGCCGCCGTTCGCGCAGGCATTCCATGAGCTCGGGATCATGCTGTGCATGGCGCGCCGCTACGACGAAGCGGAGGTGGTGCTCAAGCGCGGCGTCGCGCTCGCGCCGGACCTGGCCGAGCTGTCGGTGGAGCTCGGCGGCATCTACATCAGCCGCGCCGATCCGGCCAACGCCAAGCTCGCCTTCGCGCGGGCGCTGACGCTTGCGCCCGGACATCCGCGCGCGCTGCACGGGTTCGGCACGGCGTTCCTGTTCGAGGGCGCGTTCGAGCGCGCCGCCGAGCGCTTCCGCCAGGTGCTGGCGCAAAATCCCGAGCACGTGCGCGCGCGGCTCGACCTGGCGCACTGCCTGCTCGAGCTCGGGCGCGGCGATGACGCGGTCGCCGCCTTGCGCGCAACCGTGCAGCGCGATCCCGCACTCTACGGCAAGGCGCTCAAGATGCTGGTGTCGTCGGGGCGCGGGCGGTTCTGGCTGCGGCCGAGCGCCGCCGCCAAAGTCCTGCAAGCCGGCGCGCCGGCCGCGGCGATGAATGAACCGGTCGCGTCATGACCGACGCGCCGGACGCCATGACGATCACGTTCCGCTGTCCGCCCGAGCTGGAGCCGATCCTGCCGCGCCCGCTGCCGGCGTTCCTGGGCCTGCCGGAGTGGTTCAAGTCGATGCCGGCGAGCGCGTTCAGCGCCGTGCTGCAATCCGAGCAGATGACGGTGAAGAAATGTCCGCCGTTCATCGACGCGATGACCTACGGGTTCCTGATCCCGCTCGTCACCGACCTGCGCGTCGAGGATGGCGTGTTCTCGTGGGACTTCGAGGTGCCGGGCGGCGCGATCGCGAGCTACACGCGCTCGCCGATCGATTTTCACGACAACAGCCAGGTGGCGGGCACGCCGTTCTTCAAGGACGATCACTTCATCATCAAGTTCAACTGCTTCTGGACCATCCAGGCGCCGCCGGGCTATTCGCTGCTGGTCACCCATCCGGTCAACCGCGACGACCTGCCGTTCACCACGCTCACCGGGCTGGTCGATGCCGACCGCTATTGCGACAACTTCATCAATTTTCCGGCGCGCTGGAGCGATCCGGATTTCAACGGCGTGCTGCCGAAGGGGACGCCGGTGGCGCAGTGCCTGCCGGTCAAGCGCGAGTCCTGGTCGGGCCGCTTCGAGACCATCAGCGGCGACGCCGTCGCGCGGCTGCAGGAGACCGCCGCCGCGGTGGTCAACGAGCGCGGCGTCTACCGGCGGCAGTTCCGCGCGCCGAAGCGCTGAGTGCCTGCTCCTTGTAGCCCGGATGAGCGAAGCGAATCCGGGGCGACCGCGCCGCGTGTTTCCCGCATTCCGCTACGCTCCATGCGGGCTACTCCTTGCGCCGCGCGTTGACGGCGAGCGACAGCAGCGTGCGATGCGCGATCGCCTCGCCGATATCGACCGGAGCGCGCTGGCGCCGCAGCTCGAGCGCGGCGTCGGCGAGCTGCGTCATGGCGCGGGCGAGCCGCGCCGAGCTCCAGGCCTTGAGCGCGGCCTCGACCAGCGGGGCGCGGCGGAAATGCACGCGCAGGCCCTCGGCCGCGGCGGCCGGCGAGGCGCCGCCGTCGACCGCGAGGCGGGCCTTGTGCAGCATAGCGACGTTGCGCAGCGCCGCCGAGACGATGGTGCCGGGCGCGGTGCCGGCGATGCGCGCCTTGGCGAACTGGGCTTCGACGTCGCCGGTGCGGCCCGCGAAGGCGGCGTCGAGCAGCGCGTCGAGCGCCAGCAGGGAGGCGTCGGCGACCACCGCCACGATGTCGTCCAGCTCGACGCGGCCGCGGCCGCGGGCGTAGAGCGCGAGCTTGTTGATCTCGCTGCGCGAGGCGAGGCGGTCGCCGCCCAGCAGCGGGATGAGCGCCTCGCGCGCCTCGGGCGCGATCGTCAGGCCGGCGGCGCGCATCTCGTCGTCGATCAGCCGGGCGAGGTCGCGCTCGGCGTCGGCGTAGCAGGGCAGCGCCGCGGCGTTCTTGGCGCGCTCGCAGGCGGCGCGCAGCGGCGAGGTCTTGCGCAGGTCGCCGGCCTCGATCACGACGCGGCAGTCGGGCGCGGCGTCGGCGATGAGCGCCTCGACGGCGGGCGCGATGTTGCGGCTGCCGGCCTTGACCCAGACCGCGCGGCGGCCGCCGAACAGCGGGATGGTGTTGGCCTCCTCCACCAGCCGCGTCGGCTCGGAGGCGAGCTCGTCGCCGTCGAGACGGGCGAGCGAGAACGGATCGTCGGGGTCGTCGACCGAGGCGCGGATGATCGCCGCGGCGCGCTCGCGCACCAGCCCGGCGTCGGGGCCGAACACCAGCACGACCGGCTGCGCCGGGCTCGGCTTCGCCACGAAGGCGTCGATCTGCGCGGCTTTCAGGGCGACCATGGCCCGATCCGAACGCCCCTACACCACCACATTGACGATCCGCCCCGGCACCACGATCACCTTCTTCGGCGGCTTGCCGTCGAGCGCGCGCTGCACCGGTTCGAGCGCCAGCACGGCGGCCTCGACCGCGGCCGGCTTCGCGTCGCGCGGCACGGTGACGTCGGCGCGCTTCCTGCCGTTGACCTGCACCGGCAGCGTGACGGTGTTCTCGACCAGCAGTTCGGGCTCCAGCGCCGGCCATGGCTCGGTCGCCACCAGCGTCGAATGGCCGAGCGCGGCCCAGCATTCCTCGGCGAGGTGCGGCATCATGGGATTGAAGAGGCATACCAGGATCTCGGCCGCCTCGCGCACCGCGTAGCGGTAGTCGGCGCCGGGCGGCTCCTCGAGGCTGCCGAGCGACGAGCCGAAGGCGTTGGCGAACTCGTAGATGTGCGCCACGCAGACGTTGAAGCGCAGCCGCGCGATGTCCTCCGACACCCGCGCCAGCGCCCGGTGCGCGGCCTTGCGCAGCGCCAGCGCCTCGTCGCCAAAGCTGTTCGGCCGCGCCGCGTCGGCCGGCGCCGCCGCCTCCGCCGCATCGCCGACCAGCCGCCACAGCCGCTGCACGAAGCGGAACGCGCCCTGCACGCCCTCCTCGGTCCAGATCACGTCGCGCTCGGGCGGTGAATCCGACAGCATGAACCAGCGCGCGGTGTCGGCGCCGTAGGTCCCCATGATGTCGTCGGGGTCGATGGTGTTGCGCTTCGACTTCGACATCTTCTCGATGGCGCCGATCTCGACCGGCTCGCCGCTCGCCGTCACGCTGGCGCGGCGGGTATCGCCCTCGGTCGCGATCGTGACGTCGGCCGGCATCACCCATGCGCCGGACCGGGTGCGGTAGGTCTCGTGCACCACCATGCCCTGGGTGAACAGGCCGGCGAACGGCTCGTCGATGCCGAGGTGGCCGGTCGCCTTCATGGCGCGGGCGAAGAAGCGGCTGTAGAGCAGGTGCAGGATCGCGTGCTCGATGCCGCCGATATACTGGTCGACCGGCATCCAGCGGTCGGCGACCTTGGTGTCGGTCGGCGCACTCGTGATCCACGGATCGGTGAAGCGCACGAAATACCAGGACGAGTCGACGAAGGTGTCGAACGTATCGGTCTCGCGCAGCGCCTTGGCGCCGCAGATCGGGCATTTGGTGTGCTTCCAGGTCGGATGATTGTCGAGCGGATTGCCCGGCAGATCGAAGCGCACATCGTCGGG
>JAXDOD010000055.1:0-3050 GCA_034669045.1 Alphaproteobacteria bacterium
GCGTCGCCGCCGACTTCATGCTCAATCTGATCGCCTACAACCTGATCCGCATTCCCAAGTTGATCGCGGCTTAGGCGAACGGGCGTTCAGACCACCAAAAGCCTCTCAAATGAGCGAACACATCAGCGGAGCCACGGACCCCCAAGAGAAAGCAAAGCTTCAATTTCCAGGTTTTTCAGCAGACTGCTAGGCGCGCGCAAGCGGGAATCCCGAGCCGCCTGCCCGGCGCAGATCGCACTGGGTCCCGCACTGGGTCCCGCTGGCGCCGGACCGCGCGCAAGCGACCGTGATTGCGGCTATCTCGGCTTCGCCGCGGTGACGGCGGCGAAGGCGTCGATCAGGCCGGCACCGAACTGATCGTTGGGACCGAGCTTCTTCGCGCTCGCCGTCAGGATGCGGCGCACGTCGGCGGACGTGAGCCGCGGATTGCGCTCGAGCATCAAGGCCACGACGCCGCTCACTTCGGCGCTGGCAACCGACGTGCCGGTCGTGAGCTGGTAGGTGCCGTCCGGCGCCGGCACCAGGATGTCCACGCCGGGCGCCGCGATGGCGATGTGGCGGCCGCGGTTGGCATTGGTGAACAGCTTGTCGTCGACGTCCGTCGCGGTGACGGCGATCACGTTCTTGTCCGCCGCCGGATAGAGCGGCGGCGACCGCGGTCCGGCATTGCCGGCCGCTGCGATCAGGATGATGCCCTTGCCGCTCGCCGACTGCAGCGCCCGCTCGAGCGAGGGATCGCGCGGACCCGCGAAGCTCATGTTGACGATGCGCGCGCCGCGCTCGGCCGCCCAGTCGAGACCCTTGATGATGTTGAAGGTGGTGCCTTCCCCGTTGTTGGCGCCCGCGTTGAACGCCCGCACCGTCAGCAGGCTGACGCGCGGAGCGACGCTCAGCATGGTCTGCCGGGCCGCGATCGCGCCCGCCATGCCGGTGCCGTGCGGATGCGGAGCGAGGTCGCCGGTGGCGGCGTCGAGATTGGCGTTGACGGCGCCGGCGAGATCGGGGTGGCGCGCGTCGACGCCGGAATCGATCATCGCGATGAGCATCCGGCTTCCGGTCGCCAGCCGATGCGCTTCGGTCAGCCGGATCTTGTCGGGGGCATATTGATCGCCGCTCGCGGGCACCAGCGCGTCTTGCGACAATCGGAAGAGATAGATCGGGGCCGCGCCGGCGACCTGCCGCTCGCCGGCAAGGCCGCGGATCATATCGGGCACGGTGGCGCCGCCGTCGATGCGCCAGCGATGCAGGGTGCGTCCGGTGAGGCGGAAGCTCCTGGTTTCGAGGCGCGTCATGGCGTGGCGCGCGGCGATCACGTCGAGGATCGGCGCCTGCAGCGTCGAGGGGATGTCGAGCATGACCTCGTTCGACACGAAGCGCGTCTCGCCCGGGGGTGGCAGGAAGAAGCCGTTGCGCAGGGCAGGAGCGATCTGGCCGGGACCGGTCGGGGCCGGCCCCTGCGTCGGCAGGTTCGGTGGAAGCTGCGCAGTCGGCGGCTCGCGCGGCGGCGGCGAGGGCGGGTTCGCCTGGTCGACCGGCGGATCGAAGATTCGCGTTCCGATCACCAGGCCGATGATGGCCACGGCGGCGCCGCCGACGATGGTCCAGATGGCCTTGTTGTTATTCGAACGGGAGGGGATGGGCGTCGGCGGCTGCGGGTCGCGGGTTTGCGCCGGCGCGCGGTCGATGACGGACGCGCACGCCAAAACCGCCGCCAGCAGCAAGCGGATAACCAACGCCCTGGTCATGCTTCGACCGCTCCCCAGCCACTTCGACGCGACGAAAGCCCTGCTCGCCCTACCAGCAGTCGACGGGGTGATGCTGCGGCAAACCTGTGGCGAAACTGTGATAGCTGGTGCCGTCACACCGCCGTTTCCGTTGTCCACAGGCGCGGGAGGAAGCCGCGGACCTGTCGGACGGCGCACGCGTGACTGCGGCCGGGCAGCTCAGCCCTTGGCCTTGAGCGCCTCGTACATCGCCAGCGCCTCGGCGGGTTTGACATTCTGGTGCACGACCGCATGCACGGCGGCGATCATCGCCTTGGGCGCGTCGGACTGGAAGATGTTACGGCCCATGTCGACGCCGGCGGCGCCCTGCTGCACCGCGTTGTAGGCCATGGTGAGCGCCTCGAGCTCGGGCAGCTTCTTGCCGCCCGCCATCACGATCGGCACCGGGCAGGAGGCCGTGACGGTCTCGAAGCCGTCGGCGACGTAATAGGTCTTGACGTATTGCGCGCCGAGCTCGGCGATGATGCGGCAGGCGAGGCGGAAATATTTGGCGTCGCGCGCCATGGCGGTGCCGACCGCGGTGATGCCCATCACCGGGATGCCGCAGCGCAGCCCGGCGTCGACGAGCCTCGTCATGTTGTGCACCGAGCGCGTCTCGTGCTCGCCGCCGATGAAGACCTGGATGCCGACGCCGGCGGCGTTGAGCCGCACCGCGTCCTCCATGTCCATCGCGATCTGCTCGTCCGACAGCTCCTTGAGGATGCTCGGGCCGCCGCTCGCGCGCAGCACCATCGGCTTGGTGGACTCGGCGGGGATGACGCTGCGCAGAATGCCGCGCGTGCAGAACAGCGCGTCGCACATCGGCAGCAGCGGCACGATCGAAAGATCGATGCGCTCAAGCCCGGTGGTGGGGCCTTGGAAATAGCCGTGGTCGATCGCCAGCATGACGGTGCGGCCGGAGGCCGGGTCGAACACCCGCGCCAGCCGGTTCTTCATGCCCCAGTCGAGCTGGTGCGAGCCTTTCAGGAAAAATCCCGGCGCCGCCTGTGGGCGGTCCGCGGCGAATCGCTGGCCTTCGTTGTCGGCTTCCGGCATGCGCGACCAGGGTTCAGAAAAATGCCAGCGTGCGGATTTCGATGCTCTCACGCGGCCGCGCATTGGCGGGCGAGGTCGGGTCCTCGAAGGCGGTGTGCGCCGTCCAGCGGGCACGGCCGTCTTTGAGCGAATCGAAGACCTTGAACACGATCGCCTCCTCGCGCCGCATGCGCGGGAACCAGTACCACGCGTGCGCCGGATTGTACGTCAGCGCGTAGGTCTGCCCGATAC
>JAXDOD010000056.1:0-15623 GCA_034669045.1 Alphaproteobacteria bacterium
GATGGTTCTCTCTCAGGACGTGATCCGCATACTGGGATTCGTCAGGACGGCCCTTCAAGCCGTTCGCGAAGTTCGCCGCCGAGTTGGAAGAAATTTCGGAGCCGAAGAGGTCCAGCGACGAGGAGCACCAGAAATTGAGGTATTTCTGCACCAGCGCCAGATCCACCGCGCCGTGGGCGCGGACCCTCGCCGGGTCGTCGGTTCCCAGCTCCTTCATGACCTCCAGGGTGCGCTTCACCACGCGGCTCAGGCCGGTCTCGCCGACGAACATGTGGTGCGCCTCCTCGGTCAGCATGAAGCGGCAGGTGCGCGAGAGCGGGTCGAAGCCCGACTGCGCGAGGCTTTCGAGCTGCATCTTGCCGTCGCGGTCGGTGAAGAAGGTGAACATGTGGAACGAAAGCCAGTCCGGCGTCGCCTCGTTGAAGGCGCCGAGCATGCGCGGCTTGTCGGCGTCGCCGGAGCGCCGCTGGAGCAGTTCCTGCGCCTCCTCGCGGCCGTCGCGGCCGAAATATTTTTGCAGCAGATAGACCATGGCCCAGAGGTGGCGGCCCTCCTCGACGTTGACCTGGAACACGTTGCGCATGTCGTAGAGCGAGGGCGCGGTCTTGCCGAGATAGCGCTGCTGCTCGACCGACGCCGGTTCGGTGTCGCCCTGGATGGTGATGAGCCGGCGCAGCATGGCCCGGTATTCGCCCGGCACGTCCTGCCAGACCGGCTCGTCGAGGTGGCGGCCGAATGGAATTTTTCGATCGGCTTCCTGGGGCGCAAGAAGCACACCCCAGCGGTACTCGGGCATCTTGACGTAGTCGAACTTGGCCCAGCCCTTGGGATCGACCGACACCGCGGTGCGCAGATAGACCAGCGCCTCCTGGAAGCCCTCCGGCCCCATGTCCTTCCACCAGTCGATGAAACCGGGATGCCAGCTTTCGAGCGCGCGCAGGACCTGGCGATCCTCGCTGAGATTGACGTTGTTGGGAATCTTGGTCGAGTAGTCGACGTTGACGATCTCATTCATGACTGCCTCCTCTTTCTTTCTTCTCCCTCTCCCCCAGGGGAGAGGGTCGGGGTGAGGGGGAGTTACGTCCATCGATAGACCGTAAGCCCTCACCCGGCTTCGCTTCGCTCGCCGGCCTCGCCCTTCGGGGGAGGTGAAGGACAGCAGCGCCGCACTTTCGCATCACACCCTCTTGGTATCGAACGTCGGCCGCTGGCCGGTGCCGTAGCGTTTCAGCGCGCCCTCCTCCCCCACCGCGTTGGGCCGCTGGAAAATCCAGTTCTGCCAGGCGGTGAGACGCGCGAAGATCTTCGATTCCATCGTTTCGGGGCCGCCGAATCGCAGGTTGGCTTCGAGGCCGGTCAATCCGTCGGGGGAAAAGCTCGCGCGCTCCTCGAGGAAGACGCGCACCTCGTCGTCCCAGTCGATGTCGTCGAGCGCGAAGGTAACGAGGCCGAGCTTTTCGGCCGCCGCGGCGTCGAGCATCTTTCCGCGCTCGGCCTTGGCCTTGTCGAGATCGGCAGGCTCGGCGAGGAAGCGGCTGGCGAGCCGCGACAGCCCGTTCGACATCGGATAGGCGCCGAAGTTCACGTCCGCGAGCGCGATGGCGGCGGGTGGCTTGTTGTCGCCTTCCCTCGGCAACCCTTCCCCGCTGGCCGCAGAGGGAAGCGAGGGGGCCAGCATGTAGGAGCGGTCGCTGGCCAAGGCCAGTTCGGCGAGCGTGCCGGCAAAGCACGAGCCGGGCTCGATCAGCGTCACCAGCGAACGCGAGGTGAGGTCGACGCGCTTGAGCACGCGCTTCCACCGATGCCTGACCTCGCGCGCGAGCCAATGGTCCTTGTGGGCGTCGAGAAACCGGTCGTAAGCGAGAACCTGCGCCGGGTCGCCGGACGACTTGAACACGATCGCCGCGGTATCGAACTCGTTGCAGCGAATGTCGAGGATGGCGTCATCGAGCTCGCGCGCCAGCCGCAGCGGCCAGAAGTCGGAGCCTTGCGCCACCATCGCGTCGGCGGATTCCGGCGGCGCGCCGTCGGGTCCGCGCAGCGTGACGGTCGCAAGCCGCTCGGCACGCGCGAATTCGACCGAGACGCTGCCGTACTCGACGCCGTTCTCGGACCGCTCGCGCGCCAGCGGGGCAAGCGTGATGCCCTTGGCGCCGCCCGGCCGGCTCGAGCTGGCGGCGAAATCCTGCGCGCGTTCGGTCACCGTGGCGTCGAGCTTGGAGCTCGGCACCACCTCGTCGACCAGCCGCCACTCGACCGCACGCTTGCCCTTGATGCCTTCCTCGGTGGTGCAGAAGACGTCGGCGTGGTCGCGGCGCACCTTGCGCTTGTCGGTGACGCGCGTGAGCCCGCCGGTGCCCGGCAACACCGCGAGCAGCGGCAGCTCCGGCAGCGACACCGCGGAGGCGCCGTCGTCGACCAGCATGATGTGGTCGGCGGCGAGCGCGAGCTCATAGCCGCCGCCCGCCGCCGTGCCGTTGATCACGCAGATGGTCTTGAGCCCGGAATTTTCGCTCGCGTCCTCGATGCCGTTGCGGGTCTCGTTGGTGAACTTGCAGAAGTTGACCTTGTGGGCGTGGGTGGCGCCCGCCAGCATGCGGATATTGGCGCCGGCGCAGAAGACGCGCGGCTTCGCCGAGCGCAACAGGACGACCTTCACCCCGGGATGCTCGAAACGCAGCCGCTCAAGCGCGTCGGCCAGCTCGATATCGACGCCGAGGTCGTAGGAATTGAGCTTGAGGTCATAGCCTTCGAACAGCGCGCCTTTCTCGTCCACGTCCATGAGCAGCGTCGCCACCTCGCCCTCGACCGTAAGCTTCCAGTGGCGATAGCGCGACGGCTCGGTCTGGAAATCGATCCGCGTCTTGCCGTTCGCCATCTTGCGTTCTGTGTCGGCCATTAGAAGCCCCATACTCGGTCGTCACGCCACATGCATGACTCCTTCATGATGCTCGCGCAGCAAGCGGTTCGTGAATTCGGAGATCGCCGTGAGCGTCGCCGCCGGCGCCTCGCGATGCGGCGCATGGCGCGCGCCGGGCAGGAGCGCCACGTCGACCGGGCAGTAGCATTCTGCTTGCGCGGTCTCGATCTGCCGCACGGTGCCGTACTGGTCGTTGTCGCCCTGCACGATCAGGATCGGCACGCGGATATAGGCGAGGGTGTCGGTGATGTCCCATGTGCGGAATTGCGGATCGAGCCAAGCGTCGTTCCAGCCCTTGAAGGCATTGTCGACGTCGGCGTGCCAGCGCGCGAGTTTTTGGCGGAGATCGGTGGTCGCATAGGCCTCCTTCGCGCGCGCGATCTCGGCAATGCCCATGTCCTCGGTGAGGAAATGCGGCGCGATCAGCGCCAACCCGCGCACGCGATGATCCTGCACCGAGCCGGCGTAGATCGCGGCGATCGAGGCGCCGTCGCTGTGGCCGGCCAGGAGCCCGCGCCGGAAGCCGATGGCATCGAGCAGCCGCGGCAAGACCTGGCGCGCCTCGTCGTGCATGAAGCTGAGCGGGCGCGGGAGCCTAGCCGGCGATGACTTGCCGTAGCCGGCGCGCGAATACACGAACACGCCGGCGCCGGTCGCGGCCGCAAGCCGATCGGGGAAGTCGCCCCACAGTCCGACGCAGCCGAGTCCCTCGTGCAGCATCACGATGGTCGGCGCGGCATCCGGCCGCGGCCCGATCATGCGGTATTCGAGCCGCATGGAGCCGAGATCGAGGAAGCCCTGGTCGGAGAGCGCCAACATCACCGCTCTGCTTCCGGCACGTTACAGTCAGGGGCGCACACTCGCTCGCTGCCTCTCCCCGCAAGCGGGCAGAGGCAAGGCGGAGCAAGCTGCGAATGCGGAACTTTCATTGCTTCGCTCCGTCTGCAAAACGCTTCGCGATCCGCGCAAGCTTCCCGAAGCTTTCATCGACCGTATCGTTTGACGTATCGAGCTCCGCCTGCGCGCGCGCGTAGTCGGCGCGCCGCGCCTCCAGGATCGCCACCAGGTCGGACATCGCCTCGCGGTTCTTGGCCATCGGGCGGAAATCGCCCTGCTGCATCACGCGGCTCATGTGCTCGTCCGGCCGCGCCTTGATCCAGACCGCATGGGTGCGGCGCAGCAGCATGGCATAGGTCTCGGGGTTGGAGACGATGCCGCCGGCGGTGGCGATCACGGCGGCCTGATGTCCGGCGATGACGCGCTCGAGGCAGGCGCGTTCGTAACGGCGGAAGGTCGCGAGTCCGGACATTTCGATCAGGTCGGGAGTGCTGGCGCCATAATCCTGCTCGACGATGCGGTCGAGTTCGATGAAGGGGCAGCCAAGCTGGCGCGCGAGCATCGTGCCGAGCGTCGACTTGCCGGCGCCGCGCAGTCCCACCAGCGCGATCCGGCGCGCGCGGTCGGTCGCGAGCTCGGCCGCGACGCGATTTTCGATCATGTCGGCGAGCGCCGGCAGCTCGGAGGGCGGCATGCGGCCGAGCAGATCGAGGATGTGGCTGAGGGCGGCGCTGCGGCCGCTCGAGCGCGGCAGGAGCTCGATGACCGGCACGTCGAGCGCGTCCGCGATCGACTTGAGGATGATCACCGACGGGTTGCCCTGCCCGCTCTCGATCTGCGCGAGATAGCGTTCGGATGCGCCGGAATCCTGCGCGAGCTGGCGCCGCGTCATGCCGCGCTTGGCGCGTCCCAGGCGAACGAGCCGACCCACCGCCGCGGCGAAAGGATCGGCGCCCAGGTCCATGCGCGCGGTCTCCGCCGCCGCCTTGTCGCGCGCCCGCGCCGTGATCTTGCCGCCGGCCATGACTCCGTCCCGGTCACATGAACTATACTGCATGCAATATAGTTCATGTCTCCCGGAGCGTCAATTACCGGAAATCATTGGCCCAGAGGGCCTCGAGCCGGCTGACGGCCACGGTCGGCAGCGGCCCCGCGGACACCGCCGCCAGCGCCTCGTCGATCTGCGCAATCTCCCCGATGCCGACGACGCGCGAGGCGATGTCGCGGTTGCCGAGCACGAAACGCAGCGCCGCCTGCGGCAGGGTGCCGTACTCGGCGCCGAGCGCCGCCTGCACCGCAGCGGCGCAGCGGTATTCGTTCTCGACGTCGGTGCCGGAGGTGAGCACGGCCAGGTGCTCGGCGCGCCGCGGCGTCGCCAGCGGGCCGCCGGCGAAGACGCGGATGTTGAGCATGCCCATGTTCTCGAGGAAGCAGGCCGCGACGATGCCGGAGAAATCCTGCGCCTTCCAACCCTTCGGAGCGCGCCTCCAGGCGGCGCTCGGATTGAGCGCATTGTAATAGACCTGGGCGCAGTCGAAGCGGCCGCTCTTGATGACCTCCAGGCAGGCGGCGGTATCGCCCGCGGCCGTCATGCCGCTCGCCTGGAACAGGCCCTGCTCCCGCAGCCGCGCGAACGTGTCGGCGACGCCACCCGGGCGCAGCACCTGCTCCGGTGTCAGCGTCGGCCGGTTCCCGACCGCGGAGCCGAGCTGATTGTGGAGCTGGAATAGCGCGAGGCTATTCAGGCGCAGGCGCTTGAGGCTCTGCTCCAGGCCGCGCTCGATCGCGCCCGCGATATCGTTCATCTGGTCGAACTCGATGCGGACCTTGGTGGACACCTGGGGACGCGGCGAGAGCACCTCGATGTGGCGCCCGATCGATTCCTCCGAGGCGCCGTCGCCGTAGAGCGCCGCGGTGTCGATCCAGTTGATGCCGGCGGCGACCGCTCGCTTGAGCGCGGCGATGCGGGTCACCTCGTCGGCCTTGATCAGGATGCCGCCGGTGACGCCGGCGCCGAACGCGATTTCGGAGATTTCGAGTCCGGTTCGGCCGAGCGTGTTCATTTGCATGAATTATGTTGTCCTGGATGAGACGCAAACCGCACTGCGGGCGGCAAGTCGATAACCATAGCAGGCCTGATTCTGCCACAGCGGATGTGGGGACTCTCGTTTTCCGCTCGTCCCCGCGAAAGCGGGGACCCGGATTCTGGATGGCCGGCTTTCGCGGCCAGGAGCGGCTGGGGCAATGCAACACGATTGGGATCACGGACTCTAGCATGGGTCGCATGTTCGGACGGAAAACCGGATTTCCCTTGTGCTGGAAATGCGCTAGCGCCCGCATTCCGCCCGCAGCCGGAAGCGCTGGATCTTGCCGGTCGCGGTCTTCGGCAGATCGGCGCGGAACTCGATCCAGCGCGGATACTTGTAGGGCGCGAGCTTCTGCTTGCAATGCTCCTGCAGCGCGCGGGCCAGGTCGTCGCAGGCCTTGCCGGCCGTCTTGAGCACGACAAAAGCCTTCGGCTTGATCAGGTCTTCCTGGTCCGGCCAGGCCACCACGGCGGCTTCGAGCACGTCGGGATGGCTTTGCAGCGCGCCCTCGACCTCGAACGGCGACACATAGATGCCGCCGACCTTGAGCATGTCGTCGCGACGGCCGCAGTAGACGTAGTAGCCTTCGCTGTCCTCGATATATTTGTCGCCCGAGCGCGTCCATTCGCCCAGGAACGTCGAACGCGACTGCTCGCGGTTGTTCCAGTACATGACCGCGGCGGTCGGCCCGCGCACCTGCAGCTCGCCCATCTCGCCTCTGGTCGCGATCACCGCGCCATCGTCGCCGACGAGGCGGAGGTCGTAGCCCGGCACCGGCTTGCCGGACGTGCCGTATTTCACCTCGCCCGGCCGGTTGCTGAGGAAGATGTGCAGCATCTCAGTCGAGCCGAGACCGTCGAGGATGTCGACGCCGTAGCGCTCGCGCCAGCGCCGGCCGACCTCGGGCGGCAGCGCCTCGCCGGCGGAGACGCAATGGCGGAGCGTCACCTCGTCGCGCAACGGCGCGGCGGCGCTCGCGAGAAATGCCGCGTAGAACGTCGGCACCGCGTAGAAGCACGTCACCCGGTGATTTTTCAGGATTGCCGCCACCGCGTCGGGCGCCGGCCGGTCGGGCAGGAGCACGGTCGCGGCGCCGACCGAAAGCGGAAACGTCATCGCATTGCCGAGCCCATAGGCGAAGAACAGCTTGGCCACCGAATAGCAGACGTCGTGCTCGGTGAGGCCGAGGATCGGCCCGGCATAGAGGTCGTTGGTGAGGCGCAGGTCGGCATGCACATGCACCGCCGCCTTCGGCTTTCCGGTCGAGCCGGACGTGTAGAGCCAGAACGCGATGTCGTCGCGCGTGGTCGGCGCGGCGTAAGCCTCCGCGGGGGCGTTGGCGAGCACGCCCTCGAAATGGGTATGGCCCGGCAGGTCACCGGTGCTGATGACATGGTCCAGGTCCGGGCACTGGCTGATCAGGTCGGCGAATTTCGAATAGAGCTCCTCCGAAACGACAAGCAGTCGCGCCCGGCTGTCCGTGAGCATATAGCGGTAGTCGTCCTCGGCCATCAGCGTGTTGACCGGCACCGCGACCACGCCGGCCTTGAGCGCGCCCAGAAAGGCCGTCGGCCAGTCGATGGTGTCGAGAAGACAGATCAGGATGCGATCTTCACGCCTGATGCCGAGATGGCGCAGCACCGCCCCGAAACGGTCGACGCGCTCCGCGAGCTGTCCATAGGTCCAGGCGCCGCGCGGATCGATATAGGCCACCTTATGCGCGCGGCCGGCCGCCAGGTTGCGCGCCAGGATGTCGGCGGCGAAGTTGTACGCGCGCGGGATGGTGTCGGCGGGCCCGGCAGAGTCTTCTCCGGCAATCGTCATGACATTTTCTCTCTGAGCAAGGCTCATCATCACCACCCCTCTCCCCGACCCTGCTCCGCAAGGGGGAGGGAGCCCCGGCTTTGCGGCAACGATTGTATCTCACCAGGCGAGCTCGAACCTGCAAGCTATTCGGCCGCCCGGCCGTGTCCCACGAGAACATCGCCACGCTCCGCATACCCGGAGGTGGCCTCCGCCAAACGCGCAGCGTATAACCCCCGCAGACGCAACGGAGGCCGCCATGGACGACACCGTCCGGAAAATCACCGCCGAGGACATCAACCCGCGCTTCAACTGGGGCCGCGCGCTGCCGGCGCTCGGCACCATGGGGGTCGATTTCGAGGAGCGCGTGGACTACCGCCGCCTGCATCGCTACCGGCTCGCGCGCGTCAAGCAGGCGCTCGACAAATCCGACCTCGGCGCGCTGCTGGTGTTCGACGTCAACAACATCCGCTACATCACCTCGACCAAGATCGGCGAATGGGAGCGCGACAAGCTCTCGCGCTGGGCCCTGCTCACCCGCACCGGCGAGCCTATCCTGTGGGATTTCGGCTCGGCCGCCGTGCACCACAAGCTCTACACGCCGTGGCTCAATCCGGAGAACTGCAAGGCCGGGCTGATCGGGCTGCGCGGCACCGTCAATCCGGCGTTCGGCCTGATGAAGCGCCATGCCGAGGAGCTCGCCTCGCTCATCCGCGAAGCCGGCGTCGCTGACATGCCGATCGGCGTCGATATCATCGAGCCGCCGATGATGTTCGAGCTGGAGAAGGCCGGCCTCAAGGTGCGCGACGGCCAGCAGGTGATGCTGGAAGCGCGCGAAATCAAATGCGCCGACGAGATCGCGCTCTTGAACCGCGCCGCCGCCATGGTGGACGGCGCCTATCATCTGATCCACGAACAGCTCAAGCCGGGCGTGCGCGAGAACGACATCGTCGCCGAGGTCAACAAGTTCCTCTACACGCATGGGTCCGACGACGTCGAGGCGATCAATGCCATCTCGGGCGAGCGCTGCAACCCGCATCCGCACAATTTCACCGACCGCATGATCCGCCCGGGCGACCAGGCCTTCTTCGACATCCTGCAGAGCTTCATGGGCTACCGCACCTGCTACTACCGCACCTTCAATGTCGGCCGCGCCACGGCGTCGCAGCACGACGCCTACAAGACGGCGCGCGAATGGCTCGACAAGTCGATCGCGCTGATCAAGCCGGGCGTGAGCACGGACAAGGTGTGCTCGGTATGGCCGAAGGCGCCGGAGTTCGGCTTTCCCGACGAGATGTCGGCCTTCGGCCTGCAGTTCGGCCATGGCCTGGGCCTGGCGCTGCACGAGCGTCCGATCATCTCGCGCGTGGTGTCGATGGATCACCCGACCGAGATCAAGGAGGGCATGGTGTTCGCGCTCGAGACCTACTGCCCCGCCACCGACGGCTATTCCGCGGCGCGCATCGAGGAGGAGGTGGTGGTCACCGACAAGGGCTGCCGCGTGATCACGCTGTTCCCGGCCGAGGAGTTGCCGATCGCGAACCGGTATTGAAGCGTGCCGACGGTCTTGCGTTGGGAGTCTTATCGGGCGTTCTTCTGGCCCGACCTGGACGAGGACCTTGGCGTCGCGGGAATGTTGAAAGGCCGGCGAGCCGGGGGGCTCTGACCCACGCCCGCAACGGAACGCCCCGATCGCACCTGTGATGCTCAAGCACCTCAACAATGCCGGATGGATCATCGGCTTCCTGGCCGTCTGCGCGGTGTGGGGAAGCGAGGTGATCCGCGCGTCGCGGCAATCGCCAGGTCGCGACACGCAGACCTGGATTTGCCCGATCCTGGGCAAGTGTGGCCCCGCCGGAACGCCCAGGCTCGGAACTTGGGAATGAGCGGACGCGCAGCATTGCGTAGGGTGGGCAAAGGCGCGCAGCGCCGTGCCCACGCGTGTCGTAGGTTTCCGCAATCGAAGGCGCGTGGGCACGCTTCGCTTTGCCCACCCTACGCCGCTGCAATCGACATTCCGCGTGGTGCGGCCCCGCCGGGACGCCCGGGCTCGGAGCTTGGGAATGAGCGGACGCGCAGCATTGCGTAAGGTGGGCAAAGGCGCGCAGCGCCGTGCCCACGCGGTTCGTAGGTTGCCGCAAAGGCGCGTGGGCACGCTTCGCTTTGCCCACCTTACGCCGCTGCAATCGACATTCCGCGGTGCCGCAACAGGCGCGTGGGCAGGCTTCGCTTTGCCAGCCCACGCGGCGCCGCCGGCTAATTGCCGACCTTTTTCATGCTCTGGACCATCGCCGTGATGGCGGCGTCGTGCTGCTTGTCGCCCTTGGGGCTTGCCCAATAGGTGAACAGGACGCCCCGCTGCGGCGTGATGTTGATGATGGTGAGATGAACGAGGACGTCGCCGTCCTTGTCCTTCCCTTTCCAGCCGAGGTCGTAGACGTCGAAGCCGTCCATCTTCCCTTCTTTTTCCGTCTTGGTCGACTGGTCGACGGTCACGCCTTGCCGGTTGAGATAGGCGACCGCGGCGGCCCCCGTCTCCTTGGCATTGTTGCCGTCGATACCCTCGATCGAGAGGTAGACCTCGTCCTCGTCGTCACCCACTTCGATGCCGCGCGCGATCTTCGTCGCCTTCCAGCCCTTGTCGGGCACGACCACGGTGACGAGCGGATTGTCATCGGGAACCTTGTAGGTCGCCGCCAGCGCAGGCGTTGCCAGCAGGGTCGCGAGGACGGCAAGCAGCAGCGTTTTCATGGGATTCTCCCGTTTCGATGATACGGCCTACCCTGATAGCAGCTTCCTGTGACGGCCGGAAATCAATTGACCCGGGTGTCCCTACTCCGAAGGAGCTTCAAATCCACCACACGAGGGCTCGTGCCCGGGTGCTTCTCCCGACGGAGCAGTTTCGATAACGTCGGGTCGACACCGGAGGACCCACCTTGGGCAAGACGCCGAGCAGACCCCCGACCGCCACCGCCGGGCGCGCTCCACCAAAGCGCCCCGCCAGCGCCAAAGCCGCCACCAAACCGCGTGCCCTCACCGACACGGAGGCGGTCCGGATCGCCGCCGAGCGGCTCGCCGGAGCGATCCGCCGCGGCAGCGTCGCCACGGCGGAGAAACTGCTGGCGCGCGACTTCAGCTTCATCGACGCCGCCGGCAAGGTGCATTCGCGGCGCGCGGTTCTGGGCAATCTCAAGCCCGGCTCCCGCAGCGCCGGCGCCGCCGTGCGGGTCAACGCCTACGGCCGCCTTGCAGTCGTCACCGGCACCGCCAGATCCGCACAGGCGGGCCGGAACGACGATCTCTTCGCCATCGACGTCTGGATCAAGGGCAATGACGGCTGGCGCGCGCTGATCCACCACAACAACGTGCTGGCGGGCAGGTCCACGCCGCTTGCGCACCCGCCATCGACGCCGCGGCCGGCGGGTGCCGAAGCGCCGGCCTGCAAGAACCCGCTCGAATTCGTGCCCTACCAGCCGAAACTGCAGGCCGAGCACGACATCATCGCGGCGTTCCAGGCGCTGGAACAGGCGGTCACGCGCAACGACGCCGCGGCATGGGTCCAGCACGTCGCGGACGAGTTCGTCGTCTACCGGACCGGCAGCATCCGGCCACCAAGGCACTGAGCGTCGCCGCCATGGAGGCGCAGCAGGCGGTCAACGCCGAGACCTTCGCGGCGGAGGTGACATGGATGAAGCTCTGGGTGCTCGGCGACGCCGCAGTGATGCGCGCCGACCACGCCATGCCCGGCAACGGGCGGCCGCCCCATCGCGCGACCCGCGTGTGGGTCAAGCGCGACGGCCGTTGGCAGATGGCGATGAGCCAGCAGACGACAATCGCGGAGTGAGCTGTTCGATCACTGGCGCCGCCAGCGACCGCTCCCCGCCAGCGGGAGAGGGATCGGCGCCCGCGCGACGTTTCGTTCAAGTTGACCAGCTCACGGCGCGCCGCCGATTCCCATCGCGTCGAGAAACGCCTGGCGCACTTCCGGCGGCTGGCCGAAGCAATGGCGGAAGCCCTTGAGACGCGCCTTGAGCAGCGGATAGTTCTCGTGCTCGGCCAGCGTGATCCCCTCGACGCTCGTTGTCTTGGTGAGGTTGGGCAGCTCCACGCATCGGGCGACGTCGGAATTGCGGATCACCCCCTTGGGCTCGCGGCCCTGCGCGACGGCGTCGATGTCGTCGAAAAATCGCTTGCGGATCATCGCGATCCCGAGGTCGCTGGCGCCGAGCGTCTCCTTGGTGCGGTCCGCGATCCTGCCCTGCCCGACCCAGGCGATGATGTCCTGGTTGATGACGTGGCTGGAAATCCAGCGGCCGTCCGCCTCCTTGATCGGACTGTGCCAGGCCGGCACCTTGCCCTGGACATAGGGCTCGCGTCCCTTCGGCACGCGCATGAAGAACCAGCACACGCTGAGGGTGTTCTCGTCGTCGATCGGGACGCGCCATTCGAAGTGGTTGCCGAGATAGAAGCCGTTCGGCCACAGCGTCACGCGCCCGATGGTCCAGACCGGATCGCCCTCGCGCTGGCCTTCGCGCACGCGCTTGTAGATGAAGCCGTAGTCGAACTCCTCGAACACGAGCTGGAGGTGCTTGGCCGAGTAATAATCGTTGTTGCCGTCGAGCCGGGCGCTCCAGTTCTCGTGCATCCACTCGAAGTGCACCGGATCGCAGGAGTTTTCCTGGCATTGGAACCAGTTGCAGGGGACGTCGGCGATCACCACCTCGCGAAAGCCGTTCTCCCAGGTGAACGGCTCCCAGATCGGCAGCTCCGGCACGGGCTCCGGGCCCATATAGGCCCACAGCAGGCCGGCGACCTCCTTCACCGGATAGGCCGTGGTCGCGCGGCGATCCTTGCTGCGCGCGCGCGGGTTCACGGTGTCGTCGTAAGGCTGCTCGGTGCAGCGGCCGGCCTCGTCCATCAGCCAGCCGTGATAGTTGCAGCGGATCCCGGTGGCCTCGACGAAGCCGTGGCAGAGGTCGGCGCGGCGGTGCGGGCAGTGGCGGTCGAGCAGGCCGAAGCGACCGCCCTGGTCCTTGTAGAGCACGAGGTCCTCGCCGAGGAGCCGCACCGCCTTGATCGACAGCGTGTCGAACTCGCTCGCGCCGGCGATCGGCATCCAGTAGCGCCGCAGGTAGTTCCCCATCGGCGTTCCGGGGCCGACCTGGGTGAGGACGCGATTCTTCTCGGCGCTGAGCACGCTGCTGCTTCCTCAGCTCTCCAGCCCGGTCGGGACGTTCTTGTTCTCGCTTTCGAGCGTCATGCCGGAGGCGAGCGCCATGGTCTCCATCAGGGCGGCGAAATCCTTTTGCAGATAGGCGTCCGGGTCGGGCTTGCGCGTCGCCGCGCCGAAATGGCCCTGCAGCACCTCGCGCGCGGCCGCCGTCACCGGCATCGGCACGTCCCATTCGCGGCCGAGGCCGAGGCCGAGGTCCATGTCCTTGCGCAGGAGCTCGGGCGTGAAGGTCGTGGTCCAGTCGAGGTTGACCAGCGCCGGCGACTTGTAGCGCGTGAACATGGACCCCATCACGCTGTTGTTCATGAAGGCCAGGAAGGCTTGGCGCGGCACGCCCATCTTGTTGGCGAGCAGCGTGATCTCGATCAGGTTCTCGGTCACGACGCCGAGCATCACGTTGTGGGCGATCTTGCAGATGCGCGCGAGCTCGCCTTCGCCCACATAGGAGACGCCCTGCGGCGCGATCGCCTCCATCATCGGCATCGCGGTCTTGCAGGCGGCTTCCGCACCGGAGAGCACCGCCGAGAGCCGGCCGGCCTTGATCACCTTGGCATTGCCGGAGATCGGCGCCGCGACGAAGTCGGCGCCGCGCTCCTTCAGGCGCTCGCGGATCGATGCGGATTCCTCGACCGCGATGGTCGAGCAGTCGACGAAAATCTTCGGCAGCGTGCCGTTGCGCCCGCCGACCACGCCGTCCGCGCCGAACAGCACCTGGTCGAGGTCCTTGCCGGTCGACACGATCGAGAACAGCACGTCGACGCCCGCGAGGTCGGCGAGGCTATCGACCACCTTGCCGCCCTTGGCTGCCAGCGGCTCCGCCTTGGAGCGCGTGCGGTTCCAGATCGAGACGTCATAGCCGGCCTTGAGCAGCCGCTCGGCCATGGGGAAACCCATGCGGCCCATGCCGATCCAGCCGATCTTTTGGTCGTTGTTGGCCATGTCCTACTCCCCTTGAAGCGCCCGCGCGGTCGCGGTCGAGACAGGCGCTCCGTCCGCCTGCGGTCAGCGCTGCTCTAGCGCACGGCAGGGGGAAGCCGCAACCGCCGGTCCCCGTCACGATCGGGGTCTTGCCGGACTTTCCGCCGCACGGCGGTCACTCCGCGGCTTCGGCGGTCCTCGTTCGCATGTCGTAGCCGACGAGGCCGAGCGTGACGACGAACAGCGCCGCCGCGCTCAAAGCCAGCGACCAGTGCACGCCGACCAGGCTGCCGCCCATCCCCACCGTGATGCCCGAAAAGGCCCGCATGCCGCTCATCGACGTGCCGTAGAGGCCGAGCACGCGGCCGCGGATGCGGTCGGGCGCGTGCATCTGGACCAGCGTCTGCGACATCGCGCCATAGGCCAGATTGAGGAAGCCGGCCGCGAACAGCAGCGCGAGCGAAAGGACGTAGACGTTGGACACCGCGAAGCCCCCGATGCAGAAGCACCAGAGCATCACCAGCACGAACGCGATCTTCGGCCGTGCCCGCAGCACCCCGAACATCTCCAGCACGATGCCGGCGGTGAGCGCGCCCGCGGCATTGGCGGCAAGCAGCATGCTGTAGAGGAAATCCGCGTCGGCATGGCCGAGGTCGGCCGCGAATTCCGGCATCTGCGCCTGATAGGCGTTGCCGACCACGAAGGACGACGCCCCGGCCAGCAGCGTCATCGAGACGACGATGCGATTGCCGGCGATCTCGCGCGCGGTCGCGACGATGCCGGCGAGCCCTCCCGCCTCGCGCGCCGTCGCTTGCGGCTCCTTGCGGAAGCGCGGACCGAAAGGCGCCCGCCACAGCCATACGATCAGCGGCAGGTAGATCGCCACATTGACGAAGACGGCTGTCGAGGGGCCAAGCGCAAGCAGCATGACGCCGCCGACCGCGGGGCCGCCGAGCAGCCCCAGCACCCGCGACATCGACAGGAGCCGCACCGCGCTGTGCAGGTCGGAGCGTCCGACGATGTCGTGGATCAGCATCTGCGAGGCCGGCGACCACAGGACGCCGGCGAAACCGTGCGCGGTGAAGATCACGGCCGCGTGCCAGATCTCCAGCGTGTCGGTCATGAACAGCACGCCCCAGGCGAGCGAGCAGAGCATGAACAGCACCATCCCGGCCTGGATGATGCGGCGCGGGTCGAAGCGGTCGGCGAGCGCGCCCGAGGCGACCGAGAACAGCAGGAACGGCAGCCAGTGCGAGAGCACCGCGAAGCCGCCGAGCGCCGACGACTGGAATTTCTGAAAAACCATCCAGTAGCTGATCACGTGCTCGATGTTGTCGGCCATCATGGCGAGCGCCGTGCCGATCAGATAGGCGGAATAGCCCGGCGCCCGCAGCGCCGCGAAGGCGCGGTGCGGCTGGCCGGATGGGGATTGCGATTTGGCGTTGGTGCTCAAGACGTGAACTGTGTGGCGGGCAACTGCGTGGAGAGCGGGGATCGCCGCGGCGAGGTCAGGACACCGTTCTTCCATCTACGATGGAGCGCGTCAAACGGCGCGTCATCCGGCACTCTCATGGCAGCCGTGCAGATCGCGAGCCCCCGAAAGAGCGCACATGGCCCGCGGCAGGACGGAGGCGTCTAGCAGTCTGCTGAAAAACCTGGAAATTGAAGCTTTGCTTTCTCTTGGGGGTCCGTGGCTCTGCTGATGTGTTCGCTCATTTGAGAGGCTTTTGGTGGTCTGAACGCCCGTTCGCCTAAGCCGCGATCAACTTGGGAATGCGGATCAGGTTGTAGGCGATCAGATTGAGCATGAAGTCGGCGGCGACGC
>JAXDOD010000057.1:0-2867 GCA_034669045.1 Alphaproteobacteria bacterium
TGGAAGCGATTTGGGTAGCTCTACGCCCTCGTCACCATTTCAGTCAGGGCTGACGGCCGGGTCGCGCTCGCGCGGGCCCGGCCGTCCAATTTCAGTCTTTTGGACTCGGGCGGCAGTGGGTCTTACACCGCGCCTTGGCTTCGGCGCCGGACTGCTTGAGATGCACGTGGTCGTCCACGTGATCGACCCAGGCGAGCGGGATGAAATGATGCTTTCCGCCGGCGTTCGGATCGGTCTTGGTGAGCTTGATCTTGTCGGTGCCTTCGACGTGATCGACGGTGCCGACGTGCTCGCCGTCGGAGCCGATCACTTCCATATGTTCTTTGATGTCCTGCGCTTGGGCCATTGTGCTCCTCCTTGTTGCGGGGCTTTAACCCGCGCAGGCGCTGGCCGGTTCCTCGGATTTAGCGGCCCGGACAGCCACTTATTGACCCCCAACCCCCTTTCGTGTCTGTTCCGCGCATCCTAAAAAGAACCGGAAATGACCGCCGATTCGAGCAGAAACGAGCGCTACAACGCCCGCGCGGCCGAAGCCCGCTGGCAGAAGACGTGGGATGAGCGCGGCATCTACGCCACCAAGAACGAAGACCCTCGTCCGAAATACTACGTGCTCGAGATGTTCCCCTACCCGTCGGGGCGCATCCACATGGGCCACGTGCGCAACTACACCATGGGCGACGTGGTGGCGCGCTTCAAACGCGCCATGGGTTTCTCCGTGCTGCACCCGATGGGCTGGGATGCCTTCGGCATGCCGGCCGAGAACGCCGCCATGGAGCGCAAGGTCCACCCGCGCGCCTGGACCTACCAGAACATCGCGGCCATGAAGGCGCAGCTCAAGTCGATGGGGCTCTCGCTCGACTGGTCGCGCGAGATCGCGACCTGCGATCCCGCTTATTACAAGCACCAGCAGAAGATGTTCCTCGACTTCCTCAAGGCCGGGCTGGTCGAGCGGAAGCTCGGCAAGGTCAACTGGGACCCGGTCGACCAGACCGTTCTCGCCAACGAGCAGGTGATCGACGGCCGCGGCTGGCGCTCGGGCGCGCTGGTCGAGCAGCGTGAGATGCTGCAATGGTACTTCGGCATCACCAAATTCTCCGACGACCTGCTCGACGCCATCGACCGCCTCGAGCGCTGGCCCGAGAAGGTGCGCCTGATGCAGAAGAACTGGATCGGCCGCTCGGAGGGGCTGCTGATCCGCTTCGCGCTCGACCCCCGCACGACTGCGAGCGGGCAAGACGAGGTAGAGGTCTTCACCACCCGCCCGGACACCCTGTTCGGCGCCAAATTCATCGCGCTCGCGCCGGACCACCCGCTCGCCGCCGCGGCCGCGCAGAACAATCCGGCGCTCGCCGAATTCATCGCCGAGTGCAAACGCCACGGCACCGCCCAGCAGGTGATCGAGACCGCCGAGAAGCAGGGCTTCGACACCGGCCTGCGCGCGCTGCATCCGTTCGACCCGGACTGGACGCTGCCGGTCTACGTGGCGAACTTCATCCTGATGGGCTACGGCACCGGCGCGGTCTTCGGCTGCCCGGCGCACGACCAGCGCGACCTCGAATTCGCCAACAAATACGGGCTCGGCAATACCCCGGTGGTGTGCCCGCCCGGCCAGGACCCGGCGACGTTCGTCATCACCGACACCGCCTACGAGGGCGATGGGCGCATGATCCATTCGCGCTTCCTCGACGGCATGACCAGCACGGAGGCGAAGGCCGAGGTGGCAAGGCGGCTGGGGCGGCAGATGCGTCCGTCAAGCTCCGCTCGTCCCCGCGAAAGCGGGGACCCAGAATCACAAACACCGAGCGAGGACACCCTGGGTCCCCGCTTCCGCGGAGAGGAGCGGGAGAGGCCGGTGCACGCGGCGACAGAAAAGGCGACAGAAGCTCGGCCAGTGGCCGAGCCCAAGGTGCAGTACCGCCTGCGCGACTGGGGCATCTCGCGCCAGCGCTACTGGGGCTGCCCGATCCCGGTGATCCACTGCGAGGTGTGCGGCATCGTGCCGGTGCCGGCCGCGGACCTGCCGGTGGAGCTGCCCGGCGACGTCACGTTCGACGCGCCCGGCAATCCGCTCGAGCGCCACCCGACCTGGAAGCACGTCGCCTGCCCGCGCTGCGGCCGGCCGGCCACGCGCGAGACCGACACCATGGACACCTTCGTGGACTCGTCCTGGTACTTCGCGCGCTTCACCGATCCGTGGAACGAGCGCGCGCCGACCGACCACAAGGTGGTCGACCGCTGGCTGCCGGTCGACCAGTATATCGGCGGCATCGAGCACGCGATCCTGCACCTGCTCTACAGCCGCTTCTTCACCCGCGCGATGAAGGCCGCCGGCCATGCCGGGCTCGACGAACCGTTCGCGGGCCTGTTCACGCAAGGCATGGTCGTGCACGAAACCTACCGCCGCGCCGACGGCACGTGGGCGAGCCCGGCGGAAGTAACCATCACCGGCGAGGGCAATGCGCGACAGGCCGTGGAGACCGCAACCGGCGCACCGGTCGAGATCGGCGGCATCGAGAAGATGTCGAAGTCGAAGAAGAACACCGTCGATCCCGACGACATCATGGGCAGCTATGGCGCCGACACCGCGCGCTGGTTCATGCTGTCGGATTCGCCGCCGGAGCGCGACGTGATCTGGACCGAGGAAGGCGTGCAGGGCGCCTTTCGTTTCGTGCAGCGGCTCTGGCGCCTGATCGGCGACGCCGCCGGTATCGCTGCCGCGCCCAACCTGCCGCGTCCGCCGGTGTTCAGCGCGCCGGCGCTCGCGTTGCGCAAGGCCGCGCACCGCGCGCTGTCGCACGTCTCTGACGACATCGAGCGCCTGCGCTTCAACGTCGCCGTCGCCCACATCTACGAATTCGCCAACGCCT
>JAXDOD010000058.1:0-43898 GCA_034669045.1 Alphaproteobacteria bacterium
TGGCCCCGGTCGCCGGGATGCGCGCCGAGGTGTCGCCGGCCGCAAGCCGCTTCATCACCTGCGCCAGCCCGTTGAGCGGCCGCGTGATGCTGCGCCCGATCCACCAGCTAAACCCAAGCCCGATCAATACCGCCGCCAGCCCGACCCAGACGATGATGTTCCGGGTCCGGTGCTGCGAATTCGACAGCATCGCGGACGCCAGGCTGGTGCGGTCCTGCGCGCCCGCAATGATCTTGTCGGCTTCCGGCAACATGCGTTCGCTCGACGTATCGATGTTCACCACCCGCGGCCGTACTTTCGCGAAGGCCAGCGCCCACTGCGAAAAGGTCTCGGCATAGGCCTGGATCTGCCGGCTCAGGCGCTCGCGCACTTGCGGCGAGCCGTCGAGCGAGTCGAAAATCAGATTGAAGGTGAGGACCTCATCGGCGAACCGCTGGCGTACGAAGTCGATGCGGTTCTGCCGGTATTGCACTTCGTAGCGGCGCAAGGTCAGCAGCGACACCAGCAGCTTCTTGGCGTCGGCTTCCGCGACCCAGCCCAGGTCCTCGTTGATGATGCGCTCGACCGCCGTGCCGGCCCTGCTCAGTTTCTCGTGCAGCCCTTCCGATTCCTCAAAGCCGAGCTCTTCCTGCTCGCTGATCAGGCTGCTGAAGCTTGCCTTCAGGGCTTCCACCTTGGTCCGCAGGATGCCGATGTCGGCGCGCCGCGTGGGATCGGACGCCGCCTCGATCGCATCGAGGCTGCGCAATGCGACGTCATGGGCGCCGCCGAATACGTTCACGAGCTCGTAGGACGGCTGTGCGGCGAATTCCTTGGCGCTCATCCGAAGCGTCGTGAGTGCGACCTTGAACTCGCGACTGGCATCGGCGAGATGGGCCGCCTGTTGCGCGCTGGAGAAGGCGTTGTCGACATGGGTCTCGCCGGATATGAACGCGATGCCGTTGGCGAGAAAGCCGATGACCGGAATGACGGCGATTGCGACGATGCGGGCGCGAACCGAGATTCTGGAAATCAGCCGCTTGGGTGTCGGAGGTCCCATCGACGACAGCGCCGTTCGTTACGAGGTGCCAAGTGGGGGCGCGCGCACGACTACCGCCAGGGCCCACCGCGCCTCGGCAATATTGCGGTACAATATTGCGGTAAAAGAAGCCGCAAAATAGTTAATAAATCAGCAAACCATCCGTAAGAGTATGCGAGGTCGGGGGAAATCTCGTCGCGACGCGCTGGCGTGCGGCGCGCGGGCGATTTGACGGGTCGGGCGGTTCCGCAGCGGACCGTCGCAGGGGAGAATCATGATGCTGCCTCAGGCCGATCGGCGCGGCGCCGGGCTCAAACTCATTGTGCTCGGACGCGAGGCGACGCTCGCCGCCGAAGCCGTGCTGCGCGACGCGACCGCGGCGGTGCGCGAGCGCGTGAGCGCGGAACGTCACACCGTCTCCCGCCTGTTCGACCGCCAGCAGCGCGCCACCCACGGCCTCGCCTGGCTCGCGACCTATGTGGAGGCGATCCGGCAGCTCGCGCTCTATGCCGAGCGCATGCACGCGACCGGCGCGCTCGGCGAGATCGAGGAGCTGGTCATCCAGATCGGGCTCGGCGAGTACCTCGCCCAGATCCAGGGCGGCATCCCGATGAGCCAGGGCGAGTTCGTGCGTCCGGCCGACCTCGGCCTCGCCGCGGCCGCGGTGACGGCACGCATGGCGGGGCCGCTGGAAGGATTGACCTTCGGCAACGAGGAACGCCGCGCCCGCCTGGTCGCCTTGATGCGCCGGCATCGCGACGCGACGGTCGGCGACTGCGGCCTCGACGAGACCTTTGCGTCGATCCGCGACGAGATGCGCAAATTCGCCGACGGCCAGGTGATCCCGCAGGCCAACGAGTGGCATCTGCTGAACGATTTGATCCCGCTCGACGTCATTGCGCAGATGGCCGAGCTCGGCGTGTTCGGCCTGACCGTGCCGGAGACCTATGGCGGCCTGGGCCTGGGCAAGGAGGCGATGTGCGTCGTGGCCGAGGAACTCTCGCGGGGCTATATCGGCGTGGGCTCGCTCGGCACGCGCTCCGACATCGCGGCCGAGCTGATCTTCATGAGCGGCACCGAGGAGCAGAAGCGGCAGTGGCTGCCGAAGATCGCGACCGGCCGGGTGCTGCCGACCGCGGTGTTCACAGAGCCGGATACCGGGTCCGATCTCGCCTCGCTCAAGACGCGCGCCGTGCGCCACGGCGACGTCTATCGGCTCCAGGGCAACAAGACCTGGATCACCCATGCCGCGCGCGCCGACCTGATGCTGATCCTGGCGCGCACCAATCCGAAGGACCAGACCCACCAGGGGCTTTCGCTGCTGCTGGCGGAAAAGCCGCGCGGCACCGAGGCGGAGCCGTTCCCGGTCGCGGGCCTCGCTGGGAGCGAGATCTGGGTGCTCGGCTATCGCGGCATGAAGGAATACGAGATCGCCTTCGACGACTTCGAGGTGCCGGCCTCGAGTGTGCTCGGGGGTGTCGAGGGGATGGGCTTCCGCCAGCTCATGGCCACCTTCGAAAGCTCGCGCATCCAGACCGCGGCGCGCGCGATCGGCGTGGCGCAGGCGGCGATGGAGCAGGCGCTCGCCTATGCGGGGCAGCGCGTGCAGTTCGGCGAGCCGATCGTCAACTTCCCCCGCGTCGCCGATAAGATCGCCATGATGGCGGCCGAGATCATGATGGTGCGCCAGCTCACCTACTTTGCGGCGCGGCAGAAGGATTCCGGCAAGCGTTGCGACCTCGAGGCCGGGATGGCCAAGCTGCTCGCCGCCCGGGTGGCCTGGTCGGCGGCCGACAACGCCGTGCAGATCCACGGCGGCAACGGCTATTCGGTCGAATTTCCGGTGTCGCGGCTCCTGTGCGACGCGCGCGTCCTCTCGATTTTCGAGGGCGCGGCGGAAATCCAGGCGCAGGTGATCGCAAAACGGCTGCTCGAGCGAGGCAACTAGATCGGCCTCTCCGGCGTTTGACGTCCATCTAGGCGCCGTCGGTGGCGGCAGTCGGATTAATACGTCAGCAGCCGGATTAATGCGTCAAATGAAGAGGTCCGCGATGTCCGACATCAAAGTCCAGCACGGCGACTGGGTCGTGGTCTGCGATGGCAAGAAGGCGCTGGTGCTGGAAAACGCCGGCGACGCGAAATTCCTCGATCTCAGGACCAAGGAAGTGCACGAGCATCCGGATCCCAAGACGCATGAGCTCGGCACCGACGCGCCCGGGCGCAGCTTCAGCTCGGTCGGGACCAGCCGCAGCGCCATGGAGCAGACCGACTGGCACGATCAGGAGGAACAGCGGTTTCTGAAGAAGCTCGCGGGCCGTCTCGACGCGGAGGTGATCGCCGGCAATGTCAAATCCTTGATCCTGGTCGCGCCGCCGCGCGCGCTCGGCGTGCTGCGGCAGGCCTATTCGCAGCACGTGCGTCATGCGCTGCGCGCCGAGATCGAAAAGGATTTCGTCAAGATGCCGGTGCACGAGATCGAGAAGCACCTGGCGGCGTGATCGCCGGCGTCATTTCGGGGCCGCGCCTCCAGCGCGTCCCGGAATGATGAAGGCGCCCGTCAGCCCGCCTTCGCCGGCGCCTTGAGCAGCTTCCCGACATTGCCCGACAGGATCGCCTCGCCGTCGCGGCCGAGCGCGCGCAGCTCGGCCACGAAATCGCGCACCGCCTCGCGCGCGCGGATTTCCTGCGGATAGTCGGTCGCGAACACCATGCGCGCCGCGGGGATCTCGACCAGCGCCGTCTTCACCGACGTGATCGCCCCGGCGAAGCCCGCGGTGTCGAACACCATGTTGTTCTGCAGGTAATAATCGAAGTCCTGCTTGGGGTTCATGCCGTGCCGCGGGTTGCCCTTGGTGCCCCAGAACTCCTTGTCCTGGTAGCTGCGGATGCGGCCGAGCATCGAGGCGAGGCCGCCGGAGAGATGCGCCATGTGCACGATGAGGCCCGGATGGCGGTCGAATACGCCGGAATTGATCAGCCGGATCGTCGCCATGATCAGCGAGAATTCGCGGCCGACCGAGCGGGCAGTGTCGAAGCCGTCGAACTGCTGCGAATAGTTGAGCTTGAGCGCCGGGTGCACGAACACGAACAGGCCGAGCCGTGCGCACTCGGCCCAGAACGGCTCGTATTTCGGGTGGTCGAGGAAGAGCCCGTCGGTCTCCGAGGTGATCACCACGCCCTCGTAGCCGAGCTCATGCTTGCAGCGATTGAGCTCCTTCATGGCGTCCGCGCCGCCGTGGGGGTGCGCATGCGCCGCGCCGATGAAGCGGCCCGGATAGTCCTTCTCGGCCTGCTTGGCCTTGTCGTTGACCAGGCGCGAGGTCTCGAGATCGGCGCACATGCCCTGCGCGCTGGTGAGCCAGGCGGCGTCGATGCCGGCGACGTCCATCATCGCCACGTGCTCGTCGAGATCGTAAAGCAGCTTATGGATGGTGTAGCTCGGCGCCCCCTGGGCGTCGTAGTGCAGGATCAGGCGGTCGCCGGGGTCTTCCTTGATCAGCTCGCGCGGCGTGAAGTGATGCTGGAAATCGACGATCATCAAAGCTTTCCCTGATTACTCGCAAGCGTGCTTCCTGCGCGCCGACAAGTGTCACGATTTTTGCGATCACGCAATCGCACCCAGCTCCTTCAGCGCCCGCGCCACGGCGACATCGAGCCGCGTATGCGGCACCTCGCCGATCGCGGCCTTGAGCTTGTCGCCGGCGATGCGGTGCGGCCGCTGCCAGAGATAGGCCATCTCGGAGAGCTCGCGCGACATCGGCACGATCGGCCGCAGCGCGTGGATGAGCCACCAGCTCATGGGCTTGACCGTGAGCGCGTGCCCCACCGCCTGCTCCAGCGCCGCCACGAACGCGCGTCCCGTCACCGCGTGGCCGGGAAAGCCGAAGCTCTCGAACATCGCGAGCCGCTCGCGCACGGCCGCGAGCCGCACCAGCGCGGCCACCAGGTCGGGCAGGTAGGCCCATTCGTGCACCACCTCGGGCGGGCCCGGATAGGTCACCACGCCGGCGCCGATCTCCTTGGCGAGCACGAGATCGAGCCAGGAGCCGCGCCCGCCGCCGAAGAAATCGCCGGCGCGCAACACCACCGTGCGCATGCCGCGCTCGGCAGCTTCGCGCATGCGCTGCTCCATGGTCACTCGCAACATGCCCTTGCGCGCGGACGGGCGCATCGGCGTGGTTTCGTCGATCACCGCCGGCAGGTCGGCACCGTAGTTGTAGAGATTGCCCGGCAGCATCAGCGTGGCGCCGTTCGCCTCCGCGGCGTTGATGGCCGCGTAGGCGAGCGGGAGGGCAAACTGCGCCCATTTCGTGAACGGCGGATTGAGCGCGTGCAGCACGATGTCGGTGTGCTGTGCGGCCTCGGCGACCGCCAGTCGGTCGAAGGCGTCGACCTCGACCACGTCGGTGCCGCGTGGCGCCCGCAGCTTCGCGCCCGGCCGCACCAGGGCGACGACGGTCCAGCCGGCATCGCGAAACGCTTCCGCTGCGGCATAGCCGATGCGTCCGGCGGCGCCGAGGACGAGGATGCGTCCGCTCATGCCGGTCCGGCCTGCGCAGCCTGCAGCGCGTGGTCGAGATCGGCGTAAAGGTCGTCCGGATCTTCGAGCCCGACGGAGAGCCGCAGCAGGTCGGGCGGGCAGGGCGAATCCGGGCCTTCGACCGAGGCGCGATGCTCGATCAGGCTCTCGACGCCACCGAGCGAGGTGGCGCGCTTCCACAATGCGACCTGCGCGGCGGTGGCGATGGCGGCGCGTTCGCCGCCTTTCACGCGGATCGACAGCATGGCGGCGAAGCCGCTCATCTGGCGTGCGGCGACGGCGTGGCCGGGGTGTTCGGCGAGGCCCGGATAGAGCACGCCCGCAATGCGCGGGTGCTGGCCCAGGCGCTCGGCCAGTTGCGAAGCGCTCTGCGCCGCCGTGCGCACGCGCACGTCGAGCGTGCGCAGCCCGCGCAGCAGCAGCCACGCCTCAAACGGACCGAGGATCGCGCCGTGCTGGATGCGCACCGACTTGATGTCCTCCCAGGCGCTGGTCGGCCGCGCGACCGCCAGCACGCCTGCGATCACGTCGGAATGGCCGTTGAGATATTTCGAGCCGGAATGCATCACGATATCGGCGCCGAGCCGCAACGGCTGCGTGAACACCGGCGTCGCCACCGTCGAATCGACCGCGAGCATCGCCCCATTCGCATGCGCGATCTCCGCAATGGCCGCGATGTCGCTGATGGTCCAGAGCGGGTTGCCCGGCGTCTCCACGTAGACCAGCGCGGTCTCCGGCCTGACCGCACCGCGCACCGCCGCGAGGTCGCTGGTATCGACGAACTCGACCCGGTGCCCGAAGCGCACCGCGTTGTGGCCGAGCCAATGGCGGAACGCCCAATACATCACCTGCGAGGCGACGATGTGTGACGGCCGGTGCAGCGCCAGCACGACCGCGGTCGCCGCCGCCATGCCGGAGGCGAACAGCGCCGCCTCGTGCGCGCCTTCGAGTGCGGCGATCACGGCTTCGGCCTGGCGCACCGTCGCGTTGTCGGGCCGGCCATAGGCGAAGCCCGTGCGGTATTGGTTGTCCGGATCGCGGATGAAGGTGGTCGCCACGTGCACCGGCGGCACCACCGCCATGGTCGCCGGATCGACGATGCCGAGCGCCTGCGCGGCGATCGTGCGGGGCTTCCAGGGGGGCGGTGGGGCGGTCATTGCGATCTCCGAGCCGGCGCATCACATCAGGCAGCGGGGATGTAAAACGCCCCCCGCGGCGGCGCCATGGTTTCATGCGCGGCCGGGTGGTAGGAAGCCGCCATGACCGACGTCTTGTATTATGCTCTCGTGCCGATCGCGGTCTTCGCGGTCGCCATCGTCCTGGTGCTCGGCCTCGTCAACATGATGCGCGGGGGCTCGCCGCAGACGTCGCAGAAGCTGATGCGGCTGCGCGTGCTGCTGCAGTTCATCGCCCTCATCATCATCATGTTAACCGTATTTGTGATGCAGCGCTGACCAGCGCAGGCCGCCATCTGTAGCAATTTGGCCACGCCCGGCGGAAAACTGCTGTGAATCGCTGTTGTAATCGCTGCCCGCCATGTTTCGTGCGCCTTGGTCATCGACTCTATGGGGTATTGTTCGCTCATCTGATGTCGGGGGCGTTCTATCCAGGGCGGGGGAATCGCGTGAAGAGCTTGATCGGCCGCTTGTATGCGCCGGCCCTGCTGGCGGCGGCGCTGTCATGGCCCACGGGCGCCATGAGCGCCGATTTGCCGCCTTATGATCGCGGCGTGCAGGCACCGGTCCCGGTGCGGGCTCCGGTCGAGGTCGTGAGCTTGTACGATCCCTACCGCTACGAGCTTCGGCTTGGGCTGTTCGCGCATGGCGTCGGCGGCGTCGAAAAAGGCACCTTGGACATCAACCCGGAACTGGTGCTCCCGCGCCTTTGGTTCGGCAAGGCCGAATGGTGGAACGTTCTGGTGCCGCGGCCTCACCTCGGCGCTTCGGTCAATCTGAGCGGCCGCACCAGCGCGGTCTATGCGGGCCTGTTGTGGAGCGTCCCGGTGACCGACCGATGGTTCGTGGAAGCCTTCGGCGACCGCGCGATTCACGATGGCCGCCTCACCGACGGCGAACGGTTCAACAGGTTGTCGATGGGCTGCCGGCAATTGTTCCATGTCGGCGCGTCGGTCGGTTATGCCTTCGCTCCGCAATGGGCCGCGATCCTGACCTTCGATCACCTGTCCAATGGCAATAGTCTCTTCGGCATCGACTGCCCGAGGAACCAGGGCACCAACAATTACGGCGTAAGGGTCGGCTACCAGTTCTGAGCGCCCCGTCCGCCCTCGATCCCGAATACCGGCTGCCTCGCGGCGCCCTGGCATGTTAGGGTCGGCTGCTCCGTTGCCGTCTCGTCGCCACGCGGCGCAAGCTCGAGATCGATCCCCCATGGTCACGCTCAATCGCATCTATACGCGCAGCGGCGACGACGGCACCACCGCGCTCGGCACCGGCGAGCGGCGCAAGAAATACGATTTGCGCATCGAGGCCTATGGCACGCTCGACGAGGTCAATGCGGTGATCGGCGTGGCCCGGCTGCACGCCGCCGGACACGCCGAGTTCGACGCCGTCCTGGGGCGCATCCAGAACGACCTGTTCGACGTCGAGGCCGACCTGTGCATGCCGTCGGAAAAGGGCAAGGGGCCGGGCGGCGCGCGTCTCACCGTCACGGCGGCCCAGGTTGCCTGGCTCGAGGGCGAGATCGACAAGCTCAATGCCGAGCTCGCGCCGCTGAAATCCTTCATCCTGCCGGGCGGAAGTGCGGTCGCCGCCTATCTGCACCTGGCGCGCACGGTATGCCGGCGCGGCGAGCGCATCATGGTCGAGCTCAAGGATCAGCCGGGCGAGAGCGTCACCCCGGAGGCGCTCCAATACGTCAACCGCCTCTCCGATTTTCTTTTCGTCGCGAGCCGCCACGTGAACGACAAGGGCAAGTCCGACGTGCTCTGGGCGCCCGGCCAGAACCGGTGAACTGAAAGCCCGCTGCCATGGTGATGCCGCTCTACGACGACAACCCGTTCAAGCTGCCGCACCGGCCGGTGGTGTCCTGGGGCCTGATCGCCGCCAATTTCATTTTCTTCGTGATGGAGTTCGGCGCCGACGGCAGCGCGCAGGACAGCCTCATGCGTTTCGGCGTGATGCCGGCCGCGTTCGCCGGCGAGGTCGGCGTTGCGGGCGCGCTGCCGCCGACGCTCACCCTGTTCACCTACATGTTCCTGCACGCCGATATCGGCCACATCTTCGGCAACATGATCTTCCTCTGGGTGTTCGGCGACAACGTCGAGGAAGCGCTGGGCCGCTGGCGGTTCCTCGCCTTCTACCTCGCCACCGGCGTGCTCGCCGCGCTCGCCTTCGTGGCCAGCGACGTGCATTCGCAGACGCCGCTGATCGGCGCGTCGGGTGCGATCGCGGGCGTGGTCATCGCCTATGTGATGCTGCGCCCCTGCGCCAAGATCACGGTCCTGGTGTCGATCATCCCGCTGCGCGTCAGCGCCTATTGGGTGGTCGGCCTCTTCGTGCTGCTGCAGTTCGTCAATCTCGGCTCCGCGTCGAAGAGCGAGATCGCCTACTGGTGCCATATCGGCGGCATGGTGGCGGGCGGCATCCTGTTCGTGATGTTGCGGCCGCCCGGCGTCATGCTGTTCGAATGCATCCGGGCGCCGAAAGTGCCGGTGGTTGCCGACGCCGGCGACCCGCCGGCCAATCGGCCATGGGGCTGAAGCGCACGTTGACACCCCAACATGCGCGCAATTAGCTTGCGCCGCGCGTGCCGCCCGGCGCCGTCTGCGTCCGTCACGAAAGAAAGCATCCCATGAAGATCCTGGTGCCGGTCAAACGGGTGGTCGACAAGGACATCAAGATCCGCGTCAAGTCGGACCAGACCGGGGTGGAGCTCGCGAACGTCAAGATGTCGATGAATCCCTTCGACGAGATCGCCGTCGAGGAGGCGATCCGGCTCAAGGAAAAGGGCCAGGCGACCGAGATCGTCTGCGTGTCGATCGGACCGCAGCAGGCGTCGGAGACCATCCGCACCGGCCTCGCCATGGGCGCCGACCGCGGCATCCTGGTGAAGACCGAGGGACCGACCGAGCCGCTCGCGGTCGCGAAAATCCTCAAGGCGATCGTCGACCAGGAGCAGCCCGGTCTCGTCATCATGGGCAAGCAGGCGATCGACGACGATTGCAACCAGACCGGCCAGATGCTGGCTGCGCTCACCGGCTGGCCGCAGGGCACCTTCGCCTCCAAGCTCGTGATCGAGGGCGACAGCGTGCTGGTGACGCGCGAGGTCGACGGCGGGCTGCAGACCGTCAAGCTCAAGGCCCCGGCGATCGTCACCACCGACCTCCGCCTCAACGAGCCGCGCTACGCCAGCCTGCCGAACATCATGAAGGCGAAGAAGAAACCGATCGACGAGAAGACGCCCGCCGCCTATGGGGTCGACGTCGCGCCGCGGCTCGACGTGCTCAAGACCGTCGAGCCGGCGGGCCGCAAGGCCGGGGTCAAGGTGAAGACCGTCGCCGAGCTCGTCGACAAGCTCAGGAACGAGGCGGGGATCATCTGATGATCTCCGCCATCGCGATTGTGTCCCGGGCGCAGCGCAGCACCGCCACAAGCGTTCACGCGCGTCTTCGACGCACTATGGTGGTGCGCTGCAGACCCGGGACCGTTCCATATACCGCCTTTGGAAAGGTCCCGGATCAGCGGCGCACCACTCCGCAAACGCTTCGCGCTGCACCGCGTCCGGGACGCGTTTCTCATGTCTAAGGTACCCACATGACCACCCTTCTCCTCGCCGAGCACGACAACAGGACCCTCAAGGATGCCACCAACAAGGCGCTGACCGCCGCGAAGGCGATCGGCGCCGACGTGCACGTGCTGGTCGCCGGCAAGGACTGCCGTGGCGTCGCCGAATCCGCCGCCAAGCTCGACGGCGTCAAGAAAGTGCTGATCGTGGACGGTGCGCAATACGAGCACATGCTGGCCGAGCCGCTGGCGGCGCTGATCGTCGCGCTCGCCCCGGCCTACGACGTCATCATGTCGGCGGCCACCAGCACGGCGAAGAACGTGATGCCGCGGGTGGCGGCGCTGCTCGACGTCATGCAGGTGTCCGAGATCGTCAAGGTGGTCGCGCCCGATACGTTCGAGCGGCTGATCTACGCGGGCAACGCCGTCCAGACCGTGCGCTCGAAGGACACGAAGAAAGTGATCACCGTTCGCACCGCGGCCTTCCAGCCGACCGGCGAAGGCGGTTCCGCGCCGATCGAGGCCGCGGCGGCGGCGGCCGACCCCGGCCTCTCGACTTTCGTCGGGGAGGAGCTGTCGAAGTCGGACCGGCCGGAACTCACCTCGGCAAAGATCATCGTCTCGGGCGGCCGCGCGATGCAGAGCCGCGAGAATTTCACCAAGTACATCGAGCCGGTCGCCGACAAGCTCGGCGCCGCGATCGGGGCCTCGCGCGCGGCGGTCGACGCCGGCTATGCGCCGAACGACTGGCAGGTCGGCCAGACCGGCAAGGTGGTGGCGCCCGAGCTTTACGTCGCGGTCGGCATTTCCGGGGCGATCCAGCATCTCGCCGGGATGAAGGACTCCAAGGTGATCGTCGCCATCAACAAGGACGAGGAGGCGCCGATCTTCCAGATCGCGGACTATGGTCTGGTCGCCGACCTCTACCAGGCCTTGCCGGAACTCGCGCAGGAGCTCGCAAAAGCCGGGAAATAATGCTCAATCTCCGGGCATTCCCCCCGTGGCGCTGCTCTGCGGAACGGCGTAAAACATCGCCCGCGGGGGGACTTGGGGAGCGGCAATCGCTCCGGACGGCAAGTCAAACGGACATCATGGCTCTCAATATCAAGAAAGTCGGCGTCATCGGCGCCGGTCAAATGGGTAGCGGCATCGCGCATGTCTGCGCGCTGGCGGGCTTCGACGTGAAGCTCAATGACGTGGCGGTCGACCGCATCAAGGCCGGGATCGCCACCATCAACGGCAACATGGCGCGGCAGGTGAGTAAGAAACGTCTCACCGAGGATCAACGCCAGGCCGCCCTCAAGCGCATCACGGCCGCGGAAAGGTACGACGATTTCGGCGACTGCGATCTCGTGATCGAGGCGGCGACCGAGAAGGAGGACGTCAAGCGCACGATCTTCGCCAATGTCTGCTCGATGCTGAAGGCGGACGCCATCCTCGGCACCAACACGTCCTCGATCTCGATCACGCGGCTCGCCTCCTCGACTGACCGGCCCGAGCGCTTCATCGGCATCCATTTCATGAACCCGGTGCCGCTGATGGAGCTGGTCGAGCTGATCCGCGGCATCGCGACCGAGGATGCGACCTTCGACACCACCCGGCAGTTCGTGACCAAGCTCGGCAAGACCATCGCGGTGGCGGAGGATTTTCCCGCCTTCATCGTCAACCGCGTGCTGATGCCGATGATCAACGAGGCGATCTACACGCTCTATGAAGGCGTCGGCAACGTGGAGGCGATCGATACCGCCATGCGGCTCGGCGCCCATCATCCGATGGGCCCGCTGGAGCTTGCCGACTTCATCGGCCTCGACACCTGCCTCTCGGTGATGCAGGTGCTGCACGACGGCCTCGCCGACTCGAAATACCGGCCCTGTCCGCTGCTGGTGAAATATGTCGAGGCCGGCTGGCTCGGGCGCAAGACCCAGCGCGGTTTCTACGACTACCGCGGCGCCAAGCCGGTGCCGACGCGATAGCGGGCGGACCGGCAGCGCCTTCCCCGCCATTGGCCGGATGTCTACCAGCCGTTAACCGGGCCGGCTCATGCTGGCCTCCCGGCGGACCTGTCGAGCATCCCCACGATGAGCTTCAACTGGCTGCCCCGGCTTTCGCCCTATGCACAAGCGAGCGCTTGGACCTTGCGGCAGCAATCCATGCGGCAGCAGATCGAGAACCTGGCATTCGTCACCGACACGCTCACCGGAGCGGGCACGGACGAGGCCAGCGGGGTGATGAAGCTGACCGTCAAAAAGGCGCTGGCCCGCACCCAGGCGGCCGCCCAGGCGAAGGTCAGGAGCGTGCTGGCTTCGGTCGGCTCCGACGATGCGGCGGCGTCGAGCGCGCAGAGCAAGACGTCGACCGTCATCCTCAAGGATGGAACGGCGATCAAACCCAGCCCCGTACAGTATCTGCCGGGCGGTTCGAAGCTGAACATCGCCGCCGGCACCCTGACGCTGCCGAACGGAGCGGTGATCGATACCGCGACCGGGGCGAGGAAGGTCAACGTCACGGTCTGACGGCGCGACACCGAGCGCGTCGCCGCCGTCTCCTGGCGGACGCTTCACTTCGACAGCGCCGCGCTGACGAGCTTGACCGCATCCTCGCTCGCCCATTCGGCCGGGCCCGCGATGGTGCCGATCTCGCAGCGCGCGGCATCGACCAGCAGTGTCGTCGGCATGCCGAAGGCCTTGCCGATGAGCTTGAGGTCCTGAAAAACCTTCGCGGTCGGATCGGCGTAATAGGCCAGCCGCGTGACGCCGTTCTCCTTGAGCCAGGCGCGCGGCTTGTCCGGGTCGCGCGTGTCGATATTCACCGCCAGGACTTCGAAGTGACGTCCGCCGAGCTTGTCCTGCAGCGCATCGAGCGCCGGCATTTCCTTGCGGCAGGGGATGCACCACGTGGCCCACAGGTTGAAGAGGACGGTGCGGCCGTTCCAGTCGGCCAGCCGGCGCTCGGCTCCGGCCTGGTCGAGAAAGGCGAGGTCGGGGACGCGCATCGGCTTCCCGGCGGGCGTCACGGCGGCCACTTCGCCGCGCGCGAACGGCGCGACGCGCTTTGCGGTTTCCACCGCCGGCCGGCAGGCGGCGTCGCCGGGCGGATTGCCTAGCATCGTGCTGATCCCGTATACCGCCGCCAGCCCGATGGCGACGCTGGCGAAGCCGCCGGCCACGACCCACGCAGACCGCGTCTTGGCGGAGCTTTTCGCTGCGTCCTCGGTCATGATCGTTGCAACCCCGGTGGATCAGGTCATGAGCAACAAGATGTGGGGCGGACGTTTCAGCGAGCAACCCGATGCCGTCATGGAGGAGATCAACGTCTCCATCGATTTCGACCGGCACCTGTATCGCCAGGACATCGCCGCCAGCAAGGCCCACGCCGCGATGCTCGCCAAACAAGGCATCATCACGACCGACGATGCCGCCTCGATCCATCACGGTCTAGACACGATCCTGTCAGAGATCGAGGCCGGCACCTTCAGCTTCAACCGGGCGCTCGAAGACATCCATATGAACGTGGAGAGCCGGCTTGCCGATCTGATCGGGCCGGCGGCCGGGCGGCTGCATACGGCGCGTTCGCGCAACGACCAGGTCGCGACCGATTTCCGGCTCTGGATCAGGAGCAGGATCGACGCGCTCGACGACGCGCTCGCCGCCTATCAGCGCGCGCTCGCCGAAAAGGCACTGGCGCATGCCGCGACCGTGATGCCGGGGTTCACCCATCTGCAGACCGCGCAGCCGGTGACCTTCGGGCACCATCTCCTCGCCTACGTGGAGATGGCCGCCCGCGACCGCGGCCGGTTCCGCGACGCCCGGACCCGGCTGAACGAGTCTCCGCTCGGCGCGGCGGCGCTCGCCGGCACGTCCTTTCCGGTCAATCGCGACATGACCGCGAAGGCGCTCGGCTTCGAGCGCCCGATGGCGAACTCGCTCGACGCCGTCTCCGACCGCGACTTCGTGCTGGAGACGCTTTCCGCCGCCTCGATCGCGGCCATGCACCTGTCGCGCTTCGCCGAGGAGATCGTGATCTGGTGCTCGCCGCTGTCCGGCCTAGTGCTGCTGTCGGACCGGTTCACCACCGGCTCTTCGATCATGCCGCAGAAGCGCAACCCGGACGCCGCCGAACTGGTGCGCGCCAAGAGCGGCCGCATCATCGGCGCGCTGATCGCGCTGCTGATCGTGATGAAGGGATTGCCGCTCGCCTACCAGAAGGACATGCAGGAGGACAAGGAGGGTGCGATGGATGCGCTCTCCGCCCTGATGCTCTCGATCGCCGCGATGACCGGCATGGTGCGCGACATGCTCCCGGACGCGGCGCGCATGCGCAAGACGGCGGACGAAGGCTATTCCACCGCTACCGACCTTGCCGACTGGCTGGTTGCCAAGCTCGCGCTGCCGTTCCGCGAGGCGCACCATATTACCGGCAGGATCGTGGCGCGGGCCGCCTCGGAAAGAATTTCGCTACACGAACTGCCCCTGCACGAGATGCAGTTGATCGAGCCGCGTATCAACAAGGATGTCTTCGCCCTGCTGTCGGCCGATAATTCCGTCAAGAGCCGCGTGAGCTACGGCGGCACCGCCCCGAAGAACGTGCGCCGGGAGGCGACCCGGTGGCTCAAGACGCTGGCCAGGGAACGGGATTAACCACCCGCCCCTGAGATCGCTTCGGCCATGCTCTCGCCTCGGATGCCTGATCTGCTATGCTGGGGTCGATTCAGGGGGTTCACTTGGTTTCACGATCCGACCGGGTTTTCGTGCGACTTGCGGCCATCGGCGCGCTCGTGGCTGCGCTCGGGCTTGCGGGCTGCGGGCGCAAGGCCGGGCTCGACCCGCCGCCTTCGGCCAGTGTTGCCGTGCCGGAGGGCACGGTGCAGCCCGATGCCGGGCCGGGGCTCGGCCCCGACGGCAAGGCGATCGCCCCGTCGTCGGCGCCGAAAAAGAGCATTTTCCTCGATTGGCTGATCGACTGACCGGCCGGCCCTGCGGGATGCTCCTTCGGCGGCCAAGTGCGGCGCGGCGGCAGCTCGATTCAGCCGGTCCGACTCCTTCATCCATCCTCGCATCCATCCTCGGCGGTGGTCCGGCGCACGCCCACCCTTGACCGCATCATGGGCGCTCGAAACTATGGGTCGAAGCCGGCCGCGACGCCCGGCGCCGGCACGGGTCCATTCGATGCATCACTTCGGCTACCGGGACGGCGTGCTCCACGCCGAGGCGGTCAATCTTGTCGATCTCGCGGCGGCGGTCGGGACGCCGTTCTACTGCTATTCGACCGCCACGCTCGAGCGCCACTACCGGGTCTTCGCCGGCGCCTTTGCCGATGTCGATGCGCTCGTCTGCTACGCCATGAAGGCGAACTCCAACCAGGCCGTGATCAAGACCCTGGCCAGGCTGGGCGCGGGCGCCGACGTGGTGTCGGAAGGCGAGCTCAGGCGCGCGCGTGCCGCTGGCATTCCGCCCGGGAAGATCATGTTCTCCGGCATCGGCAAGACCGCGCGCGAGCTCGCGCTCGCCGTCGAGGAGGGCATCCTCTGCGTCAACGTCGAATCGGAGCCCGAGCTCGAGCTCCTCGCCGCGATCGCCGCCGGCAAGGGCCGCGTCGCGAACATCTCGGTGCGGGTCAATCCCGACGTCGACGCCAGGACCCACGCCAAGATCGCGACCGGAAAATCCGAGAACAAGTTCGGCATCCCGATCGGCCATGCGCGCGAGGTCTATCGGCGCGCCGCCAAGCTGCCCGGTCTCAAGGTCACCGGCGTCGACATGCATATCGGCAGCCAGATCACGGAGCTCGATCCGTTCGACGACGCCTTCGTGCTCTTGTCCGAGTTCGTGCGCACGCTGCGCAGCGACGGCCACGTGATTTCCCACGTCGATCTCGGCGGCGGCCTCGGCATCCCCTACCGCGAAGACAACGAGCCGCCGCCGCATCCGGACGCCTATGCGGCGATGGTCAAGCGCGCGACGCGCGACCTCGCCTGCACGCTGATCTTCGAACCCGGCCGCCTGATCGTCGGCAATGCCGGCATCCTGGTCACGCGCGTGCTCTACCTCAAGCGCGGCGAAGCCAAATCCTTCGTGATCGTCGATGCGGCGATGAACGACCTGATCCGGCCGACGCTCTACGAGGCGCATCACGACATCCGATCCGTGACGGAGCCGGGCCCGGCCGCGCGCCGCATCGTCGCCGACGTGGTCGGGCCGGTCTGTGAATCGGGCGATTTCCTGGCGCTCGGCCGCGACCTCGCCGAGCCGCAGCCCGGCGATCTGCTGGCGGTCATGACCGCGGGCGCCTATGGGGCGGTCCAGGCCGGCACCTATAATACGCGCGCGCTCGTGCCTGAAGTGCTTGTTCGGGAAGGCGAATGGGCGCTGGTGCGGCCGCGCCTGGAGGTCGAGCAACTGATCGCGCTCGACCGCCTGCCGCCGTGGTTGTGAGCGGCTGATGAACCTTTTGGCGATGCCGCCGTTTTGATCGGTGAGTGCCTTCCTTTTGCCGGCTAGAACCGGGCAGAATGCATGTTAGAATGAAAACTTGAGCAGATTCTCTTTATCGGAGACTGACTTGACCGATCGCCCCGCCGACCGCGCACCGTCCAGCCCACCCATCCGCAAGCCCAGTGGCGACGCCCTGCTGTCGCGGGCGCTCGGACGCGCGCGCTGGACCATCCTGTGGGAGCGGCTGTGGCCGGCGCTCGCGACGCTTGCGACCGCAATCGGCGTGTTCCTGATCGCATCGTGGCTCGGGCTTTGGTTGTGGCTGCCGCCGACCGGCCGCGCCATCGGCATCGGGCTGTTCTTCCTGCTGACCGCGGCGGCTTTCGCTCCGCTCTTCCTGGTCCGCATCCCGAACCGCACTGACGGCCTGCGCCGGCTCGACCGCAACAGCAAGCTGCCGCATCGTCCCGCCACCGCGATCGCCGACGAGATGGCGGTCAGCAACAGCGATTCCACCTCCGTCGCGCTCTGGCGCGCCCACGTCGAGCGTGCGCTGCGGGCTGCCAAGACGCTTCGGGCCGGCCGTCCCATCCCGCGCCTGGCCGCGCGCGACCCGTTCGCGATCCGCGCCCTCGTTCTCATGCTGGTGATCGCCACCTTCGTTGCCGCCGGCGGCGATCGGCTGCGGCGCATCACCGCGGCGTTCGATTGGCAGGGCGTGATCGCGCCGACCAATTTCCGCATCGACGCCTGGGTCAGTCCGCCGAACTATACCGGCAAGCCCCCGCTCATCCTTGCGGGCCTGCGGCCGGGCGAGCCGGTGCCGACCGCCGCGCCGGGCATTTCGGTGCCGGCCGGCAGCACGCTGATCATCCGCGCCACCGGACAGGTTCGTCTCGACGTGGTCACGACCGGCGGTTTGGAGGAGCCCAAGACCGCTGCCCAGACCACCCTGCCCAACGGCACCGAGGAGCGCCGTTTCGTCATCAACGAGGCCGGCACGGTGAAGCTGCGCAGCGCGGTCGCGAGCGACGTGACCTGGCAGTTCACCGCCATCCCCGACCGGCCGCCGACGATCGCGCTGGCCAAGGATCCGGAGGCGCAGGCGCGCGGGCCGCTGGCGCTCACCTACAAGGTCGAGGACGACTACGGCGTGGTCGGCGCCCAGGCGACGTTCAAGCGGCAGAAGGAGGAGGGCACCAACGGCCAGCCGCCGCGCGCGCTCTACGAGGCTCCCGAGGTCACGCTCGCGCTGCCGCAGGCGCGCACCAAGACCGGCGTCGGGCAGACCACCAAGGACCTGACCGAGCACCCCTGGGCCGGCGTCGATGCCGCCATGGTGCTCACCGCGCGCGACGAGGCCGGCAACGAAGGCTCCAGCGCGCCTTTCGAGTTGCGGCTGCCTGAGCGGCCCTTCACCAAGCCGATGGCGCGCGCGCTCATCGAGCAGCGGCGGACGCTCGCGCTCGATGCCGATGCGCAGGCGAAGGTACTCACCGCGCTCGACGCGCTCACGCTCGAACCCGAGAAATTCAGCATCGAGAGCAACGTCTATCTCGGCTTGCGCTCGATCTTCTGGCAGCTCGCCCGCGCCAGGAGCGACGAGCAGTTGCGCGACGTCGTCACCCGCATGTGGGACATGGCCGTCCAGCTCGAGGACGGCAACGTCTCCGACGCGGAAGCGGCCTTGCGCGCGGCGCAGGAGGCGCTGCGCCAGGCGCTCGAACGCGGCGCCACCGATGAGGAGATCAAGAAGCTCGCCGACGACCTGCGTGCGGCGCTCGACAAGTTCCTGCAGGCGCTGGCGCAGCAGATGCAGCGCAACCCGCAGCAGCTCGCGCGTCCGCTCGACCCCAATTCGCGCCAGCTCCGCTCGCAGGATCTCAAGAACATGATCGACCGGCTGGAGCAGATGGCCCGCTCCGGCGCCAAGGACGCCGCGCGCCAGTTGCTGCAGGAATTGCAGTCGATGCTCGACAACCTGCAGATGGCGCAGCCCCAGCAGGGCGGCGACGGCGACGACGACATGATGAACCAGCTCGATCAGCTCGGCGAGATGATCCGCCGCCAGCAGGAGCTGCGCGACAAGACCTTCCAGCAGGGCCAGGATCAGCGCCGCCAGCGCGGCCAGCAGGGTCAGCGCAACCAGCAGGGCCAGCGCGGCCAGCAAGGCCAGCAAGGCCAACAGGGGCAGCAAGGCCAACAGGGGCAGCAAGGCCAGCAGGGTCAGCAAGGTCAGCAGGGCGACCAGCAGATGGGCGACCTGCAGCAGCAGCAGCAGGCCCTGCGTGACCAGCTCAACAAGCTGCTCGATGAGCTCAAGAAGCGCGGCTTCGGCCAGCAGCCGGGGCAGCAGCCCGGCCAGCAGCCGGGTCAGGGTGAGGGCCAGATGGGCCAGCAGCTCGGCCAGGCCGGCGACGCCATGGGCCAGGCCGAAGGCCAGCTCGGCGAGGGCAACACGGACAGCGCGGTCGATTCGCAGGGCCGCGCCCTCGAGGCGCTGCGCCGCGGCGCGCAGAACCTCGCGCAGCAGATGCAGCAGCAGGGCATGATGGGCCCGGGTCCCGGCCAGCCCGGCCGGCTCGGCCCGCCGCGCGCGCAGCAGGAGACCGACCCGCTCGGCCGGCCGCTGCGCGGTCGCGACTATGGCGACGACGTCACCGTGAAGGTGCCGGGCGAGATCGACGTGCAGCGCGCGCGCCGCATCCTCGAAGAGCTGCGCCGCCGCTTCGGCGAAAGCTTCCGCCCGCAGCTCGAGCTTGAATATATCGAGCGGCTGCTGCGGGACTTTTAGTGATCATCTCCTGGGAGCCTCGCGTCCGACGCGCAGGTCTATGATCCTTGTCGGCATGAACATCACTCTACGGCCCGAACAGCGGAAGTGGTTGGAGGCTCAAGTGGCCGCCGGCCACTTTGCATCGATCGATGAAGCGCTTGCCATCGCGGTGGCCGATCTGATGGCAATTCAGAGCGACGATCTGGCCTGGGCCAAGCCCTATGTCGATCGGGCGCTCGCCTCGGCCGCGCGCGGGGACGTGATCTCTGGCGAGGAGTTCTTTGCGAGGCGAAAGGTCAAGCGTGAGCAGCGGCGGTCAACGTGACGCGGCTGATCGTTGCTGCCGACGCCGACGCCGACTTCGATGACATCCTCGCGTATCTGCAAGAAGAAGCTGGCCTTGTCGTTGCCGACGATTACGACAAGCGACTTTGCGAGACGATCGAACGTCTGGTCGACCTGCCGGAATCGGGAGCGCCGCGGCCGCTCCTGGGTTTAAGCATCCGCATTGCTGTGGTCTCGCCCTATGTCGTAATCTATGATTACAGTCGAGACGACGACACCTTGACCTTGCTGCGCATCCTGCACGGCAGGCGCGACATCACCGAAGACCTTTTGCATCGCTGACGCAAACTAGTCTAATGCCCCCGCCCCACGCCGGCCGCGATGGCGTTGCTGACGGCGGCGCGGATCGCGCCGAGCGTGAACGGCTTGGTGATCACATCGTGGATCAGCGTGTCGAGACCGGAGGTGCGTTCGCGCTGGTCGGCGAAGCCCGTCATCAGCAGGATGACCAGCGCCGGATGGTCGCGCGCGGCCGCGAGCGCAAGCGCGATGCCGTCCATGATCGGCATGCGGATGTCGGTGAGCAGGAGCTCGAACGCGCCCTGCTCGCGGGTGAGCAGGTCGAGAGCCTCGGCGCCGTCGTTCGCGGTGGTGACGTCGTGGCCGTCGATCGCCAGCGCGCGCGCGACCAGCGTGCGCAGCGCTTCCTCGTCCTCGGCGATCAGGATGCGCGCCATGCCGCCTTCACCGGGTTCCGGCGGCCAGATCGCGGCGGTTGAAAAAACGCACGAGCACCTGGTTGCCCTCGCGCGGCGGCGAAGCCAGCCGTGAGCGGAATGAAAGCGTCTCGCCGGGCCGAAGCGCGCCCTTGGTCGGCAGCGCCGTCCAGGTATAGACCTCCTGGCCGCTGTCGTTGCGCACGGCAAACCGCAAGCGCGGCACTTCGACGACGCGCGGCGCCTTGCTGACGATCGTACCCTCGACGACCAGCACCGGCACGCCGTCGTGGGTTTCCTTTTCGGTCTTGACGTCCGCGAAGACGAGCCCGCGCAGGTTCACCGGCAGCCCGATCGCCGCATAGAGCGACGCGGTCTGCGGCAGCCACCGCACCACGTCCGCGCGCCAGCCGACCAGCGTGATATTGACGACGCCAAGCATCAGGATCGCCGTGGACAGGCCGGGCAGCGACCAGCGCCGGGCCCGCCGCTCACGCCGGGCCCGGCGGGCGGCAACCGATTCGATGTCCTCCAGCGTCGGACTTGCATCACTGAGCGGGGCCGCCTCGATCTGCGCGGGTACCAGCGCGGGTGCATCGGCGATCGTGTCCGGCTCTTGCGCCGGCGTCCAGGTCGCTTCCTCGGGGGCGAGGTGAGCATCGTGCGGGCCGTCGGCTGCGGGCGCCTCCGCCACCACCGCGTCGCCGTCCAGGGTGGGCTCTGCGGCCGCCGGCCCGGGCCAGGGAGGAGCTTCCGCGACGGCGTTGCCGGCGGTCGGCGCAGTGCCAAAATCGGCGACGGATGTTGTCGCCGCGAACGCCGCCACGTCGGCCCGGTGGGTCTCCGCGATGGCCGCCAAAGCCCCGGTATTGGCGGCGAACCAGACGTTCCCGCAGCGCACGCAACGCACGGATCGCCCGGCCCCACCCAGCGATCCCGGGGCGACCTGGTAGGACGTGGCGCAGCTGGTGCAGACGATGAGCATCGGCGAATCAAGGGGAATGGGCGCCGCCCGACGCTAGCAGGCGGTTCGTTAACGGATCGGAAACCATCAGCGGTCGGGTGCCTCGACCGGCGGCGGAACGCCGGCAACCCGGCCGTTTTGGTCAGCCTGCGCCGTTCCCGGGGAGCCTATGAAGTTCAGCTTGTCCAAGTCAGAGGGTGCGACCCCTGGTATAAAGCGCTATTCGGGACGGTCGGCCCTGCCAGGCGGAACGGTGGGAGCGGTCCTCGGAGTGGCACGTGGTCCGGTTCGAAAACGTCGGCTTGCGCTACGGGTTGGGGCCGGAGGTCCTGCGCGACCTCAACTTCCGCATCGATGCGCATTCGTTCCAGTTCCTGACCGGGCCGTCCGGCGCCGGCAAGACCTCGCTGATGCGCCTTCTGTTTCTGTCGCTCAAGCCGACGCGGGGGCTGATCACGCTGTTCGGGCATGACATCGCGACGCTCAGCAAGGACGCGCTGGCGACGCTGCGGCGGCGCATCGGGGTCGTGTTCCAGGATTTTCGCCTGCTGGACCACATGACCACCTACGAGAACGTGGCGCTGCCGTTGCGGGTCATCGGCCACAGCGAGGAAACCTTCCGCGACGAGGTGGTCGAGCTCCTGCACTGGGTGGGACTCGGCGACCGCATGGAGGCGCTGCCGCCGGTGCTCTCCGGCGGAGAGAAGCAGCGTGCCGCGATCGCGCGCGCGGTGATCGGGCGGCCGCAGCTCCTGCTCGCCGACGAGCCGACCGGCAACGTCGATCCGAACCTGGCGCAACGCCTGCTGCGGCTGTTCGTCGAGCTCAACAAGTCGGGGACGTCGGTGGTGATTGCCACCCATGATATCGCTCTGATGGATCAGTACGACGCCCGCCGGCTCGTGCTGCACGATGGTCGTTTGCATGTCTATGACTGAGCCGAACATGGCTGCCGACGAGCACGAGCCGGTCGAGCCCGATGCGGGCAGCCGGCCGGCGGGCGAGCCATTGCCGAGTTTCGTGTCGCCGATCGTGCCCGGCGACACGATCTCCGGGCGCGCGCTGGTCGCCGTCGTCGCGATCATGACCTTCCTGGCCTCGCTCACGGCCGGCGGCGTCATGCTGGTGCTGGCGGCGGCGAGCGACTGGCAGGCGGAGGTCGCGCGCGAGGTCACGATCCAGATACGCCCGACGCCGGGCCGCGACATCGAAGCCGATGTCGCCAGGGCCGCCGAGATCGCTCGCGGCTTTTCCGGCATCGCCGAGGTCCGGCCCTATACCAAGGACGAATCGGCGCGGCTGCTCGAGCCCTGGCTGGGCAGCGGGCTCGTGCTCGAGGATCTGCCGGTGCCGCGCATCATCGTGGTGAAGATCGCGTCCGGCGCAACGCCCGATCTGGCGCAGTTGCGCAAGCTGCTCAACGAGCGGGTGCCCGGGGCGAGCCTCGACGACCACCGCAGCTTCGTCGAGCGCATGCGCGCCATGGCCGGCGCCGCGGTCGTCGGCGGCTTGGCGGTGCTGGCCCTGGTGCTGGTCGCAACCGTGCTGTCGGTAATGTTCGCGACGCGCGGCGCGATGGCGGCCAACCGCCCGGTGATCGAGGTGCTCTATCTCATCGGCGCCAAGAACAACTTCATCGCCGGACATTTCCAGCGCCACTTCCTCATGCTCGGGCTCAAGGGCGGGCTGATCGGCGGCGGCAGCGCCGTGGCGCTGTTCGTTCTCGCCGAGCTGGCCAACCGCCGCTTCAGCGGCAGCACGCTGGGCGACCAGTTCGCGGCGCTGTTCGGGACGTTCTCGATCGGGCTCCTGGGCTACGCCGCCGTGGTCGCGCAGGTCGGCCTGATCGCATTGGTGACCGCCGCAACCTCACGCTTCACCGTCACCCGCACGTTGGAAACCATTCGGTAACCATCGGCTGCTCTCTTGGATGCGGCGCGCTGCCACCGGCCTGCCGGAATCCGCGACTATCATCGCGCAGGGTGGGCCGATGAGCGCAACGCCGATGAGCGCAAGGCCGATGAGCGCAACAAAGACCAATGACGCCGTTGCCGGCATGGTGCAGCAGGCGCAGACGCCGCGGCCGGCCGGCCGGCTGCTGCGCGGCATCGGCTGGTCGACGATCGCCCTCGGCGTGGGATTGCCGGCGCTGCTTGCGTTGGGTTTCCTGTGGTTTCTCTGGCGGCTGCCGGGCGAGGAGGCGGCGCTCGAGCGCCGGGCCGACGGCATCGTCGTGCTGACGGGCGGCGCCTCACGCATCAGCGACGCGATCGAGCTGCTCGCCACCGGGCACGGACGGCGCCTGCTCATCAGCGGCGCCAACAGGGCGACCACGGCGGAAGAAATCTCGCGCCTCAATCCGGACTTCGCGCGCTGGGTGCGCTGCTGCGTCGACGTCGACCGTTCGCTCAACACGCTCGGCAATGCGGTCGAGACCAGGCTGTGGGCCGAGCGCCGCGGCTTTCATTCCCTGATCGTGGTGACGTCGAGCTATCACATGCCGCGCGCCATGGCGGAGATCAAGAACCAGCTCCCCGGCGCGGTGCTCTTCGCGTTTCCGGTGATCTCCGACCGGATCCGGGCCGAACCGTGGTGGGCGAGCGCGGCGACGACGAAGCTCATGTTTTCGGAATATTTGAAGTATATCGTCGCGCAGGTCCGCATCCGCCTCAACCCGGCAACCGGAGCCCGCCTGGCGGGCTAAGCCGCGGGCGGCGTCGGAGAATTTTCACCAAGGTGGAATCCGGGCTTCCGTTCGACATGCGGCCAGGGCAGGAAAGCTGAAGTCCATTCAGTTTTCAAAGACGACGGAATGGATTCCAGAAACAGGTCCCCACGTGCTCGTGATCGTACGCTCGATCGTCTTCAATATCCTGTTCTATCTCAACCTGGTCGCGCTGCTCCTGGCGGCGGTCCCGACGCTGGTCCTGCCACGCGACGCGATCCTTGCTGTGGCGCGCTTCTGGGCGCGCAGCAATTTCTGGCTGCTGCGGGTTGTCTGCGGGATCAGGTATGAGCTCCGCGGCCTCGACAAGATTCCGCCGGGTCCGCTGCTGGTCGCTTCCAAGCACCAGTCGCTGTGGGAGACGTTTGCGCTCATGCATCTGTTTCCCGATCCGGCGTTCATTCTCAAGCGCGAGCTGATCTGGATCCCCTTCTTCGGCTGGTACGCCTGGAAGGCCGCCATGATTCCGGTCGACCGCGGCAAGCGCTCGCAGGCACTCGCCGACCTGACCCTGCGCGCGCGGGTGGAGCTCGCGCGCAACCGCCAGATCATCATCTTCCCGGAGGGGACGCGACGCGCGCCCGGCGCCGAGCCGAGCTACAAATACGGCGTCGTGCATCTCTACGCGGAAACGGGCGTCCCCTGTCTGCCGGTGGCGCTCAATTCCGGGCTGTTCTGGCCGCGCCGCTCGTTCCGCCGCTATCCGGGGACCATCGTGGTCGAGGTGCTCGACCCGATCGCGCCGGGACTCGACAAGGCGTTGTTCTCGGAACGGCTTCGGCAGTCGATCGAGAGCGCGGCCGCGCGCCTCATCGCCGAAGGCGAGCGCGAGCTTGGACGTCAGGATGTGCGAACAAGTCAAGCCATGCGCGATTCGGTCCCTCCCCCGAACGGGGAGGGATGACGAGGCGCATTTCACGTCTTCAGGATGAGGAGGGGATCGCATCGGCGCCCGCCTCATGCGTGCCCTTGAGCCGGTCCGCCAGGAGATGCAATTCCGTTTCGCGGTAGCCCAGGGCTTCGAGCTCGGCGACCGTGGCGATGACATAGTCGCGATTGGCGCCCGATTGGCCGTGGCCCTGGCGCACGAGGTGCAATTGCCGCTCCAGCGAGAGCCGGCCGGCATATTGCGGGTGGCTGCGGTCGACCATGTAGCAGAGTGCCGTCACCTGCCGCTCGGGCTCGCCCTTGAGCCGCACCCGGCGCATGAATTCGCGGTAGACCATCGTCACCTGCTCGCGGGCGCGCAGATAGCCGACGGTCTTCTCCCGTTCGGCCGCCGCCACCCGATAGGCGACGCCGCGGCAGGCGCCGCCGCGGTCGAGACCGAGCACCAGGCCGGGCCGCTCCGCCGTCCCGCGATGCACGAAGGAATAGACGCAGAGCGCCCGATGGGCGCCGAGCAGCCGCGCTTCGACCCGTTCGACGAAGGAAAAACCGGGCCGCCACATCAGCGAGCCATAGCCAAACACCCAGAGATCGTCGGCGGCATGATCGGTGGTCGGGTCCATGGTCATCGGTCGTTTCGGGCCGCGGCGGGGCCGCAACGCGTAGACCCATAATCACGAAATGCCGCCGTTGTCGAAATCCGCCTATGGACAAAGCGCCGGCAGGCGCGAAGACTCCGAGACGGCCGCAGGGGCGACCTCGGAAACGCCGCATTCAGCGGCTTGGGACGTGCGGGGGCGAGGGTGCGGCACCGTCAGCCGCGCGAGGAGCGTGAGATGCCATATCCCGAGCCTCGCCGCCGACGCATCTGGCCGCTGCTGCTGCCATTCGGGCTCGTGGCGACGCTCGGGATCCTGTGGACCGGCTTGTGGTTCTATGCATCCGCGGCCGCGCAGACCACGATCGCGGGGTGGCGCGAGCGCGAAGCGAAGGTCGGCCGGATCTACACCTGCGACCAGCAGAACATCGGCGGCTTTCCATTCCGCATCGAGGTGCGCTGCACCAACCCGGGCGTCGAGCTTCGCCGCGACGATCCGCCGATGGCGCTCAAGGCCGTCGAGCTCATGGTGGTTTCGCAGGTTTACGATCCGACGCTCCTGATCACCGAATTCACCGGTCCGCTGACGATCGCCGAACCGGGGCAGCCGCCGACCTACACCGCCAACTGGACGCTCGGCCAGTCGAGCGTGCGCGGCACGCCGGCCGCGCCCGAGCGCGTGTCGATCGTGGTCGACCGTCCCAGCCTCGATCGCCTGGGAGCGGCTACGGCAAACGTGTTCAAGGCGGACCGGATCGAGCTGCACGGGCGCATGGCCGAAGGCTCCGCGGCCGGCAATCCGGTGATCGACCTCGTGCTGAAGCTCGTCGCCGCGCAGGCGCCCGAGATTCATCCGCTGGCGGCGCAGCCGCTCGACGCCGACCTCGAGGTCAGGCTGCGCGGCCTTGCCGATTTCTCGCCCAAACCCTGGCCGGTGCGGTTCAAGGAATTGCAGGCGCGCGGCGGCAAGATCGAGATCGTCAAGTCGCGGGTGCAGCAGAGCGACATGATCGCCGTGAGCGCCGGCACGCTCGGGCTCACCGCCGGTGGCGGGCTCGACGGTCAGTTGCAGGTCACGGTCGTGAACCTCGACAAGATCGTGAAAGCGCTCGATATCGACCGTATCGTGTCGCAGGGCAACGTGAACCGCACGCTCAGCGCGCTCGATCGCATCGTGCCGGGGCTTGGCCAGATCGCGCGCCAGAACGCGGGCCCGACCATCATCGCCAGCCTCGGCGCCATGGGCCAGAAGACGGTGCTCGAAGGCAAGCCCGCGGTGTCGGTGCCGCTTCGCTTCAACGATGGTCAGATCCTGCTCGGACCGTTTCCGGTCGGCCGCGTCCCCCCGCTGTTTTGACCGCCGCCTGCCGGGCGGAACTGCGGTGGCAGTCTGCGCGTTCTATGGCTTGGACCAGCCGAGGGAGGTTGACCATGCAGACAACAGAGACGTTGGATACCGACGCGCTGTCGCGTCATTCTCACAGCCTGATCGCGAGCGACCGGGTCGAGGGGACGCCGGTGCGCCGTTCCGGCGGCGACAAGATCGGGACAATCGAACGCGTGATGATCGATAAGCTCAGCGGCAATGTCGCCTATGCGGTGCTCAGCTTTGGCGGCTTTCTCGGCTTGGGACGGAAACACTTGCCGATACCCTGGGCGCGGCTGAACTACGACCGCAAGCTCGGTGCCTACCACGTCGACCTGACCGACGAGGAACTCAAGAGCGCGCCATCCTTCGCGGTGGACAAGGAGTTCGACTGGGGCGACCGCAGCCAGGAGATCGAGATCCACAATTACTATCGCGTGCCGCCGTATTGGGGCGTGTTCTAGCGTATGTCCCGCTCATGTTGAACGGGTCCACCGTCCGCTCGTCCCCGCGAAAGCGGGGACCCAGGGCAAGATTCCTGGATTCCCGCTTGCGCGGGAATGAGCGGGTGAGGTCGTGGACCAACCCGAACGGGATGCGCTCTAGCCCTGTGGACGGATTAGCAAAGATGGCCGGGCGCGCGCCCGTCCGCGCTGCGGCCCCCAGGAACGCGGGGTTTCCCGCGCGGCCATCCGGACCTCAGAACCGCGGAATATCCGGAAACGCCACCCGGCCCGCATGCACGTGGAGGCGGCCGAGCTCGGCGCAGCGGTGCAGCGTCGGAAACACCTTGCCGGGATTGAGCAGGCCCTTGGCGTCGAACGCGCATTTGAGCCGCTGCTGCTGGGCGAGATCGGCCTCGGTGAACATCGCCGGCATCAGGTCGCGCTTCTCCACCCCGACCCCGTGCTCGCCGGTGAGCACGCCACCGACCTCGACGCACAGGCGCAGGATGTCGGCGCCAAACTTCTCGGTGCGCTCAAGCTCGCCGGGCCTGTTGGCGTCGTAGAGGATGAGCGGATGCAGGTTGCCGTCGCCGGCATGGAACACGTTGGCGACCGCAAGGCCGTAGCTCTCCGACAGCTCCCGCATGCGCCGCAGCACCCGCGGAAGCTGCGCCCGCGGGATGGTGCCGTCCATGCAGTAATAGTCCGGCGAAATGCGCCCGACCGCCGGGAACGCGGCCTTGCGGCCGGCCCAGAACAGCAGCCGCTCCTGCTCCGAGGTTGAGGCCTGGCAGCTCGCCGCACGGCAGTCGCTCGCGATGATCTCGACGCACGCAATGAGGTGATCGACCTCGACCTGCGGGCCGTCGAGCTCGACGATCAGCAGCGCCTCGACGTCGAGCGGGTAGCCGGCATGGACGAACTGCTCGACGGCATGGATCGCGGGCCTGTCCATCATCTCCATCCCGCCCGGGATGATGCCGGCGCCGATGATCTTGCCGACGCATTCGCCGGCGTCCTCGGACGAGGCGAAGCCGATCAGCAGCGCGCGCGCGCATTCCGGCTTGCGCAGGATGCGCACCGTGACCTCGGTGACGACGCCGAGGAGCCCCTCCGAGCCGGTGATGACGCCGAGCAGGTCGTAGCCGCCGGAATCGAGATGCTTGCCGCCGATGCGCACGATCTCGCCGGTGATCAGCACCAGCTCGCAGCCGAGCACGTTGTTGGTGGTCATGCCGTATTTGAGGCAATGCACGCCGCCGGAATTCTCCGCCACGTTGCCGCCGATGGTGCAGGCGATCTGCGAGGACGGGTCGGGGGCGTAGTAGAAGCCCGCATGTTCGACCGCCTGGGTGACCGCGAGATTGGTCACCCCCGGCTCCGCCACCACCACGCGGTTGTCGAAGTCGATTTCGCGGATGCGGTTGAACTTGGCCATGCCGAGGAGGACGCCGTCGGCCAGCGGCAGGGCGCCGCCCGAGAGCGAGGTGCCGGCGCCGCGCGGCACCACCTTGATGCCCTCGGCGTGGCAGTATTCGAGCACGCGGCTGACCTGCGCGGTGGTCTCCGGCAGGACCACGACCATCGGGATCTGGCGATAGGCCGTGAGCCCGTCCGACTCGTAGGGACGCATCTCCGGCTCGCTCGCGATCACGCCTTCGCCCGGCACGATCGCCCGCAGCGCCTTGACCACCGCCTCGCGGCGCTCGAGCACGGCGCGGTCGGGCTCCGGCATGGTGACGGACATGGCACTGTCCTCCGGCCCCTGTCCTGCAGGCCCCAGGCGGCGGCGCACGCACGAGCGTAGCTGCGTGTCATCGCGATTGTAGCACCGGATCGGGGCGTGGGCCTCAAGGAGATGTCCGACACCTGCGTCGCAAGCCCGCCGTGCCGTGCTCGCCGGCGAAGCCATGGCGCCGCGTTCCCGCGGCGGATAAATTCCACCGCGGGGCGGTTGACAGTGCGAGCGCCAGAAGCCATTCGAACACGATGGGTATCCGCCGCCGGCGGGAGCCCAAAGGGGGCACGTTGGGCCGCAAAGGCTGCGACTAGGGGGAAGAGGAACAGGTAATGAAAACTTGGATATTGGCTGGGATGATTGTTGGCGCGTCCGTCGGGGCCGCCCTGGCACAGGAAGACGCCGCGTTCCGCAAGTGGTGCCTGCCCTGTCACGACGCGGGCGAAGGCGCCAAGATCAAGCTCGGGCCGCCGCTCAACGGCCTCGCCGGCCGCCCGGCCGGGACGTTCGCGGGCTTCAACTATTCCGACGCCATGAAGAACTCCGGCATCACCTGGAACGAGCCGACGTTCAAGGACTTCATCAGGGGGCCGATGCAGAAGGTGCCCGGCACCCGCATGGCCTTCACCGGCGTCAAGGACGACAACGAGGTCAACCAGCTCTGGGACTACCTCAAGCAGTTCGATGCGGAGGGGAAGAAGAAATAGGGCTGGCCCGGGCTGCGGCGCGCCTGCGCCGCGACCCGCCGCGACTTGAACCTGGCCAGCGCGGTCGGCGTCGTTACCGCCGAGCGGGGAATGCGAGTCATGGTCAAGGACGTTGTCGTCAATCTGACCGGTGGGCATCCGCAGGACTTCGCGGCCGACTACGCGATCTCGATCGCGGCGGCCTTCAAGGCGCATATCGCGGGCGTCGGCTTCATCTACGAGCCGGTGATTCCGGGCAGCGTGCTGGGCGGCGTGCCGACCGACCTGATCGAGGCGCAGCGCGAGGAGAACAGCGCGGCCGCCAAGGCGGCCATCAGCCGGTTCGAGGCGGCGGCGGCGGCCGCCGGCGTATCGGCCGAAACCCGCATGCTCGACGCCAGCATCGCGGGCGCCGCCGACCTGTTCGGGCGGATCGCCCGGCGCTACGACATCGCCGTGGTCGGACAGGCCCGGCGCGACCAGGGCGCGTCGGAGGAACTGCTGATCGAGGGCGCGCTGTTCGGCGCCGGCCGCCCGGTGATCATCGTGCCGCACACCCAGAAGCAGGGCCTGACGCTCGGCCGCACCGTCATCTGCTGGGACGGCAGCCGCCCGGCCGCGCGCGCCATCAATGACGCCATGCCGTTCCTGACGCGCGCGCGCACGGTCGAGATCGTCGTCGTCACCGGCGAGCGCGACAAGAGCGGCGAGATCACCGGCACCAACATGCGACGTCATCTCGGCCGCCACGGCGTCGATTCGACCATCAAGCACATCACCGGCGCCGGCACCGACGTGCAGAACACGCTGCTCGCGCACGCCGCCGAGAGCGGCGCCGAACTCATGGTGATGGGAGGCTACCGCCATTCGCGCCTGCGCGAGTTCATCCTGGGCGGCGTCACGCGCAGCATCCTCACGTCGATGACGGTGCCGGTATTGATGTCGCACTGAGCGCGCATCGCAGCCCGAAAACTCTAGGTAAGTATCTGTTCTTTGTTATGTTTTTCGCGGGAACGAAACCCGGCTCCGGGGGTTGACAAGCACCCTGTGCGACGTTGCGGTCGCCCTCCCGAAAAAATCCATGCGTAGCGTATCGCCGGGAGCGTATTGCCGGGATCGGCACCGCAAGCGGCCACAACCGAGGCGGTGAATGGCGGCGAATTTCACATTCGGAATCGAGGAAGAATACTTCCTGGTCGACGCGCAGACGAAGCTCGTCAAGCGCCGGATGCCGGACGGATTCCTCGCGGCCGCCAAGCGGGCGACCGACGGCCGCGTCATGGGTGAATTCCTGCAGTCGCAGATCGAAGTCGTCTCCTCGCCGCATGGCAGCATCGCCGGCGCGCGCGCCGAGCTGCGCCACCTGCGCCAGACGCTGGCCGCGGTCGGCGCCGAGCACGGGCTCGCGATCCTCGCCTCCGGCACGCATCCGACCGCGTTCTGGGCGAGCGCGCTGCAGACCCCCAAGGAGCGCTACGATCACGTCATGGACGACCTGCAGATGATCGGCCAGCGCAACATGCTGTGCGGCATGCACGTCCATGTGGAGCTGCCCGATCCCGACGAGCGCATCGACGTGATGTGCCGGATGCTGCCCTATCTGCCGCTGTTCCTCGCGCTGTCGACCTCGTCGCCGTTCTGGCAGGCGCGCCGCACCGGCCTCAAGGGTTACCGGCTCGCCGCCTATGACGAGCTGCCGCGCACCGGAGTGCCGGAGCTGTTTCGCACCAAGGAGGAGTTCGACGCCTATGTGGCGGCCCTGGTGCGCGCCGGCGTGATGGAGGATTCGAGCTATGTCTGGTGGGCGATCCGGCCGTCGCTCAATCATCCGACGCTCGAGCTGCGGGCGCCGGACTGCTGCACGCTGCTCGAGGATTCGATCGCCATCGCGGCGCTCTACCGCACGCTGGCGCGCCACCTCTATTTCAATCCGTGGCGCAATTTCGACATCAGCGCGGTCACCCGCGCGATCGTGGTGGAGAACAAGTGGCGCGCGCAACGCTACGGCGTCGCCGGCACGTTCGTCACCGAGGACGGCGCGGTCACGGTCGCGGAGATGCTCGACCGGGTGATCGAGGAGACAGCGGCGGACGCCGACGCGCTCGACTGCGCCGCCGAGATCGCGCGCTGCCGCGCCATCGTCGGCTCGGGCACCTCGGCGGACGCGCAGCTCGCCGTGTTCGAGGCGCATCAGGACGACGGGGATCGCGACCAGGCCTTGCGCGCGGTGACCGACTGGATCGCGAGCGCGACGCTGCAGTAGTCTCACACGTCCACGCCCGCGGGCACCGGTGTCTGCACCACCAGCCCGCGCGCGCGCGCATCCACCACGCCGAGCGCGCGCAGCGCAAACAGCGTGAGCATCTGCACCTGGCTGCGCGCCGGCGCGGCCGCGGGCGCCAGCGGCCCGACCAAGCCTTCGATCAGCGCGCCGAGCAGCGCCGGCGCCGCCACCGCGGCATCCTGCTCGGGCAAGTGGCCGCCGGCGAGCGCCGTGCGGATGCGCGCTTCGAATGCGCCCGCGAGCGCGCGCCGGTAGCCGACGCGCAGCGCATCGATGGCGGGCTCCACCGGCTCGGCGATGAGCGCGAAGGCGAGCCGCCGGTTGGCGATGGCGCGCGCCGCGAAGGTGGTGATCGCGGCCGCCAGCGCCGACAGCGGCCCCGGCGCCGCATCGCCGGCGCGCGCCAGCGCGGCGAGCTCGGCCTCGGACAGCGCGGCCACCAGCGCGGCCACGAGCTCGGTCTTGGACGGGAAATAGCGGTAGACCGTGCCGGTGGCGATGCCGGCGCGCGCGGCCACCGGCACGATCTGCACGGCCGCCATGCCGGCTTCGGACGCCAGCAGGCGCGCCGCCTCCAGGATCGCCGCGTGGCGGGCGGCGAGCTTGCGGACGACATTGTCGGTGCGCCGGTAGGGCATGGCGCATAGAGTGAACTGCGATTCACTCGGTGGCAAGGCCGGCCGAGGCAGGACCGACCTCAGCGCCGCTGCGCCTGCGTGGCCTGCTCCCGGATCGCGTCGAGCGTGGTCGCGGGCGTGATCGCCTGCGGATCGACCTTCACATGGATGATCGCCGGCTTGCCGGATTTTTGCGCCGCCTCGAACGCTCCGGCGAAATCCGCGGTCGCCTCCACGGTGGCGCCGAAGCCGCCATAGGCGCGCGCGAGCGCCGCGAAGTCGGGGTTCTGCAGCGCGGTCGCGCTCTCGCGGCCCGGATAATGGCGCTCCTGGTGCATGCGGATGGTGCCGTACATGCCGTTGTCGACGACCACCACGATCACCGGCAGGCCGTATTGCACGGCGGTCGCGAACTCCTGCCCGGTCATCAGGAAATCGCCGTCGCCCGCGAAGGCGACGACCATGCGTTCGGGCGCCAGCCGCTTCATCCCGATCGCGGCCGGCACGCCGTAGCCCATCGATCCGGAGAGCGGCGCAAGCTCGCTGCCGTAGCGCCGGTAGCGCGTGTAGCGATGCACCCAGATCGAGAAATTGCCGGCGCCGTTGCAGATGACCGCGTCGGACGGAAGTGTCTCGCGCAGCCAGACCACCACTTCGCCGATGTTGACCGGCCCGGGCACCGCCGTGGGCGTGTCGGTCCAGGCCAGGAATTCGGCATGGGCCTCGCGCGTCTCGTCGCGCCAACGCACCTCGTTCGGCGGCTGCAGGCCTTCGAGCGCGGACGCAAAGGCGGTCGGCGAGGCGTTGATCGCGAGATGCGGCCGGTAGACGCGGCCGATCTCCTCGACGCCGGGATGGACGTGCACGAAGGTCTGCCGCGGGCCCGGGATGTCGAGCAGCGTATAGGCCTGCGACGGCATTTCCCCCAACCGGCCGCCAAGGAGCACGATCAGGTCGGCGCCCTTGACGCGCGCGAGCAGCTTCGGGTTCGGCCCGATGCCGAGGTCGCCCGCATAGCCCGGGTGATCCGCGTCGAACAGATGCGCGCGGCGGAACGTCGTCGCCACCGGCAGGGCAAAGCGCTCCGCAAAGCGCGCCAGCGCCGCGCAGGCGTTTTCCGACCAGCGGCTGCCGCCCGCGAGCACGATCGGGCGCTCGGCCGACCAGAGAAGCTTCTGCAGCTTGCTCATGTCGCTCGCGCCCGGCCAGGTCTCGACCGGCTCGAACGGCGGCGCATCGGCGACGACGACGCGCTCGGCCAGCATGTCTTCCGGCAGCGCGATCACGACCGGGCCGGGGCGCCCGCTGGTGGCGGTGTAGAAGGCGCGCGAGATCAGCTCCGGGATGCGCGCGGGGTCGTCGATCTCCGTCACCCATTTGGCGATCGAGCCGTAGACCGCGCGGTAGTCGAGCTCCTGGAACGCCTCGCGCTCGCGCGTCGCGCGCGCCACCTGGCCGACGAACAGGATCATCGGGGTCGAATCCTGGCGCGCAATGTGCACGCCCGCCGACGCGTTGGTGGCGCCCGGCCCGCGCGTGACGAAGCAGATGCCGGGCCGGCCGGTGGCCTTGCCGACCGCCTCTGCCATGATGGCGGCGCCGCTCTCGTGGCGGCAGACGGTGACCTCGAGCGGGCGGTCGAGGAAGGCGTCGAGCGCCGCGATATAGCTCTCCCCGGGCACGCAAAAGATGTGACGCGCGCCGTGGATGACGAGTTGGTCGATCAGCACCTCGGCGGCGGTGCGGGAGCCGTCATCGGCGCGCATGGGCAGGTTCCGGATGTTGGCGCCATATAGCAACTGCAGGGATAGCAACTGTAGGGTGGGCAAAGCGAAGCGTGCCCACGTCTTGCATCGAGGACGCCCGCGTGGGCACGGCGCGAAGACGCGCCTCTGCCCACCCTACGTCTTATTCGTCGCGAGCGTCTCCATTTCGCCGATGATCGCGTCGCCCATCGCGGAGGTGCTCACGATCTTGCTGCCGTCCGACTTGATGTCGGCGGTGCGCAGCCCCTTGGCGAGCGTCGCGGCGATCGCCTGGTCGATGAGGTCGGCCGCGCTCCCCATGTTGAGCGAATAGCGCAGCGCCATGGCGAAGCTGGCGATCATGGCGATCGGGTTGGCGATGCCCTTCCCGGCGATGTCGGGCGCCGAGCCGTGCACCGGCTCGTACATGGCCTTGCGCTTGCTGGTCTTCGGATCGACCTCGCCGAGCGAGGCGGACGGCAGCATGCCGAGCGAGCCGGTGAGCATGGCCGCGATGTCGGAGAGCATGTCGCCGAACAGGTTGTCGGTGACGATGACGTCGAACTGCTTGGGCCAGCGCACGAGCTGCATGCCGCCGGCATCGGCGAGCTGGTGCTCGAGCGCCACGTCCTGGTAGTCGCGCTGGTGCAGCGCGGTGACGACCTCGTTCCAGAGCACGCCGGTCTTCATCACGTTGCGCTTCTCCATCGAGGTCACCTTGTTGCGGCGCTTGCGCGCAAGCTCGAAGGCGACGCGGGAGATGCGCTCGATCTCGTAGGTGTCGTAGACCTGGGTGTCGACCGCGCGCTTCTGGCCGTTGCCGAGATCGGTGATGGTCTTGGGCTCGCCGAAATAGACCCCGCCGGTCAATTCGCGGATGATGATGATGTCGAGCCCGTCCACCACCTCGCGCTTGAGGCTCGAGCTCTCCGCCAGCGCCGGATAGCAGATCGCCGGGCGGATGTTGGCGAACAGGCCGAGGTCCTTGCGCAGGCGCAGCAGCCCGGCCTCCGGCCGCACGTCATAGGGCACCTTGTCCCATTTCGGCCCGCCGACCGCGCCGAAGATCACGGCGTCGGCGGCATGCGCCTTGGCCATCGTGTCCTCGGTGATGGCGACGCCGTGGGCGTCATAGGCCGAGCCGCCGACCAGCGCTTCCTCGGTCTCGAACGTGCCCATGCCGTGCGCGTTCATCCAGCCGATGAGCTTTTTCACCTCGGCCATGACCTCGGGGCCGATGCCGTCGCCGGGGAGGAGGAGGAGCTTCATCGTCGGCATCGCGCACCGCCTCGTGTCGTGGAAACGCAGCGCGGATTGCTAAAGGGCGGCGCGAGGGATGGCAAGGTCAAGCGAGGCGCGGGTATCGACCGAATGCGCTTGCGTCTTGGAGCCAGCCGCGGATGGGCCCCGGAGTCTCAGCCCTTCGCGGCAGGTCTTGCAGGGACGCGGCGACGGCATTAGACTAGTCAGATGACTAGTCCGAGAGGGACATCGTGAAAACCTGGCCGGTGCAGGATGCCAAGGCTCGTTTCAGCGAGCTGCTCGAGACCTGTCAGCGCGAAGGCCCGCAGCTCGTCACCCGACGCGGCGCCAAAGCGGCGGTGCTGGTGTCGGCCGAGGAGTGGCAGCGCCTGCAGGCCGTCCGTCAACCCACGTTGAAGGAACTGCTCCTGGCCGACAAGCCGCGCGGAGACCTCAACATTCCCGCGCGCGGCAGGTTGCGGCGGCGTCCGCCCGAGAGCTGGTAGGCACGCGTCGCGCATCCGCACCCATGTACCTGATCGACACCAATATCGTGTCTGAGACGCGGCGGGCGCGACCGCACGGCGGGGTCATGGCGCTGCTGCGCGAAGCCGGCGACCGCAACCTCCACGTTTCCGCGGTGACTCTGGGCGAAATACAGGCAGGCATCGAGATCACGCGCGAACAGGATGGCGCGAGGGCCGCCGAAATCGAGGTCTGGGCCGACCGCATCGCCCAAACCTGGAACGTGCTGCCGATGGATGCGGCGACATTTCGGGTCTGGGCGAAGCTCATGCACCGGCGCTCCGACGCACTGATTCAGGACGCGATGATCGCCGCAACGGCAATCGTCCACGATCTGCAAGTCGTCACGAAGAACGTCAAGGACTTCAGGGAATTCGACGTCCGGGTGCTCAATCCTTACAGCCCAAGGTGAATGGCGGCGTTGCTGAGAGGCGATGGCCGCTTCACGCTTACGATCCAGTGAACCAGTTGTAGCCCTGCTCCTCCCAGTAGTTAGTAGCCCGCATGGAGCGAAGCGGTATGCGGGGACCGACACGTATGACAGTCCCGGATTTCGCTACGCTCCATCCGGGCTACGCTTCTGCCTGATCACGGAGGCGGCGGCGGAAGACAGGAGTTGAGTTTTTCGCTTTCCTGCAGGAGGGGCTTGGCAAGCACGGCGATGGCAATCAAGGCGGGTTTCTTTGACGTAGGCGAGACACTCATCAACGAGGCGCGCCTGTGGAACGGATGGGCGGCTTATCTCGGTGTGCCCGCGGCTGTTTTTATTTCGGCGCTGGAAAAAACCATCGGCGATGGCCAGCACCATCGCCACGTCTTCGATCGCTTCAGGCCTGGCTTCGACCTGGAGACAGCGCGGCGCGACCGTGCCGCGCGCAACGACACCGATCTGTTCACGGCGGACGATCTCTATCCCGATGCGCTGCCGTGTCTCCGCGCGTTGCGCGCGCGTGGCTACATGATCGGCATCGCCGGCAATCAGCCTGCCGAGGCGGAACGCATGTTAAGCGCGCTTGGCGTCACCATCGAGGTGGTTACATCGTCGGCAAGCCTGGGTGCAGAGAAACCTTCGCCTGAGTTTTTCAAACAACTGATCGCGGCGACCGGCAGTGCGGCGGCCGAGATCGCTTATGTCGGCGATCGTCTCGACAACGACGTGCTGCCGGCGCGGGCGGCGGGAATGGTCTCGGTGTTCCTGCAGCGCGGACCGTGGGGACAGGCGCATGCCAAACGCGCCGACGCACGATTGGCGGACTTGTGGATCACGAGTTTAGCGGAGCTGCCGGATGCGCTCGATGGCTCGAGGATTGGGGCACGTTGAATTCGGCGGCAGGGGGTTAGTAGCCCGCATGGAGCGAAGCGGAATGCGGGGAACGACACGTATGACAGTCCCGGATTTCGCTACGCTCCATCCGGGCTACGCTTCTGGATTACTGGTCCGCCGAACTAACCTCGTCATTCCGGAACCCGCGCAGCGGCTATCCGGGATTCATACGCCCGGTGGTGGTTGTGGATTCCGGGCCCGCTCGCTTCGCTCGCGCCCCGGAATGACGAAACTGCTTACGATCCACTGAACCAGTTGTAGCCCTGCTCCTCCCAGTAGCCGGGATTCCAGTTGTTGATGACCGCAAGCTCCATCACGTGCTTGGGGTTCTTGAAGCCGAGCTTGGTGGGGATGCGCACCTTCATCGGAAAGCCGTACTTGCGCGGCAGGATCTCGCCGTCGAACTTGAACGTCATCTGCGTCTGCGGATGCAGCGCGGTCGCCATGTCGATCGAGGTATGATAGCCCTCGGCGCAGCGGAACCAGACGTATTTCGCACGCGTGTCGGCGCCGACGCGCTTGAGGAAATCGCGCAGCGGCGTGCCGGTCCATTTGCCGATCGCGCTCCAGCCCTCGACGCAGATGTGGCGGGTGATCTGCGTCTCCTGCGGCAGCGCATGAAGCTCCTCGAGCTTCCAGGTCTTCTTGTCATCGACCAGGCCGCCGACCTCGAGCGCGTAATCGATGCCGTCGACCTCGGGCGCGTCCTCCACGGGATAATAGGCGTTGAACGGGAACGGCCGCGTGATCGCGCTCTCGGGAAAGGTCGGCGCGAGCCGGTTCGGGTTGAACAGCCAGGCCTGCGCGCGATCGTTGAAATAGGAGACTTTCATCAGCGCCTTCTCGGCCGACAGGCCGTCGACGATATCGCAGCCGGTGAGGAAGGTGAGCGCGCCGAGGCTCGCGCCGCCGCGCAGGAACAGCCGGCGCGTGGGGTCGGGCAGCAGCCCGGCGGCGTCCTTGATCAGCAGCTTCGGATCGACGCCGGGGATGATCCTGCGGATGCGCGGCATGCTGTCCTCCTAGCGTCCGACGATCATGGCGCGCAGGCTCTTCGGCACCAGCAACGCCATCACGACATGAATGACCACGAAGCCGACGATCGCCGCCATGGCGAAGAAATGCACGTAGCGCGCGGCGTCGTAGCCGCCGAGCAGCGCAGTGAGCTCCTGGAGCTGCACCGGCTTCCAGATCGCGAGCCCGGACAGCACGATCACGACGCCGGCAAGGATGACGCCGAGATACAAAAGCTTCTGCACCGCGTTGTAGACCGCGAGATCGTCGTGGGCGAGCCTGCCGGCGAACGCGGCCCTGGCGTCCGCGACGACCTCGCCCGGCCGGATCGGAAACAGCCTGCTGCGGAAGCGGCCGCTCGCGATCCCGAGCACGACATAGACGAGGCCGTTGACCACGAGGAGCCACATGGCCGCGAAATGCCACAACAGCGCGCCGGCGAGCCAGCCGCCGAGCGTGATGCTCTTGGGGAAAGTGAACGGAAACAGCGCCGAGGCGTTATAGATTTCCCAGCCCGAGCCGACCATCACCACCACGGCGACGGCATTGATCCAATGCGTCACGCGCACCCAGAGCGGGTGCACGGCCGGCCGGACGGGAGGTGCCGCGGTGATGGCGGGATCGTGGGTGGCTTCGATGGTCATGGCCTGGTTCTTGCGCGTGGACTGGAGCGCAACTGTAGCATGGCTGTAGCAGACTGTAGCGAGGCGGTCGTCCCGCGTCACCACGCGTGCTATCGACGCACGCCACACGGTTGCGTGAAGGGATCACGCCGGCTCGTCGGGTGGGCAACGGCGTGAAAACGGGTTTCAACACGTGGGCAAAATCGCGCTGCGCCGTTGCTCACGCGGCTTGGTCACTCGCGTGGGCACGGCGCGAAGCCGCGCCTTTGCCCACCCTACAGTAACCGCACGCGACACGGTCGTGGGCACGGCGCCATAGCCCGTCCAAGACGGGCGTAACCGCCCTGGTGGCGCGCCTTTGCCCACCCTACAGGAACCAGCGAGCCGTCATGACCAAAACCTCCAGCGGTAATTTCTTCGAGGACTTCCGCATCGGCGAGGTCATCGCCCATGCGACGCCGCGCACGCTGACCGCCGGCGACGTCGCGCTCTATACTGGGCTCTACGGCGCGCGCTTCGCCGTGCAGTCGGCCGATCCTTTCGCGATGGCAATCGGCTATCCGCGCGCGCCGGTCGACGACCTGCTCGTCTTTCACATCGTCTTCGGCAAGACGGTGGCGGACATTTCCATCAACGCGGTCGCCAATCTCGGCTACGCGGCCTGCCGGTTCCTCGCGCCGGTGTTTCCGGGCGACACGCTGACCGCGGTCTCGGAGGTGATCGGGCTCAAGGAGAACTCGAGCCGCAAGACCGGACTCGTGTTCGTGCGCACGAGCGGCTGCAAGCAGGACGGCAGCAAGGTGCTCGAATACGTGCGCTGGGTGATGGTGCGAAAGCGCGACGAGGCCGCGCCGGCGCCGGCCGACCACGTGCCGCGGCTGCCGGAGGCGCTGCTGCCGAACATGCTGGGCGACGCCTGCCCGCCGATCGACCTCGCCCGCTATGATGTCACGCTGGCGGGTTCGCCACATCGTTTCGGCGATTATGCGGTCGGCGAGCGGATCGACCACGTCGACGGCATCACGGTCGAGGAGGCCGAGCACCAGATCGCGACGCGGCTCTATCAGAATCCCGCCCGCATCCATTTCAACCAGTACGTGGAGGCGAAGGGCCGCTTCGGCCGCCGCCTGATCTATGGCGGGCACGTGATCTCGCTGGCGCGCACGCTGTCCTTCAACGGGCTCGCCAACGCATTCCACGTGGCGGCGATCAATGGCGGGCGGCACGTGGCGCCGCTGTTCGCCGGCTCGACCGTGTTCGCCTGGTCGGAGGTGCTGGCGACGGCCGAACTGCCCGGTCGCGACGATGTCGGCGCGCTGCGGCTGCGCACCGTCGCCACCAAGGACCGGCCGTGCGACAACTTCCCGCGCAAGGCCGGCGAGGAGGACGACCCGGCGGTGCTGCTGGAGCTCGACTACTGGGTCCTGCTGCCGCGCTGATGCGCGACCCTCGGCGCCTACTTCGCCGGCGAGCGGCCCACCGTCTCGCCGCTTTCGACGATCACGCCGCAGGCGATGCGGTCGCCGGAATTGCCGGCCGGATCGCTCTTGTAGTCGTCTGCGCCCGCGTGGATCACGAGCGACGAGCCGTCATTGTCGAAGAGCGAGTTCGGCTTGCCCTTTTCGAGCGTGACGTTGGCGTTCACAAACTCGATCATCAGCTCTCCGCTTTGCGGAATGTGGAGGTTCGGCAGGTCGCCGGCATGGCCCGGCCCGGCCAGGATGCCGTGCATGTGCTGCGTGGGATTGAAGTGCCGGCCGGCGGACTCGAACGGCGGTTGGCATTGTCCGACGGCGTGGATGTGGATCGCGCGTTCGCCGGGCTTGAAGTCCTTGTCCTTGATCGAGAGCCGGATCAGGACGCCGGCGGGGGTCTGCACAAGATCGGCATTGCCGATCACCTTGTCTTTCGTGTCCTTGAGATCCGCCTTCGCCATCAGCGTGCCTTGCGCGGCGGCGGCCGAGGTGAAACCGGCGAGCAGCAGGGCTGCGCCGGCGACTTTCAAGCGTTGGGCATGGGTCATGATCCGCCTCTTGTACGGTTTGGGTGCGCCGGCCGGGCTCCCGGCGGAGCAGCCCTCGAAGGCAAACCCGGCGGCAGGGGTGTCGGTTCCAGGCCCGGCGCGGCTTATGACGCCTTGCCGGCGCGCAGATGCTCGACCAGTTGGCGGGCATAGGGCGGCAGTTCGGCGAGGCTGCGGATGCAGAGGGTGAGCTGGCGCACCGCCCAGGCGTCGGTGAGCGTGACGACCGCGATCGCCATGGTCCGCACCAGCCGGCGCGCCGTCGTCTCCGGCACGATGCCGATCCCGACGTTGCATTCGACCAGCCGGCAGACCGCGTCGAAGCTGCGCAATTGGACGCGCAGCCGCAGCGGCTGGCCGATCGGCGCCGCCTTTTCGGCGAGGAATCGCTGCAGCGCACTCGCGCGGTCGAGGCCGACGAAGTCGTGATCGAGCACCTGGGCGAAGGCGACCTTGGCGCGCCGGGCGAGCGGGTGATCGCGCGCCACCACCAGCACGAAGCGGTCGCGGCGGAACGGAAACGTTTCGAGCGCGCTCATGTCGACGGTGCCGGCGACGATGCCGAGGTCGGCAAATCCTTCAGCGATCAGGCCGACGATCTCGTCGGAGAGCCGCTCCTCGAGGTCCACGCTGATGTTCGGATGCGCCGCCAGGAAGGAACTGAGCGCCTCCGGGAGGAATTCCGTCAGCGCGTTGGTGTTCGAAAGCATCCGGACCTGGCCGGCGTGACCGGCGGCGTAGACGCCGAGGTCTTCCCGCAGGCGCTCGGCCTGGTGCAGGATCGCGCGCGCGTGCTGGAGCAGCGTGCGCCCCGCCTGGGTCGGCGTGACCCCCTGGCGCCCGCGCAGCAGCAGCGCGGCGCCCAGCGCCTGCTCCATGTTGCGCACGCGCGTCGAGGCGGCGGCGAGCGCGAGATGGGCGCGCGCCGCTCCGTGCGTGATGCTGCCCGCCTCCACGATGTGGCGGAACAGGCTGAGGTCGGCGAGGTCGAAGCGCATCAGGGTTGCCTTCGGATTTGGCGAAGGCAGGTTACGCCAAATGCCTATTGCGTGCCAAGTTCCGGGATAATACTTCGTACATTGCGAAGCATCCAGGCCCCCTGCGCGGCCCGCCCGCGTCCCGGAGGCGGCACGTTGCGGCCTGGACATCGATTGGTTAGGACACCCAGGCTGCGCGCGACCGCGCCGAACCGACTGGAGCGCGACCATGGCCGGAACGAAGATCACCGAGCGGCCGCTTTCGCCGCATCTGCAGATCTACCGCTGGCCGCTGCCGATGGTCATGTCGATCCTGCATCGCGTCACCGGCATCGGCCTCTATTTCGGCACCTTCCTGATGGCGTGGTGGCTGATCGCGGCGGGCACCTCCCCGAACGCCTATGCGACGGTCGGAGCCTTCGTCAATTCGATGTTCGGGCGGCTCATCCTGTTCGGCTACACCTGGGCGATCATTCATCACATGCTGGGCGGCATCCGCCATCTGATCTGGGACACCGGCCACGGCTTCGCTCGCCACGAGCGGGAATGGCTCGCGCTCGCGACCATCGTCGGATCGGTGGTGATCACCGTGCTGCTGTGGGTGGTCGGCTATCTGGTCGTAGGAGGCGCGCGATGAGCACCGACGGCAAGCTTCGCACCCCGCTCGCGCGCGTGCGCGGCCTCGGCTCGGCGCGATCGGGCACCGAGCATTTCTGGCACCAGCGCCTGACCGCGGTCGCCAACGTGCCGCTCGCCACCGCGTTCGTGGTGATCGTGGTGTCGCTGCTCGGCCGCAACCATGCGGCGGTGGTGCAGATCCTGGGCTCGCCGGCGGTCGCCATGATCATGCTCTTGTTCATCGGCTCGGTGAGCTACCACATGCGTATCGGCATGCAGGTGATCATCGAGGACTACGTGCACGACGACATCCCCAAGCTCGCCCTCCTGATGGCGAACACCTTCTTCTGCATTGCCGTCGCGCTGGCCTCGGCCTATGCGATCTTCAAGCTCTCCTTCGGAGTGTAAGATGGCGGTCAACGGAGCAAACGGCGGCGCGCCGGCGGTCAACGGCCTCGCCTATCCGATCGAGGACCACAGCTACGACGTCGTCGTGGTCGGCGCCGGCGGCTCCGGCCTGCGCGCGGTGGTCGGCTGCAGCGAGGCCGGCCTCAAGACCGCGTGCATCAGCAAGGTGTTTCCCACGCGCTCGCACACCGTCGCGGCGCAGGGCGGTATCGCGGCGTCGCTCGGCAACATGGGCGAGGACGACTGGCGCTGGCACATGTACGACACCGTCAAGGGGTCGGACTGGCTCGGCGACCAGGATGCGATCGAGTATCTCTGCCGTGAGGCACCGAGTGCCGTCTACGAACTCGAACATTGGGGGCTGCCGTTCTCGCGCACGGAGGATGGACGCATTTATCAACGCCCGTTCGGCGGCATGACCACGCATTACGGTAAGGGCACAGCGCAACAATGCCGCCGCAGGCGCCGTCCTGATCCATGATCAGGTCGATGGCGAAATACTCGATGAAGAACTGGGCGGAGTGGCGCAGCGACTGGCCATAGAGCGTGTGCAGAATGGCATGTCCGGTGCGATCAGCC
>JAXDOD010000059.1:0-21415 GCA_034669045.1 Alphaproteobacteria bacterium
AGCGGGATCGCGCCAGCACCTTCATCGGACCCGGATGGTTGCCGGAACAACTTGGTTCGCTTCACAAGGCAGGGTCGACGAAGATGACACAGACTATCACGACGACGGCTGGAATCGATACCTCCAAGCTCAAACTCGACATCGCGGTTCACGACCGCGCTGAACGTTGGCAGGTCGCCAACGCGTTGCCCGGCTGGCGCACGCTCGCGGCCATCCTGGCCCAGGCCGGCGTGACGCGCGTCGGCATCGAGGGACCGGCGGCTATGAACGCGGCGTGGTGGAGCATCTGCGGGCGGCGGGCTTCATCGTCCTCGTGCTGCAGCCGATCCAGGTCAAGGCCTATGCGCGGATGCATCTGCGCCGGGCCAAGAACGACGCGCTCGATGCGGCCCTCATCGCCGCCTGTGCCGCCGCTGTCGAGCAGCCGAGGATCGCGCCCGATCCCCGGCTGGCGGAATTGGCGGGATACCTGACCTTCCTCGAGCAGATCGAGGAGGACATCGCGCGCTACGACCCAACCTGCAAGGTCACTCCAGCGGCCGGTACGGCTCCGCCGGGAGGTTCGATGACGACAGCAGATAGTCGGCGAGCGCGCGCCGCGTCGGGATCCAGACCTCGTCCTGATACTGTTTCACGTAACGGATCATCTGCTCGAAGGCGACCGCGATGTTCGGCCGCCCGCCGAGCTCGGCATGCACGATCACGTCCATGGCGCCCGGTCGCCCGCGCAGCGCTTCCTGGAAGATGAAATCGAACGAGGTCTTGAAACCTTCGAAATACGTGGTCGCGTTGCCGAGCCCGCCCGACCAGGCGCGCCAGTCGTTGGCGTAATTGAGCTTGGGGATCACCGCGATGCGCTTGCCGTTCGCTTCCGCCACATAGGGCACGTCGTCGTCGAAGGCGTCGCCGAACCAGCGATAGCCTTCGTCGGCGAGAATGCCGAGCGTCTCCGCGGTGTGCAGGTTGCCCGGCCCCGCCCAGCCGACCGGGCGCAGGCCGACGCAGTCCTCGATCACGCGCGCACAGGCGCGCACCTCCTCGCGCTGCTGGCCGGGCAAGAGCTCCGTCATGTCATGGTCATTGGTCATGCCATGGCTCGCGATCTCATGGCCGGCCTGGTGCGCCGCCTTGATGGTTGCCGGCCACTTTTCGACCGCAAGCCCGTTGGCGCCGATCGTGCCCTTGATCTGGTGACGGTCGAAAATATCCATCAGCCGCCAGATGCCGACGGCGCCGCCGTAATTGGCATGCGACAGCGAGGTGACGTTGACGTCGATCGTCGCGCTCCTCTTGAAGCGGCCGCTCTTGCGGAACGCCTCGTAGGCGACGCGGAACGTGCAGCACACAAGCCTGCCGTCGGGCCATCGCAGGGTCGGGACCGGCCATTGCGTGCCGCGATGCATCGTTGGCTCCCTCGCTGTCCGGATCAAATGCCAGCACAAGCGGTGCTAGCGTTTTGGCCGCCCGGATCTCGCCAGCGCCTCCGACTTCAGCAGCTCCCAGATGCGGTCGGCGCCGTGGCCCGGCCGGTCCCCGGCCTGGGTGTCTTCCATGATCGCAGCCTCCTCGGGCGCGAGATAGTTGATCGGGCCGCCGAGCATCTTCGCCTGCAGCAGGAGCTTCGCGTTCGCCTCGGTGTAGATCGCGCGATAGACCGCGATACGCACCGACGCGCCGACCACCGCGTTGCCGTGGCCGCGCAGAAGCACGACCGAGTTGCGGCCGAGCTTCTGCGCCAGTGCCCTGCCCATATCGCGATTGGCGATCAGGAGATTGGTCCAGCCGAAGTCGTCGCGGGTATCGAACAGCGGCACCTCCGGATAGAAGAACGCGGCGCGGATCGGCTTGAGCGGCACGTTGGTGACCGTGAACGGGACCACAGTCGGCGAATGGCTGTGCACCACGCCGTGCACGTCCGGCCGCGCCTTGTAGATTTCGGAATGGATGAAGCGTTCCGAATAGACCGGCCGTCCATCGTCGCGGACCGGCTCGCCGTCCATGCCGAACGCCATGATGTCGCCGGCGACCACGAGGCCGGGCGCACGCGCCCGCGACATCAGGAAGCGCTCGGGATTGCGCGGATCGCGCCCGCTGACGTGGCCGTAGCCGTCGACGACACCCTGGTCGTAGAGGATGCGGTTGCCCATCACGAGATCGTCGATCACCGCCTTGAAGGCGGCGTTCGTTTGCGTCTTGCCGCCGGTCTTGCGTGCGGCAGCTTTCACTCTCTTCGTGGCCATTCAATTTCCCTTCTCTTTTCCCAATCGCTGCAGCGACGATAGCGCGTATCTCTCCCGCTCGTCCGCGCGCAACCGGGGACCCAGACCGTTCAATGCCGCGTTCGAGCGACACAGACTGGATGCCGGCTTCGCGGGCATGAGCGGAGGGAGTTTGAGCATGTTTTAGCTGATCGTTGTGTTCCATACCGCGTCGGCGAGGTGCTTGCAGGAATCCCGATCGTTCAGCGCGCGCAATCCGAGTTCAATTGCGAGCGCGGCAGACGTGCTATCGCCCATCTGCGCAAATACACGCTGCGCCTTGTCCTCGAGCCCAGCGTCGTCGAGCGGCCGCGACGGATCGCCGACCGAAGCGGTGACGCGCTGGCGCAGCATCTTCCCATCGGCGGTGATTTCGACCTCTGCCGGGTACGCCGCGGGGAACGCCTCCAGCAAGCTGTCGTCGGCGGCGATCTCCACCTTGCCGGCGAGCGTCAACGCGGCCGCCTCCTGCATCGCGCCGGCGCGCTCGATGTCGTAGAGCCGTTCGCGCCGGTGGGCGGCAAGCCCGATCTGGAACGCCGCGCTCACGATGGTCGAAGAGCGCGCTCCGGCCTCCGGCTTCATGGCGATCATGCGTGCATAGGGCGGCGGCACGCGCACCGTGACCTTCGTGATGGTGTCGGGTGTGACGCCCCCGTCGAGGCATCCGATGAACGCCTCGACGGCCGCGATCGCCTGCTTGGCCGAGCAGAACGGTTTGAGCGCCATCTGTGCATAGACGCTGCCGGCGCCGAGGCCCGCGGTCAGAGCGCCGAGATTGGCGCTGAGGCCCTGCGCGTCGCGCAGCCAGGACCCGTCGAGCAGGTCGGGATCGCCGCCGACGCCGTGGCGCGCGGCGTGCGCGGCGCGTATGCCGTTGGCGACCGCCATCGCCAGGATCACCGAACGTCCGGGGATCGCGCCGTGGAAGCGGCCCGAGCGCCCGGCCGTGAGCATCAAGGCGAGCGAGAGCGCGTGGACCGTCTGCTCCTCGCTCAGCCGACCTATGCGTGCCGCGACCGCGGCGGCGCCGAGCGGCGCGGTGAAATAGGTCGGCCAGATGCCGCGATAGAGCAGGCGCGGCCCCTCGAGCGCGGCGCCGAGCCGTGTCATCAACTCGGTGGCGGCCCAGATCGCGCTCGCGACCTCGTCCGGATCGAAATCGCCCGCCGCACGCGCGAGCGACAGCGCCGCTGGCACGGTCACTGCGCTTGGCGTGACGCAGGAGCGCGTATGGATGTCGTCGATCTCGGTGTGCCGGATGACTGCCGCCTGCATGCCGATCGCATCCGCCACCTCCGCGCGCGGCAGCAACGAACGCAAGGCGCGTCCTTCGGTGGTGCGGCTGCCGGCGATGGCGGCGACATAGGTGTCGGCGACGTGGCGGCGCTGCGCCGCGCGCTCGACCCCCGGCAGCGATGAAACCGAAGCGCCGCAGACGAAGCCGGCGAGGGCGCGGATGATGCTCATGACTGCGGCGCAGGGGATCGCAGGAGGATTTCGCATCCCTTCGCGTCCACCGCGATCAAGGCCGAGGCGAAGGCGCCGCCTTGCGCGGGATCGTGCGCGCCGACGCGAAGCGTGTAGACGTCGCCGGGGGCGAGCACGTGGCTGGCGTCGCGCGTGATCTCGCCGCCCTCGTTTTGCGACAGGCCGATACGATGGCCGATGTTACCACTCAGCACGGGATGCAGCCCATGCGGCGCGAGCGCCTCGCTCGCTTGCGCAAACAGCGCTTCCGCCGCTACGCCCGGTTTGGCGGCATGCAGCGCCGCGTCGAGCGCCGCCGCGACCCGCTGCGCAACCAGGCTTGGCCCATCGGCGGCGCTCATGAACATATCGGCCCAATACCCCATGTGCTTTACCGCCACATAGCCGGCGAGTGGCGACGACTTGGCGCCGAACGCGCCGCGGAACGGCGCCAGCGTGCGCCCGCCGTCGAAGCTCACGAGCGTGCGTACGTCCTGCGCCGCCAGCATGCGCGCGGTGCGCTCGGCGTCGAGCGCCGCAGCCTCCACGCCCATGCCGCTCCGCCATGCCGCGACGAAGGCCTCGGCCGTCGCGCGCGCCACCGCGGACGCGGCGCGGATCTGCGACAGTCCGCGCGGCCGCGCGCTGCGGCAGGCCGCGACCGCGGCATCCGCCTGGTGCAGCCGGAAGCGGTTGCCGAGGCTCGTCTCCAGCGACTGGAACAGCGGCGGTCGCATCAGGTCGAAGCCGACCGAGCCGACGTCGATGGGCCCATCGCCGGCAAACCCGGCGAGCCACGGATCGAACGCGCTCTGCCAGTTCCAGCCGGAATGCACGTCGGCGATCCAGGTCATCAGCCGCATGGCCGGAACGTCGCGCGGAGTCACCGAGGCGAGCAGCCGCGGCTCGCCCGCGCGCGGGAACAGCGCCAAGCCCCAGCGCAGCCGCGTGGTGAAGCTCGAGAAATAGGCGAGGGCGGAATGCTCGACGGCGTCACCATAGATCAGCACCGCTTTCCAGCCATTGGCGTCCATGGCGCGGTTGAGGCCGTCCATGCGGATCTGGATTTCGTCCCGCGGGACGCGATCCTGGTCCCAGGTATAGGGGCCGATGACGATCGAGGGGTGAACAGTGCGCATCGTGTGTTACGCCTGCCCCGGCCTTTTATTGGCCGACGAGCGAGCGGCGAACTCGGTCGGCTCCCTCCCCCCACCGCCCGTCGAAGACGGGCGTGGACGCCTTGATGCCGGGGGAGGGTTGGGGGGAGGGGTGGTTTTGGATTCGATCTTTCCTTCACCCCTCTTCCTGTCCCTCCCGCGCAAGGGGGCAAGGAACGTCATGGCGCCGCCTTTCGCAAAGCTCGTGCGGGGCACGCAGCAAAATTCCGGTGAAACAAACATCACGCCGCCACGCTGTCGAGTTGCGCCACGCGCGCCGACAGTGCCTTGGCGCCGGCGGGCGTGATCACGACCGGCTCGCCGCACATTAGATAACCGGTCTCCGGGATGTACTGGTTGGGATGCATGACGAACACCATGCCGTCCTCCAGCTGCGTCTCGCTGTCGACCGTGATGTCGCCGGGCAGGTCGGACGTGATGCCGAGCCCGTGACCGCGCACGCGCATGTAGGGCGGCCGGCAATAGTCGCCGTAACCGGCGGCGCGGAAGCAGTCGTCCATCGCCTCGCTCACCTGCCGCACCGCCGCGCCCGGCACCGCCGCCCTTTGGCCGGCGCGCATCGCCTCTTGCAGCACCGCGTATTTCTCCAGCATCAGCGCCGAGGGCTCGCCGATCACGGTCGTTCGGCAGAGCTGCGCGAACTGTCCCTGATAACAGGGCGTGATCTCGGAGAGGATCACGTCGCCGACGTCGAGCACGCGTCCGCCGGCGGCGCGCACCGCGAGGTTGTGCTGCGAGGCGCTCAGCAGCAGGAAATTGTCCTCGGCGCCGAGCGCCTTCATGAAACAATAGAGCTCGGCCGCCAGCTCGAACTCCCGCATGCCGGGCCGCACGCAGGCGAGCAGGTGCTCATAACCGCGCTCCGCGATCGCGGTGGCCTTGCGCGCCGCCGCGAGCTCCTCGGGGCTGCGGATGCGCGCCAGCTCGCGGATGTAGGAGTCGTTGGCACGCGCTTGACCGCCGAGCGTCGCCTCGATCCGCCGCGCCAGCGCGAGCCCGAGCGTCGAAATGCCGACGCTGACGGTCTTCTGCGGATCGATGCAGTGATTCTGGAGCACCGCGGCGAGCGCGCCGGGAAGGTCGTCGGCGCCGATCGTCTTGGCGGTGCGCGAGACTGCCGCGGCGCGCTCCCCATCCCAGGCCGGCGTCACGATCAGGGTCGACCCGCCGCCGCGATCGACCACGACCGCGCTTTCGCCGATCGGCCGCACGCCTGACAGCACGAATACCGCATGCGATTCTAGGAACGAGTTGTGCCCGTAATTGACCGCCACCAGGCCGTCGAGCGCCTCATCCGCCAGGTAGCGCGCAGTCTGCCTCAGTCTCACGTCCTGAACACCCATCGGCCGGATTTGAACAGGCCATGCGCGAAATGGCAATGCCGGCGCGCCGCGCTGACGATGCTCGCTTGACAGGTCGCGGGCCGGCAGCCGACGATCCGCGTTCCAACAGGTGCAGGCGATGCAGATCGGCATTTTCTCCAACGGCAACCGCAACAACAAGGTCGCGAAGATCAGCTACGAGGAGGATCTGCACGAGATCATCGTCGCGGACCGCCTCGGCATCAAGGAAGCCTGGATCAGCGAGCACGGCACGTTCCTGGCCTTCCAGGCGCCCGACCAGCTTCCGAGCGCGGACCTGCTCATCTGCAAGGCGGCGGCGCTGACCAGGCAGATCAAGATGGGCCCGGCGATCCGGCCCCTGCCGTTCTTCCATCCGCTCCAGGTCGCGACCGAGGCCGCGGTCTGCGACCATCTCACGGACGGCCGCTATCTCGCCGGCTTCGGCGTCGGCATCAACGTCGCCAGCAATACCCAGCGCGGCCCCCTGCCGGCCGACCCGCGCGTCATGTTCCGCGAGGCCGTCGATCTCATCCTCACGGCCTGGGAGGCGCCGGAACCATTCGACTGGAACGGCAAGATCTGGCAGGGCAAGGCGTGGCATATCATCCCGAAGCCGCTCACCGACATCGAGGTCGGCATCGCCTGCAGCCGCAGCGACACCACGCTGGAGCTCGCCGCCGAGAAGGGCTTCCTGCCGCTGATGAGCTGGACGCCGACGGTGGCGCAGGTCAAGGGCATGGTCGACACCTATCTGCAGTCCGAGCACAAGCGCGGCGCCGCTCCCGCGCGCAGCCGCGTGCGTGTCGGCCGCGTTATCTATGTCGCGGACTCGGTCGCGCAGGCGAAACGCGACCTGCAGGATGCCGATCTCGCTCATGCCTACGGCCGCATGCAGCACCTCGTGCCGCCCGGCGGCAGTAACGCCGACCTGACGTTCGAGACGATGATCGATCAGGGGTTCTTCATCTGCGGCGATCCCAATACTGTCTATGACGGGATCAAGAACCTCTACGACGAGGTCGGCGGCTTCGGCATGCTGCTCCTGATCACGGGCAAGGATTGGGGCACGCGCGAGCAGCGCACGCGCTCGATGGAGCGGTTCATGGCCGAGGTCGCGCCGCGGCTTGTGGCGCTCGATCCGGATCAGCCAGGGGTCGCCGCTGCGGCGGGATGAACGGTTTATCCCGTGTCCCGGGCGCCGCGCAGCCCGGAGCGAAGCGGAGTGTCGCATTGCAGGCCCGTATCTGCGGTGCACCGCTTCACTTTCGCTCGCGCTGCACCGCGTGGGGACACGTGTGAGAGAGCAGTGATCAATGAAAACGAGCAAGGCACAAAAAACCAGAAATAAATCCCGCACCAAGACGCGTCGCATCGACCCGGTGGTGACCGAGATCGTGCGCAACGGCGTCATCGCGGTGACCGAGGAAATGAAAACGAACCTCATGCGCACCGCCTACAACATCATCATCTACGAGGCGCTCGATTTCACCACGGGCCTGTTCACGCCCGAAGGCGACACCATCTCCATCGGCATCGGGCTGCCGATGTTCATCCGCGGCATGTCCGAAACCGTCAAAGCCAAAATCCGCCATTTCGGCCGCAAGGCCATCAAGCCGGGCGACATCTACGTCACCAACGACAGCTACCTCACCGGCAGCCACCTCAATCACGTCACCCTGACGCTGCCGATCTTCCACAGGGACAGCCTCGTCGGCTTCTCCTGCTGCATGGCGCACTGGCTCGACATCGGCGGCCAGCTCGGCGGCATGAGCACGGATATTTTCGCCGAGGGTCTGCAGATCCCGATCATGAAGCTGCACGACCGCGGCGTCGTCAACCAGACGCTCCTCGCCATGATCCGCCAGAACGTGCGCCTGCCGCCGCGCGCCATGGGCGACCTGCGCGCCCAGATCACCGCCGTCAAGACGGGCGAGTGGCGCTTCCTGGAGCTCATCGAGCGCTATGGCCGCGACGCCGTCCAGCGCTCGATTGCGGCGATCATGGACCAGGCCGAGGCGCACGCGCGCGCCCGGACCCGCACCATTCCGGACGGCGTCTACGAGGCGGAATCCTACATGGACGACGACGGCATCGAGATCGGCAAGCCGGTGCCGATCAAGGTGCGGGTGTCCGTGAAGGGCGACGAGATGACCGTCGACCTGACCAACGTCTCGAAGCAGGTGAGGGGTTTCTACAATTCCGGCATCACCACCGGCTATGCCTGTTCGCAGGTCGCCTACAAATGCCTGACCTCGCCGACCGACTATCCGATCAATGACGGCTCGTTCCGCAGCCTCAAGGTGATCGTGCCGCCAGGCCGGATCGTGAGCGCGGTGCGGCCGGCGCCGATGCGCTGGTGGATGACCTATCCGATGACCATCGTCGACACGATCTTCAAGGCGCTGGCGCCCGCCATCCCGGACCGCGTGATCGCCGGCCACCACGCCGACCTCCTGATCGCGAACCTGCACGGCATCAATGCGCGAACGTCGGAATTCTTCATCTGCAATTTCGGGCCGCTCGGCGGCGGCTGGGGTGCCAAGAAGAGCGAGGACGGCGTTGGCTCGACCGTCGCGATCAACGATGGCGACACCCACAATGGCCCGAACGAACAGGCGGAGGCAAAATTCCCGATCGTGATCGAGCGCTACGCGCTGGTGCCGGACTCCGGCGGCGCCGGCCATCGCCGCGGCGGGCTCGGCGTCGAGCGCGTGGTGCGCGCGCGCATCCCGATGACCATGAACACGCAGGTCGAGCGCGCCCATTGCCGGCCCTGGGGCCTCGACGGCGGCCGCGAGGCGACCGGCAATCAGGTGGCGTTGCGGCTCGGCGGGACCTGGAAAACGGATTTTCCGAACGCCAAGGTGCTGGTCGCTCCGCTCAAGGCGGGCGACGCGTTCCTCGTCCGCTCGGGCGGCGGCGGCGGCTATGGCGATCCGCTGGCGCGCACGTTCGAGCAGATCGAGGAGGACGTGCGGCAGGGCTACGTCTCGATCAAGGCGGCGGCCGAGCATTATGCCGTGGTGGTCGATCCCGATACGTTCACGATCGACCGTGCGGCGACGCGGCGGCTGCGGGCCGGGCGGCCTACCTAGCCAGTGGCGGGATTGGAGATTACCCACCATATTCAGCGGGCGATCGGATTCGCGAAGGGATCTTGCCATGCTGGCAGGCGGCCTCGGCGGCTTCAATTTCGCCCTGGGCGAGACAGCGGACATGCTGCGCGACAGCGTGCGCGGTTTTGCCGCGCAGAAGATCGCGCCGCGCGCCGACGAGATCGATCGCGACAACAGTTTCCCGCGCGATCTCTGGCCCGAGCTCGGCGCGCACGGCCTGCACGGCATCACGGTCGAGGAGGAGTGGGGCGGCGCCGGGCTTGGCTATCTCGAGCACTGCGTCGCCATGGAGGAAATTTCGCGCGCCTCCGGTGCGGTGGGACTATCCTATGGCGCGCATTCCAACCTCTGCATCAATCAGATCCGCCTGCACGGCAACGCCGAACAGAAGCGCCGCTACCTGCCGAAGCTGATCTCCGGCGAGCACGTCGGTGCGCTCGCGATCTCGGAGCCCAATGCCGGTTCCGACGTCGCCTCGATGCGGACGCGCGCGGAGCGTAGGGGCGACCGCTTCGTCCTCAACGGCAGCAAGATGTGGATCACCAACGGGCCGCATGCCGACATTGTGGTGGTCTATGCCCGCACCGATCCGGATATCGCGGCGCGCGGCATCACCGCCTTCATCGTGGAGAAGGCCTGCAAGGGATTTTCGCGCGGCCAGAAGCTCGACAAGCTCGGCATGCGCGGCTCCGATACCTGCGAACTGGTATTCGAGGACTGCGAGGTGCCGCAGGATAACGTGCTCGGCACCGTCGACGAGGGCTGGAAGGTGCTGATGTCGGGGCTCGACTTCGAGCGCGTCGTGCTCGCCGCCGGGCCGCTCGGCATCATGCAGGCCTGCGTCGACCTGGTGCTGCCCTATGTGCACGAGCGCAAGCAGTTCGGCAGGCCGATCGGCGAGTTCGAGCTGGTGCGCGGCAAGGTCGCCGACATGTATGTCGCGATGAATGCCTGCAAGGCCTACGTCTATGCGGTGGCCAAGGCCTGCGACCGCGGCGCGACCACGCGCGAGGATTCCGCCGGCGCGATCCTGTTCGCCGCCGAGCACGCGACGCGCATGGCGCTGGACGCGATCCAGCTCCTGGGCGGCAACGGCTATACCAGCGACTATCCGGCCGGGCGGTTCCTGCGCGATGCGAAGCTCTACGAGATCGGCGCCGGAACGAGCGAGATCCGGCGTATGCTGATCGGCTCCGAGCTGTTCAACAAGGCGCGCTGACGATGGCGGTCCTTCCCTCGGCGGTCGACCCGCACGCGCCCGATTTCGTGCGCAATGCGGACCTGATGAAGCGCCTGGTCGAGGACTTGCGCGGCAAGCTCGCCGTGGTCGCGCGCGGCGGCAGCGAGGAGGCGCGGGCGAAGCACGTCGGGCGCGGCAAGCTGCTGGCGCGCGACCGCATCCGGCTCCTGCTCGATCCCGAAACGCCGTTCCTGGAGCTGTCGCCGCTCGCCGCCCACGACCTCTACGGCGGCGAAGTTCCGTCGGCGAGCCTCGTCTGCGGCGTCTGCCGCATCGGCGGGCGCGATTGCGTGGTCATCGCCAATGACGCCACGGTCAAGGGCGGCACCTACTATCCCATGACCGTGAAGAAACATCTGCGCGCCCAGGAGATCGCGCGCGACAACCATCTGCCCTGTATCTATCTGGTGGATTCCGGCGGCGCGTTCCTGCCGCTGCAGGACGAGATTTTCCCCGACCGCGATCACTTCGGCCGCATCTTCTACAACCAGGCGCGCATGTCGGCGGCCGGCATCCCGCAGATCGCGGCCGTCATGGGTTCCTGCACGGCCGGCGGGGCCTATGTGCCGGCGATGTCGGACCAGAGCATCATCGTGCAGGGCCAGGGCACGATCTTTCTTGGCGGTCCGCCGCTGGTGAAGGCGGCGACCGGCGAGGTGGTCACGGCGGAGCACCTGGGTGGCGCCGACGTGCACAGCCGGCAGTCGGGCGTGGTCGACTACACCGCCACCAGCGACGCCCATGCGATCGAGCTGGTGCGCCTGATTGTCGGCGGCCTCAATCGCGTGCCGCGGCCGTGGCTGGAGATGCACGCGCCGCGGGCTCCGCTCTATCCGGCCGAGGAGATCTACGGCATCGTCTCGGCCGACCGGCGCATGCTTTTCAACGTGCGCGACATCATCGCGCGCATCGTCGACGGTTCCGAGTTCAACGAATTCAAGGCACTGTACGGGCCGACGCTGGTCTGCGGCTTTGCGCACATTTGCGGTTACCCGGTCGGCATCCTCGCCAACAACGGCATTTTATTCAGCGAGAGCGCGCTCAAGGGCACGCATTTCATTGAACTGGCGAGCCAGCGTAACATCCCGCTCCTGTTCCTGCAGAACATCACCGGCTTCATGGTCGGCAAGAAATACGAGGCGCAGGGCATCGCCAAGGACGGCGCCAAGCTCGTCACCGCGGTCGCCACCACCAACGTGCCCAAATACACGGTGATCATCGGCGGCAGCTACGGCGCCGGCAACTACGGCATGGCCGGCCGCGCCTACGGCCCGCGCTTCCTGTGGACCTGGCCGAATGCGCGCATCTCGGTGATGGGCGGCGAGCAGGCGGCGAGCGTGCTTGCCGTCATCCGCAAGGAAACAGTCGAGGCGAAAGGCGGGACCTGGAGCGCGGAGGACGAAGCGGCGTTCAAGGCGCCGATCCGCGCGCAATACGAGAAGCAGGGCAGCGCCTATTACGCCACGGCGCGGCTGTGGGACGACGGCGTGATCGACCCGGCCGAGACGCGTGGCGTGCTCGGCCAGGCGCTCGCCGCCGGCATGAACGCGCCGGCGCCGGAGCCGACGCGATTCGGGCTGTTTCGGATGTGAATGCGCAACCCGTAGGGTGGGCAAAGCGAAGCGTGCCCACGCGTCTATGATCGTGGCACGAAAGCCGCGTGGGCACGGCGCTGCGCGCCTTTGCCCACCCTACGGCGCTCGCCCGGGACACGAGAAAATCAACTCACCGCCAGCGGCGCCAGCGCGTCGATGTCGGTGACGACGTCGATGACCACCGGGCGCTCCGCCTTGAGCGCGCGCTCGATCGCCGGGCCGATCTCGCCCGGCGTCTCGACGCGGATGCCGACCGCGCCCGTGTCCTCGGCGAGCCGCGCGAAGTTGACCTTGCTGTAGGTCCACAGTTCGCGCGCCTGTTCGGTCTGCGTGCCGCCGTAGACGCGGTCGAAGCCGCGTTTTGACTGGTTGCCGCTGGAGTTGTTGTTGACCACGGTCACGGCGTTGATCTTCCAGCGCACCGCGGTCTCGAGCTCGGCGATGTGATACCAGAAGCCGGCATCGCCCGTGAACGTCACCACCGGACGGTCCGGGCAGGCGCACTTGGCGCCGAGCCCGGCGGGGAATGCCCAGCCCAGATGGCCGGCGCTGCGCATGTAGCTCTGGCGCGGGCTGGTGAGATCGAAGAAGCCGCCCATCCACATGCCGCCGTGGCCGGTGTCGACCACGACGATGGCGTCGTCGGGCACGTGGCGCGTCAATTCGTTGCAGATGCGCTCCGGCCTGATCGGAACCGCGTCCGATTCGAGCGCGGACTTGTATTTCGCCGCCCATTCCCGGCAGATCGCCTGCGTCTCCGCGACCCACGCCTTGCGGCGCGCGGCGGTCGTGCGGTCGGCCTGCTCGAGCATGCGCGCCAGCGTCACCTTGGCGTCGCCGTTGACCGCGGCTTCGAGCGGGTAGTTGCGGCCGAGCGCCTCGGGGTCGATGTCGATCTGGATCGCCGGCGTGCCGACCTTCGGCACCGCCCAGAAATGCGTCGTCATGCCGCCGGTCTCGCTGCCGACGAAGCACACGAGGTCGGCGCGGTTGACCACGCGGTTTGCGCTTTCACGCGAGTAACTGCCGACGACGCCGACCGACAGCGGATGATTGCCCGGGATCGAATCCTTGCCGTTGAGCGAGGTCGCGACCGGGATCTGCAGCGCTTGCGCCAATGCGACGAGCTCGGCCGCAGCGCCCGAGGCGCGCACGCCGCCGCCGGCGACGATCACCGGCCGTTCAGCCTCCTGCAGTTGCTTGAGCGCCGCCATGACGCTGTTGCGGTCGGGCTCCGGGCGGAACGGCGGCACGCGCGCGAACAAAGACTCGACCAGGGGCTCGAGCTCTGCCTCCTCGGCATCGATCTGGCCCTCGTTGCCGCGGAATTGCAGATGCACCGGGCCGGGCGATCCCGACACCGCGACCCGGAACGCCTGCCGCACCATGTCGGGGAAGCGCGTCACGTCGTCGACGGTGGCGTTGAACTTGGTCACCGGCTCGAACGCCGGCACATCGTCGATCTCCTGATACACCTTGCGGAACTTGGTCTTCGGCTCGCGCCCGCCGGTAAACGCGATCACCGGCGAATGCGCCAGCCACGCATCGCGCAGACCCGCGGCGAGATTGAGCGCGCCGATCACCTGCGCCATGCAGATGCCGGGCCTGCCGGACGCGCGCGCATAGCCGTCGGCCATGTAGGCGGCGGATTTCTCGCCATGCACGTGCAGCCGCTTGATATCGGTGCGGCTTTCCATCACCGCGAAGGTCTTGCGCAGGACCGCTGGCACATGGAAGACGTGCGTGACGCCGTAGCCTTTGAGCATGTCGGCCAGGCAGTCGGCGCCTGACATTTTGCGGTTGTGGCCGAGCATCGGGGAATCGTTCCTTGGGGCGGTCGGTGAGGCTGGGAGGAACGTAGCAATCCCCGGCTATCGCATATTGTGCCCGCCGATGCTAAATAATTGTGGCTTAGGAGACGTGGACGATGAATTTGAACACACCCGCGGAACCATTGTCAGGGACCATGGACGTGGACGAGTTCATGGCGTTCCTGGAAACGCGGCCGCAGGGAGAGCATTGGGACCTGATCGAGGGGGTTGCCGTGATGATGGCTCCGCCGAGCGTGGCACACCAGCGGATCGCGCATAATCTGTGCAATCTACTCGCCATTGCGTTCGCCGCCCGTCGTCTCGACCTGTTCGCCTACACGGGGCTTGGCGTTCGGACCCCGGGCGTAAAGAATTTTCATCCCCAACCGGATGTGGTGGTTCTACCCGGCATCGCGGGCTATGATCTCTACTCGGAAAACTTCCTGTTGGTGGCGGAGGTTTTGTCGCCGTCAAATACCCGCGCCGCGATCGAGTTGAAGCTTCGCCGCTACCGCGAGGCGCCGGACAATCTCTATGCCGTGGTGATCGAGCCGCGCGAATACTTGGTGCAGATTTCCGCAAAGCGCGGAAACTGGCAGCCCGTGGCTTTGAACAAGGCCGACGACCCGATCGAAATGCCCGAGTTTGATCTGAGCTGTCGCGTCATGGATCTCTATCGCGGCACGCCGCTCGATCCGCAGAGCCGTCCCACGTGATAGCGACTCGGCGCCGGCCGCATCTCACTTGATCGCCAGCGGATTGGTCGGCGAGCCCACCGCCCCGGTGATCGGGATCGCGGGCGCGACGAACATGAACTCGTAGACCTTGTCCGCCGCGCAGTCCTCCGCCAGGTCCTTCAGGTAGAAGATCTCGCCCATGGTCATGCCCATGATCGGGATGGTGATCCAGTGCCACGGCTGGTTGATGCCGGGCTCGGTCTCGTTCGGCCGCACCTCGCAGCCCCAGGTGTCGCTCGCCAGCGCGGCGAGCTCGGTGCGCGCCACCCATTCGAGCGTCTCGAACGCGAAGCCGGGCGCGTCGCCGCCCGGATAGCCGTCCCAGCTCGCGGCCTTGAGGCAGCGCTCCATCTGCCCGGTGCGCACGATCACGTAGTCGCCGCGCTTGACCTCGACGCCCTGCGCTTCGGCGGTGTTGTTGAGGTCTTCGCAGGTGATGCCGTAGCCGTCCTCAAGCGCGTCCTTGCCGAGCGCGCGCGCCACGTCGAGGAAGACGCCGCGGCCGACCATCTTGTTCTTGGTCTTCTCGATGCCGCATTTCTGCGCGCCGGCCGATGTGACTTCGCGGCAGTCGTAGCCGTTCCACATGTTGTTCTCATAGAAGATGTGGCCGAGCCCGTCCCATTGCGTGCCGCATTGCAGCGGCATGGTCACCATATCGTCGGCGGCGCGGATGCCGCGCTTGTCGAGCACGCCCGAATAGGCGTCGGTGCCGGTGCGCAGCATGGTATGGATGGGGTTGGTGCGGCCCATAGCGGGATAGTTGCTCTTGGCACCTTGCGGTCCGGTGTGATCGAAATTGAGCGCGAGCGAGATGACCTTGCCCTTCTTCACCAGTTGCGCGGCCGCGATGATGTCCGCCGCGCTCGTATAATTGAGCGTGCCGATCTCGTCGTGCGGACCCCATTTGCCCCAGTTCTTGTATTTCTCCGCAGCGTCGCGAAGGTCTTGCCGCGTGAGTTTCCTGGTCGACATTGCCGCTGTCCTGTCTGGTCCGCCCGGGAAGGGCGCAAGCCATAGCCCATTTACTCATCCGGGGGCAGGGGCGATGATGGAGCCATAAAAGATCGGGAGGGCGCCGTGCGCACGGTCATCCGCAGCCTCGTCTGCCTTGCGGGATTCCTCCATGCCGGCTCGGCCGTCGCGCAGACCTATCCCGCGAAGCCGATCCGCATGATCGTGACCTTCGCGCCCGGCGGCCCGACCGACGTGATCGGCCGCGTCATCGCGCAAAAGATCGGCGAAGCCTGGGGACAGCAGGTGGTGGTCGAGAACGTCGCCGGTGCCGGCGGCAACATCGGCGTTGCGCAGGCGCTGCGGGCGCCCGCCGACGGCTACACGATCGTGGCCGTGAGCACCGGCTTCATCGTCAATCCGAGCCTCTATGCGAAGGTGCCGTACGCGATCAAGAATTTCGCGCCGATCAGCCTGATCGCCGCCTCGCCCAATGTCATCACGGTCAATCCGGGCGTGCCGGCGAACACTGTGCAGGAGCTGATCATGCTGCTGAAGGCCAATCCGGGCAAGTACAGCTATGCGCAGCCCGGGACCGGCTCGACCCCGCATCTCGCCGCCGAACTGTTCAAGCTCAAGTTCGGCCTCGACCTCACCATGGTGCCGTTCGGCAGCGCGGCGCCGGCCGTCACCTCCACGATCGGCGGACACACGCCGGTTGCCTTCACGGCGCTGCCGCCGGCGATGGCCAATATCCAGGACGGCAAGCTGCGCGCCCTCGCGGTGCTCGCCGCCAGGCGCAGTTCCAGCGTGCCCGACGTGCCGACCATGGCGGAGGCGGGCGTGGCCGACCAGGAGTCCGACACGGTGACCGGCATCGTCGCGCTCGCCGGCACCCCGAAGGACATCATCGACCGCTGGCAGCGCGAGATCGTGCGCATCGTCGCGCTGCCGGAGGTCAATTCACGCCTGCGCACGCTCGGCTTCGATCCGATCGCCAATTCGCCGGCCGAGTTCGCCGAGCGGATTCGGACCGAGGGGGCGAAATGGGACCAGGTCGCCAAGGACGCGAATATCAGGATCGATTAGGTCTCGTTCAGCCTCGTGTGAGGAGCGTCGCGATAGCAGGTGCAGCCTGGCTACACTTGCCGCGATACGGCGCGTCTCGACCAAGAGGCTGGCAGAAGCCGGGCCGCCGTATCCTTCGAGACGGCCGCTTCGCGGCCTCCTCAGGATGAGGCGGACCGGGGTACGGCCTTGATTGTCCCCGGCAACTGCGCCACTAAAACGCAATGAACGTGAACACAAAGAGGACCGCCCCATGAACGTCCATCAATCCAATCTCATGCGCGGCATGATGCTGATCGGCGGCGAACTGGTGCCGAGCGAGGCCGGCGAATGGCTCGAATCGGTGAACCCGGCCAACGAGGAGACGCTCGGCCATGTGCCGCAGGGCACCGCGGCCGACGTCAACCGCGCCGTTGCCGCCGCCGAAGCCGCGCATCCGGCCTGGGCCGCGCTCGAGCCCAAGGAGCGCGCCAAGCTCGTGAAGAAGCTCGCCGCGAAGCTGCGGGAAAGGACCGACGAGATCCTGCGCATCGAGGTGATCGACACCGGCAACACCATCACCAAGATGCGCGCCGACGTGGCGTCGGCCGGCGATACGCTCGACTTCTATGCGGGCTTCTCGACCGAGATCAAAGGCGAGACCATCCCGGCCTCGAGCAAGAACCTGCACTTCACCATCCGCGAGCCCTATGGCGTGGTTGGGCGCATCATCCCGTTCAACCATCCGATCAAGTTCGCGGCCAATGCGCTCGCAGCGCCGCTGATGGCCGGCAACTGCGTGGTGCTCAAGCCGCCGGAAACGAGCCCGCTGTCGGCCACCATGCTGGGCGAAATCTGCCGCGAGGTGTTGCCCGCCGGCGTCGTCAACATCGTCACCGGGCTCGGCATGCCGGCCGGCGACGCGATCGCTCGCCATCCCGGCATCAAGCGCGTTGCCTTCACCGGCTCGGTGCCGACCGGCCGCGCCATCCAGCGCGCCGCCGCGGAAGGCGGCATCAAGCACGTCACGCTCGAACTGGGCGGCAAGAACCCGCTGATCGCATTCCCCGACATGGACCCTGACAAGGTCGCGGCGATCGCGGTCGCCGGCATGAACTTCGCCTGGCAAGGCCAGAGCTGCGGCTCGACCAGCCGGCTTCTGCTGCACGAGTCGCTCTACAAGCCGGTTCTGGAGCGCGTGGTCGCGCGCGTCGCGGCGCTCAAGCTCGGCGATCCGCTCGACGACACGTCGCAGATGGGGCCGATCAACTCCAAGCGGCACTACGAGCGCGTGGTGTCGATGGTGCAGTCGGGCGTCTCCGAAGGCGCGAAACTGATGACCGGCGGCAAGCGGCCGCCCGGCAGCGACTTCACCCGCGGCTACTGGATCGAGCCGACCGTGTTCGCCGACGTGAATCCCGGCATGCGGATCGCCAAGGAGGAAATCTTTGGGCCGGTGCTCTCGGTGTTCTCCTGGAAGGACGAGAAGGAGGCGCTGGCGCTCGCCAACGCGACCGAATACGGCCTCACCGCCTCGATCTTCACCAACGACATCAAGACCGCGTTCCGCGCCGCCCGCGCGGTGAAGTCCGGCTATATCTGGATCAATGGCGCGTCCGGCCACTTCTACGGCACGCCGTTCGGAGGCTTCAAGAACTCCGGCCTCGGCCGCGAGGAGGGCATCGACGAACTCTTGAGCTACACCGAGGTGAAGACCATCCACGTGCTGCTGGGCGAGCTGCAGGCGCGGGATTAGGGCGCGCGTCTCTCGGTCTCATGCTGAGGAGCCTCGCGAAGCGATGCGTCTTGAAGCAGCGCAAGGCGGATTTCCCGGCTTGCGCACCTGATGTGCCCAATCTCGGGTCAACCGAGATTGGTGGCCGCCCGCATCCTTCGAGCCGGCCGCTTCGCGGCCTCCGCAGGATGAGGGCGGAGCCAGTGGGTTGCCGGCCTTCAACTGTAGAGTTCTCATGCCCACCAACCAACGCTTCAACCTCGAAAAACGCACCGTCATCATCACCGGTGGCGGCAAGGGCATCGGCAAGGTGTATGCGCAGGAGTTCGCCAAGGCCGGCGCGCGCGTGGTGGCCGCCGACATCGACGAGCCGGCCGCCAAGGCCGTTGCGGATGCGCTCGCGGCGGACGGACTGCAGGCGGTCGGTGTCGGCGCCGATATCTCTAACGAAGCTTCGACCGAAGCGATGGCGCGCGTAGCGCTCGATCGCTTCGGCACGATTGACGTGCTCATCAACAACGCCTCACTGATGAGCGTCTTGCCGCGCCGCTCCTGGCTGGAAATCCCGGTCGAGGAGTGGGACCGTGTGATGGCGGTCAACCTGCGCGGCATGTTCCTCGCCTGCCGCGCCGTGTTTCCCACGATGAAAACGCAAAAGCGCGGCAAGATCGTCAACATCTCATCCTCGCGCGTGTTCGAGGGCACGCCCAACCGGCTGCACTACACGACCTCCAAGGCCGGCGTGATCGGCTTCACCCGCGCGCTCGCGCGCGAGGTCGGCGCGTTCGGCGTCACCGTCAACGCGGTCGCGCCCGGCATCACGCTGAGCGAGACCCAGGTGGCGTCGTCGTCGGGCAACTATCTCGCCGCCCACGTCACCGGCCGCACGTTCGACCGCGCGCAATACCCGGAGGACCTAGTCGGCGCGGTGATGTTCCTGTCCTCGGCGGCGAGCGACTTCATGACCGGCCAGACCATGCTGGTGGACGGCGGCAAGTCGATGCATTGATGATTCTATCGGTCCCATGCTGACGAACGACATGCACACCCCTGTCCTCATCGCCGGCGCCGGACCCACCGGCCTGACGCTCGCCGTCGATCTCGGCCTGCGCGGCATCGCCTGCACCATCATCGAGCAGAAGGAGGCGCCGGCGTTCCTGCCCAAGATGGAGCGCGTCAACGCGCGCAGCATGGAAATCTATCGGCGCATGGGGCTCGCGGAAAAAATCCGCGACGCCGGGCTGCCGCGCGACGTGCCGATGGACGTGTTCATCGTGCTCTCGCTGGTCGAGCCGCCGCTGCTGCATCTGCCTTATCCGTCGGTCGCGCAGGCGAAGCAGCAGATCGCAGCCACCCATGACGGCTCGCTGCCGCTCGAGCCCTATCAGCTCATCTCGCAATATACGCTGGAGCCGCTGCTCAAGTCGGTGGCGGAGACGCTCCCGAGCGTCACGGTGCGCTACGGCTGCGAGCTTCTCTCGTTCAGGCAGGATGCGGGCGCTGTCACCGTGCAGGTGAAAGCTCTCGACGGAACGGTGGCCGACATCACGTCGCGCTACCTCGTCGGCTGCGACGGTGGCACCAGCGTGGTGCGCCGGAAGCTCGGCATCGCGCTCACCGGCAACGAAGACCGGATGCTGTCGCTGCGGCAGTCGTTGCATTATTGCGAGGACCTGTTCGAGCGCATCCCGATCGGCAAGGGGCGGCATTACCACGTCGCCGACAACCAGGCGACGCAGCTCATCGTCCAGGACTCGACCAGGCATTTCACGCTGCACGCGATCGTGGACAGCGACGCCGACATGGCGAAGAAATTCGAACAGGTCGTCGCCATGCCGGTCAAACACGACATGCTCTATGCCGGGCCGTGGCGGCAGAACCTGCTGCTCGCCGACCGTTACGGCGAAGGCCGCGTGTTCCTGGCGGGCGACGCCGTCAAGCTCGTGATCCCGACCGGCGGGCTCGGGATGAACAGCGGCGTCGGCGACGCGATCGATCTCTCCTGGAAGCTCGCCGCGACGCTCCAGGGCTGGGGCGGGCCGAAGCTGCTGGCCTCCTACGAGACCGAGCGCCGCCATGTCGGCGCGCACGTGGTCGCGGCCTCGCGCTTCGCCACGCTCGGGCGGCGCAAGTGGCGAGGGATGTGGAAGCCCAACATCCGCGAGGATACGCCGGAGGGCGCGCAGACGCGCGCCCTCCTTGCGCGCGTCTGCGCGCAGGAGCAGCGCAAGTCGAATGAGATGACCGGCGCGGAGCTCGGCTACCGCTACGACGGCTCGCCGCTGATCTGGCCGGAAGCGGGCGAGGGCCCGGCGATCGACTTCATCGACTATCATCCGACCACTTGGCCGGGCGCGCGGCTGCCGCACGCCTGGCTCGATGACGGGGCGGCCATGCAGGACCGCATCGGCTATGCGCTCGGCTTCACGCTGCTTCGCCTCGGGCGCTCGCAGGCCGATGTCGCCGCGCTCGTGACGGCGTTCGCGGCGCTCGGCGCGCCGCTGCGCGTGCTTGATATCCCGGACGCCGCGCCGCGCGCGGTCTACGGCTGCGACCTGTTGCTGCTGCGGCCCGACCTGCATGTCGCCTGGCGCGGCAACCGGTTGCCGGACCCGCCGGCGCGGCTCGCCGCGATCGCGACCGGGCATTGAGCTTTGATGCTTGGGGTTTCTCCCGCGTGCTTGGGACGCGTTAGAGCATTTTCAGGAAAAGTGGAATCCGGTTTTCCGTCGAAAATGCGACCAACGCAAGAGTCCTAGCAGTCTGCTGAAAAACCTGGAAATTGAAGCTTTGCTTTCTCTTGGGGGTCCGTGGCTCCGCTGATGTGTTCGCTCATTGAGACGCTTTTGGTGGTCTGAACGCCCGTTCGCCTAAGCCGCGATCAACTTGGGAATGCGGATCAGGTTGTAGGCGATCAGATTGAGCATGAAG
>JAXDOD010000060.1:0-51039 GCA_034669045.1 Alphaproteobacteria bacterium
CCCCAACGATGTCATCAACCTGCGCGGGCTGATCATCGAGGGAGCAGGCGCCGGCCAGGACGGAATCGTGTTCAGCAGCGGAAAATCCTTGACCATGCAGAACATGGTGGTCCGCGGCCTCACCGGCAAAGGCATTAGGCTGGTCCCGACCACATCGAGCAATTTCGCCGTGTCAAACACCCTTGTGGCCGACAACGGCGATTCCGGGATCACCGTCAGGCCGGTCGGCACGAGCCTCACCGTGAAGGCGGTCTTCAACAGCGTCGAGGCGTCAAACAACTTCAACATCGGCATCGTCGTGGACGGCACGGTGAGCACGGGCACGATCAACGTCACCGTGGTGGAGAGCGTAGCGGCGAACAATCCCGGTGTCGGCTTCGGCGTCCAATCGAGCTTGGGCCAAGCGGTGACCAGCATGACGCTCGTGCGTTCCGCCGCCGTCAACAACGGCGGCCCCATCGGCGCTGGCGCGCAAGGCGACAATGCAACCATCCGGATCGGCCAGACGACGATTACGGGCAATGCCAACGGTTGGGGAGCGTTTTTCGGCGCAACCTTGCAGAGCTACAACGACAACTACGTCGACGGCAACGCGGCCAGCGAGGGAGCGCAGACCCTCGTTCCGCGAAAATAATGAGCCCTGACTTTCCGGCGCCGCCCGCAACGGCCTTAATGACGGGTCGCGAGCGGCAGGCAAAGTCCGATCAGACCCGGTACTTCCGTTCGATCGCGTCGAACTCGTCCTTGCCGACGAGCCGCTGGCGTTCCGAAAAATCCACCGCCAGCCCCGCCGCATCGCCCGCCTGCCCGTTCCGGCGCAGCGCCCCGAGGGCGAGCTGCATGCCGCGCAGCGAGGCCTGCAGCGCGAGGTTGGCGTAGAGCACGCCCGCGAAACCGAGCTCTTTGAGCTTCTCGTTCGGCAGTTCGGGCGTGCGCCCGCCGAGCACGATGTTGACGAGCTGCGGCCAGGGAAGCCGGCCAATGCCGGCGATCTGCTCGGGCGTCTTCGGCGCCTCGACGAAACCGACATCGGCGCCCGCCTCGCGATACTGATGCGCGCGCGCGATCGCTGCCTCGTAGCCGTCGGTCGCGATCGCGTCGGTGCGCGCCACGATGAGCACGCCGGAACTGCTGCGCGCGTCGGCGGCGGCCTTGACCTTGGCCACCATCTCGGCGACCGGGATCGTCTCCTTGCCGTCGAAATGACCGCAGCGCTTGGGAAACACCTGATCCTCGATCTGGATGGCGTCGGCGCCGGCGCGCTCCAGGAGCTTGACCGTGCGGATCATGTTCATGGCGTTGCCGAAGCCGGTGTCGGCGTCGACCATGATCGGACCCGGGAAGACGTCGCGGATGGCCGCGACGTGGTCGACGAGTTCGGAGAGCGTGACCAGGCCGTTGTCCGGGACGCCCAGATAGCTGTTGGCGACGCCCGCGCCGGTGACGTAGGCCGCCGGGAATCCGAGGTCGGCAACCACGCGCGCGGCCAGCGCATTGCTCACGCCGGGCAGCAGCAGCGCGGCGCCAGGCTGGAGCAGCGCACGCAGGTCGCGGGAGGGGGCTGTCATGTCGTCCTCGTTTCGCGACCTATAGCCGCTGTTGCACCTACGATGATACATAACGGACCATGCCCCGGCGACCGGCGCGGGCGGCACGCGGCGAGGGGCCAAGGGACATGTCGGGGATACCGATCACATTCGCCTGCGGGCTCTACGACCGCATGCTGCCGCTCTACACCGGGGACGTGAAGGCGCACGGCATCGATCTCAATTTCCTCGCCATCGACCACCCGCGCGAGATCTTCGACCGGATGGCGAACAATCTCGAGTTCGACGCCTGCGAGATGTCGAGCTCGGATTTCTTCCGCCACGCCGTGCGCGGCGACTGCCCGATGGTGGCGATCCCGGTATTTCCGTCCCGCGTCTTCCGCCACGGCTACATCACGGTCGACCGCCGTATCGTCGGCGCCGCCAAGGACCTCGCCGGCAAGCGCATCGGCGTGCCGCTCTATGCCATGACGGCGGCGATCTTCATCCGCGGGCTGCTGCAGCACGACCACGGCGTCGACCTCTCGGGCGTCACCTGGGTCGAGGGCGGCATGAACGACACCAAGCCGCACGGCGCCCCGAGCAAGGTGCCGCTGGTGCGCCCGGTCTCGCTCGAGCTGCACTCCGGCGCGCTGTCGCTCAACGACCGGCTCGAGCAAGGCGACATCGCCGCCATCATCGGCTCGGGGATTCCGAAGGCGCTCAAGACCAATCCGAACATCCAGAGGTTGTTTCCGGACTACCGCGCACGCGAGATCGACTATTACCGGCGCACCAGGATCTTTCCGATCATGCATCTCGTGGTGCTGCGCCGGGATGTCTATGAGCAGAACCCGTTCGTCGCCACGAGCCTGTTCAACGCGTGCTGCGAGGCCAAGGCGATTGCCGCCCGCAAGATGCGCGAATTGGGCACCCTGCGCTACATGCTGCCGTGGATGGCGTCCGAGATCGAGGAGATCGACGATATCTTCGGTGGCGACCCCTGGCCCTATGGGATCGAGCCCAACCGGCAGACGCTCGAGGCGCTGGTGCAATATCTCGCCGAGCAGGCGCTGATCGAGAAGGCGGTGCCGGTCGATGACCTGTTCGTGCCGATCCATGGGCAGGAAGCAAAGCCGTGAGGGGCAAAGCCTTCCCCTCCCCCGGGGTCGCATGATCTAATCCGAACGGTCTGCAAATCTTTGCATTCGATCATGCTCTCGGGGGCAACGGCATGAAGCTCGCAAGCTATGCGGCGAACGGACATGACGCGTTCGGGGTCGTCGAGGGCGACGGCGTCGTCACCATGAACCGGCGCATCGGCTGCGCGAGCCTGCGCGAGGCGCTGGACAAGGACCTCCTCGGCAAGATCAGGCAGGCGGCGCAGGGCGCCAAGCCCGACCACGCGCTCGCGGACATCAAATTCCTGCCGGTCATTCCCAACCCGGACAAGATCGCCTGCGCCGGCATCAACTATCGCTCGCACGCGAGCGAGACCGGCCGCGAGGTTCCCAAGCAGCCGAGCATGTTCCTGCGCATGGCCAACACCCTGGTGGGCCACGACGGCGAGATGATCCGGCCGACGGTGTCGCAGAATTTCGATTTCGAGGGCGAGCTTGCGATCGTGATCGGCCGCGGCGGCCGCCATATCCTGGCCACGCGCGCGCTCGAGCACGTCGCCGGCTATACCTGCTTCGTCGACGGCAGCGTGCGCGACTATCAGAAATTCTCGGTCACCTCCGGCAAGAACTTTCCCGGCACCGGCCCGCTCGGCCCCTGGATGGTCACCACCGACGAGATCACCGACCCGACCAGGCTCACGCTCATGACGCGGCTCAACGGCCAGGAGATGCAGCGCTCGGGCACCGACCTGCTGATCTATTCGATCCCGCACATCATCGCATTCTGCTCGGACTTCACCACCCTCGCGCCCGGCGACGTGATCGCCACCGGAACGCCCGAGGGCGTCGGCCATCGCCGCAACCCGCCGCTGTGGATGAAGCCGGGCGACGTGCTGGAGGTGGAGATCAGCGGCATCGGGACCTTGCGCAGCACGATCGTGGACGAGAGGGCGTGAGGGCGCAGGCTCCAGCGATGAATGCCGAGGTGCTGATCGTCGGCCGCGATTCCGATGTGTTTGCCGCCGGTTTCGGCGCCGCAGTGCCCGCGCTGAAATGCCACTGCGCGCACGATGCCGCCGAGGCGCTGGCGCTGTGCGGCGAATGCGAGATCCTGATCATCCGCACCGACGAGATTTTTGCCGGCCTGATCGGGGCCATGCCGCGCCTCAAGCTGATCCAGGCGCTGACCACCGGCACCGATCACATCATGGCGCTGCCGAACCTGCCCCAGCACGTGATGGTCGCGGCCGCGCGCGGCTTCCACGGGCCGCAGATGTCGGAGCTCGCGTTCCTGTTCATGCTTGCCTTCGCGCGCAAGTTTCCCGCGGTGCTGGAGAACCAGAAGCAGAAGCGCTGGGACCGCCGGGAGCAGCGCCTGCTCGCGGGCAAGACCGCCGTCATCGTCGGGGTCGGCTGCATCGCCGAAGAGCTTGCCGGACGCTGCAAGGTCTTCGACATGACCGTGATCGGAGTGAGCGCGCGCGCCGCCGCTCCCGGCTTCGACGCGCTCTATCCGCGCGCGCGGCTTGAGGAAGCCGCCGCCCGGGCCGACTATCTGATCGTGCTCGCGCCCTACACCCGGGAGAACCACCACCTTATCGACGCCGCCGTGTTCGAGGCGATGAAGCGCGAGGCCGTCGTGATCAACATCGCGCGCGGCGGCGTGCTCGACGAGGACGCGCTGCGCTCCGCGCTCGCGCGGGGGCGCATCGCGGGCGCCGGCCTCGACGTGTTCCAGAACGAGCCGCTGCCGCCCGAGAGCGCGCTGTGGGACACGCCCAACGTGATCATCACGTCGCACGTGGGCGGGATGAGCGAGAACTACGCCGAGCAGGTGATGCCGTTGCTCGTGGACAATCTCCGCGCGTTCATCGCCGGCCAGCCCGAGCGCATGCGCTACATCGTCAAATTCTAAGAGAGCGAGGGACTTCGCCATGGCAGCCATCGAACGCGTCGAGACGCCCGTGTCCATGAACGAGCTCGAACGCCGCTGGAGCGCCGTGCGCAAGGAGATGGCGGCGCGCAACATCGAGGCGCTGGTGACGCAGAATTCGAGCGACTGGCTCGGCGGCTACGTCAAATGGCTCACCGATGTGCCCGCGCACAACGATTATCCGCGCAGTGTCATCTTCCACCGCGACGACCTGATGACGGTGGTCGAGATGGGCAACAAGGACCGCCGCGACAAGCCCGACGGCAACGACCCGCTCAATCCCGGCGTCGGCGAATGGATTTTCAGCCCGTCGTTCTTCTCGGCCGCCTTTACGCACGAATATGACGGCTTCCATGTCGCGCAGGAACTCTGGCGGCGCGGCTACAAGACCATCGGCTGGGTCGGCAAGGGCCGGCTGCATTACGACCTCGTCCGCATCGTGGAAGCGCAGGTGCCTGGCGCCAGGTTCGTGGACGCCACCGATCTCGTCGACCGCATCAAGGCGATCAAGAGCGAGGAGGAGATCGCGCTCATCCGCCGCGCCACGGCCATGCAAGACACGCAATGGGAGAAGGTCGTCCAGGCGGCAAAGCCGGGCATGCGCGACAGCGAGATCACGGCGCTCGCGCAATACGAGGGCGAACTCCTGGGCAGCGAGCAAGGACTGTTCCGCTGCTCGTCGGCGCCGCTCGGCGAGCCCGCGACCCTGCGCGGGCGGCACTACCAGGGGCGGATCATGCGCCGCGGCGACTACATGACGCTGCTGATCGAGAACAACGGCCCGGGCGGCCACTATGCCGAGCTCGCCCGCAGCTTCGTGTTCGGCAAGGCCTCGCAGGAACTGCGCGACGCGTTTGCGGTCGTGCTGGACGCGCAGCGGCACACGGTTGCGAACCTCAAGCCGGGCGCGCTGCCGGCCGACATCTACGCCGCGCACAATGAGTACATGACCAGCCGCAAGGCGCCGCCGGAGATGCGGCTGTTCGGCCACAGCCAGGGCTATGACCTGGTCGAGCGGCCGCTGTTGCGATCCGACGAGACCATGCCGCTTGCGGCCAACATGAACATGGCCGTGCATCCGGGATTTTTCACCAAGACGAACTTCGCCTTCATCTGCGACAATTTCCTGATCAAGGGCGACGGCTCGGTCGAGCACCTGCACAAGGCGGAGCAGAAGATCTGGGAGCTGTAGGTCCGAATCCCGCTCGCTCCGCTTCGCTGCCGCCGCTCGCAAGTGCCCGCGCGGGGAGGCAGCGAAACGAAACACCGCCGCCGTGGTAGTGAAGCCGGCATAAACCGAGGATGCCGTCTCTCGCGGCCGCCTCGATCAGTCAACTGGAGAACGCGATGAGCAAGGAGCTGCCTCCGATCCGCCGGGTCGTCACCGGTCACGACGACCACAACGTCGCCAAGGTCATCATCGATGGGCCCGCCACCAATGCAAAGGGCGGCGCCTCGGGCGCCACCTCGACGCTGATCTGGTCGACCGACGCGAACCCCGCCGACTGCGCCGTCGGCGAGAATGTCGAAGACTACGGCGCCCGCATCATCGGCACGCCGCCGCCGGAGAATGGATCGCGCTTCGCGGTGATCACGTTTCCACCCGGCAATCCCGGCCGCATGCACCGCACCGAGACCATCGACTACGTGATCGTGATCGCGGGCGAGATCGACATGGACATGGACGACTCCACCGTGAAGCTCAAGGCCGGCGACGTGATGGTCCAGCGCGCCACCAATCACGCCTGGGTCAACCGCGGGACGGAGCCGGCGCGGGTCGCGTTCGTGCTGCTCGATTCCAAGCCGCTCGGCATCGGCCACCCGATCGTGCGCGGACAGAAGGCGGGCTAGCCGGCACCGGCCGTTCCGGCGGCCGGCGGTCAAAGCCGTGCGGCATGCGGTGCCTTGACGCCCACCGTGGGCTGTCCTTTGATTGCAGCGTCCGGAACAAGGCCCTTGCAGGCGGGTCAGCCTGCGGCCGCCGGCTCAAGCTGCCCGCGCCGGCCGCCCCGCCCCGCTCGGTCACCAGGGAGGACTCCATGATCAAGCGAATGCTGCTGGCCGGCGCGCTGGCGCTCGCCGCCGGCGCAGCGCTGGCGCAGGAGGTCAAGGTCGGCCTGGTCGTGCCGTACACCGGCGTCGGCGCCGAGCTCGGCCAGGCGATCGACCGGGGTGCCGAGCTCTATCTCAAGCTCAATGCCGACACGGTGCGGCCGTACAAGATCACGCTGATCAAGCGCGACGACAAGGACGCGAGCGGCGCAACGTCGCGCACCGTGGTGCAGGAACTGCTGACGCAGGACAAGGTCGACGTGCTCGCCGGCTGGGTCTATTCGCCGAACGCGATCGCGGTAGCGCCGATCGTGAACGCCGGCAAGAAGCTCGCCGTGATCATGAACGCGGGGACTGCGCATATCACCACCATGTCGAATTACTTCGTGCGCACCTCGTTCAGCATGTGGCACGCCGGCTACGGCATGGGCGAGGTCGCGGCCAGGCAGTTGGGCAAGACCGCGGTCGTCGGCTATTCCGACTTCCCGCCCGGCAAGGACACGCTGGCATCGTTCAAGCGTTCGTTCGAGGCTAACGGCGGCAAGGTGATCGACGAGATCCCCATGGGCGGCGCCAACGCGGTGCCGGACTTCACGCCGTTCTTCGAACGCGCCAAGGAGAAGAAGCCTGAGCTCTTCTTCGTCTTCGTGCCGGCGGGCGAGCATTCGGCCGCGGTGGTGCGGACCTACGGCGCGCTCGGGATGCGCGCGGCCGGCATCAAGCTGATCGGGTCGGGCGACATCACCCAGGACACCAAGCTGCAGGCGATGGGCGACGCGGCGGTCGGCCTCATCACCATGCACCACTACAACGTCGACCTCGACAATCCGCAGAACAAGGCCTTCGTGGCCGCCTGGACCAAGGAATACGGCGCCGGCAGCACGCCCGACTTCATGGCCGTCGGCGGCCACGACGGCATGGCGGCGATCGTGCATGCCGTGCAGACGCTCAAGGGCCGGATGGACGGTGAGAAGGCGCTGGCCGCGCTCAAGGGCTGGAGGTTCGACAGCCCGCGCGGCCCGATCCTGATCGATCCCGATACGCGCGACATCGTGATGAACGAGTATCTGTCGGAAGTCGTGAAGGGGACGGACGGGAAGCTGCACCAGAAGCAGATCGGCAAGGTCGACAACGTCAAGGACGCCTGCAAGGCGCTGAAGATTCCGCCGTGCGGCGGCGCGTGAGCGCACCGTCCGCGTGGACCGTATTTTGACTGGACCGCATCGTCAGCAGGGCCGCACGTGATCCTAGGCATCGATGCCGCCAGCATGCTGCTCGGGGGGATCGCCGCCGGCATGGTGCTGTTCATCGTGTCGGTCGGCCTCTCCGTCACCATGGGCTTGATGGGCTTCGTCAACCTCGCCCACGGCGGCTTCGCCATGCTGGGCGGCTACGTGATCGTGCTGAGCATGCGGCGCTGGGGCATCGGCTTCATCCCCGCGCTCGGGGTCGGGTTCGTCGTCATCGCCGGCGTCAGCGTCCTGTTCGAGCGGCTGCTCTATTCCCGCCTCTACAAGTCGAGCGAGCTCGACCAGGTGCTGTTCACGATCGGTCTCGTGTTCATCATGATCGCTACGGTCACGCTGGTGATCGGCCCGGAGAACCAGTCGCTCACGCTGCCGCCGTCGCTGCAGGGCCAGATCGATCTCGGCCTCCTGCGCTATCGCACCTACAGCATCGTCCTCATCGGGGTCGGCATCGCGATCGTGCTCGGCCTCTGGCTCGGCTTCGAGCGCACGCGCATCGGTGCGCAGATCCGCGCCGCGGTCGACAACCAGCGCATGGCCGCCTCGCTCGGCATCAACATCAACCGCCTGTTCACGCTCACCTTCGCCTTCGGCAGCGGCATGGCGGCGCTCGGCGGCGGGCTCGGCGTCGAGTTCCTCGGGCTCGATCCGCAATATCCGCTCAAATACCTCGTGCTGTTCCTGATCGTGGTCGCGGTCGGCGGCCTCGGCCGCGTGACCGGCGTGTTCTATGCGGCGCTGATCATCGGCGTGCTCGATTTCGCGCTCAAGAAATACCTGCCGCAGGGCGGCTCGATCTTCATCTACGGGCTGACGATCCTGCTGCTGCTGGCGCGCCCGCAGGGCCTGTTCGGAGGCAAGGGCACATGAGCGCGCCGACGATCGCGGCTGCCGAGCATCCGGCGGCGTTGGCGCTCGCCGGCCGCCATCGCCTGCGCTGGTGGGAGCCGATCCCCTGGGTTCTTGCGATCGCGTTCTATTTTGCGTTTCCCAGCCATCTCGGCTTCGGCACCGATCTCCTGATCACGATCCTGTTCGCGCTCTCGCTCGACCTTGCGCTCGGCTATGCCGGCATCGTCACGCTCGGCCACGCCGCGTTCTTCGGCGCCGGCGCCTATGCGGTCGGGATGCTGGCCAAGCACGGCATCTGGAACGAGCCGATCACCAGCCTCGTCCTCGGGGCGGGGGTGGCGGCGCTGGTCGGGCTCGCCTCCGGCTGGGTGCTGCTGCGCACCACCGGGCTGACGCTGCTGATGCTGACGCTATGCACCATGGGGCTGCTCGAGGAGCTGGCGAACATGGCCGCCGACTACACCGGCGGCTACGACGGGCTCGACAACCTGCCGATCCCGCCGCTGTTCGGCGCCTTCGAGTTCAGCCCGCTCTATCCGAACACGCAGTACCTCTACGCGCTCGGCGTGCTGTTCGTCTGCTTCGTGTTCGTGCGCATGCTGGTCTATTCGCCGTTTGGGCACAGCCTCACCGGCATCCGCGAAAACACGCTGCGCATGCACGCGGTCGGCGCGCCGGTGCGCCTGCGGCTGGTGACCTGCTACACGATTTCGGCCGCCATTGCCGGCATCGCCGGCGCGCTCTGGGCGCAGACCAATGCCTATGTCAACCTGAGCGCGCTCGGCCTCGACCGCGCGGCGACCGTCCTGATCGTGCTGGTGCTCGGCGGCTATGGCCGGCTCTACGGCGCCGTCGTCGGCGCGGTCGCCTATATGGTGCTCTCGCACTTCCTGGCCAAGCTCTATCCCACCGCCTGGCAGCTCGGGCTCGGCCTTCTGCTCGTGGTCATCGCGCTGTTCGCGCGCAACGGCATCCTCGGGCTCTGGGACCAGGCGACGACGCGCCGGCGCGCGCAGCGGCGGACGCCATGAGCGACGCGCTGCTCGAAACCCGCGGGCTCTCCAAGACCTTCGGCGCGCTCACCGCCGCGCGCGACATCAGCTTGCGGCTCGAGCGCGGCGCCCGCCACGCCTTGATCGGCCCCAACGGCGCCGGCAAGACGACGCTGATTAATCTCCTGACCGGCGTGCTGGCGCCGAGCAGCGGCCAGGTGCTGCTCAAGGGCCGCGACATCACGGCGGTCGCGCAGGCCGAGCGGGTCAAGCTCGGGATCGCGCGCACGTTCCAGATCAATCGCCTGTTTCGCGGCCTGTCGGTGCTGGAGAACGTCTACATCGCCATCGCCGAGCGCCTCGGCGCCGCCGGCGCGATGACAAGGCCGGCCGGCCGGCGCAAGGACGTGGTCGACGAGGCGATGGCGCTCCTCGACGCGCTGCATCTCACCGGCGACGCCGCGCTGCGCGTCGCGGAACTGCCCTATGGCCGGCAGCGGCTGGTCGAGCTCGCGATCGCGCTCGGGCTCAAGCCCGAGGTGCTGCTCCTCGACGAGCCTGCCGCCGGCGTGCCCTCGACCGAGAGCCATATCATCCTCGACGCCATCGCGGCGCTGCCCCCGCACATCGGCGTGCTCATCATCGACCACGACATGGACCTGGTGTTCCGCTTCGCGGAGCGCATCACCGTCATGGTCAGCGGCGCGATCTTTGCGGAAGGCACGCCAAAGGACATCGGCGCCGACGCGCGGGTGCGCGCGGTGTATCTGGGGCAGACCGGCCGTGGCTGACGCGCTCGCGCTCATCGGCGTGTCGGCAGGCTACGGCGAGACCGTCGTGCTCGAAGCTATCGATCTCGCCCTGGCGCCGGGCGAATGCATCAGCGTGATCGGACGCAACGGCGTCGGCAAGACCACGCTGCTGGCGACCGTGATGGGCCATACCACGCTGCACAAAGGCGACATCGTGCTCGCCGGCACCAGCCTGCGGCGCCTGCCGGTCCATGCGCGCGCGTTGCGCGGGCTCGGTTTCGTGCCGCAGGAGCGCGAAATCTTTCCCTCGCTGTCGGTGCGCGAGAACTTGGAAATCGCCGCGCGGCCGGGGGAATGGACGCAGGCGCGCGTATTCGAACTGTTCCCGAACCTCAAGGAGCGGCTCGGCAACATGGGCCACCAGCTCTCCGGCGGCGAGCAGCAGATGCTCTCGATCGCGCGCGCGCTCCTGACCAATCCCTCCGTGCTGCTGATGGACGAGCCGACTGAGGGCCTGGCGCCGGTGATCGTCGAGGCGCTCACCGCCGTGCTGATCCGGTTGCGCGCGCAGACTGCGCTCTCGATCATCCTGGTCGAGCAGAACAGCCGCGTCGCGCTCGCATTCTCGGAGCGCACCGTCGTCATGAGCAAGGGCCGCATCGTCTATGACGGCGCCTCGGCCGCCTTGCGCGACGATCCGGAAAAGCTGGCGCAGCTCGTCGGCGTCACGGAAGCAACCGGGCGGCGCTGAGTGCGCGTGTTGACGCTCGCCGGCGGGCAACATAGCGTGGGTTTTCCAAACCAAGGATGCGAGCGATGCGTTTCGTGAGTTACGCGCTGAGCGACAAGAACGGTGTGGCGGTGCGGCGCGGGCCGGACCTGATCGATCTCGGCGCGATCGATCTCGGCACGCTGTTGCGCAACGATCCGGACGTGCTGCAGGAGCTCGGCCGCTCCGCCAAGGGCGCGCCGCTGAACACGCAGCACCTGCGCTATCGGCCGCCGATCGCCCGCCCGCCGAAGATCATCTGCATCGGGCTCAACTATGCCGACCACGCGACCGAGAGCCAGATGAAGAAGCCGGACTATCCGCCGGTGTTCACGCGCTTCACCTCGACGCTGATCGGACACAACGAGCCGATCATCCGGCCGAAGGTGTCGACGCAGCTCGACTACGAAGGCGAACTGGTGGCCGTGATCGGACGCGGCGGCCGCCACATCCCGCGCGCGCGGGCGCTCGAGCACGTGGCGGGCTATTCGCTGTTCAACGACGCCTCGGTGCGAGACTACCAGTTCAAGTCGACGCAATGGACCGTCGGCAAGAATTTCGACGCCACCGGTCCTTTCGGCCCTGAACTGGTGACCGCAGACGAGCTGCCGCCGGGTTGCGCAGGCCTCAAGATCGAGACGCGGCTCAACGGCACGGTGCTGCAGTCGGCCAATACCGACGTGATGATCTTCCCGGTCGCCGATCTCATCTTCTACCTCAGCGAGGCGATCACGCTGGAGCCGGGCGACGTCATCGTCACCGGTACGCCCTCGGGTGTCGGCTTCGCGCGCCAGCCGCCGATCTGGATGAAGCCGGGCGACGTGTGCGAAATCGAGGTCGAAGGTATCGGCACCCTGCGCAATCCGGTCAAGGACGAGACTTGACCCGCATGATTCTCCTGCTCGGGCATGCGGCTGCGAGCAGCATCCCGGCGCGCGAAGACACCGACGCGGTTTTTGCTGATCGCGCATAAGCATCGCTCTTCGAGCTTGCTCCTGACCCGTCGCGATGTTGCGCGGAACTTTCCGGTTTTGCGGGGCGAAAGTTCAGAAGCGCAAACATTAAGCCAAGATTAAACCTAAGAACAAATTCAGGGGGTGGGCGACGGCGTCTGAACCGGACCGCAATGAGGTTGCGCTAACGCTAGCCGGGCACGAGTCAGACTTGGATTGGGCTAATGATGCTGCTGCGAAGTATTCGCTCACGACTGCTCGGACTCGTCGTGGCGACGGTGGTTCCATTCACCGCCTTGATTGGGGGCGGTCTGTGGAACCAATGGCGCAGCGATCACACCACCGCGACCGAGCGCTCCATCGAGGAGGCACGCCTGCTCGCGGCGCAGGTCGACGACCACATCGGCAACCTGGAAAACCTGCTGGTCGGCGTGGCCCAGGCGGTGTCCTGGGATCCGGCCGACATCGCCGCCAACGACGCGCTGCTGCGGAAGGTCAAGGCCGAATTGCCGGCTTATGTGGCGAACCTGCTGCTGTTCTCGCTCGACGGCACGAGTATCGGCACGTCATCCGAGATCGGCCGCATCAATGCGAGCGACCGCGCCTACCTGCGGCAGGTTCTGGCGGGGGAACGACGCGCGATCGGGGAGGTGGTGCGCTCACGCGTCGGCGGCGATTGGGTCGTCACCGTTGCGCGCCCGGTGAACGATCAGGCCGGACGCTTGCGGGCCGTCCTGGCGGTCGGCACCAAGCTGGAGAATTTCCAGGACGCACTCGGCGTGAGCCGGCTGCCGCCGGGAAGCATCGTCCGGGTCGTCAACGAGCACGGTATCGTCCTTTCGCAATCCATCGACGGCATGAACTGGATCGGCCGCGACGTCAGCCTGGTGCCGGACGTCATGCGCCACCTCGCCGCCAAGGAGATCAGCGAAGTCATCCGGTGGCCCGACGATGTGGAGCGCATCACCGGCTCGGCGATGGCCACACACGCGCCGTGGCTGGTGTCGGTCGGGCTGCCGACCGAGATTACGTTTGCGGCGGTGCTGTGGCGGCTGGGCTGGGGCGCGCTGTTCACGAGCGCCGCCATGGTGCTGGCCTTCGCCATCGCCTGGATGCTGTCGGGTCATATCGTGCGCCCGCTGCGGCAGTTGCGCCAGGACGCCTCGATGCTGGCCTCCGGCAAGCTCGATCATCGCAGCACGGTGGATTCGCAGGACGAGGTCGGCAATCTCGCCGAGGCGTTCAACCGCATGGCGGCAAGACTCCAGCAGCGCCAGGAGGAGGCCGAGCAGGCCGCCGAGCACCTGCGGCAAGCCAACGCCACGCTGGCGGCGGTGATCGATGCATCCCCGGTCGCGTTCGTGTGCTCCGATACGGAACGCCGCATTTTCGTCTGGAGCCGCGCCGCCGAGCAGATGTTCGGCTACACCGCCGAAGATGCCAAGGGCCAGTATGCCAATCTGCTGCCGCCCAAGCTCAGCCGTCCGCAAGGGCTGTTCGATCGGGCGATCAAGGGCGAGACGGTCCGCGGCCAGCGCGTTCAACGCGTCCGCAAGGACGGCACTCTCATCGATGTGAGGGCGGCCGCCGCTCCGATGTACAACCCCGACGGCACCATCAGCGGAGTGGCGCGTGCCTATGAGGACATCACCGACTACATGCGCGCGGAGGAGCAGCTCCAGCGCGTGGCCCATTATGACCAGCTCACCGGCTTGCCCAACCGGCTGACGTTGCAGAAGGAGCTGGGACGGCTGCTGGCCGGGGACGGCAGCAGCAAGCCGCTGTCGATCGCGCTCTTCGATCTCGACGGCTTCAAGGACGTCAACGACACGCTGGGGCATTCGACCGGCGACCAGTTGCTGATCGAAGTCGGCCACCGTCTGGGCGACGTCGCGCAAGGCCGCGGTACGGTATGCCGGCTGGGCGGCGATGAATTCGTGGTGATCTTCCCGGACTGGGGCAACCCGCTGATGATCGGCGAAGTCGTCGGCGCGATGCTCGCCCGGCTGGCGGAGCCGTTCAAGGTCAATGATCACATCCTGCACGTCGGCGGCAGCGCCGGCATCGCGATCGCCCCCGCCGACGGCGTGACCGTCGATGAGCTGATCGCGAACGCCGACCTCGCGCTCTATCAGGCCAAGTCCGAAGGCGGCCGCACCAGCCGCTTCTTCCTGCCGGTGCTGCGGGCGCAAGCGCAGGCACGGCGCAGCCTCGACCTCGAGCTGCGGCGCGCGTTCACGGAAAACGAATTCGAACTCTACTTCCAGCCGCAAGTCCGCCTCACCGACGAGGCGGTGGTCGGCGCCGAAGCGCTGATCCGGTGGCGGCATCCGGTGCGCGGGATTCTCGCGCCCGGAGCGTTCATCGATACCCTGGCGGCGAGCGCGATCGCGCCCGACGTGAGCCGCTGGATCATCCGCACTGCCTGCCAGAAGACCGCCGAGTGGCGCAACGCCGGGCTTGCGCTCCGCCGCATCGGGGTCAACCTGTTTCCGAGCCAACTGGGCGACGACGCGCTGCTCAAGGACATCGAGGACGCGCTTGCCGAAACCGGCCTGCCGGCTGCAGTGCTCGAGCTCGAGATCACCGAGAACGTCGCGCTCAATTTCGAGCACACGGCGGTGCTGCAAAAGCTGCACGAGAAAGGCATCAAGCTCGCCTTCGACGACTTCGGCACCGGCTACGCGTCGCTGAGCTACCTGACGCGGTTTCCGCTTGCGCGCATCAAGATCGACCGCAGCTTCGTGATGAAGCTCACCGACGATGCCGGCGACGCGGCGATCGTGCGCTCGCTGATCGCCATGGCGCACAATCTCGGCCTCGAAGTCATTGCCGAAGGCGTCGAGACGGAGGCGCAGGCGGCGTTCCTGTTGAACGAGGAATGCGAAGAGGCCCAGGGCTATCTTTATGCCAAGCCGCTCCCGGCCGCCGAGTTCGGCGCCTATCTCAACACCCGGCAGCTCGCGCGCGGCACAACCGAGGCCGAAGAGAAGCCCGCCGCGACGGCCAAGTTCCAGCCGCGCGCCGCCAAGACCCTTGGTCGCCGCCGGTTCCCGGCCGCGTAAAGGGCAGTGTACCCAAGCGCCCTAACGCGTCCCCGTCGCCCGCGCCTTCCAGAGCTGCCAGGCGCGGTCGGGGTCCTTGGGCTTCACGCGCCGCGCGTAATCGATTTCGCTGGCGGTGAGGAAATGCACCGGCCCGAGGATGCTGGCCTCGATCTGCGCGCGGGCGTTGGTTTCCGCGATGACGGCGTGGCGCACGCATTGCCGGATCGATTGCCCGACCGCGACCGCGCCGTGCCCGCGCAGCAGCACGAGCCAGTGCTGGCCGAGGGCCTGCGCGAGCGCCTGGGCCTGCGGCAGGCTGCAGACATTGAGATCGCCGTCGTCGTCGACGCTGCGGATGTCGAACACCGGCGCGCCCTCGCCCAGAAACGCCGCGTTGCCGACCATGGGGCGCAGCCGGGTGTCGCTGTTGCAGAACGGGATCAGGCTCGGCGAGTGATTGTGCACGACCGCCATCACGTCCGGCCGCGCCTTGTAGACTTCGCCGTGGATGACGCGCTCGAAGAACAGCCGGTTCTCGCCGGCGCGGACCGGATTGTTGTCGAGATCGAACTCGATGATGTCCTCGGCGGTGACCAGCGCCGGCGCCATGCTGCGGGTGAGCCAATAGCGATCATGGTTGCGGGGATCGCGCGCGCTGATGTGACCGTAGACGTCGATCACGCCGCGATCGGCCAGGATGCGGTTGGCCGCCACCAGATCCTCGATCAGCTCCGGGTTGCTCATGGCCAATGACGCGGCTCAGGCCGCGGTCTCCGCAAGTGCCGGCGGAACGAAGGCGCGCACCGGCGGCGCCGGCGCCACGATGCGCTCGATCTCGACCAGCACGGTCGCGGAGGTGGGTCCCTGCCCCAGCTTTGACGTGCCGCGATCGCGCGTGAGCACATTGGCATTGCCGTGCACGCAGACGGCGTCGCCATTGGCGTCGGCGGGATCGTACCAGGCGCCGCACGAGAGCCGCAGCACGCCGGGCGCGACCGAGTCGGTAAGCGCCGCGCCGGCCAGGCACGCACCGCGATCGTTGAACAGGCGCACCACGTCGCCGTCGGCGATGCCGCGCGCCGCGGCGTCCGCCGGATTGATCGCGACGGCCTCGCGGCCGCCGACCTTCCCGCGCGCGCTCACCGGGCCGCCGTCCATCTGGCTGTGCAACCGATAGCGCGGCTGGCTGGAGACGAGATGCAGCGGAAAGGCCTTGGCGGCGCCAAGCCATTCGTAGGGCTCGAGCCAGGTCGCATGCGGCGGACAGTCGTCGTAGCCGAAGCCCGCGATCCGCTCCGAATAAAGCTCGATGCGGCCGGACGGCGTCGCCAGCCGGTGCTGGTCCGGATCGGCGCGGAAATCGCTCAACATCACGTACTCGTCGGCGCGGCGCGGGATTTCGAGGTGGCCCTGCGCCCAGAAGCCCTCGAAGTCCGGGATCGCCGCCTGGTTGGGGCGCAGCTTTTCATGCCACTTTCCGTAGAGATGGCGCAGCCAAGCCATCTCGTCGCGGCCTTGCGTATAGGCCTGCGCGCAGCCGAGCCGATCCGCGAGCCCGGCGAAGATCGTGAAGTCGCTGCGCGCCTCGCCGACCGGCGCGATCGCCTGCTGCATCGCGAACACGTAGCTGTCGCGGTGGGCGGCCCCGATGTCGTTTCGTTCGAGCGTCGTGGTGGCGGGCAGCACGATGTCGGCATGGCGCGCGGTCGCGGTCCACCAGGGCTCGTGCACGACGATGGTCTCCGGCCGCTGCCAGGCGCGGCGCAGGCGGTTGAGATCCTGATGGTGATGGAACGGATTGCCGCCGGCCCAATAGACCAGCCGGATGTCCGGATAGACGCCGCGCGTGCCGTTGTAGTCATAGCCGCCGCCCGGATCGAGCAGGCAGTCGGCGATGCGCGCCGCCGGGATCGTGCGCCCGAGCGGGTTGCCGAGAGCTTCCATCGACGGCGGACCGAAGGCGAGCGGCGCCTCGGCAATGCCGTTGGCGGAACCGTAGCCGAAGCCGAAGCCGCTGCCGGGCTGCCCGATCTGCCCGAGCGCGGCCGCGAGCAGGATCACGCCCCAATAGGCCTGCTCGCCATGGTCGGCGCGCTGCAGCGACCAGGAGGCGCTCACCATCGTGCGGGCGGCGGCCATGCGGCGCGCGAGCGCCCGGATCGTGTCGGCGGGCACGCCCGTGATCGCGGCGGCCCAGGCGGCGTCCTTGGGCCGGCCATCGGCCTCGCCCATCAGGTACGGCCGCAGGCGCTCGAAGCCCGTGCAATGGCTCGCCAGGAAGCCTGCGTCATGCAGCCCCTCTGCGACCAGGGTGTGGACCAGCGCAAGCAGCATTGCGGTATCCGTATTGGGACGGATCGGGACCCAGGCGGCACGCGCCGACTCCGGGCCGTCGTCGCGGATCGGGCTCACGTTCACCACCTCGACGCCCGCACGTCCGAGCTCGGCCATCCAGCCGCCGACCAGATGCTGGCCGCAGCCGCCCTTGGCCACCTGCATGTTCTTCGGATTGGCGCCCCCGAACAGCACGACGAGCTGCGCGTGGCGCGCGATCGACGACCATGAGGTGAGCGGACCGGTGACCGCCTGTGCGGAGCCGAGCACGTGCGGCAGGAATTTCAGCGCGGCGCCGAAGCTGTAATTGGAGTCCTGGTCGACGTAGCCGCCGAAGGCGGAGAGGAAGCGCCGCACCTGCGTGCGCGATTCGTGGAAGATGCCGGCCGAGCCCCACCCGGCCGAGCCGCCCATGATGGCGGCGTGGCCGTGGTCGCGCTTGACCCGCGCAAGCTCGCCAGCCACGAGATCGAGCGCGCGCTCCCACGAAACCGGCACGAAACGCTCGCGGCCGCGGCCCTCGCCGTGGCCGGGACCGCGGGCGAGAAAGCCTTCGCGCACCATCGGCCGGGCGACTCGGATTGGCGAATAGATCGCCGCCGGCATCGCCGCGATCAGCGGCGAAGGCTCGGGATCGCGCCCGAACGGTTTCACGCCGACGAAGCGCCCGTCCTCGACCTCCGCCAGGAATGCGCCCCAGTGCGAATGGCTCTGGACCAGCCTCGTCGTCATGGCATGGGCTTTCAGTTGCGGGCAGGAACTCGTGGGTGTTCGGTATAGAGCATCATCATGGCCGGCGCGACCGGGACGATCTGGAGCTCGACGAAGCGCGCGCCAGGCGTTCGCGCCGCACGCCCCGCACGCAACCGCGCCGCTGACGATCCCTTTACGTCTCCGTGGCAGCCTGAGCGCAGGAGGGCTCACCCATGTTGAAGACATCCGCATGGCGCGCGGAGCGCAATCGCAAGGCGCTGGCGCGGCTCACCAAGGCGCTGCCGGAGCTCTTTCCACCGCCGGTGCTCGCCCGCGCGCTCGGCTGTCCGTTCATCCCGCCGACGCCGCGGCGCGCCATCGACGGCTACTGGCGGGCGCATCCGCTGCGCGCCGACCGGCTCGCGCGTGCACTGGCGGCCAGGAGCGGCACGCCGGACGGATGGACCTGGCGGCTCGCCACCGGCCGCGCGCGCGACCTGCCGAAGACGTTCCGGTTCCCGCCGACGCCCTATCGCGAACGGAAATTTTCGCGCGGGCCGGGCCATTGCTGCGTCTGCGGCCAACCGGTCTACCGGCTCGGCTGGCATGCCGATCTCTGGGACGCCGGTCCCAACCGCAACGCCGAGTGGCACGCGGTCTGCGTCACCGCCTGGGATTTCTGGGGTGCGCCGAGCGACTATGTGCGGCTGCTCAAGCGGCTGCAGGTGCGGCGCTGCGCCGCAAGCGGGCAACGGCTGCTCAAGACCGCCGAGGTCGACCACCGCATGCCGCTGTTCCGGGTGTGGCAGGAGCACCGGGAGCTGCCGTGGCCGGACTTGCTCGGCTTCTGGGGCGTGCGCAACCTGCAGGTCATCAACCGCGAGGCGCACGCCGCCAAATGCGCTGCCGAGGCCGGCTATCGCCGTGAGGCGCGGGTTGAGCAGACGGCCCTGTCGCGCGATCTGTAGTGCACCGGTTCTGAATCCCGGCCTGACCGTGGGCGCCTTGTGAGCGCGGGCGCCGTGCCCTCCTGCCTTGCGCAGGGTTCACGCTCCTTGCGAATTCCCATGGCGTCGATGGCGCTTGCCGCGCGCCTGCGGTTGGTGTTGGCTCGCCCCACGTCCGGGAAATCCGCAAACGCAGAATCGAGCCATGCAAGAGCACGTGACGCCGCCGACGAATACGAAACCCGCCATCGATTGCGAGAGGTTCCGGCTGCGACGGTTCATCGAGCGCCTGATCGCGCTCGGCGAGGTCGAGGTGCACGACGAACCGGTCGCGCTCGCCGACCTGAGCGCGCTGATCGAGGCGACGCCGAAGACGACGCTGTTCCGCAAGGCCGGCCCCGAGCAGCACGAGGTCGTGGCCGCGGTCACCGGCAGCCGGCGCCGCCTGGCCGCGGCATTCGGCGTCGACTTCCGCGACATGGCGCGCGAGTACATGCGCCGCATGGCCGACCCGCAGGAGATCGTCGAAGTGTCCTCGGCCGACGCGCCGGTGCACCAGGTCGTGCGCCTGGGCGACGACATCGACCTCACGCGGCTGCCGTTCCACCTCCAGCACGAGTTCGACGGCGGGCCCTACATCTCGTCGGCGATCGACTATTCGACCGATCCCGCCACCGGCAAGAACAACGTCGGCTGCCGCCGCCTGATGCTGCGCAACCGCAACACCGTGAGCTCGAACCTCACCGCGCCGTCGGACATGCAGCGCATCTATCGCGAATGCGTGGCGCGCAAGCAAAGGCTGCCGGTGAGCTTCGCGGTCGGCTCGCATCCGCTCGACTTCCTGGCGGCGACGCTGCGCGGCCCGGGCGACGAGTTCAGGACCGTCGCGACCTTTCGCGGCGCGACGATGCCGATGGTGCGCGGCTTGACCAACGGCGTGCTGGCGCCGGCGGACGCCGAGATGATCATCGAGGGCTATTTCGACGAGCTCGGCTATCGCGAATATGACGGCCCCTTCGGCGAGTTCTGGGGCTTCTACGGCCCGGCGCATCTCGACCCGCTGTTCCACGTCACCGCCATCACGATGCGCAAGGACGTGCTGCACCAGTCGGTGCTGCACGGCACCTCGCATCTCGACCGCGTCGACTCGTGCAGCCTCTCCGCCGCCCACACCGAGGCGGCAGTCATCGGCGCGCTGCGCGCGGCCGGCATCGAGCCGGTCGCGGTGTCCTCCTCGGAAGCCGCGGCGCCGCGCCAGCATGTGCGCGTGGCCTTGCGGCGCGGCACGGCGGGCGAAGGCAGGCGCGCGATCGCGACCTTGTTCGAGCTGCGCGGCTTGAAGCACGTCACCGTGGTCGACGACGACATCGACGTGTTCTCCGACGCCGAGGTGGAATGGGCCATGTCGACGCGCTTCCGCGCCGATCGCGACCTCGTTCTGGCGCCGGGACAGCCGGCCTATTACACCGACCCGACCGCGACGCCGGAGCAGACGATAACCAAGATCGCCTTCGACGTGACCGCGCCCTACGACAGGCCGGACACGCTCGAGTCGCGCCGCCCGCAGCCGCCGCGCCTGACCAGGCCGGCGCGCTACCAGACGGTGCGGCAGGCTTTGGACTCCGGGCCGATGTATTTCGGCGCGCTCATGGAAGCGGTCGGCAGCCGCGACGGCCGCGAGATCGCGCTCGAGCTCGACGCGTTGCGCGACCAGGGCCTGGTCGGACGCATGCCCGAGGGCGAGTGGTGTTTGCAGAAGCCCGGCGGGACGCCGTAACAGCGCGGCTGGCGTCGCACCAAGAGCGGGGCACACGCGCCCCGCCGATCACGCCCGCGGATCGCCGCCTTGCAACGAATTTGGCTGCATCGTAGGCTTTGACCGTCGTCACGCCGAACACAAGTCCCCACGCGATCCGACGTTGTCGCCTGCCGCCACGCCAACGCGAGGCGGGGCATCCGCCGAATGGGCGCAGCCAAGCTCCCGCAACAACCTGGGAAACCCCGCCGATGTCGGACCAAATCCTCTCCAAGCGCAGCGGCGCGATCCTCGAGATCACGCTCAATCGTCCGGCCGAAGGCAACGCCGCGACCGACGACATGGCGCGCGAGGTGACGCGGCTGGTCGAGGAGGCGCCCGATGACGTGCAGGCGATCGTGCTGCGCGGCGCCGGCGAGGACTTCTGCATCGGCCGCGCCAGCATGGGTTCGCCGCGGCCGCCCGGCGCGGTCGACCCGCTGCCGGCCCGGCGCGGCTACGACGTGATCTTCGGCTGCTACGGCGCGGTGCGGGCAACGCCGCTGCCGGTGATCGGCGTCGTGCAAGGCCGCGCGCTCGGCTTCGGCTGCGCGATGGCGGCGATCTGCGACATCACGATCGCGAGCGACCGCGCCACCTTCCAGGTGCCGGAGATGATGCACAACATCCTCCCCACCATGGTGATGTCCTCCTTCGTCGACCGCGTGCCGCGCAAGGCGTTCAACTACCTGGTCTACACCACCGCCGTGATCAGCGCGGAGCGCGCGCTCACCTTCGGCATCGTCAGCGAAGTCGTGCCGGCGGCGCGCCTTGAGGCGACGGTGCAGGATACCTGCGCGGCCATCCTCAAGGCGCCGCGTGCCGCCATCCTCGGCGTCAAGGAATACGCCTCGCGCGCATTCAGCATGGATACGGCCGGCGCGGTCGATTACGCGCGCAACCTGCACACCGCGATCAACTCCTCGGCGGAGATGCGCAAGAAGCCGTAGCGCCGGGCGCGGACACCGTTCATCCGCCTGCGGCAGACGTGCATCATCCTCCGCGCGTGCTAGTGCGTGGCGATGGCGATGCGGCGGCGTCGCATTCGATCGTGCCGGCGATGACGATGCGTCGGGAACTTTCGCGCACCGCTCGGATCGTGACGGAGCCATGGAACTTCGGTGCGTGACGTTCCGCAGCCGATCGGAGTTCCAATACGGCGAACCGCGCATGGAACTATTGCGCCTCGCAAAAGCAACATGTCGGAACTTTTGGCGGACTGACATACCGCTTGGCGCCTCGCGATTAACCTCAAAATAACATTGCCCGAAGATTATCGCGATCGCTGCAATTTGTAGTCACCACCCTGCCGCACTGTGGCCCTGCACGGCCGCTAGATCATCGCCATCGGGAACGGGGGAACTGGGATGCGGGGGATTCGCGCCGCCAACTCGGCTGGTCGTATTAAGCCGGCTGATCGTATTTCGAACTGCGCTGTGCTGATGGCCAGCGTGTCGTGCGGCGTGCTGGTGTTCTTCGTGGCGCTGCCGATCGCGCGCTCGAGCCCCTATCCGACGCCGCGCCACGGCGCGTGGGTGCTGGAGAAGCCGGCGACGCACGTCGCCTCGCTGGTTCCCTTGTCGATCGCGATCGAGACGCGGCCCGTTATCGAATCGGAAACCATCGCGACTAACGAAGCGGAAACCATGCCGCAGCGTGCGGGATTCATGCTCGCTTCGGTCGACACCAAGGCCATCGCGCGCGAGACCGCGACCGACGCGGACCCGGAGCCGCTGTTCACCAAGAGCATCGCGACCTTGCGCTTCGTCAAGCCGCCGGCGGATTCTCTGACCATCGCGAGCGCGCCGAGCGTGGCGCCGGCCGTGGCCGCGCCCGCCGCAACGGCGGCGAAGCAGCCGGTCGGTCCGATGGACGAAGTCGACGACTATCTCTGGGAGGTCTACCAGCGCGCGCCGGTGAAGAAGGATTCGACCGGCGACTTTAGCTGGAAGGATCCGGCGGCGGCCAAGCGCGTGAAGATGACGCTGCAGACCTACGTGATCCTCGGCATGGACCGCGACTTTCGCGAAATGCTCTATCACTCCGGCAAGGCGATGGACGATGCCGGCATCCGCTGGTCGATGCTGAGCGCGTTCCGCGACGACTACCGCCAGCAGATCGCATCGGGCTTCAAGGCGCGCGCCGGCAACTCGCTGCACGGCGGGTCGCGCGCGACCGGCGGCTACGGCCACGGCCGCGCCGTCGACATCGTCAGTGCCGACGGCGACCATTCGGCGGTGTGGCGATGGGTCGACCGCAACGGCGGAAGATACGGACTGTCGCGCCCGATGCCCGGCGCCGACCCGGCGCACATCCAGCCGCGCGGCAACTGGAAGGGCATCGCAGTCGCATTGCGCGACACGCGCACGCGGCTCGCGGACAAGAACGAGGCCAAGGCCAAGGTCGCCGCCAAGCCGGCCGACTCGTCGAGCCGCTGACGCTCGCCGCCTCCGGCGCGGTGATCGCCGCCTGAAGGCGGCCGTGTCGGCATCCGCCGTTTTATTCGGCCCGGTCGCCTTTCAGGAGCAGCGCGTCCCATTTGTTCATCAGGCGGTCGACGCGGCCATAGCGTTCGAGCCCGCTCATCCCTTTTGCCACCACCATGCCGTTGAGCAGCGCATTGGCGACCGCCATCGGCGCGACCAGTGAATTGTGCAGTCCGGTGCCGGCGGAAGCCGCGATCAATATGACCTCGGCGGCCTGCCCGACCGCGGAGATCGGGCTGTCGGTGACGGCGATCACCTTGGCCCTGGTGTCCTTCGCGAACTGCACGGCGCGGTGGGTGGCCGCCGCGTAGCGCGGAAAGGTGAACGCCACCATGCAATCGCCGGCGGCGATCTCCGCCAGGCGCGAATTGGCCATGGCGTCCTCGGCGCCGAGAAGAACGACGTCGTTGCGCAGCCGGTCGAGGATCAACGCGAAATATTGCGCAACCGGGTGCGACGACAGGCCGGCCACGACATAGACCCGGCGCGAGCGATTCATGATGTCGACCGCGTTGTCGAGGTCGGCTGCGGTCAAAGCCTCCACGGTGCGGTGCAGGTTTTGCAGGTCGTGGCCGAGCGACGCCGCGTGGCACGTGTTCTTGAGATGGACGACGGGGCTGCTGTCGCCGCTGACCTCGCCCACGCGCGAGAGCTGGCCGCGCACGATCTGGCGCATGCGGCGCTGGAGATCGGGAAAGCCGTTGAGGCCGAGCCGATAGGTGAAGCGGACAATGGTCGAGGGATTGACCTCAAGCCGCGCCGCCATCTGGTCGACGGTCGAGAACGCGACCTGCTCGGAATTCTCCACGATATATTCGGCGATGCGCTTCTGCGACTGCGTGAGCCGGTCGTAGCTGCGGCGCAGATCCTCGATGACGTCGCTCGACACCGCAGGCTCCGTCACCCCCGCTGTCGGTCTGCGTATCGCCACCGGCTTCTCCCTGCCGCGCCGCGGGGCGGGGCTCCGGCTCCCGCCCAAGGTCGTGTTCACGACAGCGGTGGTGGTATCAACGGCGGCAAATCGACGCAACAATTTTCGTTGCAGCGCATGCAAAAGCGCCGCGCGGGTGCGACGGCGCTTTGGCGCGCGCCGGGGTCCGAGCCTCGCAATTGCGGGGCTGTTCAACCTGTGGCTGCGGCTTCTTTGAATGCAACGAACGTTGCGGGAGCCGGAAAATGAGAGACGGAGCGGTGGACGAAAACCGCGGCTGGTCCGTCAGTGGATCAGGATGCCACCGCGGCGCATGCCCATTCAGCGCCCGAGGTCCGCACCGGCGGCGCGCGCGCCCGCATGGCAATCGCCGAGGCGGTGCGAGTTGATGTCCCGGAACGAAATCAGCCGCCGCCGTCCCTCGTCCCACAGCACCAGCCGCACGCAGCAGAGGCTCTGCAGCAGGGTCAGCCGGCTCATGCCGCGCAGCTCGGGATAGTCGCGCAGCGCCCGCGGCAGGCGATAGTAGGGAATGCGGCTGCACAGATGATGGACGTGGTGCACGCCGATATTGGCCGTGAACCATCGCAGGATCGCCGGCAGGTCGTAATACGAGCTCCCGTGCAGGGCCGCCTCGTGCAGGGTCCACTCGCCGTCATGAGCCCAGAACGTATGCTCGAACTGGTGCTGCACGTAGAACAGCCAGACTCCGATCGAGCCTGCGAGCAACGTGATCGGCAGTTGCACGAGCAGGAAGGGCCCGATGCCGATGAACCAGATCAGCACGGCGACGACGAGCGCGATGCCGAAATTGGTCGCCATGGTGCTGAGCCAGGGCTGCCAGCCGCCGCGCAGCATGCCGACCGGCAGCCGATGCTGCAGGACGAACAGATAGACCGGGCCGATGCCGAACATCACGAACGGGTGGCGGTAGAGCCGATAGCAAAGCCGGCGCCAGAACGAGAGCGCCAGATATTCGCGCACCGTGAGCGTGTCGACGTCACCCAGGCCGCGGCGGTCGAGATTGCCCGAACTGGCGTGATGGATCGCATGGGTGCGGCGCCAGAAATCATAAGGGGTCAACGTGAACACGCCGATCACCCGCCCCACCCAGTCGTTGGCGAGGCGATGGCGGAAGAAGGCGCCGTGGCCGCAATCATGCTGGATCATGAACAGCCGCACGAGAAAGCCCGCGGCCGGCACCGCCAGCAGCAGCGAGAGCCACCAGAAGCCGAAATAATAGGCCGCCCAGGCGAGCGCCCAGAGCGCCGCAAGCGGACCGAGCGTAATGGCGATCTCGACGATGCTGCGGCCGTCGCTCGGCTCGCGATAGCGTGCGAGAATCCGTGTCCATCCCCGCACGTCGGACGTGGCGGGTGTCGAGGCAGCAGAGGAGCGGTTATCCAAAGATTAAGTCCGGGGCTGAGATTGCGGTGGCAGGACTGGATGCACGGGTCAGCTTGCGTCAATCCGGTGGCTGCCTGTGTCGCACACCAAACCTCTCTAGCACGACTTTTCTATGTCCGAAACCGTACGTCCGGCGTAAAGTGCCCGCATCCGCGGGCGAGAAGCGAAGATGGGAATTTGTCAGGGATTATCAAGCGCGGCGCCGTTCGCGACCGACGCCGGTCCCGCCGGCATGCCGGTTGCAGGCCATCGGGCACGATGATCCGAGCTTCCAAGGGCTGATTTTATCCAGCCTGGAACCTATATGGGTGTATGATGGGCTTGATCCCTCGGACGCGGAGCATCAAGCGGCCGAGCCAAGCCCGCGACCAGGAACAATTGCACTTCTGCCGGCGAAGACTTGCTTGATGGCCATGCCTGAACCCTCGGACGCGGCCCAGGTCATGCGGGCAGCCTGTTGACGCGGCAACTGCATTGGACGACGACATCATCCGAGGCACAAGGCATGGATGGCTTTGACTATAGCGCGCCCGCGGAGCTGTTTCCCACGCGCAGCCGCAAGGGAAACCGGCCGATGGGCTACCGGCGATTTGCCAAGGCCGCGGAAGCCATCCGTTTCGCGATCGAGGAACTGTCGCCGGAACTCCTGATCGGAGCCCACCTCGAGGTGGAAGAGCAGCGTTTCGACTCCGACGGCATCCGCCGGCTCTACGAGGACTCCGGTTATCCGCTCGCGCGGCGCGCGGCGCGAGCGACGTGACACGTTGGAAACGGTACCCGGATCATGGCGCTGAACTTTCCGAACCAGAGCCGGTCATATGACGCGACGCGTCGCGCCGTGCGTTTTTGGGGCCACGACAGCTCGATGGAGGCTTCGTTCTTCGTGACCGAAGACGCTCTGAAACGCGTGCAGCCCAACATGCGGTTCGACGAGCCCGGACTGCTGGGCGCGTTCGATGCCAATCGCAGTCTGATCTATGCGGCCGCCGCGAAGGTCTATGCCCGCGGCCGCAGAGGGTCCTACGACCTTGTCAGCGCCGACTTTTAAGGTCGCGGCCGCGCCTTTGCGCCGGCCACGGCGGGATTTAAGACCGGCGGCGGCTGGTGTTCAAAAGAACGCCGTGAAATTGAACGCCCACAGGAAGACCAGAAAGAACATGAGCATGACCAAGCCAAAAGCATGCAGTCCATAAGGACCGATGAGAATTCTTGAAGTCGCCGACTGGTCCATGGCTTTTCACGTCCTGAAAATCATCAAAGCAGCATCCGCACGTCATGCCTTGCAGAATGGGCCGCCAAACACAACCTAAATCGGACTTGCGCACCGCAACACATCGACGCCCCAAGCTTTAATATCGGCAACATCAGCCGCCGTGACCAATGTTTCCTGTCCGATTGCACAAAGTTGCTTTTGAATCGCCAGAACCGGCCGCCCGACACTTCGGCTGATCAGGTTTCCGGGCCGATATAGTGATCGACTTCGATGCCCAAAGAGCGCAGTGTGGCACCGAACAAAACGCCACCTTAAAGCGGCGGGCCTACGCTCCGGCTCCAGCACTGGAGCGCGGATGCCCGGCAGACCGTCGGAGATCGGAGCCATACTTCACCGCCCCTGCGATCGTGGCGGCGAGGGTTCAATCCGGTCCGAGCGCACAAGAGGATCAGGCCATGCGGATCTATAGCTTCAAATCTGAAACGACCAAGGAATTGCGCGCCTTCGCCGGCGACACGATCGGCAGCAAGCTCCCGGGGAATCACGGGCCCTGGACCGTCATCGGGGTGATCGCCCCCGACAGTGTTCCGCCCCACAATTTCTCACGCGGCGCGATCGAAAAAGCGATCGGGAGCGCGGGATTCCAGCTCTGGCGCTTGAGCAAGAAGACGTCCGCCGCCGAGGTCTGATCCGCCGCCCCGACCCGCTGGCCGCGGTCCCGGTCACCGCCCCCCGGGCGCCCGCTTTACTTGGTGCCAAGGCGTTATTGACCCTTTCGCCCGTCAATCGTACAAGTAAACACCAAGTTTTTGGTCTGCCTTGCCAAGCTCCCGTTTTTGGGCCGCTCTCAAGTCATTTCCCAAAACTCGGATCTGCTGTATCGCGCGATCCACGCGTGATCGGTTCACGCACGCACCAAGACGCAAGGAGACGACTAATGGCTACAGGAACCGTGAAGTGGTTCAACCCGACCAAGGGTTACGGCTTCATTCAACCGCAAGGCGGCGGCAAGGACGTATTCGTCCACATTTCCGCGGTCGAGCGAGCGGGGCTGAGCACCCTCAACGAGGGACAGATCGTTCAGTACGAAGTCGTGAGCAATCGGGGCAAGGAGTCGGCGGAGAATCTCAAAGTCAGCTAGACCATCCAAGCGACAAGACCCGTCGCGCTCGCGCGGCGGTTATCTGCGAGCGCCTCGGTGACCGCGCCCGCCAGCCCTTGAATTGCTGTTTCAACGTTCATCCGGGAGACACGATGACAGGGAAAGCCGACAACACGGTCATCCTGCACTGGGACAAATGCCAGACCTCCTGGGCGGAATTGTCCTGGCACGACTGGGTGCGCTTTCGCGGATTCGGCGAGGAGGGGTCGCGCCTGCTCGTGGGCGCCGAGGCTGGTGAGCACTATTTCCTGGTCTGCGTGCTCGGCGATCGCGGCGACCTCGCCAATGTGATCCCGCACAAATACGTCATGTCGTCCGAGGGCCGCCTGGTCTATGGCTTCGATGGGCTTGGCGAAGCAGAGCGTCAGGAATCGTGCAGGATCGAAGAGCTCGCCTTGCCCTCGATCGAAGATTCCGAACGCTACCAGGAACTCGGCTCGCGCGGATTCACGGTGAACCTGCCCCCGCTTCATACTCTGCAGCCGCTGCTCAAGGCCATTCCCGGTCTCGCGGCCGCAGAACCGAGCGCGGCGTGCTGGCATTTCCTTTCGGCGATCGGAATTTGCCGGTCGAGCACGCGGGCCCATTAGCAGCACCGGCCCAGGAGAGCGCAGCCCGCAAGGCGCATCCGGTTTGGGCTGGTCACGACCTCATCCGATGCGCGTTCTGTGCTGCGCCGATGCATCGGTGAGCTGATCGAGCGGCTCAGCATGCGAGCCGGTCGCGCGCCGCGCGCAATTTCTAGTCTTCTACTCAGGAGTTGAAGTGCTGGCGCGCCCGGAAGGATTCGAACCTCCGACCCCCAGATTCGTAGTCTGGTGCTCTATCCAGCTGAGCTACGGGCGCTCTGTTGCGCATCGCACGGTATTTGCGCATCGCGCAGGAGTTTGACCCCAGCCGGCAAACTGCGGCGAGGAACGCGCCATAGCTATAAGCTTCGATCCGCGATGGCAAGGGAGCCGGCCGCCGGCTCAGGGCTGCGGGCTTCCGCCGCGGGCGGGCGGGACAGGCTAAGCGCTGGCACGTTCGCCGCGGCGCGCATGGAGCTCGACCGCCCGGTCCGGAATGGTCAGGCTGAAGGTCGCGCCGATGGTGCCGTCGACCAGCCTGATCTCGCCGCCATGGGCGCGCACCAATTCCGCCGCGATGGCGAGGCCGAGACCCGAGCCGCCGGTGCGCGTCGAGGACTGGAACGCCTCGAACAGATGCTCGCGCGCCTTGTCCGATATCCCCGGCCCGGTGTCCGACAGCTCGATCACCACCACCGCGCCTTCGCGCCGGCCGGTGATGCGCACCTGGTCGCGGCCGGGGTCGCGGGCGGCGCGGCTCTCGAGCGCCTGCACCGCATTGCGCGCCAGATTGAGCAGGATGCGAAAGAGCTGGTCGCGATCGGCGTCGACCATCAGACCGCGCTCGACCGCGCCGATCCAGCGGATCGGCGCGTTGGGATCGAGGCCCAGCGTCTCGCGCACTTCTTCCACCAGCGGTTCGAGCGCGATCATGCGGCGGTCGGGCGGCGCCTCCTGCGCACGGCCGTAGGAGAGCGTCGATTCGCAGAAGGCGATGGCGCGTTCGAGCGCGCGCATCAGCGAGGGCGCGAAGCGCTGGACATTCGCGTCCTTGAGGCTCGCGAGCCGGTCGGAGAAGAGCTGCGCGGTGGTGAGCAGATTGCGCAGGTCGTGGTTGATCTTGGACACGGCGAGGCCGAGCGCGGCGAGCCGGCTCTTCTGCTGCAGCATGGAAGCCAGATCGCGCTGCATGGCGGCGAGCTCGCGCTCGGCGGTGCCGACCTCGTCCTGGCGGCCGGACGGCACGATGATGTTGGACGGATTTTCCGGCGCCTGATGAAACGCAACCAGGTTGGCGGTGATCCGGCGCAGCGGCCGCACGAACATGTAATGCAGCGCCAGAAACACCAGCGTGGCGGTGATGCCGGAGATCAGCAGCGACACCAGCAGGATGTTGATCGAGTATTCCACCATCGCCTTGCGCAGCGGCGCCTCGTCGACGATGATTTCGACGAACTCGCCGCCCGCCGGCGCCGGCCCGACCGCCCGGATGACGTCGTTGTCGGTGAACAGCAGCGTGTCGAAGGCATCGATGATCGCGCGATACCACGGCACGCTGCGCACATCGACCTCGTGATCGACCTTGGTCGGCACGTCGCCGGCGGCGAGCATGCGGCGCTGCTGGCCGCTCTTCATGGCGACGGCGCGCGCGCCGATGCTGTCGAGGATCTGCCGCGAGAGGCTTTCGGGAACCATGCCGCTCGGCGCCGCATCGAGCACGAGGGCGGCGGTATAGGCGGCCGACAGCCGGTCGTTGAGCCAGGCCAGGCGGAAGTTGGCCATCGAGGGCACATAGATCAGCACTTCCGCGATCATCACGAACAGGATCGTGAGGACCAGAAGCTTGCCCGAGAGCCCCATGCGCGGAACCCGCGCGCGGCCTTCAACGGTGGCCGTACGGTCCGTCATGCCTTTCGCCTTAGCCAGTCACCCCAAATCATCCCAAGCGGCGCAGCAAACCCATGATGCGCCGCACCCAAGAGCTCGTCAAACCTGCTGTGAGGTAGGTGCTGGCAGCGCGTTTTCCAACCTCCGCCAGGGTCGGATACGGCACCAACATACCGGCGCAGGCCTGGATCCGGAGCCCCTGGCCCACCGCCAGCGACCAGGGCACGATGAGTTCGCCCGCTCCCGCGCCCACGATGGTGGCGCCGAGGATCCGCCCGGTGCGGCCGGTCAGGACCTTGGCGTGGCCCCTGACGGCCCGCTCGGCCTGGGCGCGATCGTTCTCCCGGTAGGGCCAGCGCAAGACCCGGATGGCATGGCCGCGGAGCCGCGCCTGCGCCTCCGTCAGCCCGACATGGGCAAGCTCGGGGTCGGTCAGGGTCAGGCGCGGGACCGTGTCGTTGTCGACGCGCCCGCGGCTGCGGAACAGCGCATTCCTGATGACCAGACCGGCGTGATAGGCGGCCGCATGAGGCGCCGCCGGGGCACCCGTCACGCTGCCGATGGCATAGACGCGCTTGTTGGCCGTGCGTAGCGCGGCATCCACGACGATCCCGTGCGGCTCGTGCCGGATGCCGGCTGCGTCGAGGCCGAGCCCGCCGAGGTTCGCCCGCCGGCCGCATGCCACCAGCAGGTGGCTCCCTTCCACCGTCTCCGCGCCGTCGCCTCCGAGAACGACCCGCACCTGCGACGGCGCAGCTTCGACACGCGCAATGGCGACGCCGCCGCGCACCGCGATGCCCTCCTCTACGAACTGATCGAGCACGATGCGGGTGCATTCCGGATCCTCGCGCGACAACACCTCCGAGGCGTCGAGCACGGTCACCATTGCCCCGAGCCGCCGAAAGGCTTGCCCGAGCGCGAGGCCGGTCGAGCCCGCGCCGATCACGATCAGGTGCCGCGGGCAGGCCCGCAGATCGAAGATCGTGTCGGCTGTGAGGTGCGGCGTGGTGGCGAGCCCGGGGATCGGCGGCAGCGCCGGCGACGAGCCGGTCGCGATGACGAAGCGCCGCGCCGTGATCTCGGTCGCGGGTCCGGCAACGACAGTGGTCTGGTCCTTGAAGCATGCGGCGGCTTCGATCACGCGCACGCCGAGGCCGATAAGCCGCTCCTTGGTGACGTTGGGCGTGACCGCGGCGATCACGCTTTGCACATGCTCGTGCACGCGCTGGAAATCGACCTCGGCCTCCTTGGCAATGACACCGAAGGCGTCCGCCTCGCGCACGGCACGGGCGCGGCGCGCGGCAGCGACCAGCGCACCGAGCGGCAAGCCGCAGCCCAGCAGGCTGGCATCGATCGGCCCTGGTTCGACCAGCACCACCGGCACGCCCAGCGCCGCGGCGGCGGCCGCCACGTCGTAGCCGCCGGAGCCCGCGCCGATCACGCAGATGTCGGGGTTGAGGACGTCAGCCATTGGATCCTTCCACCGTCACGGATCGGTCAGGAGCTCTCGGGCTCCGCCCGGGCGCGACGCCACAACCACAGCCGCTTGGCAACGACCGGCAGCAGCGCCAGCAGACCGAGCGCGACCAGGGCGGCCAGCAGGGTCGGGGTGAACACGTTAGCCGGGTCGAAGTCGATCCGGCAATCGTCGCCGCCGACGGCAAGACAGGCGCGGTAGCTCGCCACGTCGGCCGCAATCAAGCTGTCGAGCCCGGCACCGAAGAACGCCAGGATCAGGCTGCCCGGGCTGCGTCCCAACGCCGTCGCGGCGACGAAGATGGCGGGCCGGACGCCCAGGACGGCGGCCGTCAGGTTGGTGAACCAGGAGGGCACCGGAACGAGGCGCAGGAACACGATGTAGCTGAAGGCATCCGCCCGAAAGCCCGCCGCCAGCCGTTCCGCCGCCGGCCCGGCGCGGCGCGCCAGGTGCTCGCCGGCCGCGGTCCTTGCGATCAGGAAGATGGCGGTGGCGCCGATGGTCGAGCCGATCATCGCCGATATCCCGCCGACCAGCGTCCCGAACAGGAAGCCGCCGGTCACCGCCAGGACGATGCCGGTCGGCATCGCGAGCATTGCGGCGACGCTGTAGAGCGCGATGAAGGCCAGCACCGCGGTCAGGCGATGGGCGGCGATGAACGCGTCGATCGTCGCGCGGTGGCGGACCAGCGTTTCCAGCGACAGTTCACGATGCCATCCCATGGAATAGACGACGAAGAGGAGCACCATGACGGCGACGAGCGGCGCCAGGCGGCGCAGCCGGACGCGCCAGATCCGGGGGGCCGTGGGGCTTTGTTCCTGACAGGGGGGCATGATGACCGGTATTGGCGGGTTGACAGGGCGCTCAGGCCGACGATCTACCGCGGGGCACGCCGCGGCGACCTTGTTTCTATGCCATAGAGCCGCGATTGCGGCACCGTCACGAGGTCGCGCCCGACTCTGCTCGCATTGACGAGCAAGGCCGGCCTCCCTTATAAGCCGCGGGACTTCAAAGCCGGCGACCCCGAAAAACAGCGGAATTCGGGCGAGGAGGCCGAGGTTCGATCAATCCGATCGATCCGCCGCCACGCCGGCGGCGGCGTGCAGCGGCAAGCGGAGAAACCCCGTGAAGCGGACCTATCAACCCAGCAAGCTGGTGCGCAAGCGCCGTCACGGTTTCCGCAAGCGCATGGCGACCACAGGCGGCCGCAAGGTGCTGTCCGCGCGGCGTGGACGCGGCCGCAAGCGGCTCAGCGCCTGACCCGCGCCACCCTTCCCATGGAGCGACTGAGGCAGCGTGCCGACTTCAAGGCCGCCGCCGGCGGGGTCAAGGTGGCGACCGCGGCCTTTGTGTTGCAGGCGCGCGGGCGAGACGACGATGGTTCGGTGCGCGTCGGATTCACCGTGTCGAAGAAGGTCGGGAATGCGGTGGAGCGCAACCGCGTGCGTCGGCGGCTGCGCGAAATCGTGCGGTTGTCGAACGCGGACGGGCTGGCTTGCGGGCACGATTATGTGCTCGTCGGGCGGCGCGCCGCCTTGTCGTTGCCGTTCGAGCGAATAGCTGAGGATTTCCAGAGGGCGATGGGCCGTCTCAAGGCTTCCAGATGAACGACCAGAAGAACACGCTGCTTTTCATCGCGCTGTCGGCCGTCATCCTGATCGGGTGGCAGGTCTTCTTCGGTCTCCCGCAGATGGAGAAGCAGAAGCTGCAACAGCAGCAGCAACAGACCACGCCCACCACAACCACGACGCCGGGCAGCCCGCCCGTGCCCGGCGAAGGCAGCACGCCCGCGCCGGCGCCAGCGCCGCTGACGCGCGAAGCCGCCCTCGCGCAGTCGCCCCGCGTTGCGGTGCAGACGCCGCGGGTCGCCGGCTCGATCGCGCTCAAGGGCGGGCGCATCGACGATCTGGCGCTCACGCAATATCGCGAGACCATCGATCCCAATTCGCCGCCGATCGTTCTGCTGTCGCCGTCGGGCAGCCCGCAGCCGTTCTATGCCGAGTTCGGCTGGCTGCCCGCGCCGGCGGTGACCGTCAAGCGCCCGGACGAGAATACGGTCTGGACGCAGCAGGGCACCGGCGCGCTCACCGTCGATCACCCGGTGGTGCTCGCCTATGACAACGGCGAAGGGCTCGAATTCCGCCGCACCATCACGGTCGACGACAAGTACCTGTTCACCGTGCGGGACGAAGTCTTCAACAAAGGCTCTGCGCCGGTGGCGCTGCACGCTTTCGCGCTGATTTCACGCCATGGCACGCCCAAGCTCGAAGGCTTCTACATTCTGCACGAGGGCCTCATCGGCGTGCTCAACGACAAGCTGCAGGAAGACACCTACGCCGACATCGAGAAGAAGAAGACGATTCAATTCCCGTCCACGTCGGGCTGGCTTGGCATCACCGACAAGTACTGGGCGGCGACGCTGCTGCCCGACCCCGCGCTCAAGTTCCAGGCGCAGTTCTCGGCCTACGTGAACGGCATCAAGCGATATCAGACGCTCTATTATCTCGACCCGGTCACCATCGCTCCCGGCGCGTCCGCCGCCGCCACCGCGCGGCTGTTCGCGGGCGCCAAGGAAGTTTCGGTGGTCGAAGCCTACAAGGACGCGCTCGGCCTCGACCGTTTCGACAAGGTGATCGACTGGGGCTATTTCCATTTCATCACCAAGCCGCTGTTCATAACGATGGACTGGATCTATCACCGCGTCGGCAACTTCGGCCTCGCCATCCTGCTCATCACGGTGCTCATCAAGATCCTGTTCTTCCCGCTCGCCAACAAGTCCTACGCCTCGATGGCGAAGATGAAGGCGGTGCAGCCGGAAATGGTCGCCATCCGCGAGCGCTACGCGGACGACAAGATGAAGCAGCAACAGGCGATGATGGAGCTCTACAAGAAGGAGAAGATCAATCCGGTCGCCGGCTGCCTGCCGATCCTGATCCAGATTCCGGTCTTCTTCGCGCTCTACAAGGTGCTGTTCATCACCATCGAGATGCGCCAGCAGCCGTTCTTCGGCTGGATCAAGGACCTCTCGGCGCCCGATCCGACCACGATCTTCAACCTGTTCGGGCTGATCCCCTGGGACCCGACGGTGGTGCCGCTGATCGGGCCGTTCCTCCATCTCGGCGCCTGGCCGCTGGTCATGGGTGTGACCATGTGGTTCCAGATGAAGCTCAACCCGCCGCCGCCCGACCCGACCCAGAAGATGATCTTCGACTGGATGCCGGTCATCTTCACCTTCATGCTGGCGGGCTTCTCGGCCGGGCTGGTGATCTACTGGGCCTGGAACAACACGCTTTCGGTGCTCCAGCAGAGCGTCATCATGCAGAAGCACGGCGCCAAGGTCGAACTGTTCGACAACATCAAGAAGATGTTCGCGAAAAAGAGCGTGAAGGACTGACGCGCGCGTCTGCTCCATGGCGACACCGACCTTCACGCGCGAGGAGATCGAAACCGGCCGCAAGCTGTTCGCGGGCGACTGGCAGTTCGTCGCGGCGGCCGGCACGCAGGCGGCGCTGCCGCCGATGCGCCGCGTCGAGATCGCCTTCGCCGGCCGCTCCAACGTGGGCAAGTCGAGCCTGATCAACGCCCTCACCGGCCGCACCGCGCTGGCGCGGACGTCGCGGACGCCCGGCCGCACCCAGGAGCTGATCTTCTTCGCCGGACCGGGACAGCGGGTCTTGGTCGACATGCCCGGCTACGGCTACGCGGCGGCGTCCAAGGCCAAGGTGAAGGCCTGGACGGCGCTGATCCACGCCTTCCTGCAGGGCCGCGCCAGTCTCGCGCGCGTCTACCTCCTGATCGACGCGCGGCGCGGCCTCACGCCGGTCGACGACGAGGTCCTCAAGACGCTCGATGAGGCGGCGGTGAACTACCAGATCGTGCTGACCAAGGCCGACCAGGTCGAGGCCGCCGCGCTCGAGGCGCAGCTCGCCGCCATCGAGGCGGCGATCGCCAAGCATCCGGCGGCCTATCCGCACGTGCTTGCGACCTCCGCCCGCGCCGGCGCCGGCATCCCCGAGCTGCGCGCGGCGATCGTGCGGCTGCTCGCGGAACGCGCGCGATGAGCGAAGCCGCGATGGCGGCCCTTCCCTGCTCTCGCCCCGACCGCTACAAGGCAGCGGCCAAGATGGCTACCGTCGCCGGCAACGAGCCTTGATCAGCCGCAGGCTGAGGGACGAGGGCGGGGTCGCCCTGATCAACGCCGACGCCGTATCGAGCCCCGAGGCCGCATCATGACCCTCAGTCCGCACGACATCGCCCACATCCTGTCGGAGGCGCTGCCCCACATGCAGCGCTACGACGAAGAGACCGTGGTGGTGAAATACGGCGGCCATGCCATGGGCGAGGAAGAGACGGCGCGCAACTTCGCCCGCGACATCGTGCTGATGGAGCAGACCGCCATCAATCCCGTGGTCGTGCACGGTGGCGGGCCGCAGATCGGCGAGATGCTCAAGCGGCTCGGCATCAAGTCGGAGTTCGCCGCAGGCCTGCGCGTCACCGATGCCGCCACCATCGAGATCGTGGAGATGGTGCTCGCGGGCTCGATCAACAAGCAGATCGTCGGCTTCATCAACGAGGCCGGCGGCAAGGCCGTCGGCCTCTGCGGCAAGGACGGCAACATGGTGCTGGCGCGCAAGATCAGCCGCACCGTCGCCGATCCCGAGTCCAACATGGAACAGGTGATCGACCTCGGCTTCGTCGGCGAGCCGGAAAAAGTCGATACGATGGTGCTCACCCAGATTCTGGGCCGCGACCTGATCCCGGTGCTGGCGCCGCTCGCGACCTCGAAGGAGGGCGTCACCTATAACGTCAATGCCGACACCTTCGCGGGCGCGATCGCGGGCGCGCTCAAGGCCAAGCGGCTGCTGCTGCTGACCGACGTGCCGGGCGTGCTCGACAAGTCGAAGGAGCTGATCAAGGAGCTGACCGCCGACGACGCCCGCCGTCTGATCGCCGACGGCACCATTTCCGGCGGCATGATCCCCAAGGTCGAGACCTGCCTCTATGCGCTCGAAGCCGGCGTCGAGGGCGTCGCCATTCTGGACGGGCGGGTGCCGCACGCCGTGCTGCTGGAGCTGCTCACCGACCACGGCGCCGGAACGCTGATGATGCGGTGATGCTGACATCTCGATGAAGCCGGTAGACTTCACCTGTCGCCGCGCGCTCCATTACCCTCGCCCCGCGCAGCGGGGAGAGGGTGGTCCGAGCGAAGCGAGGGCCGGGTGAGGGGCTAACGCGATGCGCGGACCAGACCGCAAGACAGCCCGCAAAGTCCGCCGATTGCGCAAGATCGCCACCGATGCCGAAACGAAGCTTTGGCTTGCTGTCCGTGATCGTCGCCTCGGCGGCTTCAAGTTTGTTCGCCAGGAAGCGATCGGACCTTACGTTGCCGATCTTGTCTGTCGTGAGCGAAAGCTCGTTGTCGAAGTGGACGGCGGACAGCACGCGGAGAATGTGCGAGATCGTGCTCGCGACGCATTCTTGATTTCCGAAGGTTATCGCGTCTTTGCGTTTCTGGAATAATGACGTGTTGCAGAACATTAACGGCGTGCTGGAGACGATTCTGTTATCCTTGAATTCAACAATCAGCGAGAACTGAATATGCCCCTCACCCGACCCTCGCTTCGCTCGGGCCACCCTCTTCCCGCTACGCGGGGCGAGGGATCGTGCCTCAAGCACGAGTAGTCATGACTGTCGCCGTGCCGCCGCCCTCCTCGCCGCGTGCCTTCGCCCAGGTCGACACCTGGGTGTTCGATCTCGACAACACGCTCTATCCGCACCACGTCAACCTGTGGCAGCAGGTCGACGAGCGCATCCGCGACTACATCGCGCGCTTCCTCAAGATCGGCGCCGACGAGGCGTTCCGCCTGCAGAAGGACTATTACAAGCGCTACGGCACCTCGATGCGCGGACTGATGACCGAGCACGGCATGGCGCCCGACGACTTCCTCGACTACGTGCACCAGATCGACCACTCGCCGCTTGAGCCGAACCCCGCGCTCGGAGCGGCGATCGAGATGCTTTCGGGACGCAAGCTGATCCTCACCAACGGGACCCGGCGGCATGCCGACGCGGTGCTGGCGCGGCTCGGTCTTCACAAGCACTTCGACGATGTGTTCGACATCGTCGCGGCGGAGCTCGAGCCCAAGCCCTCGCCGCCGGCCTACGACCGCTTCCTCAAGGCGCATGGCGTCGAGCCCGCCCGGGCGGCCATGTTCGAGGACCTCGCCCGCAACCTCGCGGTGCCGCACGCGCTCGGCATGACCACGGTGCTGGTCGTCCCGGAGAGCACGCGCGAGGTTTTTCGCGAGGACTGGGAGCTCGCCGGCCGCGATGCGCCGCACGTCGATCACGTGACTGACGACCTGGTCGGATTTCTGGAAAAGATCGCGGCGACGCGATAGGAAGACCCATGCTCGCCCGCCAGACTCCCTCCATCGCGATCGTCGGCGCCGGGATCGGCGGGCTCGCTGCCGCGGCGGCGTTGCGCAAGGTCGGCTTCGACGTGACCGTGTACGAGCAGGCGGAGGCCTTCGCCCGCGTCGGTGCCGGCATCCAGCAGAGCCCGAACGCGATCAAGGTCCATCGCGGGCTCGGGATCGAGGACCGGTTGCGGCAGGTGGCGTTCGCGCCGGCGTCCGCGCTCGACCGAGAGGCGGCCACCGGCAAGGTCACCAGCGACCGTCCGTTGGGGAAAGCGGTCGAAGAGCGCTACGGCGCGCCCTACCTCGTGCTTCATCGCGGCGACCTGCATGCCGCGCTGGCCGCGAGCGTGCCTGCGTCATGCGTCATCCGCGGCAAGACGCTCGTGCGCCTTGAGACCCGCGGGCCGCGCGCGGAGCTCCGCTTCGCCGACGGCGCCGAGATCGAGGCCGACGTGGTGATCGGCGCCGACGGCGTGCACTCGCTGGTCCGCGCATTCGTGGCGGGGCCGGCGGCGCCGCGCTTCACCGGCCGCCTCACCTACCGCGCCGACTTTCCGGCATCGCTCTTGCGCGGCGTCAAGATCGGCACCTCGCGCACCCGGTGGTGGGGCAAGGACCGCCACATCGTGGTCGCTTACGTCACCCGCGCGTGCGACCAGGTCTATTTCAGCACCAGCCTGCCCGAGCAGGGCGAGCGGACGGCGCGAGAATCCTGGTCGGGCCTGGGCGATCGCGCGGAAATGCGCGCCGCGTTCCGCGATTTCCACTCCGACGTCCAGGGCGTGCTGGCGGCCGCGCCCGAGGTCCACAAACGGGGCCTCTACGAGCGCGACCCGCTCGCCACCTGGAGCAGGGGCCGCGTGGTGCTGCTCGGCGATGCCTGCCATCCGATGACGCCCAATGTGGCGTGCGGCGCCGCCATGGCGCTCGAGGACGCGGTGGTGCTGGCGCGCTGCTTCGGCGACGCCGACTGCGAGAGCCCGGAAGCGGCGTTCCGCATCTATGAGGCGACCCGCAAGCCGCGCGCCAGCGTGGTCCAGGCCGGCTCCAGCGCCGCTCCCGGGATGCGCAACGACACCAGCCCGGACTGGCTTTACGGCTACGATGCCTGGCGCGTGCCGTTGCGCTCGCTGGCGACCGCCAAGTACGAGGCAACCAACTGGGAAGCATGACCATCCTGCAGAAGACTCCCGCCGACACCATCGCGGCGATCGAACGCGCCGGCACGCGCCGCAGCACGCCGAACGCGGCGGGCGAGGTGGTCTGGCACATCTGGGGCGAAGGCGTGCCCCTGGTGCTGCTCCATGGCGGCACCGGAAGCTGGCTGCACTGGGTGCGCAACATCGAGGATCTCGCGCGCGATTTCATGGTGGTGGTGCCCGACATTCCGGGCTCCGGCGAATCCGGCGACCCGGCGCGACCGATCTCGGCGCAGGCGATCGCCGCCACCATCCAAGCCGGTCTGGACGCCATCATCGGCGCGGACACGCGATTTTCGCTTGCCGGCTTCTCGATGGGCGGACTGATCGCCGGCTACATGACCAAGCTGGCGGGCGCGCGCGCCGAGTGCCTCGTGCTCGCCGGCTCGACCGCCACGGGGGCGCCGCGCGCCGCGATGGAGCCGCTCAAGTCCTGGCGGCGGCTGGCGACCGAGGCGGAGAAGCAGGAGGCGCACCGGCAGAACCTCGCCATCCTGATGATCCACGATCCGCGCAACATCGACGAGCTTGCGCTCCATGCGCAGGCCCGCAACGCCAATCAATCGCGCATCCGCGGCAAGCACGTCTCGCACACCGGCTCGCTCGCGGATTGCCTTCCCGGCATGACCGGACGGCTCGCCGGCATCTGGGGCGAACACGACGTCACGGGCGTTCCCTATCTCGCCGAGCGCAGGCAGAAGCTCGAGGAATTCCGGCCCGGGGCGTCGTTCGACATCGTCGCCGGCGCCGGCCATTGGGTGCAGTACGAGGCGCATGAGGTTTTCAACCGGCGTGTGCGGGAATTGCTGATGTAGGGTGGGCAAAGGCGCGCAGCGCCGTGCCCACGCGGACATTGTGCAACATTTTGAAATTCGACGCGTGGGCACGCTTCGCTCTGCCCACCCTACAGTGTGCCTGCGCCGTGACGCACAAGCTTGACTCCTCGCCGGGTTCCCCCGACAAACCGCGGCCGAACCAAGGACCAGCCCATGCCCCATGCCCAGCTCGCCAAGACCATCGACGATGCCTTCGAGCAGCGCGACGGCATCGGGCCGAGCACCAAGGGCGCGGTGCGCGAGGCGGTCGATACCGCGCTTGACCTCCTCGACCGCGGGATCGCGCGCGTCGCCGAACGCGGCCCCGACGGCCACTGGTCGGTCAACCAATGGCTCAAGAAGGCGGTGCTGCTGTCGTTCCGCTTGAACGACATGAGCGTGATCGCGGGCGGTCCCGGCCAGGCGGTGTGGTGGGACAAGGTCGCTTCCAAGTTCGAGGGCTGGGACGCGCAGCGCTTCCGGCAGGCCGGCTTCCGCGCGGTGCCGGGCTGCGTGGTGCGCCGCTCCGCCTATGTGGCGCCCGGCGTGGTGCTGATGCCGAGCTTCGTCAACCTCGGCGCCTATGTGGACCAGGGCACCATGATCGACACCTGGGCGACGGTCGGGTCCTGCGCGCAGATCGGCAAGAACTGCCATATTTCCGGCGGCGCCGGTATCGGCGGCGTGCTCGAGCCGCTGCAGGCCGGCCCGGTGATCGTAGAGGACAACTGTTTCATCGGCGCGCGCTCGGAGGTCGCCGAGGGCGTGATCGTGCGCGAGGGTTCGGTATTGTCGATGGGCGTCTATCTCGGCGCCTCGACCCGGATCGTGGACCGCGCCAGCGGCGAGAATTTCCAGGGCGAGGTGCCGCCCTATTCCGTGGTGGTGCCCGGCTCCATGCCCGGCAAATCCGCGACCAGCGGCGCGGCGAGCCCGAACCTCTATTGCGCCGTGATCGTCAAGCGCGTCGACGAGAAGACGCGGTCGAAGACCTCGATCAACGAGCTGCTGAGGGATTGACCGAGTGCCGGAACAATACGATCTTTGCCAGCATGACACGCGACATCGCCATTGACGCGCGTTGGGACGGCGAGGCGGCCGTTTGGATCGCGACCAGCTCCGATGTGCCGGGCCTCGTGGTCGAGGCGGATACGTGGCCGGCCATGATCGAGGAGGTGCGCCTCATACTCCCGGACCTTCTGGAATTGTCCGGTCAACCCGATGACAAGCTGTCCCTGACCTTTCGGGCCGAGGAACATCTCAATCTCACCGGCGCCTGATGGCCGATCTCTACCGTGACCTCGCGGCAATTCTCCGCGCCAACGGCTGCCACCTTGTGCGCACCGGCAAGGGTACCCATGAAATCTGGTACAGCCCTGTCAGCCGACGCCATGTGACAGTGCCGCGCTCGACCAAGTCACGCCATACGGCCAATGACGTTCTCAAGCAGGCTGGCCTTCCAAAGGCATTCTAGCCACGGTTTGGACCGCGAGACCGACGGAATTGAATAGATAGATGTTGTCGTTGGCAGGCGGAGAATTGTTGAATGTCCTACCGGACGCTGGACGCCGCTCACATCATCGAGACGCTGCGCCGTCTGCAGCGGCGGATCGATGAGCGCTTTCCGGCCTCCGGACTGGCGGCGGTCTGCCGCGAGCTGGTCGAGACCGCCAAGACCGCGCAGCAGCGCTCGCAGTCGATCGCCGCGCCGAACCTGGGGCTGCGCGCCGCCGTCTGCCTGGCGGTCGCGGCCGCGGTGGCCGGCCTCGCCTATGTGGCGCGCTCGATCAATCTCCAGGTCGGCACGGCCGAGATCTTCAGCGTCTTCCAGGGGGTCGAGGCGGCGGCCAACATCGTCGTGCTCGCCGGCGCCGCGCTCTACTTCCTGGTCTCGCTCGAAGCGCGGCTCAAACGCCGGCGGTCGCTGCGCGACCTGCATGCCTTCCGTTCGCTCGCGCACGTCATCGACATGCACCAACTGACCAAGGACCCGAGTGCCGTGCTCGCCGGCGGTCCCGCGACGGCCTCGTCGCCGGCGCGGGCGAAGACCGGGTTCGAGCTCACCCGCTATCTCGACTATTGCAGCGAGATGCTGTCGCTCACCAACAAGCTCGCGGCCCTCTATGCGCAGAACCTGCCCGATCCGGTCATCATCGATGCGGTCAACGACATCGAGGTGCTGACGACGAACCTCAGCAACAAGATCTGGCAGAAGATCACCATTCTTGATTCGGCCGGCAGCTCCTCCTAGGACGGCCTGTCCGCTTTGCGCGGCCAGGGTGGATTGAGCCCGCGGGCCGCCCGTTCCATAATGCCGGTCAACGGGCGAGGAGGAATGCCATGGCAAGCGAGTTTCCCACCGGGATGCGGCCGCCCGGCCAGCAACCGGGCGGCCTGTCCGCCGACACGCGCGCATTGATGCTGTTCGAGGCCAACAAGAAAACCGCGGTCGTCGGTTATCTGCTGTGGTTCTTCCTGGGGCTGTTCGGCGCCCACAATTTCTATCTCGGCCGCACCGGCATCGCGGTCACGCAGCTCATCTTGTCCATCACCCTGATCGGGATGCTGATCACGCTGGTGTGGTGGGTCGTCGACGCCTTCCTGATCCCCGGCCTGGTCAGGAATCAGAACAACCTGCTGGCGGTTCAGCTCGGCGCATAGCCGGCCGCCGGTCGGGGGCTTCATCATGGGTCGCGGCTCCCTGTTGACGAGCTTCGAAGGGCGCATCAGCCGCAAGCGGTACTGGATCGGCATCATCGTCTTGATGATCGCAATGATCGTCCTGACCGTCGTCATCGCCTATCCGGCAGGCCTCTCGCTTCTCGAGGAGAGCCGCGGCCAGAGACTGCTCTCGTTCGCGCTGCAGCTCGTGTTTCTCTATCCATCGGCGGCGCTGATGGTGAAGCGGTTGCACGATCGCAATCGGCCCGGCGCGTTCGCGCTCCTGCTGCTGGTGCCGTTCGTGACCGTCGGGCTGACCGATCTCTATGGCATCACCGGAAACGCTCTCAGCCCGAATGCCTACGACGTCATCCTCACCGGTATCCTGCTGATCGTCAGCATCTGGTTCCTGGTCGAGCTCGGCTTCCTGCGCGGGACGATCGGGCCGAACCGGTACGGACCCGATCCGCTCGCACCCAGCACCGCTGCTCCGACCGCCTGAGCGGCGAGCCGGCACCCCGAGAAAACTTTTGTGACGCCCTCATTTGTCGGGCCGGCTGCGGAATTGGCTTTACCCGATTACGGGTGCCCCCTAGAGTCCGGCACCTAATGTCGGAGGAGCACGGAAATGGACTGGGGACATTTTCTGTTTGGATTCAGCGGCCGCATCAATCGGGCGAAGTACTGGCTCTGGATATTGCTGTACGTCATCACGGCCCTCGTCGTCGGGATCGTCATCTATGCCACGGCCAATTCCCCGCTGATCGCCGGCATCGTGCAGTTCGTGTTCGGCGTCATCGTCTTCATCTCAAGCCTGGCGGTGATCTCCAAGCGTCTCCACGACCGGGACAGATCGGCCTGGTGGCTGCTGGTCTTCATGCTCTTGCCGACCATCCTGATCGGCATCGGTGCGGTCCTGATGATCTTCGGCGTGGCCGGGAGCAGTGGCGCCAACATGGGCGCGATGGGATGGGCCGGCGGCCTCCTCATGGTCGTTGCCGCTGCGATCCTGCTCTGGAGCTTCGTCGAGTTCGCGTGCCTGCGCGGCACCGTGGGGCCGAACCAGTACGGTCCCGATCCGCTCGAAGGCAGGATGTGAGCGCCGGCGTAACCTGGCTGCAACCTGCTCCTGAGCGCTCCCGCCATGGCCGTCGATCCCGTTGCGCTCGCCCGCGAACTCCTGCGCTGTCCCTCGGTCACGCCGGCCGAGGGCGGCGCCCTCGCGGTCCTTGAGCGGACGCTGGGCGGCGCCGGCTTCAAGGTCGATCGCGTCACCTTCGCCGAGCCCGGCACCGTGCCGATCGACAATCTCTACGCCCGCATCGGGAGCGCCGCGCCGCATCTCGTCTTCGCCGGCCACACCGACGTGGTCCCGCCCGGCGACGAGGCGGCGTGGCGGCATCCGCCGTTCGCGGGCGAGATCGACGGCGGCACGCTCTACGGCCGCGGCGCGGTCGACATGAAGGGCGCGGTCGCCTGCGCGGTCGCCGCCAGCCTCGATCACCTTGCCGGCCGCGGCGGCAAGCCGAAGGGTTCGATCTCGTTCCTCGTCACCGGCGACGAAGAAGGGATCGCGGTCAACGGCACCGTGAAGCTCCTGCAATGGGCCGCCGCGCGCGGCGAGACATTCGACCATTGCCTCCTGGGCGAGCCGAGCAACGCCACGGCCGTCGGCGACACCATCAAGGTGGGGCGGCGCGGGTCGCAGAACGGCACGCTGGTGGTCGCCGGCAAGCAGGGCCACGTCGCCTATCCGGAGCGCGCCGACAATCCCGTGCGCGGCCTGGTCACGCTGATGGGCGCGCTGATGGCGGAGCCGCTCGACCGCGGCTCGGAGAATTTCGGGCCTTCGAACCTGGAATTCACCTCGATCGACATCGGCAACCCCGTGGTCAACCTGATTCCCGGCGAGGCGCGCGCGCGCTTCAACATCCGCCACAACGACTGCCATACCCGCACCGCGCTCAAGGCGCTGATCGAGACGCGCGCGCAGGCGGCGGCCGGCGAACGGGTGCGCTGGCGCATCGACTGGGAGCCGTCGAACGCGGATGTGTTCCTCACCCCGCAGGGTCCGTTCATCGATCTGGTCGTCGGCGCAATCGCGGACGTCACCGGCAGAAAGCCGCAGCTCTCCACCACCGGCGGCACCTCGGACGCGCGCTTCATCAAGGATTACTGCCCGGTGCTGGAATTCGGCCTCGTCGGCGCGACCATGCACCAGGTCGACGAGCGCACCGCGGTCGCGGACCTCGCGACCCTGACGGCGGTATATCGCAAGGTGCTCGACCGGTATTTCGGCTAGAGCATTTTCAGGAAAAGTGGAATCCGGTTTTCCGTCGAAAATGCGACCAACGCAAGAGTCCTAGAGCACGTTCAGTTCAAGGAAACTGAACGTGCTCTAGCGGAACTCAATAATCCACCCGCACCAGATAAAGCCCCTGCGGCGGCGCGACCGGCGCGCAGGCCGAGCGGTCGCACGCGGCGAGCGCTACGGAAAGATCGTCGGCGCTCCAGCGGCCCTCGCCCACCGCCACCAGCGCGCCCACCATCGAGCGCACCTGGCTGTGCAGGAACGAGCGCGCCGAGGCCTCGATGCGCACCTCCTCCCCGTCGCGCACGGCGTCGAGCCGGTCGAGCGTCTTCACCGGCGACTTGGCCTGGCACTGGGCATCGCGGAAGGTGGTGAAATCGTGCCTGCCGACGAGGCGCTGGGCGGCCGCATGCATGGCCGCCTCGTCGAGCCGCCGCGGCAGCCGCCAGGCGCGCGCGCGCTCGAGCGCGAGGTCGGCGCGGCGGTTGACGATGCGGTAGCGGTAGTGGCGCTTGGTCGCCGAGAAGCGCGCGTCGAACGTGTCGGGCACCGCCTGCGCCCCGAGCACCGCGATCGGCCACGGACGCAGGTGCGCGTTCACGGCGTCACGCACGGTGTCGGCGTCCCACGCCCTGGCGAGGTCGACATGGGCGACCTGGCCGAGCGCATGCACGCCGGCGTCGGTGCGTCCGGCGCCGCTCACCTTGACGCGTTCGCCGCAGAACGCCTCGAGCGCGGCGGCGAGCGCGCCCTGCACCGACGCGCCGGTCTCCTGCGCCTGCCAGCCGACGAAGGGCGTGCCGTCATATTCGATGGTCAGCTTGTAGCGGGGCATGGCTCAGCCGAGCCTCGCGCCCGGCGTAACGGCCGTGCCGCGCAAAAACTCGTCCGCCGTCATCGCCTGCCGGCCGGCGCGCTGCAGCGCGAGGATGCGCACGGCGCCCTCGCCGCAGGCCACCGTGAGGTTGCCGTCGAGCAGAGTGCCGGGCGGGCCGGAGCCTTGCGCGCGGGTCGTGCGCAGCACCTTGACGCGCGCCGGCTTGCCGTCGGCCGCGAGCTCGAACCAGGCGCCGGGAAATGGCGAAAGGCCGCGGATATGGTCGTGCACCTGTTGCGCGGTCCGCGTCCAGTCGATGCGGGTCTCGTTCTTGTCGATCTTGCTCGCATAGGTGACGCCCTCGGCCGGCTGCGGCGTCAGCGTGAGGGAGCCGCGCTCCAGCGCGTCGAGCGCACGCACCATCAGGCCGGCGCCGAGCTGGGCGAGCGCGTCGTGAATCTGCCCAGCCGTCATGTCGGGCGGGATCGGCACGCGCTCGGTCATCGCGACCGGCCCGGTGTCGAGCCCCTCCTCCATCTTCATCACCATCACGCCGGTCTCGACGTCGCCCGCCATGACGGCGCGGTTGATCGGCGCGGCGCCGCGCCAGCGCGGCAGCAGCGAGGCATGCAGGTTGAAGGCGCCGAGCGGCACCGCGGCGAGGATCGGCTTCGGCAGGATCAGCCCATAGGCGACGACCACCGCGGCGTCGGCACCCTGCGCGCGGAAAGCGGCGACGGCTTCATCGGTCCGCAGCGTCGCCGGCGTGAGCACGGGACGCTGCAGGCGCCGCGCCTCGCGCTCGACCGGGCTCGGCGTCAGCGCCATGCCGCGCCCGGCGGGCTTCGGCGCGCGGGCATAGACCGCGGCGACGTCATGCCCGCGCCCGGCGATGGCGGCCAAGGTCGGCACCGCGAAATCGGGCGTGCCCATGAAGATGAGGCGCAGAGGCATGGCAGATTGATCCTCCGCACCGGCCGGATTTGCGCACCGGGCGTTCGCAATCCTACTCCGCCGCGCGCTTGGCCGCCTTGGCGAATTTCTTGCTGACGCGCTCGCGCTTGAGCCGGGAAATATGGTCGATGAACAGCACGCCGTTGAGGTGGTCGATCTCGTGCTGCAGGCAGGTGGCGAGGAGGCCGGTCGCCTCGACCTCCTGCGCCTTGCCGTCGCGGTCGAGATATTTCACGCGCACCTGCGCCGGGCGCTCCACTTCCTCGTAGTATTCCGGGATCGAGAGGCAGCCTTCCTCGTAGAGCGCGGTCTCCGCCGATGTCCACAGGATTTCCGGGTTGATGAAGACGCGCGGCTCCTGCGGGCCTTCCTTCTTGGACAGATCCATGGTGATGACGCGCTGCGGCACGCCGACCTGGATGGCGGCGAGCCCGATGCCGGGCGCGTCGTACATGGTCTCGAACATGTCGTCGATCAGCTTGCGCACGCCGGCATCGACCTTCTTGACCGGCTCGGAGGCAAGCCGCAGCCGCTTGTCGGGAAGGATGATGATCTCGCGCACCGCCATGGCCGGCGATGTAAGCGGTCGGGAGAAAACGGTCAACGCGTGACCGCCGGGCGCGCCGCCGCGGGGCGGCATTGACCCCCTGTTCACATTTTGTTCTGATGCTGCGAATTGCCGTAGGGTGGGGCTCCGATGACCGACAATCTCCTCCATCTCGCCGGCGCCGTCGCGATCATGCTGGCCGGGCTCGCTGCCCTCGCCGCGATCGCGGTCGTGGCCCTGCGCGCCGTGCGCCGGCGCGACGGCGAGGCGGCCGGACAGGAGATCGCCGAACTGGCCCGCCTGCAGGCCGACGCCGCGGTTCGGCTCGACGCCATGCGCGACATGATCGCCGGCCGCCAGGCCGAGCTCCACCGCGCGGTCAACGAGCGGCTCGATTCGGTGACGCATCACCTGAGCCAGTCGATGACCACCACGCGCCAGCACACCGTCGACAGCCTCGCCAAGCTCAACGAACGGCTCGCCGTCATCGACGGCGCGCAGAAGAACATCACCGATCTCGCCACGCAGGTCACCTCGCTGCAGAGCGTGCTCACCAACAAGCAGCAGCGCGGCGCCTTCGGGCAGGGGCGGATGGAGATCATCATCCAGGACGGCCTGCCGAAGGGCTGCTACGAGTTCCAGTTCACGCTCTCGAACCGCAGCCGGCCCGACTGCGCGATCTTCCTGCCCGACCAGCGCCCGCTGGTGATCGACGCCAAGTTCCCGCTCGAAGCCGTGACCGCGCTGCGCGACGCCAAGAGCGACGACGAGCGCAAGCAGGCATCGGCGCGCGTGCGCTCGGACATCGGCCGCCACGTCGGCGACATCGCGACCAAATACCTGATCCCGGGCGAGACCCAGGACCTCGCGCTGATGTTCGTGCCTTCGGAGGGGGTCTATGCCGAACTGCACGACGGCTTCGACGACGTGGTGCAGAAGGCGTTCCGCTCCAAGGTCGTCATCGTCTCGCCCTCGCTCCTGATGCTCGCCATCACGGTGATCCAGCAGATCCAGAAGGATGCGCGCATGCGCGAGGCCGCCGACCAGATCCACGCCGAGGTCGGCAACCTCATGGACGACCTCAAGCGCATGCACGAGCGCGTGCTCAAGCTGCAGCAGCATTTCGGCCAGGCCAACGAGGACGTGCGGCAGATCCTGATCTCGGCCGAGAAGGTCGAGAAGCGCGGCGCGCGCATCAAGGACGTGGAGTTCGGCGACGTCGGCGCATTGGCCGAGAACGTCATCCCGGCGCCGATCGCGCGCAAGCTGCAGGCCGGGGAGTAGCCGATTTTGCCGGCCGTTCCGGGCTCCCGCGCTCCGCGCGGGCGCCGCAATGACGAGGAACCCCTCAGCCGGAAAGCGAAGCATTCATGCTACAAAAGCGCATGATCGCCGCTCCCGATTCGACGCCTGCCCGCTCCGGCTTCGCCGACGCGCTCGCCGTCTATCTCAAGCCGCGCGTCCTGATCGTGCTGTTCCTCGGCTTCTCGGCGGGACTGCCCCTGGCGCTCTCGGGCTCCACGCTGCGGGTGTGGATGCGCGAGGCCGGCGTCGATCTGGAGACCATCGGCCTGTTTGCGCTGGTGGGGACGCCCTACACCATCAAGTTCCTGTGGGCGCCGGTGGTCGATGCGCTCGACGTGCCGTTCTTCTCCTCGCTGCTCGGCCGCCGGCGCGGCTGGCTGGTGTTGTCGCAGGTGATGCTGATCGCCGCCATCGCGCTCCTGGGCTTCTGCGACCCCACGCAGGTGGCGTGGTACGTCGTGTTCGGCGCAGCGCTGCTGGTCGCGACCGCCTCGGCGACGCAGGACATCGTCATCGACGCCTTCCGCATCGAAAGCCTGCCCGAAAGCGAGCAGGCCGCCGGCATGGCCTCCTATGTGGCCGCCTATCGCATCGGCATGCTCGCCTCCACCGCCGGCGCGCTGTTCCTGGTCAGCGGCTTCGAGGGGCTCGGCTTCGGCAAGGGCGCGGCCTGGACCTGGGGCTATGTCGCCATGGCGGGCCTCATCGTCATCGGCATCGCCACCGCGCTGATCGCGACCGAACCGGAAAAATCCGCCGCCGCCGAGGCCGATCACGCCGCCCACGCCGGCGACAATCCGCTGCAGCGCGTGGTCCGCACCGCCATGGATGCGTTCCGCGATTTCCTCACGCGCGACATGGCGCTCGCCGCGCTCGCCTTCGTGGTGCTGTTCAAGTTCACCGATGCGTTCGCCGGCATCATGACGGAAGCCTTCGTGCTGGACCTCGGATTCTCGCGCAACGAATATGCCGCGATCATCAAGGGCGTCGGCCTCGCCGCCACCCTGATCGGCGGCTTTGCGGGCGGCTTCGTGGCACGCGCCTATCCGCTGGCGACCAGCCTGTGGATCGGCGGCATCCTGCAGGCGGCCGCCAATCTCGCCTTCTCCTGGCAGGCGGTGATCGGCCACGACATCGCCATGCTCACCGTCGCGATCGTGCTCGAGAACTTCACCAGCGCCATCGGGACGGTGATCTTCGTCGCCTATCTCTCGGCGCTCTGCCGCAATCCGCTGCACACCGCGACGCAGTACGCGCTGCTCACCGCGCTGGCGGCGGTCGGACGCACGTATCTCTCGTCCGGCGCCGGCTATGTGGCGGCGTGGGCCGGCTGGGTCTCGTTCTTCGCGATCTGCGCGCTGGTCGCGGTGCCGAGCCTCGTGCTGCTTGCCTGGCTGCAACGCCGCGGGCATTTCGCGGAACTCGATGCGCGACCTTGATCCAACCGCGTTACGCTGGTCTTGCCGCTCATGCCCGCGAACGCCGGCATCCGGAGCAACGGCATACGCGCGATCGCAGGTGTGGGTCCCCGCTTTCGCGCGGACGAGCGCGAACCGACGCATTCAAATGAGCTCCATTGCGCTAAAACGGCGTGCGCTGCCGGATCGCCGCCGCCAGGGTGCCCTCGTCGAGATAATCGAGCTCGCCGCCGACCGGGACGCCATGCGCCAGCCGCGTCACCCGCACGCCGGCGTCATGCAGGAGATCGGTAATGTAATGCGCGGTGGTCTGCCCATCGACGGTCGCGTTGAGCGCCACGATGATCTCCTGCACGCGTTCGTCATGCGCGCGGGATATCAGCGCGTCGATGGTCAGATCCTGCGGGCCGATGCCGTCGAGCGGCGAGAGCGTGCCGCCGAGCAC
>JAXDOD010000061.1:0-18404 GCA_034669045.1 Alphaproteobacteria bacterium
TGACGCGAGCGCGGAAGCGACATCGAGGATCGAGAGCGCCTGTGCGGCCGCTTTGATGGGCTCGCTCGCCGCGACCACTTGCGCGGTCAGCCGCTCGAAAATCTCCAGCTCGATCGCAAGCGCGCGACCGGCCGCATTGGCGATTTTAGCCTCGAGATCGGCAAGCTCGGTAGTGGTGAAGCGCACCTGGCCGGCGAGTGTCTGGCGATGGATAAACGTGGCGTTGAGCGGCGGCGCCATCAGCTTGTCGCCGTGCTGGGCCGTCACCTCCACGAAATAGCCGAGCACGTTGTTGTGGCGGATTTTCAGCGCGCGCACCGCTGTCGTGTCGGCATAGCGACCTTGCAGCGCCGCGATCACGCGGCGTGATTCGTCGCGCAATGCGCGCGCCTCGTCGAGCGCGGCGTCATAGCCCGCGCGCACGAAGCCGCCGTCGCGCTTGAGGTGGGGCAGCTCCTCGCCGAGCGCCGCCGCGAGTTCGGCCGCGATCGTGGCGTGCGGCCGCCGCAGCGACGCCGCGGCCTGCGCGATCTCGGGCGGGACGTCGCCGCGCGCCGCAAGCTCGCCGGCGAGGCTGTGCGCCGCCGCGATGCCGTCGCGGATCGCCGCGAGATCGCGCGGTCCGCCGCGGCCGACCACCAGCCGCGCCAGCGCGCGCGCGAGGTCGGGCGCCGCGTTGAGCCGCTCGCGCATGTCGGCGCGCAGCATTGCGTCGCCGACGAACAGCGCCACCGCGTCATGCCGTCCGGCGATGGCGTCGGGCGCGGTGAGCGGGGCCGCCAGCCGCTGCGCCAGCAGCCGCGAGCCCGCCGCCGTGACGGTGCGGTCGATGGCCGCGAGCAGCGAGCCGCGCCGCTCGCCCGTCAGCGTGCGTATGAGTTCGAGGTTGACACGGGTGGCCTGGTCGATCGCAAGCGTCGCGCCTTGCGCCTCGCGCAGCGGCGGCGACAGCGGCGGCCGCTTGCCGAGCTGCGTGCGCTCGACATAGCTGGTGCAGGCGGCCGCGGCGGTGAGCTCGAGCCGCGTCAGCGCGCCGAAGGATTCGCTGGTCGAGACGCCGAAAAATGTGCAGAGCCGGCGCTCGGCGGTCGCCCCGTCGAACACGTCGCGGGTGAGCGGGCTCACGGCCGGCAGCGAGCGCAGGTAGGGCATGAGCTCGGCATCGGCATAGAGCGCGTCCGAGACGATGATCTCGCCGGGCTCGAGCCGCGCGATGTCGGCGGAAAGCCCGGCGCGGTCGCACTCGGCGATGCGGAATTCGCCCGTGGAAATGTCGATCCAGGCGAGCGCGAAGCGGCTGTCCTCGCCCGCCGACGCGCGCGCGCGGGCGATCGCCACCAGGTAGTTGTTGCGCCGCGCGTCGAGCAGCGTGTCCTCGGTGAGCGTGCCGGGCGTCACCAGCCGGATCACGTCGCGCCGCACCACGCTCTTGGCGCCGCGCTTCCTCGCCTCGGCCGGATCCTCGAGCTGCTCGCAGACGGCGACGCGATGCCCGAGCGCGATCAGCCGGTGCAGATACTCGTCGGCGCGGATCACCGGCACGCCGCACATCGGGATGTCGCGGTTGAGGTGCTTGCCGCGCTTGGTGAGCACGATGCCGAGCGCGCGCGAGGCGATCTCGGCGTCCTCGAAGAAGAGCTCGTAGAAGTCGCCCATCCGGTAGAACAGGAGACAGTCCGGATTGGCGGCCTTGATCTCGATATATTGCTCCATCACCGGCGTGACGCGGCCCGGCGCCTCGGCGGGCGGGCCGGATTCGAAGCCGGACGGAGCGTGAGGATTGGCGGCATCCATGGCGCGGACGCTAGCAGATGGCGGCGCCGCTTTCACCGTCCAGAACGGCGGCGGGCGCTCAACCCACAGCCGGCGCCTCGCCGCCGTCAGGTCTTGAAGCGCGGGTCGAGATAGTCGCGCAGGCTGTCGCCGAACAGGTTGAAGGCGAACACCGCGAGGCTGATCGCCAGGCCCGGGAACAGGATCATCCAGGGCGCCTGGCGGTAGAAGTCGGCGGCGTTGCCGGACAGCATCAGGCCCCAGGCCGGCGTCGGCTCGGTCACGCCCAGGCCGAGGAACGAGAGCGAAGCCTCGAGCAGGATCGCCTGCGCGATGAAGGCGGTGAACATGATCAGGAAGGGCGCCGTCACGTTCGGCGCCATGTGGCGGAAGATGATGCGGCTGTCGGAATAGCCGGCGGCGCGCGCCGCGTCCACATAGGGCATCACCCGGACCGTGAGCGCCGCCGCGCGCACCACGCGGCAGACCCTCGGCACGATCGGGATGGCGATGGCGATGATGAGGTTGATGTCGATGCCGAACACGATTCCCGTGCGCAGCGCCGCCACCACCACCAGCGCCAGCACGATGATCGGAAACGCCAGCAGCACGTCCATGAAGCGCTGGATCCAGTCGTCGATCTTGCCGCCGAAATAGGCCGACGCGATCCCGAGAACGGCGCCGAGCGAGGAGCCGAGGAACGACGAGGTGAATCCGATCACCAGCGCGGTCCGCGACCCGTAGATGATGCGCGAGAGAATGTCGCGGCCGAAGGCGTCCGTCCCGCACCAGTGCTCGACCGACGGCGCCGAGAGGATGGCCGCGAAGTCGATCTGCAGCGGGTCATAGGGCGACACCAGGCCGGAGAACAGGCCGGCGAACATCATCGCCACGATGACGACGAAGCTCGCCGCGCCGAGCGGTTGCTGGCGGATGAAATCGAGGACTGCGCCGGGCAGGCTGCTCTTGGCCGCGGGCGCCGGAAGCGTGGGCGTGAGCGTCGTCATGGCTCAACCGTACCTGATGCGCGGGTCGAACACGGCATAGAGCAGGTCGACCACGAGATTGACCACGACGTAGATCACCGCGAGCAGCATCACCATGCCCTGGATCAGCGTAAAGTCATTGCGCGACACGCTCTGCACGAACAGCTTGCCGATGCCGTTGAGGTTGAACACCTGCTCGGTCACGACCAGGCCGCCGATCAGGAACGCGAACTCGACGCCGATCACCGTGATCGCCGGCAGGAGCGCGTTGCGCAACGCATGACGGGAGATGACCAGCTTCTCGTACACGCCCTTGGCGCGCGCGGTGCGGATGTAGTCCTCGCTCAGGACTTCGAGCAGAGACGAGCGGATCATGCGCGCGACCACGGCGCAATAGCGATAGCCGACCGCGAGCGCGGGCCAGATGAGCTGCGTGAGGTTGGCGACCGGGTCGACATAGATCGGTGTGAACGTGATCGGCGGCAGCCAGTTATAGAGTCCGAGCAGGACCATCATGATCAGCATGCCGAACCAGAACGAGGGGATCGACAGGCCGGCGATGGTGAAGATGCGCACCGCATAGTCGACCGCGGTCCCGCGCATCAGCGCCGCCGTGGTTCCCAGCGGGATCGCGAGCAGCACCGCGAAGATCGTCGCCATGATCGCGACCTGCAGCGACAATTCCAGGCGGATGGCGATCTCCTCGACCACCGGCCGGTCGGTCCACATCGACCTGCCGAGATCGAGCGTCGCCAGCCCCACCATGTAGTCGGCGAACTGGTTGAGCAGCGGCTTGTCGAGCCCAAGCCGCTTGCGCTCCATGTCGATGGTCTGCTGCGAGACGTTGCCGCCGTCGCCCCGCAGCTTCACCTCGACCACGTCGCCCGGCACCACGCGCAGCATGAAGAACACCAGGACCGCCACCCCGATCAGGGTCGGGATCATCAGCAGGACGCGATGGATGGTGTATCGGAGCATCTGTCTCGTTGTCTTCCCTCGGCCCGCGCGGGCGCCTAGACGCTAAGTGAGAGCCGATCCCGTTTGGATTGGTCCGCGACCTCGTCCGCTCATTCCCGGCGAAAGCGGGAATCCAGGCGTCTCTTGCTCGGATTCCTCGATCTGTCGCGCCGGGTCCCCGCTGTCGCGCATAGGCGCTGAGCTCCCGCTGTCGCGCATAGGCGCTGAGCTTAAGACTCTCCGCGCTCCCCTCATGGTTCGAGACGCTCGCTCCTCACCATGAGGGACCGCTACGATAGGCCTCATGACGTTTGTCTTTAACTTCGCACCGACGCGCAAGGGCGGGGGAGAGGACGAAGCATCACGGGTTCAGCCAGACCTCGGCCAGGTCCTGCCCGAGATTGTGGCTGGGCGACATTTTCCAGCCCATCACCGATTTGTGGGTCGGCACGATACGGTACCACCACAGCAGCGGCTGCTGGTAGGCCTGCTCGAACAGGCGCTTCTCGAACGACTTGATCAGCTCCGCCCGCTTCTTCATGTCGAGCTCGCGCGATTGCTTGTCGTACAGGTCGTCCAGCACGTCGTCGTTTGCCCGCGACCGGTTTTCCGGCGCGCGCTTGAACGACACGTACTTGGCCAGGCCCAGGCTGGGCTCATCCATGAACAGGTTGGAGAAGTCGATCGCCACGTCGTAGTTGCCGCTGCCCATGCCGGCGAGATAGGGCGCGGTGTCGTATTGCTTGTGATCGACCTTGACTCCGATCTGGCGCCACTGGTCGACCAGGAAGATGCCGGCCGGCGTGTAGGGCATCGCAAGATTGCGGTTGAACAGGGTCAGGCTCAGGTTGGGCACCCCGGCTTCGGCCAGGAGGCGCTTGGCTTCGGTGCGCGCCGCAGCGATGTTCTTGGAGAAGCCCGGGAGCTTGACCAGGTCCGCTTCGGGCGTGGCGTAGGGAGCGCCCGGCCGGATCACGCCGCCGACCGAACGCAGCGTGGAGATCCGCGACAGGCCCTGGCTGCCGCCCCAGCGGTCGATGGCCATCAGGAGCGCCCTGCGCACGCGCACGTCGTCGAAGGGCTTCTTCTCGGTGTTGAAGACGACCAGCAGGTTGAGCGTCCAGCTCGATTCCTCGATGCGGATCTTGTCGCCCATGGACTGCACCAGGCGGTCGCGCTCGGCCGGCGAGATACCGCGGAATTCGGCCATCACCTGGCCGCCCTGCACGGCATTGAGCATGGTCGCGGCCTGCAGCATGAACACGCCCCTGAAACCCTCGAGATAGGGCAGGCCCGCGCGGAAATAGTTGTCGCTGCGCTTGCCCGCGACATGGCTGCCCTTGACGTGCTCGACAAAGGTGAACGGTCCGGTGCCGTTGATCTTGGTCTTGGGCGCATTGGGATCGGCGGCGAGGTCCTTGGCCGCATAGACGCAGTTCCAGGGTGAGGCGAAGTGTTCGAGCATCGCCGCGTTCACCGTTTTCATCTTGAAGATCACGGTCTGCGCGTCCGGCGTCTCGATGGTGCCGATGTCGGCGAAGGTCGCCTGCCGCGTCGAGACGACGCCGGCCGGCGGATTGCGCAGCCGGTCATAGGTGGCTTTCACGTCCGCCGACGTCATGGCCTGCCCGTCATGAAATTTGACGCCCGGGTGGAGCTTGAACGTATAGGTCATAAGGTCCGGCGCGACCGTCCAGGATTCGGCGAGATCGCCCATCACTTCGGGGTACTTGTCGAGGTTGAACTTAAGCAGCGTCGAATAGAATGGCGCCGCGAAGTGCAAGGTCGCGAACGTGTCGCTGCCATGGCAGTCGTAGTGCGGCGTCTCGGCGCTGATGGCGTATTGCAGGGTTCCGCCGCGCTTGGGCTGCTGCGCGTCGGCCGCACCGGTGGCGCCGGCGAGGACAAAGGCGAAGGCTCCGAAGAATCCGATCAGGGACGTTTTCATCGCGTTTCCTTCCGTAGTTCTTTGTTTGCGGCGCCGCATAGCCAGCGGCCGGATTGTCAGGCCCTGTGGCAGGCGACCAGGTGTCGAGGCCCGATCTGTCGCACTTGCGGTACCTCGCGCCGGCATTCCTCCACGGCGATCGGGCAACGGGTATGGAAGACGCAGCCCGAGGGCGGGGTCAAGGGCGAAGGGATCTCACCCTTGAGCGCCCGCGGCGCCCGCGACCGCTCGACCAGCGGATCGGGAATCGGCGCGGCATCGAGCAGCGCCCGGGTATAGGGGTGCATCGGCCTTGCATAGAGCTCGTCGCGGTCGGCGACCTCGGCGATGCGCCCGAGATACATGACGGCGACCCGGTCGGAGATATGGCGCACCACCGCGAGGTCGTGCGCGATGAAGAGGTAGCTCAGCTTGAGCCGCGCCTGCAGGTCTTCGAGCAGATTGATGATCTGCCCCTGGATCGAGACGTCGAGCGCGGATACCGGCTCGTCGCACACGATGAAGGTCGGTTCGAGCGCGAGCGCGCGGGCGATGCCGACGCGCTGGCGCTGTCCGCCCGACAACTGGTGCGGATAGCGCTCCGCCATGTAGGGAAAGAGGCCGACCTGGTGCAAGAGCTCGGCGACGCGGTCGCGCTCGCTTTGGCGGTTCTTGAGCAGGCCATAGACGGAGAGCGGCTCGCCGATGATCTGGCCGACGGTCATGCGCGGGTTGAGCGACGAATAGGGGTCCTGGAAGATGACCTGGATGCGGCGGCGCACCTCCCGCATTTCCTTCATGCTGTGATGGCTGATGTCGACGCCGGCAAAGCGGATCGTTCCGGCGGTCGGGGATTCGAGCCGCAGCACGGTGCGGCCGAGCGTGGTCTTGCCGCAGCCGGACTCGCCGACGAGGCCGAGCGTCTCGCCGGGCGCGATCGTGAATGACACGTCGTCGACCGCCTTCACGGTCACCATTTTCGACGAGAGGATGCCGGCGCCGGCCGCCGGCGCCGTGAAATATTTGCGCAGGTGTTCGACCTCCACCAGCGGCTCGGCCGCACCCTCGGTCGTGGCGAAATCCGCCACTGCGCCACGGCGCGTATCCGACACCAGCACGCCGGCGGCGATCTCGTCCGCCCGCAGGCAGGCGGAGCCGTGTCCGAATGCGATCTCGCGCAGCGCCACCGCCCTGCTGCAGGCGTCCAGGCGAAACGGACAGCGTGGCGCGAACCGGCATCCGGGCGGCGGCGACCGCAGGTCCGGCGGCAGCCCGTCGATGGTTTCGAGCCGCACGCCGCGTGGCAGGTCGAGCCGCGGCACCGAACGCATCAGTCCGATGGTGTAGGGATGCAGCGGCCGCAGGAACACGTCGTCGGCGGTGCCCTGTTCGACGATGTGGGCCGCATACATCACATTGACGCGATTGGCATAGCGGGCGACCACGCCGAGATTGTGGGTGATGATGATCAACGCGATGTTCAGCCGCTGCGAGAGATCCTTCATCAGCTCCAGGATCTGCGCCTGGATGGTGACGTCGAGCGCGGTGGTCGGCTCGTCGGCGATGATCAGCTTGGGATTGCAGGCGAGCCCGATCGCGATCATCACCCGCTGGCGCATGCCGCCGGAAAGCTGGTGCGGATACTGCGCCAGCCGCCGCTCGCCGTCGGTGATGCCGACGAGCTGCATGAGCTCGAGCGCGCGGGCGAGCGCTTGCGACGGCGTCATCTTGAGGTGGATGAACAGCGGCTCCATGATCTGCTCGCCGATCGACATGACCGGGTTGAGCGAGGTCATCGGCTCCTGGAAGATCATCGAAATGTCGCGGCCGCGCAGTTCCCGCATCTGCTCGCCGGAGAGTTCGAGCAGGTTGCGGCCCTCGAACAAGATCCGTCCGCCGGTGACGCGGCCGGCCGGCTTGGCCAGAAGCCCCATGATGGCGAGCGAGGAGACCGATTTGCCGCAGCCGGATTCGCCCACGATGGCGACGACCTCGCCGCGGTTGACCGTATAGGAAATGCCGTCGACGGCGTGCACGACGCCGCGCGATGTGTCGAACTGGACGTGCAGGTCTTGCACCTCCAGCACAGGCGCAGGGGTCGCGACCCGCGACCGCGCGTCAGACAGCGTTTCCACCCTGGTCACACAACTCCGCAATGTCGGCAGGTTTCGGCTCTTGGGCGGCCCCTTGGGGAGAGGCTATAGCGGATTGCCGCGTCCGTGCCATCTGCCATTTGGCGAGGGGGGCGCCGGCGCTGCGGCCGGTGCGCGGTTGTGTCACGCCTCGCCGATTTCGCGCAGGATTTCCGCGGTGTGCTCGCCGAGCCGTGGGGACGGGCGCTCGGAGGCCATCGGCCGGCCGCCGATCACAATCGGGGTGCGCACGCCCGGGATCGTCCCGTCCTTCGCCGCCTCGCTGGCGAGGGCGAGCCGCATGCCGCGATGCACAACCTGGGGGTCGGCAAAGACCTGGTCGAGGTCGTTGATCGGGCCGGCCGGGACGCCGACCGCTTCGAGCCGGGCGAGAAGATCGGCGCCCGCCATCCGCCTGGTGAGTTCCGACAGCCGCGCCACCAGCACCTCGCGATGCGCCAGCCGGCCGCGGTTGTCGCGATAGTCCGCCTGTTCGGCAAGCTGCGGCTCGCCCAGCACGGCGCAGAGCTTCTGATACTGGCTGTCGTTGCCGGTGGCGATGATGATGTGGCCGTCGGCGACCGGGAAAACCTGGTAGGGGACGATGTTGGGATGGGTATTGCCGATCCGCCTGGGGGTCTCGCCGGAGACCAGATAGTTGAGCGCCTGATTGGCGAGGACTCCCACCTGCGTATCGAGCAATGCGGTGTCTACGAGGGTGCCGAGCCCGGTGCTGCCGCGCTCGGCGAGCGCCGCCAGGATGCCGACCACCGAATAAACGCCGGTCAGGATATCCGCCACCGGCACCCCGGCGCGGGTCGGCTCGCCGTCGGGCATGCCGGTCAGGCTCATGAAGCCGCCCATGCCCTGCGCCATCAAGTCGTACCCCGCCCGCGACGCCGCCGGGCCGGTCTGGCCGAACCCGGTGACCGAGCAGTAGATCAGCCGCGGCATCTCCTTGGCCAAACTCGCGTAGTCGAGCCCGAACTTCCTGAGGCCGCCAACCTTGAAGTTTTCGAGCAGCACATCCGAGCGCGCCGCAAGCTTTTTGACGATGCGCTGGCCGTCGGCGGTCTCGAAGTCGAGCTCGATCGAACGCTTGCCACGATTGGTGCCGTGGAAATAGGCAGCGCTGAGATGGCCGCCGTCAGCAGCCGGCACGAAGGGAGGTCCCCAGCCGCGGGTATCGTCGCCGGTGCCCGTGCGCTCCACCTTGATCACGTCGGCGCCCAGATCGGCGAGAATCTGGCCCGCCCACGGCCCTGCGAGGATGCGGGCGAGTTCGAGGACGCGCAGACCGGCCAGCGGACCCGGCATTCAGATAACTCCTCCCCAAGGGCCTGCGGGCGGCGGCCGCGCCTTGCAATGAGGCCCTCTGTGGCCCGGCGGCACCGTCTTTGTCCATAGTGCCCCGCCATTTACGACAAATTGTGAATTCCCGCCCCGGTGCCTATTTACTGTCATGCCAGGGCGATAGATTCGGACCGTGAACAGTTCTTTCTTCGGTGAGATGCTGCAGACCATTGCTGAGCGCGGCCGCGCGTTGCTCGATCGCACGCGCGAGCGCCGCGGCAATGCGCAGAAACGCTCGGCCGACCTGGTCGAGCTGTCCGAGCAGCTTCTGTCCGGCCGCGGCGAAGCCTCGGGCGTGGCGCTCGCGCGTGAAATCCTGACGCGCTATGCGGAATCGACCAGCGGTCCCCGGATCGCCTTCTTCGAGGCACTGGCGACCGGTTTCGGGCCCGACCACGCGCGACTGGATGCCGCCATTGCGGCCTGGCGCCGCGCGCCGTCGGATACGGCCGCAGCCGAGGTCCATGCCGCGGCCGAGCCGCGCCGCCAGGAGTTGCTGCGCCGCCTCAACCTCGCCCCGGGCGGCACCGTCGCGCTCGTGCGCATGCGCGAGCAACTCCTGGAGGCGATCGACCGCCGCGCCGATCTGTCGGTGGTCGACCGCGATTTCGTCCACATGTTCTCGTCGTGGTTCAACCGCGGCTTCCTGGTGCTGCGGCGGATCGACTGGTCGACGCCGGCAAGCGTGCTGGAGAAGATCATCCGCTACGAGGCGGTGCACCAGATCCGCGGCTGGGATGACCTGCGCCGGCGCATCGATCCGCCGGACCGGCGCTGCTATGCCTTCTTCCATCCGGCCCTGGTGGACGACCCGCTGATCTTCGTCGAGGTCGCCTTGACGAAGGAGATACCGGCCGCAATCGCCCCGATTCTCACCGTGCAGCGCGACGCCATCGGCCCCGACCGGGCGACCACGGCGGTGTTCTATTCGATCTCGAACTGCCAGCGCGGGCTGGCCGGCGTGTCCTTCGGTCATTTCCTGATCAAGCAGGTGGCCGAGGAGATCGCGCGCGAATATCCCAAGCTCTCGACCTTCGTGACGCTATCGCCGGCGCCCAATTTCGCGCAGTGGCTCGATCGCGAGCGCAGGGCGGAAACGTCGGCGGTGTTGTCGGCGGACGATCGTGCCGCGCTCGCCAACCTCGACACGCCGGGCTGGTGGCAGACCGAATGGACGCGCACGCCCGTGGAGGAGCCGCTCATCCGGGCGGCGGCCTGGTATTTCCTGCATGCGCGCACGCGCAGCGGCAATCCGGTCGATGCCGTCGCGCGCTTCCATCTCGGCAACGGGGCGCGGCTCGAGCGGCTCAACTGGCTCGCCGACGGTTCCGAACGCGCCATCACCCAGGCGCACGGCCTGATGGTCAATTACCTCTACGAACTCGACGACATCGAGAAGAACCACGAGGCCTATGCCCAGCAGCGCACGGTCGTTGCCTCCAAGGCGGTGACCAGCCTCGCACGCAGCCCGGCGCGTGACATCGTTTCGGCGATGGGCGAGATCAGCCCGGTGTTTCTATAGGGCCGCGGCCCGGCTCCAATGTTGTTGTTCGCGGGGCGGCTTAGGTGCGCCCATAAACCGGCACGATCGCGCCGCGCGTGACCTTGTTCTCCGGCGAGGCGAGGAACAGGATCGTTGCCGCCACCTCCTCGGCCTTGGGCCAGGCGGCATGATCGGCGTTCGGCATGGCGGCGCGGTTCGCCGGCGTGTCCATGATCGAGGGTGCGACCGCGTTGACCAGGATGGCCTCCTTGGCGACCTCCTCGGCGAGCGCGATGGTGAAGGCCGCCACCGCCGCCTTGCTGGCCGCATAGGCCGCCATGCCGGCGCCGCTGCGCGGCTCGAGTGCCGGCCGCGCGGCGGTATTGACGATGCGGCCGCCGGCGCCGGTCCGCGTCAGCGCGGCCACCGCCGCCCGGCTGCAGAGGAATGTGGTGACCAGATTCATGTCGAGCTGCTTCACCAGGTCGGCCTTCGTCGTCTCGGTGATCGGCGCCATGGCGAAGCCGCCGACCAGATGGACCGATGCCCACAGCCGCGGCACGCCGTCATAGAGCCGCGCGACGGCATCCTCCTCGGCGAGGCTCCCGGCCTCCACGAGCTTGACCTGGGCATGGGCCCGCAGCGCAAAACGTTCGGCCTCCGCCGCGACGACGTAGGGGACGTGGCAGACCGCCCCCGCCTCGACCAGCGCGCCCACCACGGCGGTCCCGAGCGCTCCGGTCCCGCCGGTGACGACAACATGACGGTCGCGATAGTCCATGGCTCATGCTCCTGCCGGCCCGCGCATCCCGGTAACAGCCGCTTGGTGCCCTGCTGCCGGTTCGCTTGCATCATCGCCCAGGGTGCCGGCGATGCAAGGCGCTCGTCGTGCCTGGCCCGGGTCGAAGTCTTCGCTTGAGGCGAGACGGTGCGGCGCGCCATGCTGACCGTGGAGGGAATCAGCGGCCATGGCGGACTACGACCTCGCCATCGTCGGCGGCGGCATCAATGGCGCCGGCATCGCCCGCGATGCGGCCGGGCGGGGCCTGCGCGTGCTCCTGGTCGAGCAGAACGATCTCGCGTCGGGCACCTCGTCGGCCTCGACCAAGCTCATCCACGGCGGGCTGCGCTATCTCGAACACGGCTGGTTCCGGCTGGTGCGCGAGGCCCTGACCGAACGCGAGGTCATGCTGCGGATGGCGCCGCACCTGATCCGGCCGATGCGTTTCGTTTTGCCGCGCGAGCCCGGCATGCGGCCGGCCTGGATGCTCCGGCTCGGACTCTATCTCTATGACCATCTCGGCGGCCGCCGCATCCTCCCGGGCACGCGCACCGTCGATCTGTCGCGCGGCGCCCTCGGCGCTCCGCTCAAGGGCCGTTACGGATACGGCTTTGAATATTCCGACTGCCAGGCGGACGATTCGCGCCTGGTGATCCTCAATGCGCTCGACGCCGCCGAGCGTGGCGCCGTGATCCGCACCCGCACCCGTTGCGTGCGCGCGGAACGGACCGACGTCTGGCACCTCGTGCTCGACGTGCGCGGACGGCGCGACGTCGCGAGCGCCCGCGCTCTGGTCAACGCCACCGGACCCTGGGTGGAAATGTTCAACGACACGGTGCTGCATCGGCCGCCGGTGCCGCAATTGCGCCTCGACAAGGGCAGTCACATCGTGCTGCGGCGCCTGTTCGACCACGACCGCGGCTATATCTTCCAGATGACCGACGGCCGCGTCGTGTTCGCGCTGCCGTTCGAGCGCGATTTCACTCTGGTCGGGACCACCGATCGTGCATTCACCGGCGATCCCGCCGGCGTGGCGCCGGCCGCGGACGAGATCGCCTATCTCTGCGGCGTGGTGAACGAGCATTTCCGCGCGACGGTCACGCCCGCCGACGTGATCTGGTCGTTCGCCGGCGTGCGCTCGCTTTACGGCGAGCCTTCGAACAAGCCGCAGGACACGCCGCGCGACTATGTGCTCGCGCGTGATGGCGACGGCGGGGAGGCGGCGCTCGTCACCGTGTACGGCGGCAAGATCACGACCTACCGCCGGCTCGCCGAGGCCGTGCTCGACGAGCTCGCCGACGTGTTCGGCACGCGAGCGGCCTGGGCCGCGGGCTCCGCCCTTCCGGGCGGAGATTTTCCGGTCGATGGCGTCGAGCCACTGGTCGCCGAGACGCTCGAGGCTTGGCCGTTCCTTGAGGAAGCGCACGCGCGGCGTCTGGTGGCGGCCTATGGCACCCGCATCGCCCGCATCATGCGCGCGGCCAAGAGCCCCGATGATCTCGGAGCGCGTCTCGGCGCCGACCTCACCGGCGCCGAGGTGCGCTACCTGATGGAGCACGAATGGGCGCGGACCGCCGACGACGTGCTCTGGCGGCGCAGCAAGCTCGGGCTTCGGGTGTCGCGCGAGGAGCGCGACCGGCTCGCCAAGTTCATGACGGACAGGGTCGGCAACAGTGGTTAAGGCCGCATCGGTGCCAGAGCGCAGGATTGCGGGCGATCCGCGCAGGCAATGCCATGCGTTAACAGTCCTGCCGGCGGGATCGTTACAATTTTAACGTCGCGTTTTACGCGACCGTAATCGGAAACTGTTTAGGTAAAACACGACGCAATTTGCGAAGCCGCCTGACGCGGTTGCCTGCGCCGAGGAGTTTAGCATGGCGGATGCTCTCGTGCCATCGAACCCGCAGATCGATGCGCTGGTCAAGACCGCCAAGGTCCTGATCGTCGATGACGAATATTACACGCGCAAGGTGATCCGCACGCTGCTGCTGTCGGTCGGCATCGTCAATGTCCATGATGCCAACGACGGCATGGCCGGGCTCGAAGCGATCCGCACGCTGGCGCCCGACCTCGTGCTGCTCGATTGGGAGATGCCGGGCCTCGACGGCGCCGAATTCGTGCGCCGGGTGCGCTCGCCCATGAGCTTCCCCTATCCGAACGTGCCGATCATCATGCTCACCGGCCACGGCGAGCGCTCGCGCGTGCTCGAGGCGGTGCGTCTCGGCGTGCACGAGTTCCTGCTCAAGCCGGTGTCGTCGAGCTCGCTCCTGGCACGCCTGGTGTCGGTGCTGAGCAAGCCGCGCCCGATGGTGCGCCGCGGGCAATACTACGGGCCCGAGCCCCGCAAGCTCACCTCTTACAAGCCGGAAGCGGACAGCTACACTCTCAGCGCGGAGCAGGTGGTCGGGCAGCCCTCGCCGACCTGCAGGATTTTCGTGAACTGATGAAGCCGGCGTGCGCGGTCCGCGCGGCGCCACGGCGCCGAACAGGACCGCAGCAGCGTGGCGGATTATCTCCTCGCGATCGATCAGGGCACCACCTCCACCCGCGCCATCCTGTTCGATGCGGCGCTCAAGCCGCGCGCGAGCGCGCAGCAGGAGTTGCGGCAGATCTATCCCGGCCCCGGACAGGTCGAGCACGACCCGGAGGAAATCTGGGCGACCACGCTCGCCACCGTGCGCGCGGCCATGGCGCAGGCGGGAGCGGGCGCCCGCGACGTTGCCGGCATCGGCATCACCAACCAGCGCGAGACCACGATCGTGTGGGATCGTGCCAGCGGCCGTCCCATCCACAATGCCATCGTCTGGCAGGACCGGCGCACCGCCGACGCCTGCGCGGCGTTGCGGCAAGCCGGGCACGAACCCGCCATCGCCGGGCGCAGCGGGCTGCTGCTCGATCCCTATTTCTCGGCCACGAAAATCGCCTGGCTGCTCGACCACATCGAGGGCGCCCGCGCGGCGGCGCAGGCCGGCCGGCTCGCCTTCGGGACCGTCGACAGCTTTCTTTTGTGGCGGCTCACCGGCGGCAAGGTCCACGCCACGGACGCGACCAACGCGGCGCGCACGCTCATCTTCGATATCGAGCGCGGGCTTTGGGACGAGGAGCTTTGCCGCCTGTTCGGCGTGCCTGCCGCGATGCTGCCGCAGGTGCGCGATTCGAGCGGTGACTTCGGTACCGCCGCCCCCGACCTGTTCGGCGGGCCGGTCCGCATTCTCGGCATCGCCGGCGACCAGCAGGCCGCCACCGTGGGGCAGGGCTGCTTCAAGCCCGGGATGATGAAATCGACCTACGGCACCGGCTGCTTCGCGCTCCTCAACACCGGCGCCACGCCGGTCGCGTCCAAAAACCGCCTGCTGACCACCATCGCCTATCAGCTCGGCGGCCGGCGGACTTATGCGCTCGAAGGCGCGATCTTCATCGCCGGCGCCGCGGTGCAATGGCTGCGCGATGCGCTCAAGGTGATCGGCTCGGCGCCCGACGTGAACGCGCTCGCCGCGGCCGCCGATCCCGCCGAACAGGTCTACCTGGTGCCCGCCTTCGTCGGCCTCGGTGCGCCGTGGTGGGATGCGCAGGCGCGCGGCGCGATCTTCGGGCTCACGCGCAATTCGGGCGTGGCCGAGCTGGCGCGCGCCGCGCTCGAGGCGGTCGGCTACCAGACCCGCGACCTCCTGCAGGCGATGCGCGCCGATTGGCCCGCCGCCGCGACCGATACGGTGCTGCGCGTCGACGGCGGCATGACCGCGAGCGACGTCACCATGCAGTTTCTCGCCGACATGCTCGACGCGCCGGTCGACCGCCCGGCCGTGATGGAGACGACCGCGCTCGGCGCCGCCTATCTGGCGGGCCTGGCGGCGGGCGTGTGCCCCGACCTCGACGGTTTTGCCGCGCGCTGGACCTGCGAGCGCCGCTTCACCCCGCGCATGGATGCGCCGACGCGCGCGCGCAAATGGGCGGGCTGGCAGGACGCCGTCGCGCGCACCCGCAGCGGGCCGGGGGAGAGTCCGTAACCGGTTGATAACAATAAGACACCGCCACGACTTGCGCGGCCCCCGGCCTTTACCTCGCCGAAAGGCGGCCATGCTGCAATGGCGCCTGTTCAATCGCCGGCAGCGCATCGCCGGACCGTGGGTCGCGTGCGATGTCGATGGGATTGTCGAAGGGCGACGTGGAGTTTTTGATCCACGGCCTGCGGATTCTGCTCATCGACGACAACCAGTACATGCGCAAGATCGTGCGCAACCTCCTGGTCAATCTCGGCATCCGCGAGGTCTATGAAGCCACCGACGGCATCGCCGGCCTCGACGCCATCCGCACCGTCGCGCCCGATATCGTGATCATCGACTGGGATCTGCCGCTCCTCAACGGCGCCGAGTTCGTGCGCATCGTGCGCTCGCCCGGCGTCTTTCCGATGCCGGACATCCCGATCATCATGCTCACCTCCCACGGCGAGCGCTGGCGCGTGGTGGAGGCGGTGCGCATCGGGGTCAACGAATATCTGCGCAAGCCGGTCTCCGCCCAGGCGCTGCTCGACCGCTTCATCTCGATCCTGGCCAAGCCGCGCGCCACCGTGCAGGTCGGCGACTATTACGGCCCGGAGCCGCGCAAGGATCTCCCCGAGCTGCTGCGTCCGGTCTCGGTTGCTCCGGCGCCCGATGGCACGGCGCTGAATTGATCTTTGCAAGATCAGCACGCCGGGCAGCACGCGCGGGAGTGATTCAACCTCGCGGGATTTTGCTATAGCGTGCTGCTATGGCGAGCGCCGGACGCGACAGCATTTCGACCAGCCGCGAGCGCGCGCGTCGGACCTTCGCGCCCTGGGACGACCCTGCGGCGCGGCCGCTGCTGCAGTTCGAAGCGCTCGGCAAGCGCTTCGGGGCGGTCGCTGCAGTCGAGGCGCTCACGCTCGACCTCTTCGAGGGCGAGTTCTTTGCCCTGCTCGGTCCCTCCGGCTGCGGCAAGACCACGCTGCTTCGGCTCCTTGCAGGCTTCGAGACGCCGGAGACGGGGCGCATCCTGCTCGACGGCGTGGACCTTGCCGGCGTCCCGCCGCACCGCCGCCCGGTCAACATGATGTTCCAGAGCTACGCGTTGTTTCCGCACCTCACGGTCGCGGGCAACATCGCGTTCGGGCTGCGGCAGGACAGGCTTGCGAAAGCCGAGATCGCCGCGCGTGTCGAGGACATGCTGGCGCTGGTCAAGCTCCGCGGCCTGGACGCGCGCAAGCCGCACCAGCTCTCGGGCGGGGAGCGCCAGCGCGTCGCGCTCGCCCGCGCGCTGGTCAAACGGCCGCGCGTCCTCCTGCTCGACGAGCCGCTGGCGGCGCTCGACAAGAAGCTGCGCGGCGAGACGCAGTTCGAGCTGATGCATCTGCGGGAGCGCCTCGGCCTCACCTTCATGATCGTCACCCACGACCAGGAGGAGGCGATGACGGTCGCCGATCGCATCGGGGTAATGAACGCGGGCCGGCTCGTTCAAGTCGCTCCGCCGCCCGAGCTCTACGAGCAACCCAATTCGCGCTGGGTCGCGGATTTCATCGGCGACGTGAACCTGATCGAGGGACGCGTCGTCGACGTGAACGCAGGCGCAACCGTGATCGAGAGCGCGAGCGCCGGCAGGGTGCGCGCGGCGGCGGCGCCGGGCGTCAGGGCGGGCGATACGGTCTGGGTAGCGCTGCGGCCGGAGAAGGTCCGCCTCGCTCACGCGCAGCCGCCGGCGGCAAGCGACCGGACAACCAGCGAGAACTGCGTGGCCGGGCGGGTCGTCAACATCGCCTATCTGGGCGACCTGTCGATCTACCAGGTTCGGCTCGACAGCGGCGTCCTCATGAAGGCCGCAACCGCCAACCTGACCCGCCTGGTCGAGCGGCCGGTCAACTGGGACGACCGCGTCTGGCTGACCTTCGCGCCCGACGCCGGCGTCGTGCTGACGCGCTAGGGCCGATCATGTCGTACGCAAATCCAACCGCGAAGACTTGGCCGCAGCGGCTGGCCGTTCTCGTGCCCTATCTCTGGCTGGTGCTGTTCTTCCTGGTGCCATTCCTGATCGTGGCGAGGCTCAGCCTGTCCCGCACCGCGGTCGCGCAGCCGCCCTACGAGCCCACCTTCGATCCCGCCGCGGGTGTCGCGGGCCTCATGGATTTCATCGCTGCGCTCTCCTTCGACGCCTATGCGCTCATCGCCTCCGACTCGATCTACCTCTGGTCCTATCTCAAGAGCCTGGAGATCGCCGTCATCTCGACCGTGCTGCTGCTGCTGATCGGCTATCCGATCGCCTACGGCATGGCGCGGGCGCCGCGGCGCCTGCAGGCGGTGCTGTTCATGCTGGTGGTGCTGCCGTTCTGGACGTCGTTCCTGATCCGCATCTACGCCTGGATCAACATCCTGCAGCACGACGGGCTGCTCAATCAGGTGCTGCTGGCGCTCGGCATTGTCGATGCGCCGCCGACGTGGCTCGCGACCGACACCGCTGTCTATATCGGCATCGTCTATTCCTATCTGCCGTTCATGGTGCTGCCGATCTATGCTTCGCTCGAGAAGATGGACGAGACGCTGCTGGAGGCCGCCGCCGACCTCGGCTGCCCGCGCTGGAAGACCTTCTGGCTGGTCACGCTGCCGCTCTCGTTCAAGGGAGTCATCGCGGGCGTGCTGCTTTGCTTCATTCCGATCGTGGGCGAGTTCGTCATTCCCGATCTGCTGGGCGGCTCCGAGACGCCGATGATCGGGCAGACGCTGTGGAGCGAGTTCTTCACCAACCGAGACTGGCCGGCCGCTTCCGCGGTGGCGATGGTGCTGCTTTGCCTCCTGGTGGTGCCGCTCGTGACCTACCAGCACCTGCAGGCGCGCGAGTTGGAAGGAGGACGGTGATGCGCAAGGGCATGTCGGCCTTCAATCTGCTCTCGGTCATGTTCGGGCTTGCGTTCCTCTATCTGCCGATCGTCATTCTGGTGATCTATTCGTTCAACGCTTCACGGCTGGTCGGCGTCTGGGGCGGTTGGTCGACGCGCTGGTATGTC
>JAXDOD010000062.1:0-182555 GCA_034669045.1 Alphaproteobacteria bacterium
CTCGCTGGAACCATTGCCGAGGAGCACCTCGCCGGGGGAGACGTTGTGGAGGGCGGCGACCTGCGCGACCAGCGCATCGACCGCGTCGTCGGGGTAGCGGGCGGCGTTCTGCATCGCCGCGGCCACCGCGCGGACCGCCTCCGGGGAGGGGCCGTAGGGATTCTCGTTCGCGCTCAGCCGGACCACCCGCGCGGCGGCTGCTGCCGGCGCTGTCTTGGCCAGCACCAGCGAGGGGAAGGAGGGCATCGCCGCCACCGCCGCCCCCGCTCCGAGCAACCGCGCAAATCCTCGCCGGGAAAGAGACGTCGTGGCCATGGCCGAGCCCTCCTCTAGTCGTCGTTCAAGCTTGTTGGTGTAGGTATCTTGCGGCGGCGACAGGCCGGATGCGTTGTTGCCGCTCCTCTACGATAAGCCCGCATCGCTTCGTCGCGGCGCCTGGTATCCGGCCCGCCGACGCTCGCAATCTACCCACACCAACAAACTTGAACGACGACTAGCGCTCATGATGCGCCCGGCGCACCGGCCGCGTCCAACGGGCGCGCGAATGGCAAGGGGTGCCAGGCGTGACTGGACCGCGGAGCAGGCCGGTGGCGGCCTCCGCTGTGATAGCCTCCGCGCCCGCGTCGGAATGCATACAGAACCCCACGGAACCAGCCGGCGTTATCTCCTGACTCTCTCCGTCGGAGCGCTGGGCGTCGTCTACGGCGACATCGGCACGAGCCCGCTCTATGCGTTTCGCGAAGCCGTGATCGCGGCCGGACACTCCGGGCCAATCACGCGCGAAAACGTGCTCGGCGTTCTCTCGCTCATTTTGTGGGCACTGATCGTCGTCGTCACGATCAAATATGTTCTCTTGCTGTTACGCGCCGACAACAAAGGGGAGGGCGGCACGCTCTCGCTCACCGCGCTGGTGACGCGGGCATTGGGACGGCGCACCATGCTGGTGTTTCTGCTCGGCGTCATCGGCGCCTCGATGTTCCTGGGCGATTCGGTGATCACCCCTGCCATTTCGGTCCTGTCGGCGGTGGAAGGGCTGAAGCTCGCCTTTCCGACCTTCGATCATGGGATCGTACCGCTGACGGTGGCGATCCTCATTGCCTTGTTCGCGGTGCAATCGCGCGGCACGGCCAAGGTCGCGGCCTTCTTCGGCCCGATCATGGTAGTGTGGTTCGTCACGATCGCAATCGCAGGGCTGCTGCATATCCGCGACGATCCGGGCGTCTTGTTTGCCATCAATCCGTATTACGCGGTGTCGTTCGTCGCCACCCACGGCGAGATCGGCCTGATCACCCTCGGCGCCGTGTTCCTCGTGGTGACCGGCGGCGAAGCGCTCTACGCCGACCTGGGTCACTTCGGGCGCAAGCCGATCCAGACCGCATGGTTCTGTCTGGTGCTGCCGGCGCTTGTGCTCAATTATTTCGGGCAGGGCGCCAAGGTGCTCGCCGATCCCTCCGCGATCGAGAACCCATTCTACCGGCTGGTCCCCGAAGCTTTGCTGCTGCCGATGATCGTGCTGGCGACCGCTGCCACCGTGATCGCGAGCCAGGCCGTGATCACCGGCGCCTACTCGCTCGTCCATCAGGCGATCCAGCTCGGCCTGCTGCCGCGGCTCGCAATCCTGCACACCTCGGCTTCGCAGGCCGGGCAGATCTACATCCCGCGCGTGACCTATGCCCTGCTGATCGGCGTCCTGCTCCTGGTGGGGCTATTCCGGACATCGAGCGCGCTGGCGTCGGCCTATGGCATTGCGGTGACGACCACGATGGTGGTCGACGGCCTCCTGGCCTTCCTGGTGGTGTGGAAGCTCTGGAACCTGCGGCTCTGGCAGGCGGTGCTGATGATCGTTCCGTTGATCATCGTCGACTTCACCTTCTTTTCCGCAAATCTCCTCAAGTTGCTGGAGGGGGCCTGGGCGCCCATCCTGTTCGGCGCGACCATGGTGCTCCTGATCCTGACGTGGCGGCGCGGCACCAGCCTCCTCGCGAACAAGACGCGGCGCAGCGAAGTTCCGCTCGACGCCCTGATTCGCAGCTTGGAGAAAAAACCGCCGCACTGCGTGCCGGGGACCGCCGTTTTCCTCACCAGCGAGCCCGAATTCGCACCGACCGCGCTCCTGCACAACCTCAAGCACAACAAGGTGCTGCACGCGCACAATGTCATCCTCACCATCGTCACCACCGATACGCCGCGGGTGACCGACCTTGAGCGCGTCGCCATCACGACGATCTCGCCCCATTTCATGCGGGTGGCGCTGACCTTCGGCTACATGGAACAGCCGAACGTGCCGAAGGCGCTCGCGGTCGCGCGCAAGCACGGCTGGAGCTTCGACATCATGTCGACGTCGTTCTTCCTGTCGCGGCGCGCGCTCAAGCCGGCGGCGCATTCCGGGATGCCGCGGTGGCAGGACCGCCTGTTCATCGGACTAGCCCGCACGGCGAGCGACGCCACCGACTTCTTCCAGATTCCGACCGGGCGCGTGGTCGAGATCGGCACCCAGGTGACGGTCTAACGCGCGTTGTGCCCCTTGCGGCTTAAGGCGTTGATCCAACTCACGTAACCTGCTTCGCCCCGGGATTCTTGCCCGTTCAGCGCCGCATGGCAGCAGCGCGCGGCGGTATGAACAAAATCCACATCACTGGGGTTATAAGCCTGTCCCGGCGCCATATTGCGGTGCAGCAAAGGAGCAGGCTGCGGCCTGTATCACCCCCCATGTCCCAGAGCATCGCCGCTCCCTTCGGGAGCGAGGCGCCGAGCAAGCACGATGACCACGTGCATTCCAAAGCAGGCTTCTGGGCGCTCACCCTGGGCAGCATCGGGGTGGTCTACGGCGACATCGGGACCAGCCCGCTTTATGCGATGCGCGAGGCCGTGGTCGCGGCGGTCGGTACCGGCAATCCCGCAAGCGAGCCGGTCGTTCTTGGAATCCTGTCGCTGATCATCTGGGCGCTCTTCACGATCGTCACGCTCAAATACGTCGTCATCCTGCTGCGCGCCGACAACAAGGGCGAGGGCGGCACGCTGGCGTTGATGGCCTTGGCGCACCGTGCGGTCAGCGGCAGCGGCTTCATCGTCATTCTCTTGGGCATCGTCAGCGGCGCGCTCTTCTATGGCGATGCGATCATCACTCCGGCGCTCTCGGTCTTGTCGGCGATCGAAGGCTTAAAGATCGTGACACCGGCGTTCGAGCCCTACATCGTTCCCGCGACGGTGGTGATCCTGTTTGGCCTGTTCGCGGTGCAGTCGAGCGGCACGGCCAAGGTCGCCGCCTTCTTCGGCCCGATCACGCTGCTCTGGTTCATCATCATCGCGATCGCCGGGCTCTGGCATATCGGGCAGAATCCGGCGGTGCTCTGGGCATTCAACCCGGTTTACGGCGTGAGCTTCCTGGTCGGCCACGGCTTGATCGGTCTCGCCACCCTCGGCGCAGTGTTCCTCGTCGTTACCGGTTCCGAGGCGCTCTATGCCGACCTCGGACATTTCGGACGTGGACCGATTCGGTTCGCCTGGCTCTCGGTCGTGCTCCCCGCGCTCACGATCAACTATCTCGGCCAGGGCGCCCTGGTGCTGGCCGATCCGAAGGCGATCGAAAGCCCGTTCTTTCTGCTCTATCCGGAATGGGCGCTGTTGCCGATGGTCGTCCTTGCTACCGCCGCGACGGTAATCGCCAGCCAGGCGGTCATCACCGGCGCCTATTCGCTCACGCGCCAGGCGATCCAGCTCGGGCTACTGCCAAGATTGGAGGTCCGGCACACATCCGAGGCGACCTTCGGACAAATCTACATGCCGCGCATCAACATGCTGCTGCTGGTCGGCGTGCTGGTGCTGGTGCTGCTGTTTCGCTCGTCGAGCGCGCTCGCCTCGGCTTACGGCATCGCCGTCACCGGGACCATGGTGGTGACCGCCATGATGGCGTTCGTCGTGATCTGGAAGGTATGGCGCTGGTCGGCGCTCGCGGCCGCCGCGCTCATGGCGCCGTTCGTGTTCATCGATCTGACATTCCTCGGCGCGAACCTGCTCAAGGTGGCCGACGGCGGCTGGGTGCCGCTGGCGCTCGCCGGCGCGATCATGGTCGTGATGTATACGTGGCGGCGCGGCAGCCGCCTGCTTTACGAGAAGACGCGGCGTCAGGAAACGCCGCTCAAAGCGCTGGTGGCGATGCTCGAGAAAAAGCCGCCGCTGCGGGTGCCCGGCACCGCGGTCTTCCTGACCAGCGATCCGGCGAGCGCGCCAACGGCTCTGATGCACAGCCTCAAGCACTACAAGGTGCTGCACGACAAGAACGTCATCCTCACCATCGAGACGGCAGGAACGCCGCGCGTCGATCCCGCCGAGCGCGTGCGGATCGAGCCCGTGAGCGACACCTTTTCCCGCGTGGTCCTGCGGTTCGGCTTCATGGAATCGCCCAACGTGCCGCAGGCGCTCGCGATTGCGCGCAAGCTCGGTTTCACCTTCGACATCATGGCGACCTCGTTCTTCCTGTCCCGTCGCTCGCTCAAGCCCGCCGCGCATTCGGGCATGCCACGCTGGCAGGACCGGCTGTTCATCCTGCTGACCAGGGCGGCCAACGACGCCACCGACTATTTCCAAATCCCCACCGGACGGGTGGTCGAGGTCGGCACCCAGGTCACGATTTGAGCTAAGATGCGCCGCGATCGCTTCGGAGGCTGCCGACCGGCATAGTCGCCGGCCGGCAGCGGGCGCGGCAATCGGAGCCATGGCGTGATGTTCGAGCGGGACTATCAGCAGCGGCTGGAAGCCGATCTGGCGCGCTGGCAGGCGGATGGCGTGATCACCGCCTCCGCCGCCGAATCCATTCGCGGCAGGCTCCAGCCGGTTGCCGACGGCATTACGGTCGCCACGGTGGTGGCGATCGTCGGCGGGCTGCTGATTGCGGCCGCTTTCCTCGCCTTCATTGCCGCCAACTGGACCGCAATCGCGCGTCCGACCCGTTTCGGCATCCTGCTTGCCGGCATTGCGGGGGCCTACGTGCTCGGCGCTCTGTTCGACCGGGCCGGACGGATCTACCTGGCCGATCTGGCCGCTGCCGTCGGCGCGATCATCTTCGGCGCGGCCATCGCGCTGGTCGGCCAGATGTACCATCTGGGCGAGGATTTCGCCGGCGGCCTTCTGTTGTGGGCGGCCGGCGCGCTGATCGCGGCCGCGTTGACCACGTCGCGCGGCGCACTTGCGGTCGCGCTCGCCGCCGCCTGTCTCTGGAGCGGCACTCGCGTGTTCGAGGCGTCCGATGTGCATTTTCAGTTCGCGGCATTCTGGCTGATCGCCGCAGTCCTGGCGGTGATCTGGAGTTTTCCGGTCGCGCGCCATCTGGTCGCGGTTGCGGCCGTCGTCTGGTGGGTTCTATGCGCGTTTGGAATCGAACAGGCGCGTGCCGGAAATCCGCTCTTCGCGTTCTGCGCAGGCTCGTCGCTGATGCTCGGCGCGGGCCTCGCGATGGCCGCTCTCCGCCAGGAGCGGTTGCGCGCCTTCGGCCTCACGCTGTCGAATTACGGCGCCATCGCGCTTGCCATCGCGCTCGCCTGCTCCATCGTCGACGTGAATTGGCTTCGGCGCGGCCTGCCGATTTGGCTCATCGGATGCGGTGCGGCCGGGTTCGTTCTGGCCTGCGTAGGTGCCGCGCTCAACCGCCGCGTCGGCACTGCGCTTGGCGGCCTGTCGATCGGGCTTGCGCTCTTGGCCGTGTCCGGCTGGGTCCGGCCGTCCGGTCTCCAGGAGCCTTGGGTCATCTATGCCCTGGCGCTGGGCTCGATGCTGAGTCTCGTCATCTCCGGCATGCTCGACGGTGAGCGGCCGCGGGTGGCGGCGGGATGGATCGGGCTGGCCGCCGTGATCGCGGCCATCACCTGGGCCGTGAAGGGCTCGCTGCTGCGCCGGGCGGCGTTCCTCGCGGCGGCCGGCATCGTGGCGGTGGGGCTTGCGAGCGTCCTTGGCCGCCTGCTGGGAAATGTGCGCGGCGGCAAGGAACGGCTCGCCAGGCAGCGCCTGGGCGAGGAGCAAGCGCGATGATAGCCCAGGCCGCATCGATGCGCCGCTTCCCGCGCGTGTTGCAGTTTTTGCTCGCGGGCCTGATCCAAACCGGGCTGATCGCCTGGATGGTGTACGATCGCGCCGGCATCCTGCGCGCGGGAACCGAGGTGACGCTGCAGACGCGTCCGATCGATCCGCGCGATTTCCTGCGCGGCGACTACGTGGTGCTTAACTACGACATCTCCTCGCTGCCCTCCGGTGCGCTCAAGGACACTGCCGCCGCCGGCGCCGGCACGCCGATCTATGTCAAGCTCGCGCCCAAGGACGGCGTCCATGCGCCGGTGTCGGTGCACAAAGACCCCGTGCCGGTGACCGGCGATGAGGTCCTCATCCGCGGGCGCGTCAATTCCGGGGCGAGCTGCGGGACCACCAGCCGGATGTTTTGCGAAACGCTCGAGATCAAATACGGCATCGAGCGATTTTTCGTGCCCGAGGGCGAGGGCAAGGTCATCGAGCAGTCGCGCAACCAGGGCAAGGTGCAGGTTGTCGCCGCCGTGACGCCGAGCGGCCGCGCCGCGATCAAGCGCCTCCTGATGGACGGCAAGCCGGTCTACGACGAGCCGCTGTATTAGGACGCGCGCATCCTCCCGCTGATGGTCGCGCCAACGCACTCACGGCTTCCCTGGTACTCCCGGCTTGCATCGGTCGTGCCGCGGCCAAGCGCCGCGATCGGGGCTGATGGACGTCAGAGATTGGCCGGCACCAATGCGTTCGTGCCGGAAAGCAGATGACAAAGATGTAATGCAGATGACGAAACCTTAATTTGGAAACAGCATTGGCGCGTTCTAGGTTTACATCAGTCGCGCCGATCTCCCAGCCCCCCGACCGGTGCGACGAAAAACTGAAGCCCCGGTGCGTCGTTGCCGGGGCTTCTTTTTTTTTGAAAGGGCCGGCGCGTGCGTTATCCCCCCACATCGCTGCCAGGACGCAGGGTGGCGGGCCACGCAAAGTGCAAAATCACGACCACGTTTTCTCTTGATTCTGTTTTCGTCCCGCGCGACTTGTTGGTGGTGGCGCCTGCGCCGACCGAGAGATGGAGGACGGCATGACCGACCAGCAAGGGGGCGACCCCCGCGTCGAGAACCTGAGCCCGGAAGACGTCGCACGCGGTCTGCAGGAGGGCCGCATGCTCCTTGTCGACGTGCGCGAGCCCAACGAGGTCGCGATCGAGCGCTATCCTGACGCGGTGGTGGTGGCGCTCTCAAACTTCGATCCGGCCGCGATCCCCGACCCGCAGGGCCGCCGGGTGGTGTTCGCCTGCCGCTCGGGACGGCGTTCGGTGACGGCCGCGCTGGCGGCGCAGGAGCAGGGCTATGCCTATGACGCTCATCTGGCGGGCGGGATCCTGGCCTGGAAGGCGAGCGGCCTGCCGACGGAAACCTGAGCCGCGAGGTCAGGAAGGACGACTACGGAGCGCGCACCCTGAGCGGGAGCGGGCTCAGTGCTGAACTCCCCGTTCAGACAGCGCGGTGCATGATCGCGTAGATCGCGCAGCCCGCAGCGATCGCGAACAGGACGATGGCGCCCACGAGGATCCACAGCATCGTCGAGCGCAGATCCTTGCCGCGCTCTTCTTCCGATTTCTGGCTCACCACGAAGATCTTGTTCTTCGAGCCGGACGCAGGCTTTCCGATTGAGCGATCGGCCTGCACCTCGCCCAGCGCATAGATTGGAATGTCCCCCGTCAGGATGGTCTCGGTGTAGATGAGCTCGCTGTGATCGCTGCCACCGATCGCAATGGTCATGACGGTGGAAGCGAGACTTTTCGCTTCATCTTCGCGGCGGTTGACCACCTGCTTGCCTTCCACCTTGGCTCCGTCGAGGCTGACCGCGACCGTGCCGCTGTCGTCCTCGATCACGCAAGGCGCGAAGCGGGTGTTCGACTGGATCGTCGACGTGCTGGTCTTACGCTCGCGTTTGCCTTGCGAGTTGGTCTGATAATAGGTGGTTTCGCGCGTGATTTCCGACTTGTAATAGACGCAGATCTCCTTCGACTGCTCGGCAGTCAGCGGAGCTGCGCAGCGCAAGACACCTTTGACTTCCGCCACCGTTCCGGGCGCAAGGCGCGCGACCTCGGCCGCCTTGCTGGTCGCCGTTGCATTCATCAAGGCGAGCTCCTGGCTGACGCGGCGGCGCCACCACAACAGCCCACCCGCGCCCGCCAGCGCCAGAACGACAACAGCGGCAAGTCCCCAGTTCATGCGCGTCTCCCATTGTCCGGCCGAGATCGTCCGCCGCTTCGCCAAGCCCAGGCATATTGAGGCAGCCGACGATTGAGTCTAGCTTCTGCGCAGGTCGGCGCAAGCAGCATTGCGCCGCGTCCGTGCCACAAGAGAGGCCGTCCCCATGCGCCGTGCGTTGATCGTCGCCATCGTCGCCGCACTCGCTTGCGTTCTCGTCGCCGATCCGGCCGCGGCGGAAGCGCGCAAGCGCGTGGTCAATGTGTACAACTGGTCGGACTACATCGATCCCACCGTGATCGAGCAATTCACCAGGGAAACGGGCATCGCGGTGCGCTACGATACCTTCGATTCCAACGACACCCTCGAGACCAAGCTGCTTGCCGGCCGGTCCGGTTACGACGTGGTGGTGCCGACCGCGTATTTCCTCGAACGCCAGATCAAGGCCGGCGTGTTCCAGCGCCTCGACAAGTCGAAGCTGCCGAATCTCGCCAATCTGTGGCCGGAGATCACGCGCCGGCTCGCCCAGTACGATCCGGGTAACGCCTATGGTGTGAACTACATGTGGGGCACCACCGGCATCGGCTATAACGCCAGGAAAGCGCGCGAGATCCTGGGCGGCGACGGCAAAATCGATAGCTGGGACACCGTGTTCACGCCCGAGCAGCTCGCCAAGTTCAAGGATTGCGGCATTCACCTGCTCGATTCCTCCGACGACATCTTCGCGGCGGCCTTGCATCATCTCGGTCTTGATCCGAACACCAAGAACGAAGCCGACTACCAGAAGGCGGCCGCCCTGGTGACGAAGGTCCGACCGTCCGTGCGCAAGTTCCACTCCTCCGAATATATCAACGCGCTTGCTTCGGGAGAGATCTGTTTCGTGGTGGGCTATTCCGGCGACATCAAGCAGGCGCAGAAGCGCGCGGCGGAAGCCAAGAACGGGATCGAGCTTGCCTACGCCGTCCCGAAGGAGGGCGCGCAGCTCTGGTTCGACAACATCGCGATTCCTCGTGACGCCAGGAATTCCGCCGAGGCCCACGCCTTCATCGATTTTCTGCAGAAGCCGGAAGTGGCCGCGAAGAACTCCAACTTCATCGCCTATGCCAACGGCAACCTGGCGAGCCAGCAATTCATCGACAAGGCGGTGCTGGAAGACCGTACCATCTATCCGGACGAGGCGACCATGAACCGCCTCTACACCATGAGCGCGCACGACGCCAAGACGACCCGCGTGATGAACCGGCTATGGACCAGGGTCAAGACCGGCCGGTAGACGCGGGCGCTATCGCCAGCGGCGGTGCAGCCAAAGCCATTGCTCCGGGTGCTCGCGGACCCAGCCTTCGATCACGCTGGTGACCGCTTGCATGGTGGCTTGCATGTCGACGAGGCCCTCGGCATCGCGCGGCAGCACGAGCGGGGCGGTCACCTCGCCGCGGAAATGATTGCCATCGGCAAGCCGCACGATGCGCACTCCGCGAACTTGGCAGTCGGTGTGGCGCGCAAGCTGCGCCAAGAGCGGGCTCGCCTTGCAGGTGCGTCCGAAGAAGGTCACGTCGACGCCGCGATGGTCGTGCTGGTCGACCAGCATGCCGACATGGCGGCCGCGCTGGAGTATGCCCGCGAGCCGCAGGGGTGCGTCGAAGCGGGAGGCGATGAGCGTTCCCATGCAGCCCGCGCGCATCTTCAGCACGGCGTCGGAGATGGCACGGACGTTCGGAGCGCGATAGAGCACGGACAGGTCCACACCCAGGCGCGCCGCAGCGAGCGCGGAGATTTCCCAATTGGCAAGATGTGCCGTGAAGAACGCGGTCGGAACGGGCTTGCTGCGGATCTGTTCGAAGTGGTCCAGCGCCGCCTGGTCGTAGTATCCGTCCGGTGCGTGATCGTCCGGGCGGACCCGCATCCGGTCGAGGAAGGCGATCTCGACCGCGAAGCGGCCGAGATTGTCCCACACGCCGCCGAGGATCTGCTCGATCTCGGCCGCCGTCTTGTCCGGGAATGCGGCGGCAAGATTGGCGCGGCCGACCCGGTGCTTGCGAAGCCACGGCCCGGCCCGGCGCAGGAAGGCGCCACCCGCATTGGCGAAGCGCACGCGGTCGCCACGCCGGATCACCTGCAACAGCGCGATCGCGATCCAACCGATTATCGCGTTCGCGATGGTCTTGAGGCCGCGTCTGACCGTCAGCGCCAGGCGTATGAAGGCGGATTTCATCGGTGCACGCGTGCGGTCAGAACGTGACCACGATCTTGCCGAACACCTGCCGGCTTTCGAGCCGCGCCAGGGCGCGTTCGACCTCCGCAAGCGCCACCTCGGTGTCGATCACCGGCCGCATCCCGCCCGCGATCTTGGCGAGGCTTTCGCGGATGTTGCGCATTGAAGCCCCGAATGAACCGATGATGCGATATTGCTGCTGGAACAGTTGCATCAGGTTGAGGGTCGTGGAGGGACCCGACGTCGCCCCGCAGGTGACGAGCCGGCCGCCGCGCTTGAGACATAAGAGCGAGCCCTGGAAGGTTTCCGCGCCGACATGCTCGAATACCACGTCGACGCCCTTTTTGGCAGTGAGCTTGCGCACCACGCCCTCGAAGCGCTCGGTGCGGTAGTTGATCACGTGATCGGCGCCGAGCGCCTTGGCCTTCTCCGCTTTGGCGTCATCTCCGACGGTGGTGATGACCGTCGCACCGATCGCCTTCGCCATCTTGATCGCAACCGTGCCGATGCCAGAGCCGCCGGCATGAACCAGGACGCTCTCGCCGGGTTCCAGCCGGGCGTTGTCGAACAGCATGTGCTGCACGGTCGCGAAGGCGATCGGCGCGCAGGCCGCGTCGCAGAAGGAAACGCCGGGCGGGACTGGGATCACCAGCCGCGCCGGCATGTTGATGAGCTCGCGCGCGAAGCCGTCGATGTGAAAGCCCATGATGCCGCCGACCTTCTCGCAGAGATTGTCGCGGCCCTCGCGGCAGGCCTTGCAGACGCCACAGGTGAGCGCGCCGTACATCACGACGCGGTCACCGGGCTTGAACCCCGTCACCGCCGGACCAGCCGCAGCGATTTCGCCGGCGGCCTCGGCGCCCACCGCCAGCGGCATCTTGCGCTTTGCGAAGGCCATGCCGCGCCAGCCCCAGACGTCGATGTGGTTGAGCGCCACCGCCTTGACGCGGATCTGCACCTCGCCATCACCCGGAGGCGACGGCGCCGCCACCTCGGCGAGTTCGAGCTTGCGGTCGGCGACGAGGGTCAGTGCGCGCATGCGCCCGTCACATCGGCTCCCGGCCGACGACCAGCGAGACGTTCTGGCCGCCGAAGCCGAAAGAGTTGGACAGCGCATGACGCACCTTGGCGTCGCGCGCCACGTTGGGGACCACGTCGAGCGCAATGGCCGGGTCCGGCACCTGGTAGTTGATGGTCGGCGGCAGGCGCTGGTGCTCGAGGGTGAGCAGCGTGATGACGGTCTCGACCGCGCCGGCCGCCGAGAGCGTATGTCCGATCATCGACTTGTTCGACGAGATCGGCACGCCCTTGGCGCGCTCGCCGAGCACCGCCGTCACGCCGAGGCATTCCATCTTGTCGTTCTCCGGCGTGCCGGTGCCGTGCGGATTGACGTAGTCGATGTCGTCGGGAGAGAGGCCGGCGTCCATGATCGCGTTGCGGATGCAGCCGATGATCGCCTTGCCGTCGGGGCTCGAACGGGTGCGGTGGAACGAGTCCGCCATCTCGCCGCAACCCTCGATCACGCCGAGAATTCTTGCGCCGCGCGCCTTGGCATGGTCGAGGCTCTCGAGCACGAGCGCCGCCGCGCCCTCCGCCATGACGAAGCCGTCGCGGTTCTTGGAAAACGGCTTTGCCGCCGCCGCCGGCGGGTCGTTTGCCGTTGAAAGCGCGGACAGTAGCGAGAAACGGACCAACGACTCCGGACTGATCGATCCGTCGGTCCCGATGCAGAGCGCGACGTCGGTTTCGCCGCGCCTGATCGCTTCGACGCCGAGCTGGATGGCGGTCGCGCCCGATGCACAGGCGGTCGACAGCGACACCGGGGATCCTTTGGTGCCGAACCGCTCGGCGACGTGCTCGGCGACAGAGCCCAACAGGCAGCGCTCGTGGAAGGGCCGAAATTGTCCCGACTCGGCCGCACGCAGCAACTCGTCATAGCTCACATTGTCGTTGGCGCGCGCGTTCGCGGCGACGGCCTCGCGATGCAGCCACTCCATCTCCACCGGCGCGACGGCGAGAAACAGCGGACCTGGAAAGTCGCCCATCGTGCCGATCGACGCCTCCGCGATAGCCTCTTCCGCCACCATGTCGGCCAGCCGCTCGCCGAGCGCGACGGAGCAGAACGGCTCGATCTCGATGAAGTCGATGGTGCCGGCGACGGTGGTACGCAGCGCATCCGTGGGAAACCGGCTGATGCGCCGGATTCCCGATTGTCCCGCTGTGAGCTTGCGCCAGTTGTCGGATTTGCCGGCGCCGAGCGACGTCACCACGCCCATGCCGGTGACGGCGACGGGGCTGCCGGCCTTGTTGCGCGATGATGCCATATCCTTTTCCTTCACCGCACCGCTTCGACGAGGGCCATTCCTTCGCCCCGCCAATGGCCGACGCCGGTCACCACGACCTGGGCGAGCGGACCTTCCATCACCCGCTCGCAGCCCGAGGTCTCGCCGGGCGCAGAAAGCTTGTCGTGGCCAAGCGCCAAAGTTGCAAGTGCAATGTTCATCACGAATTGCGCCTCGAATCCGTGGCCAAGATAGGTTCCGGTCGCCCGCGCCGGGACATCGGCAACAGTATTCAGAAAGCCGCGCTCTTCGCTGGTTGCCGGTTCGGCGCCGGTGGCGCCCGAAATCACCGCGACGCGGCCGGATTCCAGCCGGTCCGCCATAGTCTGCCACATACTGCTCAGCGCTGCCGTAGTGGCGCCGGCCAGCCGGTTCGAGCGGCCGGCCAGCACCTTTGACAGGCGTGCGAGCGGTTTTGCGTTGCGGGCCTCGGCGTGTTCGCGCGCTTCAAGCACGAGGAACGCTCCGAGCGAACCCAGCGCCATCCCACCGCCGCGCGTTGCGCGCTGCCAGACCGGAGCGAAGGGGCCCTTGAGCGCGTGCCCGCCTAAAGCATAGAGCAGCAGGAGATCCTTGCGCTCTCCGTTATGAGCGCCGCCGACGAGCGCGATGTCGCTCTGCCCCGCCTCGATCCGCGCGAGCGCAAGCCGCGTTGCGTTGACGCCGGCTGCCTCCTCGCCCATGAAGGTGCGCGACGAGCCGGTGACGCCGTGGACGATGGAGATGTTTCCCGCCAGGAGGTTGGAAAGCTGTGCCAGAAATAGCGTCGGGCGCAGGTCGCTCATCAGCCGCTTGTTGAGGAAGGGCCCCGGGCGCTCGCCCTTGGCTAGGCCGTTGAGGATCGTGGCGTCGACGGCCTCGTCGCGTTCGCCGCCGCCGGCGGCCACGATCATGTCCATGCGCGCGAGCAATTCGGCATTGCCCTTGGCGCCGGCGCTGTCGAGCGCGAGCCCGGCCGCGTAGGTGCCGATGCGCTGCCAGGCTTCCATCTGGCGCTGGTCGCCCTTCTTTGGAATCTGCTTGTCGAGTTCGATCGGCGCCAATCGATGCACCACATACGGCGCGAAGGCCTGCGTCTCCGGCTCCGGCGGCGCCTCGTTGAGACGCTGCCAATGCATCGCCGGCCCCTCGCCCAGGCAGGAGACGATACCCAGCCCCGTGATCCAGGTCTCGCGTGGCGCGTCAGCCATGAGCGGCTGGCTCCATCGGGAAGGCGATGGCGGCTGCCGCCGCTTCCATGCCGGCCTGAAACTCCGGGCTTGGAAACTCGACCAGTCGAAAGGTGATCTCGGCGTCGCAGACGAGCTTGTCGTCGATCCTGATCTCGGAGCTCGTCATCGCGAAGCCGGAGCCGTCGTGCTCGATGTGGGCGCTCACCGACAGCGCTTCGCCCGGGGTCACGAAGCGGCGAAGCTTGGCCTGCTTGAAGGCGACGAGGAACGGCATCCGCGTGAAGCGGGTGATGCCGATGATCAGCCAGCCCGAGGCCTGCGCCATCGTCTCGAGCAGCATGACGCCGGGCATCAGCGGCAGGCCTGGGAAATGTCCATCGAAGATCGAGCTTTGAGTGGGGACAAGCGATTCGGCGCGAATCCTTTGCCCGGCGACGTCCAGCTCCAGAATGCGGTCGATCAGTCGGAAATACTCAAGGCGCATGCCGGTTCGAGCTTCACGCTTTCTTGGCAGCGACGAGTTCGTCGATGCGGGCGCACAGATTCTGCAGCACGAAATATTGCTCGCGCGGCGCCTTGCCTTCGTTGACCTCCTGCGTCCACTGCTCGAGCGGCATCTTGATGCCGAAAGTCTTGTCGATCGCGAACGCAACGTCCAGAAAGTCGAGGCTGTCGATGCCAAGATCTTCGACCGAACTGGTTGCCTGGATGGACTCGCGCGGGATGTCGCACGTCTCGGCAATGATATTGGCCACGGTATCGAACGTCGATGACATCGGTAAATCCCTGATCGGTAACGCGTTTCGATGTGCGCACCAGCCCGCGCGCAGCCGCGTCGCTGCGCCCGGGACACGCCCAAGCCGCCGCTGAAGTCGGTGCCCGTATAGCGAACGGGGAGCGCGAGTTCAATGCCGCGGATGATGGCCTGGCAAGGCACGCCGGAACGGCTTGCTCACTCGCCCGGAACCTCCTGAAAGCCGCGCGTCGTCACCCGCCCCTCCGCCGAGGCCGCAGTCAGGCGGGGGTTTGGCAGGACGACGTTGCGCGCGAGGCCGAGCAGGACCAAGAGGCGGATCGTCAAATAGGTGGTGTCGAGCTCAAACCACCGATGGCCGTATTTGGCCGAGCGGGGATCGGCGTGGTGATTGTTGTGCCAGCCTTCACCGTTGCTGAAATATCCAACGAAGATATTGTTCCGGCTGCTCTCGTCGGTGGCGTAATTGCGATAGCCCCACATATGAGTCACCGAGTTGACCGCCCAGGTCTGGTGCCAGACCAGAACGGTACGCACGAACACGCCCCAGACCAGCAGGCTCGCGCCGAACTGCACCGCATCCATCAAGGTGCCGCCCAGCGCCAGCGCGGCAAGAAAACCACCGCCAAAAAATACCGCCCACGACAGCACGATAATCCATACCCGCCACAAATTTTGCTCGAGCCGTTTGTAGAAACGATCACGCAGAATGTCTCTGGCGTAGCGCTCGAAAATTCCGAGCCGGTTGAGTTCCTGGTTCTCGACCAGGATCCAGCCCACGTGCCCCCAGAAGAAGTTGACCAGCGGACTGTGTGGGTCCGGCTGCTCGTCGGCATGCTGGTGATGCCGGCGGTGGATCGCGACCCAGCGCGCGGGACTGTCCTGCAGGCAGCAGAAGCCCAGGATCGCCAACGTGTGCTCCAGCCATTTCGGGCAGCAGAATCCGCGATGCGTCAACAGCCGGTGGTAGCAGAGGCTGATCCCGAGTGAACCGAAGACATACAGACCGACAATGGCGAGGATGGCGCCGGTCCAACTGAAGAACCAGGGCACGAATGCGAACAGCGCAAGCAGGTGGTATCCGACGATCCAGATCGCGGCCGGCCAGGCGATACGCCGCAGGTTCACGCCGGTCGGCGGCGACAATCGCGCCTGGACCGGTGCGGTCGCTCCGACCTCAACAGTGTCGGCGGCCATCAACGGAGCCTCGTGTTCCTGGATGGAACCTTGGGACAATCGCATGCCCGAGTTATTTTCCAGGGCGTCCACGATGTCAATGCTGCGGCCCAGCCGCGGGCTGGCGCGCTCAAACGTGGGCTCATCACGCTTTAGCCGGCCAGAAGTCCCTCGGCGTCGTGCAACCTGAAGGACGATGTCGTGTTGCCGGCGCGAGCCGCTCCCGCCGAATGGCTCGCAAAGCCGCTAGCAAGGACCGCGGGGCATGACATAATCAGGCCCGAACGCCGCCCGTCCGGCGCGGCGCATGAAGGCAATCCGAATTGCCGCAGCACAGGGAGGTTCCCATGTCATTTCGATTGGCCGCCACGGCCGCTACCGCGGCGATTCTCTTCGTTCCATGCTCCGCGAGCGCGCAAGTCCTGACGGAACGCAATGTTTCCGTAAAAATGGCCCTGACGATCGCGGAAACGGCCCTTGCCGAATGCGGGATAAGGACGTCGGTTGCGGTGGTCGATCGCGCAGGCCGGTTGCGCGTCTTTCTCCAGGGCGATGGGGCGCAGCCGCACAATATCGAGCTCGCCCGCCGCAAGGCCTATACGGCCAACACGTTCGGGCGGACGTCCCTCGAATGGGCGCAGCGCACCGAGACCAATACTCCCGGCCAGCGGGCGCTCACCGATGTCATTCCGCTCCAGGGCGGCGTTCCGATCAAGGTCGGCAATGAGACGATCGGAGCTGTCGGGCTCAGCGGGGCCCCGAACGGCGGGGCACAGGAAGAGGCCTGCGGCCTCGCCGGCATCGCCAAAGTGGCCGACCAGCTCAAGTAACGCGCGCCCTCCGGCACTATTCCCGTTCAATCGGCTGCCGCCGTTTCGGCGGCAGCCGCATCGCACGACCGCGACGGTCGCAACCTAACAATGAGGATTTCCACATGTCGGTACGAACAGCCCTGGCCGCCGGAGTGATCGCGGCCTGTGCGTTGCCCTGCGTTGCGAATGCGCAAGTCCAAACGCAGCGCGACGTCACCTGGAAGTTGGCTCTGGAGATCGCGCAGGGCGCGATCGACGCATGTGCCCAGCGCAACGTGCCGATCTCGGTCGCGGTGGTCGACCGCGCCGGTCGAATGCGCATCTTCATCGCGGCCGACAATCCGAGCCCACACAGCATGGAGCTCGCACGCCGCAAGGCTTATACGGCCCGCACCTTCCGCCGCTCCACGCTGGAATGGCGCGACAGCACCGAGCCCGGCAAGGAAGCGGCTGGCCAACGGCTCCTCGCCGACGTCATTCCGCTCGGCGGCGGCTATCCGATCAATGTCGGCAATGACACGATCGGCGGTGTCGGCGTGAGCGGCAATAACCAGGCCGGCGACGAGGGCTGCGCCAAGGCCGGCATCGACAAAGTCGCCGATCAGCTCAAGTGAGCCCGGGAGCTTGTGGGCAGGGGGCAGGTTGGGTCGAGCGCTTGCGCGACCCGACATCGCCGTGCCGGAAAGATTGTCGCGTCTCGTGAAGAATTCGACCTGACCGACGTCAGATGATCTTGCCCCTGATCCACGTGGTCACGATCTCGGTCGCGATCACGACGGCGAAGATCACGATCAGAACCAGCCCGGCCTGGTCCCAGTAGAGGTTGGAGAGCGCGGTATCGAGTGCCATGCCGAGGCCGCCGCCGCCGACCAGGCCGAGCACGGCCGATTCGCGCACGTTGATGTCCCAGCGGAACGCGGCGATGGCGAGGAATGCGGGCTTCACCTGCGGCCAATAGCCCTTGATGAGGATCGCGAGCGGCGAAGCGCCGGCGGCGACCAGCGCCTCGGTCGGGCCAAGCTTCGCCTCCTCGATCGCTTCGGACAGGAACTTGCCGGTGAAGCCGATCGAATGCACCGCGATGGCGAGCGTGCCGGCGAGCGGGCCCGGTCCGAACACCGCCACAAAGAACAACGCCCATACCATGGCATGCACCGAGCGCGTCGCCACCAGGATGAAACGGCCGATGCCGTTTAGGACGACCGAACGTGTGAGATTGCGGGCCACGAGGAGCGCGACCGGGGCCGCCATCGCCACCGCGAGAATGGTTCCCAGCGTGGCGGTGTGCAGGGTTTCGAGCAGCGCCGCGTGCACGACCTTCGGATACCAGCCCCAGTCGATCGGCCACATGCGCACGAACAGGTCGACGGCCTGCTGCGGCGCATCGTGCAAGAATTCAGGGATGATCTCGATCGTCCGCAGCGACCAGACCACGGCGGTGACAGTCAGGAGATAGAACGCGAAGCGCAAGAGCCGCTCCGCGGGCGAGAAGCGCAGCCATTGGCGCGGCTGGTCGGCGCGCAGATCGCCGGCGCTCATTGGAACAGCCTCCGCATCCACCCCGACACGACCTCGCCGACCATGATCACCGTGATGATCGCGAGCAGGATTGTGAGCACGAAGTCATAGTCGAAGCGCTGGAAGGCGGTGAACAGAGTCGAGCCGATGCCGCCCCCGCCGACAAGGCCCACCAGCGCCGAGTTGCGCAGGTTGGAATCGAGCTGATAGGCGGAAAAGCCGATGAAGCGCGGCATCACCTGCGGCAACACGGCCATGATCACGACCGACAGGAACGGCGACCCTGTCGCGCGCACCGCTTCGACCGGCCTCATCGACATCTCCTCGACTGCCTCGGCGACCAGCTTGGAGAGGAAGCCGAGCGACGCCACGACCAGCGCAAGCATCCCGGCGAGCGCGCCGAAGCCGACGGCCTTGACGAACAGGATCGCCACGATCACGGGATGAAAAGAACGGAACAGCGCAATGAGCGCGCGTGCCGTCCAGGCGAGCGGCGAGGGCGCCAGGTTGCGCGCAGACGCAAGCCCGAGCGGCAGGGCAAGCAGCACGCCCGCCACAGTCGCGATGATGGCGATCTGCAGGCTTTCCACCATCCCGCTATAGAGCAGCGCGAGCTTGTCGGCGGCGGCGTTGGGCGGAAACATCCGCGAGATGAAGCGCGAGCCTTGCTCGAGGCCGGTCGCGAACCGCGCCCAGGTCATGTCCAGGGCCGTGCTGGCGTAGACCACATAGAACGCCAGCGCGATCAGCCCGATCCGCGCCGGCCAGTTGGGCGGGAAAGCGACGCGCCGCGGCGAGGGAAGCGTCATCTCGCTCATTCGAGCCAGCCCTCGCCGCCGTAGATGGCCAGGAGATGGCAATCCTCGAGCGCCGCGGGCGGGCCGTCGAACACGATCTCGCCCTTCGACATGCCGATGATGCGGTCGGCGAAGCGTCGCGCGAGGTCCACATTGTGGATGTTGACGATCACCGGAATGTCGCGCTCGCCGGCGCGGCGCGCGATCAACTCCATGATCTCGACCGACGTCTTGGGATCCAGCGAGGACGTCGGCTCGTCGGCGAGCATGAGCTCCGGCTCCTGCATCAGCGCGCGCGCGATGCCGACGCGCTGGCGCTGGCCGCCGGAAAGCTGGTCGGCACGCTGCGTAGCAAAGTCGCCGAGTCCCACGGCATCGAGTAGCTGGAACGCGCGCTCGATATCGGCGGCCGGAAACTTGCGCAGCCAGGCCCGCCACACCGGCACATAGCCGAGACGTCCGCAGAGCACGTTCTCGATCACCGAGAGCCGTTCGACCAGGTTGTATTCCTGGAAAACCATGCCGATGCGCCGCCGCGCCGCGCGCAATCGGGGCGCCGTGAGCTGCACGATATCCTCGCCGCGGAACAGGATCTCGCCTGCGGTCGGCTCGACCAGACGGTTGATGCAGCGGACCAGCGTCGACTTGCCGGTGCCGGATGGACCGATGATGGCGGTCGTGCCGTGGCCTCTGACTTCGAGCGAGACGTTCTTGAGGACCGGCACGCCGGGCCGGTACTCCTTGCGCAGGTTGCGAATGATCAGCGAGCGGTCGAGCTTGCGAGCGGCCGCCGCGGGCTTGCCGGGTGTGTAGGCGTCCATCGAGCCGGCGCCGGCGTGGATCAGGGCTTCGCCGGGGTCTGCGGCTTCTTCGCGAGCGCCTCGTCCTCGCGTTTGGCTTCCATGTCGTAGGCCGATCTGTTGAAAGGGGTGCCGGTCTTCTCGGCGATGTCACGCACCACCGCCCAGTGCTCCTTATAGGTGATCGGGAAGAAGCGGTCGTTGCCGTCGAACTCCTTGATCATCGCGGGCGTGAAGCGGAACGCGAAGAAGCACTCCCTGATCTTGGTCTGGAGATCGGGCTTGAGATCGTGCGAATAGGCGAAGGACGAGGTCGGGAACAGCGGACTCTTGTAGAGCACGCGGAAGTCCTCGCCTTTGATCGCTCCACGCTCCACCATGCGGTAGAACACGTCGGAGGCGACCGGCGCCATGTCATAGTCGCCCGAGGCCACGCCGAGCGCCGACTTGTCGTGTCCACCGGACATCAACGGCCGGTAATCCTCGTCCGGCTTGAGCCCCTGCGGCGGAAACAAGACGCGGGGCGCGAGATTGCCCGAGTTCGACGAGGGCGACGTGTGGGCGACGCGCTTGCCCTTCAGGTCGGCCAGCTTTTGGAACGGACTCGACGCCTTCACGACGGCGATCAGGTGATAGCCCTGCAGCTCCTTTGTATTGCCCTTGATGGCGAATGGAATCGCACCCGCAAGATTGACCGCAAAGCCGGTCGGCCCGGTCGAGAAGCCCGCGATGTGCAGGCGACCCGAGCGCATCGCCTCGATCTCCGCGGTGTTCGATTGCACCGGATAGTAGATCACGCGCTTGCTGGTGCACTGGGCCAGATGGTCGGTGAACGGCTTGAAGACGTTCTGATAGACCGCAGGGTCTTCGACCGGGGTGTAGGCAAATACCAGGGTCGCCGGATCCTTCCACTTGCGCGGATCGATCGGCGTGTCGGCAACCAGATCGCCATTTTCGTCGCAATAGAGCGTATCGAGCTGGCCGCGGTTCCTGCAGTCCTGCGCGGCGGCCGAGCCGCCTGAGAGGATCAATGCCACGGCCGCTACAGGAGCGGCGGCCGCAAGCCATCGAAACATTGAGGTCATCGTCACCCTCCGTGAGCGCTCTTGGCGCTCCTGACGTGTCGAACCACGATACGCGTCGCCCTGGTGTCCGGCAACAACGCGCGGCTCCCGGACCCGCGTGCGTCCTGCGTCTGGTAGAGCCCGCGGCAGCCGGAGCCACCGGGCGCCGTTTCGCGGACGTGATGGTGCAGGCTGGTATCAAGATACGTCATTGCTGCCGCCCTACTATCGTCGCATTGCGACAGCAAAGGGGCACACACTACCCCAAACGACGATGACATCAGGAACGCAGCGGCTTACCGCTGACGTCAACCATGGGAGAGGCTCTTGAAACTCAAGCTCATCTTTTTGCTTGCCACCTTCGTCGCTTGCCACATCGTGCCTGTGGCCGTCTACAGCGCGGCACAGAAGGGCATCGCATCGGTCTATTCCACCGAAAGCGGCCATGGGACCGCGAGCGGCCAGCGATTGAATCCATCTGCGCTCACCGCCGCTCACCGGTCGTTGCCTTTCGGGACCAAGGTGCGCGTGACCAATCATAAGAATGGTCGATCGGTCGTCGTCACCATCAACGATCGCGGCCCATTCGTGCGCGGACGCATCATCGATTTGACCCCGGCCGGCGCCCGCGCGCTGGGCTTCTCCGGGCTTGCTTCGGTCACCATCGATATCATCGGTTAAGGCGGAATTCCCCGTCGTCGCGCTGCCGATCAACCACGTTGGGTCGGTGGCGCGTCGATCGGCGTGCAATTGCGCCGGCCGGACAGGAAGCAATCCTGGTTCTTGCGCATCTCGGCGATCTTCTCGGCCAGCCAGACGCCGGTGATCACCAGCAGGACCGTCACCGCGAGCGCCAGCAGGTTCATCTTCATGCGGTGGCGGTAATCGTCCTCGCCGTCGACACGCTCGTATTTGGCGAGGTCGTCGAGCGGGGCATCGTCGTGCCCCGCATCGCGCAAGGTCCAGCGCCAGTCGCCGCCGCGCGCGGCGCCGCGTGGCCGAAACGGCACGACGCGTCCGTCGTCGTCAGGCGGTAGGGTACGTTCGGACGGCACGGACTGAATCCAGGTTGGTCGCGACCCGCCATGGCGGACGCGTGGGCAGTTGCAAGAGATTAGCACGGAAGCCTGGCCGTGTACTCACAAATCAAAATCACGATGCCCGTGTTCGTTCCTGGCGCATGCGGAATGTTGTCCGACACCGGCAAGCACCGCGACTTCGAGGTTATTACGTTCTCTATTGATCTCTTGAGCTGCGGAACTCGCCGCCCCTTGTGGCGGCCGTCATGCAGCAGGCAGTTTTGCGACCTGCAGGCGCAGAGCGAGCGCCGGCGCCCGCACCTTCACAACTTACGCTTGTACATCGGCTGAAAATCATCGGCCCGGCCGCTGCCGCGGCACATGTTACCGGCAATTTGCGCGGATATCGCAGAAGTTCCTTGAAGGGGACCGAAGAATAGGTCAGATGTTATAGAAATCTTACGCTGGGGCAGACAACAAAAAGGCCGCCCGACTCCTCCCGACTTTGCCCGCAAGAAGCAAAGCGCAGGAACAGGACGCCAACGACAGCCGGCAAGGCTGCGGAACGACTACCCGGTACGACGCGCCGGGACCGGGGAGACGACCGAGGCTGTAGGTGTGAGCGATCTGTTGCAATTCTTCCACGAAGCCAACCTCGACTATTCGTGGTTGGCGAAATTTTTTTCCCTGATCGTCTTGCCGTTGGCGGACGAGGACTTCGCGATCATCCTCGGCGGCTATATCGTCGTGAACAACCTTATGCCGGTCGGGCTCGTGGTATTGACCATTTATTGCGGCATGATCACGAGCGATTTTGTCTTCTACGGGATTGGAGCGGCGGCGCGGCGGGTGCCCTGGCTCAGCCGCTGGGCGATCAATGGCCGTGTCAAGAACGTCGGCGAGACGCTCAGGCGCAACCTGTTCGAACTGGTGGCGCTCTGCCGGGTGGTTCCCGGCATCGATCTGTTTGCTTTCATCGCATGCGGGTGGACGAAGGTGCCGCTCAGCCGTTTCCTGTTGGCCAGTCTCGTCGTGTCGGCACTCTATCTGCCGCTGATGCTGTATCTCGTGGTAGTATTCGGCGACGCGCTCGACGACCACGTCGGGCTATGGGCTTGGCCGTTCCTGCTGGCCATCGTGGTGGTCGCAGGCTTCGTGCGCAATCGCATTTTCTCGCTCCGTGAGCCCGGGCCCATGCGGGCCGCGCAAGCCGCAGCGGCAATGCCGTCCGCGTCCCGCTTCCGTGTCTATGAGGCGCGCTATCGGCAGCAGCCCGCATTGCGCCTGCGGGTCAAAAATATGGACGTGCTCCCGCGCGCGATGAAGTGGTTCAAATCGCGTTGATCGGTGGCCGGTGCTTCGTCGCGCTGTGGACGGCCGCGCCATCAGCCCTTAGATGAGGGCCTATGAAACGCACACTGACCCTTATCGCCGCGGTCGTCATGCTGGCGGGCATCGCCCGAGCCGAGGATTTCTCCGTCGGCTCCATCCAGATCGGTACCCCGTGGCTGCGAGCGACCCCGCGGGGGTCGAGCGTGGCGGCTGCCTATTTGACCCTCACCAACAAGGGTTCGGCGCCGGACCGGCTGATCGGCGGCTCCACGTCGGTGGCGAGCCGTTTCGAACTGCACAGCACGGTGATCGAGGACGGCGTCGCCAAGATGCGCCCGGTTGAAGGCGGCCTGGAAATCAAGCCCGGCCAGGCGGTCGAACTCAAGCCCGGGTCGTTTCATGCCATGCTCATCGGGCTCAAGCAGCCGCTTCAGCAGGGCCAGCGCGTCACTGGAACCCTGGTCTTCGAGCATGCAGGCAAGGTCGACATCGCCTTTACGGTGCAGTCGATCGGGCAGACCGAAGCTCCGGGCGCCGGTCACGGCGCCCATTCCGGGCATTGACGTCGGCCCGCCCTCGGGCTGGTTGAGTAAAAGATTACCTAACATTGGCACTTCAATACCAACGGTTAAGGTTGTCGAGTCTATAGATCGGGGGCCACAACCTTGTGAGAGCCCCCATGGCACCAGGCGATGCGCCTCCCGAAGCCCGGCGCTGGTCCGGACCGATCGAAGACCTCGGCGAGGACGAGCGGCGCCTGCTCGTCGATTCAATGGCCGCGCAGCGCCCTCGCATCGAGATCGATGAGGCGCTGACCAAGGGCTGGTTCGAGATCTGGTACCAGCCGAAGATCGACCTCAAGCGCAAATGCCTCGCCGGTGCCGAAGCGCTTGCGCGCATCCGGCACCCCACGCTGGGCATTCTGCTTCCCGCCACCTTCCTGCCCGGCGTGACCGACGACAGCATCGAACGCCTCACCGAGCATGCACTCGTGGAGACGATGCGGAACTGGTCGATTTTCGACGAGGCCGGCTTCAACCTGCACCTGGCAATCAATGTGCCGGTGAGCGTACTCGCGCGCCTGCCGATCCTGAAACTGGTCGAGCAGCATCGCCCGAAATCCGATCGTTGGCCGGGCATCATCGTGGAGGTCACCGAGGACCAGATCGTGCGCGACCTCGCGCTCGCACACAAGGTTGCGACCGAACTGCGGGTCAGCGACATCAAGATTTCGATCGACGATTTCGGCGCCGGCTATTCGTCATTGTCGAGCTTGCGGGAGCTTCCTTTCGTCGAGCTCAAGATCGACCACAGCTTCGTGCGCAATTGCGCGACGGATCCCACCAATGCCGCCATTTGCCAGACTGCGGTCGACCTCGCGCACCGCTTCGGCAGCGCGGCGGTGGCGGAGGGCGTGGAAACCCAAGCCGACCTGCAGGCACTGATGACAATGGGTTGCGATTTCGGCCAGGGCGTGCTGATCGCGCCGCCGATGCCGCAGGCACGTTTCCTCGAGCTTCTGCTGCAACGCATCAGCAAGCCCCGGACCGCGGCGCCGGAAGCCGCCACGGCGACCGCGGACGCGATCGAGCGCGTCGCCTGAACCCTCAGCCGACGGTGGGCTCCTTGAATGGCGGCGGCGTGCCCTCTTTCACGGGCATGCGAAACACGTCGAGCGTCATGGCCACCATCGCATAATAACCCAGGAGACCGACCAGCTCGACGGTGGCGACATCGCCCAAGATGGCATTGACCGCCTTGTAGGTGGCGTCGCTCACGCGCTTGTGCCGGTAGAGCTCCTGCACGAAGGCATAGATCGCTTTTTCGTCTTTCGGCGCCTTCTTCGGGACGCGGCCGGCGCGCAGGTCGCGGATCGTCTCCGGCTTGAGGCCCTTCTGTTCGGCGATGCCCACATGCGCCGACCATTCGTATTGCGACTTCCATTGCTGCGCGGTGGCGAGGATGGCGAATTCCGAAAGCCGTGGCGGGATGCCGGTGCCGAAGCGCAAGTGCGCGCCGAGCGTCTGGGCGAGCTCCCCGAATCCCGGCGCGTGCAGATAGCAGAAGAACGGGCCGCTCAGCTTGAACTGTCCGCGGGGGCCCGAACTGATCGCCGCGATCAGCGCGCGCTGGGCCGGCGTGTAGCTCGCCTCGGGGATGGCGGGAAGACGGATCGGCGGTGTCTTGGAGGCGCCCCTGGGCGGCTTCCTCGCAGGCGTCCTCCTGGCAAGAGTCTTCTTTGTAGGCATTCGTGTCCTCTGAGGCTTGTTCTGTCGAACTTGGAACACATACACTCTATTGCATCGCGACGGCAGCCATGACCGGCTTCCGGGGGCAGCACGCAAGGATCGTTCAGTGGCAGATCAGGAGACGCCGAAACCCTTGTGCTTCGTGCTCATGCCGTTCGGCCGCAAGACCGACGCCACCGGTCGCAGCACCGATTTCGACGCCGTCTACCGGGAGATCATCGCACCCGCTGTGAGCGGCGCCGGCCTGGAGCCGATCCGCGCCGACGAGGAGAAGGTCGGCGGCACCATTCACAAGCCGATGTACGAGCGGCTCATGCTCTGCCAATTCGCCGTCGCCGACATCACCGGAGCCAATCCCAACGTCTATTATGAGCTCGGCATCCGCCACGCGATGCGGCCGAGCTCGACCGTGATCCTGTTCGCGGAGGGCACCACGCTGCCGTTCGACATCGCGCTCCTGCGCGGCATTGCCTACAAGACCGACGACAAAGGTGTGCCCGCCGATCCGCAGGCCTGCATCGCAAGGATCGCCAATCAGCTCCGCGAGGCACAGAAGAACCCGCACGACGACAGTCCGCTGTTCCAGCTTCTCGAATACATGCCGCGCTTCGAGGTCGATCACAGCAAGACCGATATTTTCCGCGAGCGCTTCAACTACTCGAAGAAATACAAGGATCGGCTGGCCGATGCGCGCAAGGAGGGCGCGACGGCGGTGAAGGAGGTTTTGGCTGATCCCAGCCTCAAGGATCTGCAGAACGTCGAGGCCGGGGTCGTCGTGGATCTCTACCTGTCGCTGCGTGACGTCGAGGCCCATGCTGAGATGGTCGAGCTCTACGGCCGCATGCCGCCGCCGCTCCAGCGCACCCGCATCATCCGCGAGCAGCTCGGTTTCGCACTCAATCGCATCGGCAAGTTCCAGGAGGCGGAGAAGGTGCTCAAGGAGGTGCTCTCCGAGTTCGGCCCGTCGAGCGAGACCAGCGGGCTCCTCGGGCGCATCTACAAGGACCGCTGGCGGGCCGCCAAGAAGGACAATCGCCCGGACGCTCCCGTGCTGCTCAAGCGCGCGATCGAGACCTATCTCGCCGGCTTCCAGGCCGACTGGCGCGACGCGTTCCCAGGCGTCAACGCCGTCACGCTCATGGAAATGCAGCCCAAGCCGGATGGGAGGCAGGCCGAGATACTACCCGTGGTGCGCTATGCGGCGGCGCAAAAAGCCGCCCGAAGTGCCGATTACTGGGACTATGCCACGCTCCTAGAACTCGCGATCCTCGGCCGCGATCAGGATGACGCCGGCCGGCAGCTCGGCGAAGTGTTCGCCATCATCGACGACAACATCCCGGCCTGGCACCTCAAGACCACCGAGGGCAATCTCCAGCTCATCCGCGAATTGCGCGCCACGCGCGGCGAGGACGCCGCCTGGATCGGCGGCATCGAGGATGCGCTGCGCGAACGGCGCCTGGAGATCGAAGCGGCGCAAAAGGCGAGGGCGCCGCAGCAACAGACGTCCTAGCCGCGCTACGAGCCGTCAGCTACCGATCAGGGGCGGTGACGCCCTTCCGCAACCCCGCGCGATGGGTATATCCTGACCGGCAACTGCCCGTTCCGCGGGAGTGCCGAAATCTCCGTTCATGGCGACGGGCAGCAGTGGTGCCATCGGCAGGCATCGTCTCCTTCGAGAGCCGGTTGATTTTCGAGCCGGCTGTTTTCGATGCTGCGCATGCGCGTCCACCGGCTTTCGTGGGCCTCTGCCGCGCGTCTCGTGTCGTAAAAAACGATCACAGGGAGGACGTCGATGCTTCATCACAGCTCGATGGGTGCAATCGCGCTGGCGGCGGCGCTGCTGATGACGGTTGACGGCGCGCGGGCGTTCGATGATGCGCAATATCCCGACTTGAAGGGCATGTGGGCGAGGGCGCGGCCGCCCGCCGGCGTGGTCGGCCAGGGCCCCTTCGATCCCGACAAGTCCTGGGGGCGGGCCCAGCAGGCTCCGCTGACGCCTGAGTATCAGGCCGTTTTCGAGGCCAGCCTCGCCGACCAGGCCGCCGGCGGGCAAGGCCGCTGGCAGGGCGCCAGGTGCCTTGCGATCGGCATGCCGGGGATGATGACGTTGTTTCGGCCGATGGAAATCATCGTCATGCCCGACGTCACCTATATCCGCATCGATCACGTCCGTGATTCCCGGCGACGGATCTATACGGACGGACGCGACTGGCCCGAAGATCTCCAGCCCAGCTTCGACGGCTATTCCCTCGGCAAATGGATCGACACCGACGGGGACGGCCGCTTCGACACGCTTGAGGTCGAGACTCGCCACTTCAAGGGCCCGCGCGCTTACGAACCCAGCGGCCTTCCCTTGCACGACGACAACAAGACCATCGTCAAGGAGCGGATCTACCTCGATAAGGCCGATCCAGACCTCCTGCACAACGACATGACGGTGATCGACAACGCGCTGACGCGGCCCTGGTCGGTGGCGAAGAAATATGCGCGCGACAAAAACAAGTTTCCGGTCTGGCCTGAGGACATGTGTGTCGAAGGCAGCGGCCTCGTGTTCATCGGAAGCGCCATGTATTTCCAGAGCGGGGAAGGCCACCTGATGCCGGCCAAAAAGGACCAGGAGCCGCCGGATCTGCGCTATTTCGATCGGCCGAAGAAGTAACGGATGAGCCAATCGGCAGGCCAACGAGGGAGGACGCCCATGCCATATCGGAGCTTGGTCGGCACGACCGTTGTGGCGGCGGCGCTCATCGCGACTCTGGCCGCCGCTCAGGCATTCGATCAGTCGAAATATCCCGACTTGAAGGGCCAGTGGGTGAGGGGCCGCGTCCCCGGGGTCACCGGCCAGCCCTCCTATGATCCGACCAAGTCACAGGGCCGCGCCCAGCAAGCCCCGCTGATACCCGAGTATCAGGCCATCTTCGAGGCCAACATCAAGGAACAGGCCGCCGGGGGACAGGCCGGCGATCCGACTTACACCTGCCTGTCGCCAGGCATGCCGCGCATCATGAATCCATATGGCGACATGGAATTCGTCATCACTCCGGAGACCACCCACATCCTGATCGAGCACATTCACGACTCCCGGCGAATCCATACCGACGGACGCGATTGGCCGAAGACCTATATCGATCCCAGCTTCCAGGGTTATTCGCTCGGCAAATGGAGCGACACCGACGGGGACGGGCGCTTCGACACCCTTGAAGTCGAGACCCGCCACTTCAAGGGCCCGCGCGCCTTCGACGCCAGCGGCATTCCCTTGCACGCCGATAATCAAACCGTGGTCAAGGAGCGGATTCATTGGGACAAAAGCAATCCGAACGCCCTGACCAACGAACTCACGACCATCGACAATGCATTGACGCGCCCTTGGTCGGTCACCAAGAAATACGTGCGCAAGGCAGACCAGCAGCCGGTCTGGTTTGAGGAGGTTTGCACCGAGGGCAACGGCCACGTCGAAATCGCCAAGGAGAATTATTTTCTGAGCGGCGATGGCCATCTGATGCCGGCCAAGAAAGGCCAGACGCCGCCGGACCTGAGATATTTCACGCGGTACGCGAAGTAACGATCAAAGCACGCCATTATCGCAACAGCGCTGAGCTTGCCGGCCCCGCGGTCGGCAGGTATCGTGCCGGCATCACGTCCATTCACCAACATGACAACATCGAACCGGGAGGATGCACCCCTAATGATCGGACAGCTCGCACTGCGGAGCGGCCTTTTTCTCGTTGCCACGTCGATCGTGGCCTCGGCGCAACCGGCTGCGCCGGCGAGAGCGCCGGACATGACGCTCGCCCTCGAAGCCGCTCAAACCGCGCTCAGCACCTGCGCCGCGAATGGCGTCAAGGCCAGCGCCAGCATCGTGGATTCGGCGGGCGTATTGAAGGTGCTGCTGGCGGCTGACGGCGCCAGCAAGGCAGCGGTTGAATCCAGCACGAAGAAGGCCTTTACCGCGAATGCCTTGAAAGCCGCGACCTTCGACATCCTGGAAAAGATGAAGACCGACAAGGCGCTGGAAACGAAAGTGAACGCGGACACGACGCTTTTCGTGCGGCCGGGCGGCCTGCCGCTCATGGCCGGCAACGACGTGATCGGCGCCATCGGCGTCGGCGGCGCGTCTACCCTCAACGGCGTTTCCGGCGGTGAGAGGGATGCGGTCTGCGCAACGGCCGGGCTGGAAAAGATCAAGGCGAGGCTGAAATAGCCGCTTGGCCACGACGGGGCGGCGGTTTCGGCCGCCGCCCCGATCCATCTGCCTGGCGCAACACCAAGCTCTAAATCCCGGCTCGTCGTGAGCGATGGAACAGCGGAGCCGCGAGCTTCGTCGGCTCCCTCTCCCGCAAAGGGAGAGGGAGGATATGCGCTTACTCACGCAGTATGTGTCCCGGGCTGCAGACCCGCGACCGTTCCAATGTCGGTCTTGGCGGTCCCGGATCTGCGGTGCACCGCTGCGCAAGTGCTGCGCGCTGCATCGCGTCCGGGACACGTGCGGCGTAAGTCAGCATCATGCGCGCAAGCGCGGACCCGGCCCTGATTCCGGCTTGCGCGAGGCTGAGCGGGTGAGAGATGCGCTGCCTTCCGAGCGGGATGCGCTCTATTTGACCAGATCGTACAATTTTACGACGACCTCGGTGCCCTTCAGGCCTCGGGAATGGCGCACGATTTCCTGATGCGCTTCGCTGCTGAGATATCGCTCGATGTCCTGGTCGCTCTCCCATTCGGAATAGGAAATGAATTCTCCAGGCTCTTTCGATCGCAATAGCTTTTCCGAGAGGCAACCCTTTTGCTGTATCATCAGCGGAGCGCATTCCGTTTTCCAGACGCCCTCGGCTTTTTGTGTTTCCGATGGATCGATTTTGATGTGAATGAGCCTGATGATCGACATGGAATCCCTCGCAGCCGGAGGCGCAACCGCTCTTGAAGAAGGCCTTACTGGGACGGCTTGTGCTTGGGCTTTTCACCAAGCTTGTCTTTTGCGCGCAAGACCTGGCCAAACTGATGAGTGTCCTCTTTGGCGACGCCTTCCTCGCAGCCGGTCATTCCTTCGTTGCTGGCGGTCATGAGCTGGCGGGCGTCTTGCTCCCAGGTATCAAGCGCCTTCTTTTTTCGTCGTGAGAAAGCTCCGCGGCTTTGACGACGTCGCTCGGCTTTTCGAATTTGGCTGCTGGTCTATCGACCTTGCGATCGCTCGATGTGGGATGACCGGCCATGAGCTGCCTCCTCCTCCTGGCGATAATCTCTTCGGATAAGAGTCCTAGAGAGTATAACGTTGGACAAGGGCAATAGTTCCTCGCCTCCAGGAGGAGCAGCGCGGCGCCGCGGCGCGCCGGCCTTTTTGGCCTCTAACCAGCCGCTTTCTGGAACGTCTTTAGGGTCGATGCCATCGTGTTGCCGGATAGGTAACACTGCTTATATTGAAATTATCACTTATTTATCTGCGAATTGAACGAATGGACATTGCAGTAGTACTTACATCTACGCCGTTATACGTAGTTAAATTCCGGCTATACACCAGGAGTTCTTAACCTCGCCATGACAGATTTCGTCATCCGAAGGGGAGGACGGAGAGATGGACGGGGATGACTTCGCACAGCGGCTCGGTGCAGTGCGCAAACGCTTCGCCGCCAAGCTTCCGGCCCGGCTGGAGGAGATCGATGCCGCCTTGCCGGGATTGACCGGCGAGGGCCGTGACATCGCGTCCGCCGTCTATACGGCACACCGCAAGGTGCACGACCTCTGCGGCATCGGCCCGACCCTCGGCTTCATCGCCACCGGCCAGGCCGCGCGCGTCTGCGAAAGAATACTGCTGCAACCGTCCCGTGGCGAACGCGGGCTTACCGAACAGGAACTGGCGCATCTGAAGGAGGGGCTCGTCGCGTTGCGAGCCGCCGTTCAGCACGAAATTCAATCAACAGGCACCGTTCCGGAGTAGTCGAATGCCCGCGCGTACCGTCGCGTATCTTTGTGTTGCCCTTGCTCTCGCCACCACCCAGGCCCAAGCCGAAGCCCAGACCCGAAATCGCAGCCAGGACCAGCCCAAGGCACCGGCCGAACGCCAGGCGCCGCGCGCAGCCGAGGCCATCGGCGAGCCGGTGAAGCCGCGTCCGGGCGCGATCACGTCGGCGATCACCTTCGCCGATATCGGCTTCGGCAACGGCTTCCGCTTTGCCAATCTCGGCGGCCGCCGCGAGTTCTTCGTGCCGCTGCCGCAGGGCGCCGATATCACCGCGACCGAGCTGGTGCTCACGGTCGATGATGTGAGCGCCCATGACGCCAAGCGCAGCTTCGAGGTCCTGCTCAACGATCGCAGCGTCGCTTCGATCGCGCTGGACGGCAAGGCGCAGGGGCGCACCGTACGCATCCCGCTCGGCCACGCCAAGGCGCGCGAAGGCTTTCTGAAGTTCTCCTTCCTCTATTCCGGCGCGGCGACGCCCGACCGCTGCATCGACGTGCGCTATGTCGGGGACAGCCTGACGGTGCGTCCGGAAACCGCCGTCGAGATCGACATCGCCTTTGCCGGCAATCCGGACGTCGCCACCACCGCCGCGCTGATGCCGCGCGACGTCGTCATCGTGCTGCCGCGCCGCCGGCTGGAACCCTCGGAGATCGCGACCGCGCTCACGGTGGCGCGCGCGCTCGGTGCCTCTGGGCGGCGCAGCACCTTCCATCACGGCTTCGACGGCTTGCCGGGGCTCGCCCGGCGCGACGGCGAGCGCTGGATGCGCGGCCTGGTCGTGGTCGGGCCGCTGCAGGAGGTGATCGGCCAGCTCGATTCGCCGGTCGCGACGGTCGCCGGGCCGACGCCGACCTTCGGCTCGCTGGTGGCGGTGCGCATTGCCGGCCTGCCGGCGCTCGTGGTCTCGGACGCCAGCGCGGTGCGGGCCGGGCGGCTGCTGGGCAGCCAGACCCTCAACGCCACCCGCGGGATGAGCGCCGCCACGGTCGGCGATGTCGTCGTGCCGAAGCTTCCGACCAGCCAGGTGAGCTTCGACCGGCTCGGGATCGCGCTGCCGCAGGCGGATGTGTTCGGCCGTGCCGACTTGCCGGTCACCATCGACACCCGCGCGCTGCCGGCCGGCACCCGGGCGACGCGCGTCGTGCTCGACGTGCTGGTGGCGCCGGACGGGGCGGGCGAGAAGGCGGTGGTCAGCGCGTTCATGAACGAGCGCCTGGTCGACAGCGCCGTCGCCGCCACCGGCGATCCGACGCGGCTCGATTTCCCGCTCGCGGACGGCCTCATCGGCACCAGCGCGAGCGTGCGCGCCGTGGTGCAGCGGCGCAGCGCCCAGGGCGACTGCCGCTTCGAGCCGCAAGGCTATCCGGCGCAGATTCTCGGCTCCAGCGCGGTCGTCCTGGAGCCGGCCGACGCGCATGCGCGCGATTTCTCCGACCTGGTCGCGCATTGGGCTAACGGCGTCGAGGTGCATATCCCGCCGTCGGTCGCCGAGCAGCCTTTGACGGCGCTGCCGCTCCTGGCCGACGTGCTCAATGCGCTCGCGCCGGATACCGCGATCATCACGGCGAAGCTGCTGCCGCCCGGAACCGCCCCGACCCCGGCGGCGGCCTTCATCGCCGTCAGCAGCGTGCCGCCGGCCGCCAGCACGCCGCGCGTTCGCTTCGACCGCGGCCGCGTCGCCGTCGCCGACCGCTCCGGCCAGACGCTGCTCGATCTCGGCGGCTTCGCGGCCGGCGCGGTGGTGCAGGTGGTCAATGCCGGATCGTGGCCGGGCCTGTGGATCAAGCCGCTCGCCGCCGACGCTTCGCTGCCGGCGCCGGCCACGCTGCGCCTCGATCGCGGCGACGTCGCCTTCCTCGACCGCAGCGGGGTGGCGCTGGCGCTCTCGACCGAACGCGACACGCTGCTGCGCGTCACCTATCCGGAGACGGTGTCCTGGGTGACGGTCGCCGACCGCTTCCGCACCTGGATCATCGGCAGCCTGTGGGTGCTCGCCAGCATCGCGTTCCTGTTCGGACTGCAGAAGATGCTGCGGCGGCGGGCTGCGAAGGCCGGCAACTAGCGCCATGCCGCTCTCCCCGTCCGACCGCGCGCTCGGCGACCTGCTCGTCGCGCGCAACATCATCGCCCTGCCGCAGCTCGACGAGGCGGTGCGCCTCGCCGAGACCTGGAACGTGCGGCTCACCGACGCGGTGCTGGCGCGCGACTTTACGCCGCCGGAGAACCTCTACCAGGGGCTCGCCTACCACTACGACCTTGCGTTCGTCGATCTGGTGCGCGAGCCGCCGGACGCTGACCTGCTGCGCGCCGAGGATGCCGACCTCTACGCGCGCCGCCTCATCATGCCGTGGCGGCGGCGCGGCGACCGCCTCGTGATCGCCACCGCGGAGCCCGGGCCGGAGACGGTGCTGTTCGCGCGCCAGCGCTGGGGCGCCCAGATCGACTTCGTGGTGGCCTCGAAATTCGGCGTGGTCTGGTCGGTGCAGGCCGCGTTCGACCGGTCGCTCTCGCACCGCGCCGTGTTCGATCTCGCCGAGCGCGACCCGGCGATGTCGGCGCGCATGGTGTTGACGCCGGGGCAGGCGGTGATCGGCTTTGCCCTGCTCACGGCGCTGCTCGGCGGGCTCGCGTTCGCGCCGATCGCGACGCTGATCGTGCTCAACATCGCGATGGGCATGTTCTATCTCGGCAATTTCATCTTCAAGGGCATCCTGGTCTCGTTCGGCGGCGGCCGCTCCACCGAGCGCGATGCCAGTATCGAGATTGCCGCGCGGGCGCTGCGCGACGACGAGCTGCCGGTCTTCACCGTGCTCGTGCCCATGTTCCGCGAGCCGCAGATGCTGCCGCGGCTGGCGCAGGCGCTGCGCGCGCTCGATTATCCGCTCGGCAAGCTCGACATCAAGATCGTGCTCGAGGCCGAGGACCAGGAGACCATCGCGGTCGCGCAGACGCTCGGCCTCGAGGGCGTGTTCGAGATCATCCGCGTGCCCCCTTCGCAGCCGCAGACCAAGCCGAAGGCGTGCAACTTCGCATTGCGCTTCGCGCGCGGCGAATATCTCGTGATCTACGACGCCGAGGACCGGCCCGAGCCCGATCAGCTTCGCAAGGTGGTGGAGACCTTCCGCCGCGCGCCGGCAAATACCGCCTGCCTGCAGTGCCGGCTGTCCTATTACAACGCGAGCGAGAACTGGCTCACGCGCATGTTCACGCTCGACTATGCGCTCTGGTTCGACCTGGTGCTGCCGGGGCTGGAGCGGCTGCGGATTCCGATCCCGCTCGGCGGCACGTCGAACCATTTCAAGATCGCCGTCCTGCGCGAGCTGCACGCCTGGGATCCGTTCAACGTCACCGAGGACGCCGATCTCGGCATCCGCCTCACCCAGAAGGGCTATCGCGTCGGCGTCGTCGACTCGACCACCTTCGAGGAGGCGAGCTGCCGCGCCGGCCAGTGGATCGGCCAGCGCTCGCGCTGGATCAAGGGCTACATGCAGACCTTCCTGGTCCATACGCGGCGGCCGCTGCACATGCTGCGCACCACGGGCGTGCTCGGCTTCCTCGGTTTCGTGTTCTTCATCGGCGGCACGGTGCTGTCGGGAATTCTCAATCCGATCTTCTGGGCGCTCTATCTCGCCTGGCTGGCCGCGGCGAGCGTCGGGTTCGAGCCGCTGTTCCCGCAGATCCTCCTGTTCATCAGTCTGTTCAACCTGCTCGCCGGCAATGGCGCCTTCATGTTCCTGACCATGATCGCGCCGATCCGCCGCGGCTGGCTCAACCTCATTCCCTACAGCCTTACTGCGCTCGGCTATTGGGCGATGATCTCGGTTGCCGCCTACAAGGCGCTCTGGCAGCTCCTGCGCCGCCCCTTCCACTGGGAAAAGACCCAGCATGGCGTGTCGCGTCAGCGCGATGCGGATGTCGCGCCCGCGCGGGGAGCGGCCTCGTGACGCGATACATGCCAGCCGCGCCGGTCGCGGTCCTGTCGTTCGCCGCCATCCTGACGCTCGCGGCCTACGCGCTGCGCAGCGGATTTCTTCCCGACGACACGGTGACGCTGTGGGCGAGCGCGGTGGCGGCCGGCGGCGGGCAGGTCCCGCTCGGGCGGATCGTTGCGGCCTATCCGACGATCCCGTTCCTGGCCACGACGCTGCTGGAATTCCTGCTGCCCGACGGCACGCCGGCGCCGGCGCTGCTCGCCGCGTTGCTTTTGAGCCTCATCGCCGCCCGCTGGCTGACGGCGTTCCGCGCCAGCGGACTCGGCATCGTGGCAGCTTTGTCGGCGACGGTGCTGACCGCGTTCCATCCGGCGCTGATCCGAGCCGCGATTGCCGGCCCGGCCGACATGTTCCTGGCCGTGTTCCTGTTCATGCTGGCGAGAGGCCTCTACGACCTGCGGGCGCAGAGTGCGGCGCCGGAAGTGATGACGGTCGCGCTCGCGCTGCTGGGCCTCGCCTTTTCCCATCCCATGGGCGCTGCGGTCGCGATCGCCTCGCTGCCGTTCCTGGTGTTCGCGGTGCGCCCGGCGCTGGCTGCCAAATCGGCTTTCAACCTGGTCATCGCGCTGATCTTCCCGACCGTGTTCTGCGTCGGCGCGTTCGCCTATGTGTCATGGGTCTTTCCCGGCAGCGGCTGGAGCTTTCTCACCGCGCCCGCGGCGAGCCTCGCCGCCTGGGCCGCGGGACTGGCTCATATCTGGGGGCAGGGGGTCACCGGCTCGCTGGCGCTGGATGCGGGGCTGACCCTGGCGCTCTCCCTGGTGCTCGGAGCGCCCGCCGCGGCTGTCGTGCTGGCTTGGGTCCGCCTGCGCCGGCCGCTGGTGGCGCCGGCCTTGGTGCTTGGCGCCGCCACCGTCTTCGCGGCAATGATCGCGGTGACGGCCGGCGTCTTCGGCGAGCCGGTCGCGCTGCTGGTCGTAGCCCCGATCCTTGCCGCAATCGTCATCCTCCGCATCCGGGACGTGCGCGAGCGCTTCCCGGTCGTGATCGCGCTCCTGGTCGTCGGCTGGTTCGGCGGCATGGCCGGTGTCGTGATCGTCGATCCGCGCATCGCCACCCACGCGCGCGATCTCGTCAATGGTTCGCTCGGCGATCGCGAGCGGCTCGACGCGCTCAATCTCGGAAACGCCACGGTCGGGCGTGAGGGTGTGCTCGTCGATAGCTTCAATGCACCCGCCGTGGTGCTCGGGCGCGGCCGCGCGCGCGGCCTGCATGCGCCGCAAGGCGAAGCTTTCGCGCTCACCATGCTGCTCGCGCGCATCGACGCGCCGTTCGTCGCGCTGCCCGATCCGAACAGCGCGGCGGGCGCGCAGGACCAGCTCAACAAGGTATTCCCCAAGCTCTACCGCTCCGGCATTCCCGGTTATCGGGTCGTATACCAAAACGCCACTTGGCGGCTGTTCGAGCGCCTCGCGCCGGCTCGCGTTCCGAACGATTAAGGGTGCGCGATTATGCTGCAAGATATTGAAAACATAAGTGAAAGTACCGAGGGCCGCATGCGCATCCTGGTCGTCGACGACGCCGAAGATTCGCGCGACATCATCGAGGCGGCGCTCTTGAGCGGCGGTTACAAGGACATCGTTCCCGCTGTCTCCGGCTGGGAGGCGATCAAGTTCCTTGATGTCGGGCGCGACGCCAGCGGCCGGCCCGCGGCCGACATCGTGCTGCTCGACATCATGATGCCCGAGATCGACGGGATCGAGACCTGCGCGCGCATCCGCAACGATCCGCGCTACGTCGACATCCCGATCATCATGGTGACGTCGCTGGACGACATGGACAGCCTGGCCAATGCGTTCATGGCGGGCGCCAACGACTACGTCACCAAGCCGCTCAATCGCATCGAGCTGATCGCGCGCGTGCGCGCGGCGCTCAAGCTGAAGGCCGAGCTCGAGCGGCGGCAGGCGCGCGAGCGCGAGCTGTTGCTGTTCCTTTCGAACTGGGGCGACAAGCACGCTTCGGTCTGGATCGACGAGGCGACGGGCCTGTTCGTCGGCGAAGCGGCCGAGGCCTATCTCACCGCCGTGACTGAGCGCCATCCGGGCGCGACCACGTCGGTGCTGGCGCTAGCGATCGACCGGCTGGAGGTGGTGCGCGCGGCGCAGGGCGAGGAGGCGGCGCGCAGGATACTCGCCCAGGTCGCGGGCGCGGTGCGCCGGGCTTCGGCGCAGATCGGCGCCGTCGCCGCGTCCTATCGCAACGGGCTGATCACGGTGGTGCTGCCCGAATTCGACGCCGGCGTGGCGAAGACTCTCGGAGAGACCTTGCGGAGCCTGGTCGCCAAGCTCGCCATCGCCAACCCGGAATCGATTGCCGCCGACCACCTTACCGCCAGCGTTGCGGTCGCGACCGCGAGCGTGCGCAGCGGGAGCGACCGCGTCCAACTCCTGACGCGCGCGATCGCGAGCGCGCAAGGCGCCGCGGCGTCCGGCGGCAACCGCGTCGTTGCGGTCGATGGCTAGCGCATGGCGCACGGACGCTCAGTTCAAGACCAGGCGCGGATCGTCTTCACTGAGCGCCTATGCGTTCTCGCGGGGATGAGCGGCGGGATCAATTCGCAGGAGTGCGCTCAGGCCCGTTTGTGCAGCGTAACGTGGGGAGTGGGGTGTGTTGCGAGTTCGCTTTGTTCTGACGACGATGTTCGGCTGCCTGACGTCGTCGGCCGCCGCGCTCGCGGGGGCCTGGACGATGGAGGCCGGCCACGGGCAGGTGGTGGTCACCGCCACGTCAAGCGTGGCCTCGGAAGCGTTCGATGGGTCGCGCGACCTGGTGGCGACCCCGCGCTACCGCAAGTTCGAGTTCCAGGCGCTGTTCGAATACGGCGTCACCGACTGGCTGACGGCGATCGTCGCGCCCGGGCTCCAGCACATCGACATCGCGGCGCCGGTGACTGCGCGGCGCACCGGGCTCGGCTATAGCGAATTCGGCGGCCGCGCGCGCATCCTGTCCGGCGACAACTGGGTGCTGTCGGGGCAGTCGACGCTGCGCGTGCCCGGCACCTTCGACACCGGCAACCCGGCGGCGGTCGGCTACAGCGGTACCGAGCACGATCTCAGGGTGCTGTTCGGCTATGCGTTCTCCATCCGCGGAATGCCGGCCTTTCTCGATCTGCAGTTGGGGCAGCGTTTCCGCGCCGGCGATCCGCCCAACGAGTTGCGCGCCGACATCACGCTCGGCGTGCGGCCGCTGCCGCAATGGCTGGTGCTTGCCCAGGTCTTCAACGTGATCTCGGAGGGCGCCAGCCCGCCGCTGTTCCCCAGCTATGACTATTCCAAGCTGCAGATCAGCGTGGTCTACGATCTCACGCGGCAGTGGGCGGTGCAGGCGGGTGGTTTCACGACCTTCAGCGGGCGCAAAGCGCTGCAGGAAAATGGCCTTGTTGTCGGCGCGTGGTATCGGTTTTGACGGTGTCGGGTGGGCAAGGCGAAGCGTGCCCACGCGTCTTCTGACGTTGTAGGGTGGGCAAAGCGAAGCGTGCCCACGCGTCTACTGGTACAGGTTTTGACGTTGTAGGGTGGGCAAAGCGAAGCGTGCCCACGCGTCTTCAATTCCGAGGCTTGCACAAAAGCCGCGTGGGCACGGCGCTGCGCGCCTTTGCCCACCCTACGCTGCTGCTACAGCGCACGGGACGTTACGGGCGCGCGCAGCCGATCGTCCACGCGCACAGCAGCACGCCTTCGGCCGGCTTGCCCTGCACCGTGAAGTCGGTATCGCCGAGCCCGCCCGCCGCCGGGTCGGTGAACCAGCGCCAGACCAGCACGCCGCGCACGCTCGGGCGGCGGAGCACGCCGAGCCAGTCGCCCAGCACCTCGGCCTGGATGAGCGGATCGGCCACGGCGGCGCGCTCTTCCGCGCTTTCCCAGGGCTTCAGGGTCGCGCCCTCGGCCGAGCGCAGCCCGATCTCGCCGACGACGATGCGGCGGTCCGTGCGCGCGGCAATCTGGTCGAGGCGCCTGGCCGCCGCGCGCATGGTCTTGAGCCGGCCTGGGCGGTCGCGTGCCGCGCCGAGCGGCGGATAGAGCGTCACACCGATGGCGTCGAGCAGCGTCCAGAACGGGATCGCTTCCGCCTCCTCGACATTATGCGCGACATAGACGAGCGTGCGCGGGAAGGCTGCTCGCAGCCTCGCGATCAGCTCGAACCATTCGGGGCGCTGCGTGGTCCTGGCGAGCTCGGTCCCGATCGAGAAAGCGTCGGCGTTCTCCTGCGCCGCGATCGTCGCGATCGCCTCGACCGCCGCGCCGTAGCCGGCGAACCAGGTCCGCCAGTCCGCCTCCGAACGCGGCTCCACCGCGCCGGCCCAGCTTTCCGGCACCCAGACGTGCGGCTTCACCAGCACCGTGAAGCCAAGCGCGCGCGCCTCGCGGATCGCGATCCGCAACTCCTCGTCGGGCATGTCCCGGCCGCGCCCGATCCCCGGATCCTGCGCACCCGCCTGCCACAGGAACGGGACGATCGCCACGGCGGCCGCGCCCAGGCGCCGGGCATTCGCAAGCGAGCGCCGGGCGGACTCGCTGCCGTAGGGATGGCCGGGCGTCGTGATCACGTTGAGGCCGTCGAGACGCTGCGCCGATGCGGGCGCGAGCGCCGCGCCCAGGAGCGCAAGAGCAAGCGCGATGCGCGTCGGCGTCATGCTTCCCGCTCGATCTCGGCGAGGAGCGCATCGAGCGCCCGCTCGACTTGCGCCACCGCGCCGGTGCCCGCGATCATGGCTTCGGCCGCGTGCGCGAGCGCGGCCGCGGTCTCGCCGATCGCCGGGAAGCCGAAGATGCCGCCGGCGCCCGCAAGACTATGAGCGACGGTCCGAACCTGTTCAAGGGCCGGCATCGAGTGACCGTCGGGCGCCAGCGCCGCACGGTACGGTGACAGCGCCGCGGCGTCGCGGCGCGCGCGTTCCAGAAACCCGACGCGCAGCGAGGCGACCGCCGCCTTCGACGGCGCCACGAAGCGGCGCACCGATCCGGCGAGCGTCATCGGGTCGAAGGGCTTGGGGATCACGCCGAGCGCGCCCAGCGACACGAACATCTCGATCTCGCGCGCCTGCGCGCGCGCCGTCATGAACACGACCGGCGTGTTGGCGGTGGCGGGCCGCTCGCGCAGGCGCTTGAGCGTGGTCGGCCCGTCCATCATCGGCATCATGACGTCGAGCAGGATGAGGTCGGGCGGCCAGTCGTTGCTGGCGGCGAGCGCGGCTGCGCCGGAGGCGCAGCTCTTGATGGCGAATTCCGGATCGAGCCCGAGCGACATTTCGACGACCTCGCGGATGTCGGGCTCGTCGTCGACGTGAAGAACACGGAGTGAGCTCATGCGACTTCCCTGTCTTGTGGTGCGGGCACATGGCGGGCGGCCATGTGCTTGCGCAAGGTGAGGATGAGATGATCGATCGACTTGTGCGACTTGGTCAGCGCCGCCTGGACCTGCGCCGCGGTGTGGCCGTTGGCGGCGCGCGCCGAATAGAGGATGACCGGGATCGCGCTGCCCTCCTGGTCGCGCAGGTCCGGCAGCAGATCGAGGCCGGAGGCCTGCGACAGCACGAGATCGACGACCGCGAAATCGAACCGCTGCGCCGCGAGCGCCGCGCGCGCATCCGCGATCGAGGCGACCGAGGTGACCGCGCAGGTCGGCCGGACCGCTTCGGCGACCACGCTGAGCACGCTGGGATCGCCGTCGATGTGCAGGACATGCGGGCGCTGCGCGGCGCCGCGCGCCAGCGGCCGGTCGAACACCGAGACGAGCTCGGCGATGTCGATCGGCTTGTTGAGCCAGTCGAGGACGGCGAGCCAGGACGAGCGGATGTCGTCGCGTCCGCGCGCGGCGTCGGCGGAAATGACCACGATCGGCGTGTTCTGGTATCGCGGCTGGCTGCGCAGATCCTGGATCAGGCTGATGCCGTCGCAATCCGGCAGTTGCAGGTCGACCAGCACCGAGCGGTAGGCCCGCGCGCGCGCCTTCGCCAAGACTTCGCGCGCAGTCAACGCGATGTCGGTCGTGAAGCCCGCCGTTTCCAGGCAATTGGCGATTGCCCGGGCGACCGCCGCATCGTCGTCGCAGATCAGCACCTCGCCATGCGGCCCAGCGAAGGACGCGGCCTCGCCGCCGCCGGCGCCGGCGCTGAGCTCCCAGCGCGGCAGATCGACGTGGAACGCCGTGCCGCCGTCGGCGGGCGTGTCGAAGCCGACAGTGCCGCCAAGATAGGTGACGATCTGCTTGACGATGCTCAGCCCGAGGCCGGTGCCGCCCTTCTGCCGCGCGTCGCTGGCATCGGCCTGGGCGAATTTCTCGAACACGCGCGGCTTGAAGTTTTCCGGGATGCCGGGCCCGTGGTCGCGCACCGTGATGCGCACCGCATCCGCGCGCTGCTCGATCGAGACGACCACCTCGCCCGCCCGCGGCGAAAACTTGATCGCGTTGGACAGGAGATTGGTGAGGACCTGCACCAGGCGGTCCGGGTCGGCGCGCACGTAGCTCGCCGCTGCGGCGGCATCGAACCGCACCCGCACGCCAAAGCCTTCGGCGTAGCCGCGGGTGCCCTCGACCGCCTGATCGACGATGGTGCCGACCTCGACCCACTTGAGGTCGAACACCACCTTGCCCGACTCGATCTTCTCGATGTCGAGGATGTCGTTGATCAGGCGCACCAGCCGTTCGCTGTTCTTGTGCGCGATCCTGAGGAGACGCATGGCCGGCTCCGGCATCACCCCGGTGGCCCCGCCGGTGAGGAGACCGAGCGAGCCGGCGATCGAGGTGAGCGGCGTGCGCAACTCGTGGCTCACGGTCGAGACGAATTCGTCCTTGAGCCGCTCGTTCTGCCGCCGTTCGCTGATGTCGACGATGACGCTGAGAATGAGCATGCCGTCGCGGATCTTGATCGGGTTGAGCCCGACTTCGACCGGAAATTCGCTGCCGTCCTTGCGCCGTCCGAACAGATCGCGGCCGGCTCCCATCCGCCGCGTCTCGGGGGCGCCCGCAAAGGCCTCGCAGTGACGGGCGTGCTGCGGCCGCAGCCGCTCCGGGACCAGGAGGTCGACCGGCCTGTTGATCAGTTCGTCGCGGCGGTAGCCGAACAGGCGCTCGGTCTCGCTGTTGACCATCACGATCTGGCCGCCGCGGTCCACCATGATCATTCCGCTCGGGCAGGACTCGACCGCGAGGCGGAACATCTCGTGGGCGATCTTCTCGGCCGTCAGATCCCGGACCGTGATGGACGAACCGAGCAGCTTGCCTGAAGGCGACATGATCGGCGAGCCGTCGATGACGACATCGATCCGCTTTCCGTCCTTGGTGATCCGCACCGTCTCCAGACTGCCGACCCGTTCGCCCCGGTGGATCTTCTCGCGGTTTAAACGTGCCTCTTCGCGCTTGTCCTGCGGGATGATGATGGAGAGAAGCTGCCCGGCCGCCTCATCGGCGGTGAACCCGAAGAGGCGCTCGGCACCCGGGTTCCAGGCGGTGATCGTTCCCATCGGGTCGACTGTGATGAAGGCGTAGTTCGTGGATTCGACCGCCGCGATATAGAAACGCTCGCGTCGCGCATATTCCCGAAGTTTTGCCGACCCGGCCTTGATCTCTCCCGCCATCCCCGCGAGCGCGCGCGCCACCACGCCGATTTCGCTTGGCGCCGAGGTCGGAAGCGCCATCTGCTGGCCGCGTCCAAAGGCCTGCACACCCGCGGTCACCTGGACGAGCGATTTCGACAGGGATCGGGACAGCAGGATGGCCACGGCCACGGCGACGATGACCGCAAAGGTGGATGCCACGATGATGGACCGTCGCGCCGTATAGGCCGCCCGCATGACCACCGAATACGGAATGGTCTCGACGGCCATGGCCCTGTTGAGGTCGGAAAACTGCACGACGGCGGCTGCTGCCGCAATCCGCTGGCCGATGGCATCGAGCATCAGCCGCGCGTCGATCTTGGGTGCATCGAGCGCGTGGGCGAGTTCGGGGAACTCGTCCTGCAGCCGGTCAGTGCGTCCGTATTCGAAGCTGAACTGGCGCGTGCGATCCGGATGCACGAGGTAGTCGCCGCTTTCGTTGACCAGATAGACCGATGTATCGGGCAACGCGCTCGCACGAATCCGTTCGAACGCCGGCCGCATGTCGATGTTGATGACGAAAATTCCAAAGGGCTTGCCGTCTTCCGTTTGCAGCGCCGTCGCGACATACATCACCGGAACATGCGGCGCTCCCATGGTGCCGCCATTTCGACCGAGCTCGACCGGAGAAATATAGACAGCGTCCTTGGCTGATTCGATCGTACGCTTGAAGTAGTCCGTGCCGCCTTGCCGCTCCAATTCTTCATCCGGAACGATGCGGATCTCTCCGTCGCGGCCGGAGCGGTCGACCCGCATGATCTCGCGCCCGCCGTCGTCGGCCGCAATGATGCGGATCTGCAGATAGCCCTTGGATTCGATCTCGCCCGCATAACGCCTGGCCGAGCGGCCGATCCACGAGGCCTCGGCGGTGCCGTCGATCGGATCATAGCCTCCGGCCATATGCGCGCGAATGATGCCCTGGACCTCGGGCGCACGATATTGTGCCAGCAGGTCGCTGCGCGCGCGCTGCACAGAGGCTTCGAGGTCGGCGGCGCGCTGGGCCACCCGCGTATCCAGCCGCTCGAGCGCGCGCGGGACGATGGCCGCTTCGAGGTCGCGATAGGTCAGCAAGCCGACGGCCATCGCGGTGAACAGCACCAGTCCGACCATCGCCAGGGCAAGGCGCGTGGAGAGCTTCATTGCTTCGACCACATCGTTCGGCGCCGGCGGGTTGCGGGCGGGCGGGAGGCGCAGAATCGAAGTGGCGAGCGCGCTCATCCGATCCGGAATGAACACATCATCTGCAAGTAAAAAGAGGGTTTAAATCTGGTTATTTCACGTATGTACTAATACCAGATCGGGCAGAATACTTATCATGGCCGACGCCAAGCCTGTATGGTTTGTCGATACCGCTAAATATTGGTGACGTAATACTTAGCTATGTCAGAGGTAGACGATAATTCACTTGAACAGCAAAGATTTGATGATGACCGGCGCCACGTTGGTGACCTCGATGACGCGGCCGATGTCGACATAGTCGAACTGCTTGAGCTGCACGCCGTCGATGGCGATCACGTTGGCGCCCGGCGCGATCTCGTGCCGGATCACGCGGCCGAGGCTCATGCCGATATCGCCGTCGATCAGCAGGACCAGCGGGAAATCGGAGCCGGGCGTGCCCGGCAGCGCCGCGCAGATGCCGGCGGCGAGCGCGTGCAGGCGGACATGGGAGGGATCGCCGCGCCATGGGAAGGCAAGCGCGATCGGGCTTTCGCCTTCGACGATATCGGATTGACCGAGCGCTGCGCGCACCGCCGCGGTGACGGACGCCGGATCGACCTCCTGCCCGAGCGCGAAGTCGCAGGCGATCACCGGCAGGTTCTGCAGCGGCAGCTCGTCGGGCTTGCTGATCGCGATCGTGTTGCCGCTGATCTGCACCGAAAACTGCGCGGCGCCGATGACGGTCGCGCGGATGCCCTGGCCGGGGTCCCAGACCGGCGGCAGGTCGCTGCGGTGGGCAAGCGCGCGGGACAGTTCCTGCGCCAGCTCGAACCCGAGATCGCCGAAGCGCCGGGTCTCGCGCTTGTAGAGATACTCGGCGACGCCGCCGGAGAAGGTCAGCGCGTCGACGCCCTTGTTGGCAAGCTTAGCCGGCCAGGGGTCGGTCACCAGCAGGCGGCGCGCCAGCTCTCCCGGGGTGCGCAGGTCGATCATGCCCATGACGGTGCGCGCCATGCGCGTGACGATGCGTTCGCGATCGGCCGGAGCGAGCGGCGCTCCGAGCGTCAGCTCGATGCCCAGGCTCTTCGCGACCTCGCGCGCGGGATCCTCGATGCGGATGAGGCCCTGCTTGGGGTCTTCGACGATCAGCCGGCCACCGACCGCGATCGCCGCGGTGGCGAGGATGTGTCCCTTCTCGATCAGGGTGAGCTTGGTGGTGCCGCCCCCGATATCGACGTTGAGCAGCGTCGCGCCGTGGCCGCGCGCGAGAGCGACCGAGCCCGAGCCGTGCGCCGCCAACTGGCATTCCATGTGGTGGCCGGCCGAGGCGCAGACGAACCGGCCGGCCTCCTCGGAAAACAGGTCGGCGATGGCGCGGGCATTCTTGCGCTTGATGGCTTCGCCGGTGAGGATCACCGCGCCCGAGTCGATGTCGCCCGGCTCGATGTCGGCATATTTGTAGCAGCCGCCGATGAAGCCCCCGAGCTCGTCGATGTCGATGGTGAAATCGGGCAGGTAGGGCGTCAGCAGGATCGGCGACTGCCAAAGGATCCTACGGTTGACCACCACGAAACGGCTCGACAGCGCGGTGCCCAGCCGCTGCAGGTGCACGCGCGCGAACATCAGGTGCGAGGTCGAGGAGCCGATATCGATCCCGACCGTGGTCAGCTCGACGTTGTCGGCGGCCCAGGCGACCTCGTTGACCTCGTCGCCGGCGGCGACGTGCATGTGGTCGAATTCGAGATCGTGCATCGCGATGCCGGGCCGGCGTCAGACCGGCTGCTTCGTAGAGGCGCTCTCGTCGATGAACTTGCCCATGCCCGACGTGACGCCGTGCTTGGCCAGTTCCTCGAGATAGATGCGGTGGATGCGCTTGTCCTGATCCTCGTATTCGATCTGGCAGCCGCCGTCCTTCACGGTGACGTCCATGCCCTTGAACACGTGGCGCTTGGATTCGGTGAAGGGATAGCGCAGCCCCCCGAAGGCGACGGCAAGGTAGCGCGCCGGGTCGGGCGAGGTGTTGAAGTGCTGGTGGAACATCTGGTCGGGCGGCGCGAACACGACGCCGTGCTGCCAGTCGACGCGCACCATGTCCTTGGCGATGTCGTACCACAGCAGCGAATAGCCGTGGCCGGTCACCGCGAAGACGTGGAAGTCGGCGCCGTGGCGATGTCCCTTCTTGTAGGTCCCGACCGGCATCTGCGACGTGTGCGCGTGCATGGTACCGTCGGCCAGCACGAACATCATGTTGGAGCCGCCGGCGCCGCGCTCGACCCAGGTCTTGAGCTCGAAGGCGGCAAGGTCCGGGATGAAGTTCGTCTCCCACATGTTGCGGCCGGGCCGCACCGGCACGAACTCGCCTTCGCCGCTGAAGTGGCTGGCGGCGCCCTGCCGCTCCGGGAATTCGTAAGGGTTGTCGAAGACGAAGGCCTCGTTGTGGAACAGATTGAGCTGCAGGCACAGATTATTGACCGAGGCCAGCCGCGCGCGTTCGCGCCCCGACGTGTTGAAGTGCTGGTAGCGCGCGTTGAGCGGCAGCGCGAACAGGCTCTTGGGACCCCATTCGAAGCTGTGCTTGCGGCCGTCCGAGGTCTCGACCGTGGTGCTGCCGTAGCCGGAGAGCACGTAGACGACCTCCTCGTAGAGGTGGCGCTGCGGCGAGGTCTGCGCGGCCGGGGCGAGATCGAGCACGAACATCGAGACGAAGTCGCCGCGGCCCTTGAGATGCGCGATGGCGCCATCGACCCCGAAGCGCGGCCACGGCGCGGTCGGCACCTTGAGCAGGTCGATGCCGAAGTCCTCGATGATCGGGACGCCTTCCTTGCCGGCCCAGGTGGCATAGGGATCGAGCAGCAGCTTGGGATGTTCCGACAGTGGCTTGTTCATGGTTGACCTCGACAATCGATCGCCGCGCGTGCCATACTTAGGTCTCTAAGTGTGAATCATAATCCTTTCGAGGCGCGCTGTCGAGCCCGCCGGAAGTCTTCCGATGCCCCGTTCCGCGCGCCCCGCCGGCGAAGCCGCAGCCTACGAGATCCTGCACCACTGGCGGCACGCCGCGCACCGGGAGCGGCTCGCGCATCTCGTCAAATACGCGGCAAGGGGTCTCGCCCGCGCCCTGCAGATGCGGCTCAACGAACATGCCGTCTCCTACGGCCATTGGACGTTCCTGCGCATCCTGTGGGAAGCCGAGGGGATCACCCAGCGCGAGCTCAGCGCACGGGCCGGCGTCATGGAGCCGACCACGTTTGCGGCGCTGCAGGCGATGGCCAAGCGCGGCTACGTGACGCGGCGGCGGAACCCCGAGAGCCGCAAGGAGGTTCTGGTCTTCCTGACCCCGAAGGGGAGGGCGCTCAAGGCCAAGCTCGTGCCGCTGGCCGAGGACGTCAACGAGGTCGCGCTGCGCGGCGTGACGACGGCGGATGTTGCGGCCGCGCGGCGCACGCTGCTCGCGCTCATCGCCAACCTGGCGGCCGACGAAAGCGCGGGCTCCGTGCCGGTGCGGCGCATGCCGTCCACCCGCGAATTGTCCCGCCTTCCTCGCGGCAGAGGTGCTCGCGCGCCGGCGCCGCCGGCGAAGGCGCAGTAGGCCCGCGACTTCAACATCCGAACTGCCGCCCGCCGGCCAAGTCGAGACGAGGCAAACCATTAACGTTACGCCGGTCGCGACGGGAACGACGCAATTCGCGCTTTGACGGTATCGCTTAATCGCAAGTTTAGGCTTTTTGGGGAAACTGTCCGTGGAGGTCCTCCATGCCCATCGATCATGCCGGACGGCTCGAGCAGGTTTCCGAGCCGCAGTCTCTCGACGACGCAAAGGCGCTCGGACGCGTCGTATCGGTCGGCGGCTCGCAGGTGGTCGTGCAGTTCGGCGCCGAAATGTCGTCGGCCGGCGATCATCATGCCGACGTCACGGTCGGGACCTTTCTCGGCGTCTGGAACGGCAAGTCGCTCGTCGTCGGCGCGCTCTGCGAGATCTCGCTCGACTGCATGACCGATGGACATCGCTGCCCGCCCGCGACCGGACGGGTGGACCTGTTGGGAGAACTCCTTCGCGACGAGACCGGGCACTGGCATTTCCAGCGCGGAGTGATGTTGTATCCGAAGATCGGCAGCGAGCTCGTTCCGATCGGCAACGACGAGCTGCGCATCATGTTCGACGCGGCGGGACCCAATACGATCAACGTCGGGCACCTGCAGCAGGACAGCTCGATCCCGGCCTATATCGATGTCGACGACATGGTGCGCAAGCATTTCGCGGTATTCGGCAGCACCGGCGCCGGCAAGTCGAGCGCGGTCGCGCTCATCCTGCGGGAGATCATGGATGCGCGTGAAGACCTGCGCATCCTGCTCATCGACCCGCATAACGAATATGGCGCCTGCTTCGAGGATCGCGCGCATGTCGTGCGGCCGGGCAACCTGCGGCTGCCCTATTGGCTGTTCAATTTCGACGAGATCGTCGAGGTGTTCTTCGGCCGGCGTCCCGACGTCGAGGAGGAAGTGGGCCTGCTCGCGGAGCTGATCCCGCTGGCCAAGAACGACTACGCGCGCAGTCACTCGATCAACCGCAGCTATCGTCAGATGGAGCCGGAGGGCGGGCGCTACACCGTCGATACGCCGGTGCCCTACCGGCTGGAGGATCTGATCTCGCTCGCCGAGACCCGGATGGGCAAGCTCGAGAACCGCGCCGTCGCCGTGCAGTATCAGCGGCTGCTGATGCGCATCAATTCGGCCCGCAAGAATCCGCGCTACTCGTTCATCTTCGACGACTCCGCCGTCGCCGACGACGCCATGGTCGATATCCTGTGCCAGCTCTTCCGGCTGCAGCCCGACGGCCAGCCGATGACGATCATGCAGCTCGCGGGCTTCCCGGCCGAGGTGTTCGATGCGGTCGTCTCGGTGCTGTTCCGGCTCGCCTTCGAGTTCGGGCTCTGGAGCGACGGGGCGCTGCCGCTCCTGATCGTCTGCGAGGAAGCGCACAATTACGCCAACGCCGACCGCAGCATCGGCTTTCGCCCGGCGCGCGAGGCGGTGTCGCGCATCGCTAAGGAAGGGCGGAAATACGGGGTGTTTCTCGGGCTGGTGACGCAACGCCCGGCGCAGCTCGATCGCACGCTGATCTCACAATGCAGCACCGTGTTCGCGATGCGCATGGCGAACGAAGACGACCAGCGGATCGTCCATGCGGCGGTGTCGGATCCGGCCAACCGGCTCCTCGGCTTCCTGGCGTCGCTCGGCACGCGCGAGGCGTTGGCGTTCGGCGCCGGCGTTCCGGTGGCCACGCGGCTGCGCTTCAAGGAGCTGCCCGACTGCTTCATTCCGAAGAGCGAAGCGGTCTGGGGCGGACGCGTCGATTCCGGGACCAAGGTCGACCGGACCCTTGTGGCCTCCGTGGTGGCGCGTTGGCGCGGCATTGCGATGAGCAACAGGCCCATGGCGGGCGCCGGCAAGTCGGCGCCGCCGCTGTCTCCTTACGACGAGGGCGCATTGAGCTGGACGACGCCTGAGTTTCAGAAATAGGGCGTGCGTCCAAAGCGTTCTCCGGTTGGAGAAACTGATCCGCATCCGCTTATTCGCGCTTGCGTTGCGAAGGCTCGCGCCACATCGTTCCCCTCCCCCTTGTGCGGAGGGGACAGGGGTGGGGTGCCATACGTTCGATCGAGTCCGAAAACACCCCACGCCCAATCCCTCCCCACAAGGGGGAGGGGAGCCAACCGAGACTGGCGCGCTCACTGTGCTTTACGCCCTGGCTCTTATGCCTTCGAGGCCTTGGCCAGCGCGTCGGTCAGCTCCACGCATGACGCACTCTTGTCGAGCGCCATCGCGGCGTCGATGATGCGCTGGCGCGAGGCGGGACCGAGCCGGCCCGCGGTGATCGAGTTGAACTTGTCAATCACGGCCTTGGCGTCGATGCCCTTGCGCGAGAATCCCGGCGGATCGAGAACCTCGGCCACGTATTCGCGGCCATCATTGGCGGTGGCGCGCATGGCGCATGGGAATCCGCCCGGCGAGCGCGGGTTGAGGCTCGCGTCGCAGACGATCTCAAGCCGTTCCATGACCCCGCGGACCTTGGAGTCGTTCCAGCGGTCATTGTCGAACTGGGCGAGGCTGAACTTGCCGTCCAGGATCGACACCGCGGCCAGAAAATTGAAGCTGTGGTCGGCGGCCTCGCGCGAACGCGGATCGACGCGGCCGGGATCGTCCTTCTGCCGCTGCAGCGACGGCGTGTCGGCGATCGCCACCTTGATGTGCTTGAGACGCTCCACGTCGCCGTTGACCTGACGGTGGATGTCGAGCCCGGCCGCGACGATGCCCTGTCCGGTGGCAAGGCACGGATAGGCCTTGATGTGGCAGCTCATGATGTAGCTGTCGGCCGCGAGCGGGGCGGTGATCGCCTCCATCCAGTTGATGCCGGGAAACACCGATTTGATCCCGTGCTGGTTTTCGAACAGATCGAGCGGGCCGGTCAGCCCGTGCTTGGCCAGGATGGTCGCCTGCATGCCGTTCTGCGCGACCAGCGCATTGGCGACGGATTTCGCGGCCGAAATATCGCCCTGGCGCACCGCGATCGGCGTGATCGCGCGCGCGCCCGAAAGCGCCAGCGCATGCGCCAATTTACCGTGATCGAGTCCCAGCAGCCGGCCGGCCATTGCGGGTGCGACGAAGCCGGACACCGTCACGCCGTCCCAGTTGCTGTTGCGGTCCATCAGTTCCTTGAGTCGGCCATAGATCTCGTAACCGAGCACGGTCGCCGCGAGAACGTCGAGGCCGGCCGAACCGCCGAGCTCGCCGCCGGCGAGTGCGACCGGAATGTTGTCGCTCGGATGGCCGCCGATCTGGCCGCTCTTGGTGTTGACGTAGTCGTTGAGGTCGAGAATGCGAATGAGCGAGCCGTTGACCAGCACCGCATTCGGCGCGCTGGTCTTGGTGGCGCTGCCCAGCACGGTGCATTGCGGCGCGCCGCCCATCTCCTTGAGCGTTTCAAGCACGGCCTCGGCCGCCTCCTCCTCGAACGCGGCGAATCCGCAGCCGATGGTGTCGAGCACGAGGATCTTGGCCTGATTGATCGCGGCCGGCGGGAGGTCCTGCGACTTCGGGGCGAGAGCCCAGGTCGCGAGCTGTTCGATCGCACCGGGTCCTTGCGGCGTCTTTGCTTTTGCCATGGATGATGTCCTTTCAATTCTTGCTGAGCGTGGCCGCCGCGGCGCGGCCGGCGAGATAGCTGAACACGGCGTTGCGGGTCTGCCCGGTGCAGGACGGATAGTTGTGGAAGAACAGGCCGATCACGTCGCCGGACGCGAACAGGCCCTGGATCGGCTCGTAGCAGGTGTTGATGACTCGCGCCTGCGTGTCCACCTGGATGCCGCCGAACGAGAAGGTCACGCCGCCGGTCACCGGATAGGCGCGGAACGGCCCCTTCTCGATCGGCATCGCCCAGTTCGATTTCTTCGGCGTGATGCCGACGGTGCCCTTGCCGTCGAGCTCGCCCGGCATGAAGGCGACGTCGCCGCGGCAGGCGGCGTTGAACTCTTTGATCGTCTGCAGGAACGGCTCCGGCTCGATGCCGATCTTGACTGCCAGCTCGGCGAGGCTGGACGCCTCGACGTTGGTCGCCGCGTAGTCGCGGCCGTGGCGGAAGAGGTCGATGCCGGTCTGGTCGTAGATCTGGTAGGCGACCCCACCCGGCTGCTGCAGCACGGCGCGTCCGGTCTTGGCGTAGGTATAGGCGTGCTTGGCCTCGCCCTCGTCGTAGAAGCGCTGGCCGAGCGCGTTCACGGTAATACCGAACTGGTAGTCGTAGCGGTTCATCGAGTTGCCGACGCCGCCCGCCATCGCCGGCGTCTCGACGTCGGGGGCCTTGCCGTCGATCGGCGACATGTGCGCACCCTGCCAGTGGCCGGCCGACTTCACGCCGAGTGCAAGAAGCATATGAAGCACTTCGCCGGTATTGTGCTTTGAGCCGCGCACCTTCATCAGGTCGGCGTTGGGGCCGAGGTAGCGCGCGCGCATCTCGGCATTGGCCTGGAAGCCGCCGCTGCAGATGATGACCGCGCGGCCTTGCAGGTCGTATTCGCCTTCCGGCGTCGAGACCCGCACGCCCTCGACGCGGCGGTCGTTGCCGTGGATCGCGCGCACGCGCGACTCGTAGCGCACCTCGACACCGTTTTTGCCATAGGCGATGTCGCGGAGCTGGTCGAGCATGCCGGGCCCGCCGCCGATCGGATGGATGTGGTGGCCGCCGGGCAGATAGAGCTTGCCGTCGACCTCGGTCACCTTCTCGGGCTCCCAGGTGACGCCGATGTCCTTCATCCAGTGCACGGCGGCGTTGGACTGGTCGACGAGGCAATCCGCCAGCACGGGATCGATGCGGCCCTGCGTGACGCGATTGAGGTCGTCCAGGAAATTGCCGCGCGTGTAGGCCGGAATCTGCATCCGGCGATAGCGCTCCTCCGGAACCTGCGGCAGAAACTCGCGCAGCTCCTCGGGTCCCGAATGCACGAAGCGGAACCCCACGTGGGAGAATTGCGCGTTGCCGCCGGATTCATGGCGCGGCGCCTTCTCCACCATGACGACGCTTTCGGCGCCGGCCTGCTTCGCAGCGATGGCGGCTTCGAGCGCGGCGCTGCCGCCGCCGATCACGATCACGTCGCAGTCGTTCTTTGAACTCATCGCCGTTGCTCTTATTGCCTGGCGGAGGACCGGTCAGCGGTTGGTGAAATCCTCGTAGGTCAGTTTCGCCTTCGGATAGGTCAGCGCGCTCTGCGTCATGCCGAAGGCGACGCACATCTCCGCGAATCGGATGCCGATCGCCTTGGTGTTGAGCACCTGGATGCCGGTCGCCTTGGCGAGATCGTCAGGATTGACCACGTAGGGAATGAGCGCGCCGCCGAGCGGCACGATGATCTCGGCGCGGGTTTCGTCGATCATGCCCTGGATGAGCTTGGTGGTGGCGGCGAGGATCTCGCCTTTGCGCTCGACGATGTCCTTGCCGTAGATGCCGAGCGGGCGGATGTCGGTGATGAAGCGGTCGAGGCCGTAGCCGCGCAGGATGCGCCAAGTATAAGGCACGTGGCCGGCGAGCGGCACCGTGATGCCGACGCGGTCGGCGAGCGTGAGCGCCGCGTGCACGGCGGTGCGCAGCAGCCCGATCACCGGGATGTCGACCGCGAGCCGGCCGCCGTCGACGCCGGGATCGAAGGTGTTGGACTGGATCACGGCGTCGTAGCCGTTCTGCGCCGCCCAGAAGATCTTTCGCACGATCGCCGGCGTTTCCATCATGTGGTGCAGGCCGTTGAGGACGCTCTGCGAGCCGATCGTGTCGTAGAGCTGCGAGCCCTCGTAGTCGTCGGGAAAGACGATCTCGACGCGCGTGCCGGGCGAGGCATAGCCGTTGAGCTGGGCTTCGATCTTGGCGGCTTCGTAGGCGGCCGACTTGCGGGGGGCCTGGTTGAGGAAACAGATACGCATGGGTGATGGATTCTCCTGGTGAGTGATGGCGGTCGCAGTCAGCGGAAGATGTCCTGGTAGATCTTCTGGTAGCGCGTGGCGTTGTTGTCGACCTCCTCGGGGCTGAGCACGATCGACTTGTAGCCGCCCTGTTCGGCCTTGAGCCACGGGTCCTTGGCCGGGATGTCGGGATGCATCGGGATGTAGTTCGCGGCCCGGAAGAGGTCCTGCCCGGAGCGCGAGGTGATGAAGTCGAGAAAGAGCCGTCCCGCATTCGGGTGCGGCGCGCCGGTGGTCACGCCGGCAACCTGCAAGGTCGTGGTCACCGCATCGAGCGGGACCCAGCGCACCGGCGCGCCCTTTTCCAGGCTGATGGCGGCATGCGCGTTGACCATTTCGAGCCCGATCGGATATTCGCCGGCGATGACGCGGTCGAGCACCGCGCGGGTGGCGATCGGCACCGGCACGATCTGCTGGCGCGCGAGCTTGCGCAGGTAGGCCATGCCCTGGTCCTCGCCCATGTGGCTGAGCACGGTCGCGATGAAACCCCAGGCACCGGTCATGGCGTTCGGATTCCACACCAGCTTTCCCTTCCAGCGCGGATCGAGCAGGTCCTGATAAGTCTTCGGCGCCTGCTCCTGGGCGACCAGGGTGGTGTTGTAGGCGAGTGAACGGCTGGCCAGGTTGGTCGCGATCCAGCGCCGGTTCGGATCGGCGAGCGCCGCCGGCAGCCCCTTCTGGCTCGCGATCTCGAATTCCGCGGCAACGTTGTGTTGCGCCAGCGGAGCGGCGCCGTCGATCACCGCCCAGACGTCGGCCTGCACGCGGCCGACACGCGCCTCGTTCATCAGCCGCGCCACCTGCTGGCCGCTGTCGATGCGCACGAAGCGCACGTCGATGCCGGGGACCTGCGCGTTGAATGCCTTGATCATGGGCCGCACGATCTGGTCGACGATGAGCGTCGTATACCAGAGCACCTGGCCTTCCTTGCGAGCCGCTTCGACGAGCTCCTGGTCGGGCGCATAGACCTCGGCGGCGCGGGCCTGGCCGAGGGCGGAAGCTGCGGCCATGAGCAGGGCGGCAGCAAGGGCGCCTCGGCACCAGCGAGCGAGCAATGTGTCCTCCCGGCTTTTGTTCTTGGGACGCGTGGGCGCGCCCTCGGATTGACTATGCGACTTTTTTTCCGGGGCGTAAATGTCGGGTGTCGCGGGCGCGGCGCGTGCGTCAGCGGAACAGGTCCTCGTAGATCTTGGCCCAGCGCGAGACGTCGACCTCGAGATTGTCGGGCGTGTAGAGGACCGACTTGTAGCCGCCCTGCTGCGGCTTGAGCTCGGGGATCTTGGCGGGAATGTCGGGATGCATCGGCAGGTAGTCGTGCTCGCGAAACACCTGCTGGCCGGCGCGCGACGCCATGAAATCGATGAACAGCTTGCCGGCATTGGGATGCGGCGCGTCTTTGGCAAGGCCGGCGACCTGCAAGGTCTCGCTCACCGGGTTGAGCGGCACCCATTTCACCGGCGCGCCCAGCGCTTCGCTGATGGCGGCATGCGCGTTGTTCATTTCCAGGCCGATGGCGTATTCGCCGGCGATGACGCGGTCGAGCACGGCGCGGATGGCGATCGGCAGCGGCACCACCTGCTGCTTGGCGAGCGCGCGCAAATAGGCCATGCCGGCTTCGTCGCCCATGCCCTTGATGGCGGTCGAGATGAAGCCCCAGGCGCCGGTCATGGATTTCGGATTCCAGACCATCTTTCCCTTCCAGCGCGGGTCGAGCAGGTCCTGGTAGCTCTTCGGCGCCTGATCCGCTGGGACGGTCCGGGTGTTGTAGGCGGCCGAGCGCACGCCCACGTTGGTGGCGATCCATCGCTTCCTCGGATCGGCCAGTCCCGGCGGCAGCTCCTGCGCGCTCGGCACCTCGAACTCCGCCGCGAAGCCGCCCTGCAGCAGCGCGTGGACGCCGTCGACCAGGCACCACACGTCGGCCTGGACGCGACTGGCGCGCGCCTCATTGGTCAGCCGCACCACGAGTTGCAGTCCGTCGGCACGCACGTATTTGACGTCGACGCCGGGGACGTAGCTCTGGAACGCGCGGGTCAAGGGCCGCACGATCTGATCGACGATGTGGGTCGTATAGAGGAGGAGCTGGCCTTCCTTCTTGGCGGCCTCGACCAGTTTTGGATCGGGCTGCCAGGTTTCCGCGGCGCCGGCACGTGAGCAGCCCTGGGTGATCGTCGCCGCCACGAGGGCGAAGGCGACCAAGGTCAAGCGTGGTGGGACATGGAGCATGCTTCGACTATGCGACTTTTTCACCGGAGCGTAAATGTCGCGACGCGTGTCTCCTGCGGTTGAAAACGCCGCCGCGCGCCCCTATAGCGGAGTCACGTTCACGAAGCCGCCGAGGTCCCAATGTCGTCGCAACCGCCGTCGCAAAATCTGGAGAGCTATCTGTCCGGCCGCTGGTCGCGCGGGGAGGGCGTCGAGACCAGGCTGGTCAATCCGGTCACCGGCGAGGCGCTCGCCACCGCTTCCGCCAAGGGGCTCGATCTCAAGGGCGCGCTCGATCATGCGCGCGGCAAGGGCCAGGCGGCATTGCGTGCGCTGAGCTACGCGGAGCGCGGCAAGCTCGCGAGCGCCGCCGCCGACGTGCTCAGCGCCAACCGCGCCAAGTATGAAGCGATCGCCATTGCCAATTCGGGCAACACCAAGATCGACGCCGGGATCGACATCGACGGCGGCATCGGCACCCTGAAATATTATGCGCGGCTCGGGCAAGGCCTCGGCGACGCCCGCGCCCTGCTCGACGAGAAGCCGGTGCGGCTCGCCAAGCCCGAGAACTACCAGGCCATCCACCTGATGATGCCGCGTCGCGGCGTCGCCATCCATATCAACGCGTTCAACTTCCCGAGCTGGGGCTTGTGGGAGAAGGCGGGCGTCGCGCTCATTTCCGGCATGCCGGTGTTCGCCAAGCCGGCATCCTCGACCGCCTTGCTCGCCTATGAGATGGTGCGCGACGTGATCGCCGCGAAGGTGTTGCCGGATGGCGCGCTCAACCTGCTGGTCGGGGGCGCGGGCGATCTCCTCTCGCATGTCACCTCCGACGACGTGATCGCCTTCACGGGCTCCGGCGACACCGCCGCGCGCGTGCGTGGCCATGCCAATGTCGTGGCGCGCAGCGTGCCGGTGAACATCGAGGCGGACTCGATCAACGCGGCGGTGCTCGCGCCGGACGCCGCGGGCGGCGGCGCGGCCTACGACGCCTTCGTGAAGGAGGTCGTGCGCGAGATGACCGTGAAAGCGGGACAGAAATGCACGGCGATCCGCCGCATCTTCGTGCCCGCCGACAAGGCCGATGCGGTGGCCGAGGCGCTCGCCGCCAGGCTCACCGCGACCAAAGTCGGCGACCCGCGCCGCGACGACACCCGCATGGGACCGCTGGTGACGCGCGGCCAGCAGGCGGCCGCCTTCGACGGCATCCGCCGGCTCGCCGTGGAAGCCGCCATCGTCTGCGGCGGCGCCGAGGCGCCCGATCTCGACGGCATCGACCGCGATGCGGCGGCCTTTGTCGCGCCGACGCTGCTCAAGCTCAAGGATGCCGCCGCAGCGAAGGCCGTGCACGACGTCGAAGTCTTCGGTCCGGCGGCGACGGTCGTGCCCTATCGCGACGAAGCGGAGGCCGGCACGCTGGTGGCGCGCGGCGGCGGCTCGCTGGTCGCCTCGATCTACGGCGAGGACCCTGGCTTCCTCATCCGCATGGTGAGCGAGATCGGGCCGGGCCATGGCCGGCTCCTGGTCGTCGATCCCGCGATCGCGGGCGCGCATACCGGCCACGGCATCGTCATGCCGCAATGCAATCACGGCGGGCCCGGCCGCGCCGGCAACGGCGAGGAGCTCGGCGGGCTTCATGGGATGCGGCTCTATCACCAGCGGCTGGCGGTGCAAGGCTCGACCGAGCTGCTCGCGAGCCTGCAGGCGAAGGCCGCGAGCCTGCATTGAGGCCAACGCCCGCAATTTTCACAACGGCCGAGCGCCGCGTCATGGCGCGGCTGCGCACGCCGTTGTCCGTGCAGCGCCATTTCAACCGGCTGCCCTACAACACGGAACGCAAAGGCGAGACCCTGCGCAGCTTCCGCCAGGTCTGCCGCCATGGCACCGCGCATTGCATCGAGGCGGCGCTGGCGGCGGCCTGCATCCTGGAGCAGCACGGCTATCCGCCGCTGGTGATGAGCCTCGAATCGGCCGACGGTCTCGACCATGTCCTCTTCGTCTATCGCGAGCGCGGCCGCTGGGGTTCGGTGGCGCGCTCGCGCGATCCGGGCCTGCACGGGCGCAAGCCGGTATTTCGCTCGCCGCGCGCGCTCGCCATGAGCTACTTCGATGCCTACATCGATCCGACCGGCTGCATCACCGGTTACGCCGTCGTCGATCTGCGCGCGCTCGGCACATATGACTGGCGGCTGGCGCCGCGCAACATGTGGGCGGTGGAGCGCTACCTCATCGATGTCCCCCACCGCCGCATCGCGTTCTCGCGCCGGCGCGTGCGCCGGGTTCGCGCGTGGTACAACGACTATCGCGCCAGGTACGGCAAGAAGCCGCTGTCCTATCGCGGCCGCGAGACATGGACGGGGATACCGAGAGAATTTCTTTAGCTGGCTCCTCCGCTCGTCCCGCGGAAAGCGGGGACCCAGTCCTTTGATGGCGTGCGAATAACCCGGATGCCCGCTTCCGCGAGCGGGAACATCGCGCCAGCCGAGAGATCAGCCCGCCTTTTTCATTTCGAGGTAGGCTGCACCGGCGGCATCGACCGCCTTGTGGGCGCGCTGGACGGCCGGACGGGTGTCGATCGCGTTGAACCAGCGCTTCACGTTGGGATAGTCGTCGAGGCTGATGCCCTCGTTCTTGGGATTGCGCAGCCACACGTAGGTCGCCATGTCGGCGATCGAATAGTCGCCCGCGAGATACTCGACCTCGCCCAGGCGCTTCTCCAGCACCTTGGTGAGCCGCGCCGCTTCCTTGGCGTAACGATCGATCGCGTAGGGGATCTTCTCCGGCGTCTTGTTGAGGAAGTGGTTGGCCTGCCCGAACAGCGGCCCGATATTGGCCATCTGGAACATCACCCATTCGATCGCGCGATAGCGCCCGGCCGCGTCCTTGCCGATGAACTTGCCGTACTTGTCGCCGAGATAGATCAGGATCGCGCCCGATTCGAACAGCGACAGCGGCTTGCCGCCCGGCCCGTCCTGGTCGACGATCGCGGGCACCTTGCTGTTCGGGCAGATCTTGACGAAGTCCGGCAGGAACTGCTCGCCGGTGCGGATGTTGACCATGTGCATCCGGTAGGGGACCTCCGCCTCTTCCAGGAAGATCGGTATCTTGCGGCTGTTGCCGGTGGTCCAGGTGTAAACGTCGATCACGTCATTCTCCCTTGTTCAGCGCGATCGCTCGGCACTCGTTGATGGGCAGAGCGCCAATGCGGTCATGCGCAGCAGAAAAATCCTCGCATGTGTCTTGTCCTTGTTGCGCTCCGGAGCTTGGCCGGCTGACCGAGCCAAGGCAAGTGGCTCAAGCGTTGTATGGCTCAAGCGTTGGAGATCGACTAACCTCCGTCTCGGAGGGCCCGCATGTCGTCATCCGAGGACCGATCGGCCGCGCAAAATTTCATCGAGCGCCACGGGCTGTGGAGCGGCGAGCAGTTCGAGGCGGCCGCGAGGGCGGAGCGGCTGATCGAAAGCGAGCGGCTCGAGGTCGTGCGGCTCTCGTTTCCCGACCAGCACGGCATCCTGCGCGGCAAGCAGATCATGGCGGGCGACGCCGCCGCCGTGATGCGCAACGGCTGCAGCATCACCACCACGCTGCTCGCCAAGGATACGTCGCAGAAGAGCGTGTTTCCGGTTTTTACCAGCGGCGGCGGCTTCGGCATGCGCGCGATGGAGGGCGGCGCCGATTTCCTGATGATCGCCGACCCCACCACGTTCCGCGTGCTGCCCTGGGCGCCGCAGACCGGCTGGGTCCTGTGCGACATCTATTTTCCCGACGGGCGGCCGGTGCCGTTCTCGACCCGCCACCTCTATCGGCGCGTGCTGCACACGCTCGGCGAGGCCGGGTTCGATTACATGGCGGGGCTCGAGGTCGAGTTTCACATCTTCAAGCTCGACAACCCACGTATCGACCCGTCGCAAGCCGCATGGCCGCCGCAGCCGCCGGCGGTGAGCCTGATCTCGCCGGGTTATGCCTATCTCACGGAGACGCGCTTCGACCAGATGGAGCCGATCCTGGAGGCCGTGCGCCGCGACGTGGTCGCGCTCGGCCTGCCGCTGCGCTCGGTCGAGATCGAGCTTGGTCCCAGCCAATGCGAGTTCACGTTCCACCCGCAGGTCGGGCTCGCGCCCGCCGACACCATGATGCTGTTTCGCAGCGCCGTGAAGCAGAGCTGCCGCCGCCAGGGCTTTCACGCAAGCTTCATGTGCCGGCCGAAGCTGCCCCATGCGCTGTCGAGCGGCTGGCATCTGCATCAGTCGCTGCTCGACAGGAACGAGGGCGGCAACGCCTTCATGGCGGCGGACGAGGGGCCTTTGTCGCAGACCGGCCGGCATTTTCTCGGCGGGCTGCTTGCGCATGCGCGGGCGGCGACGGCCTTCGCCACGCCGACCATCAACGGCTACAAACGCTATCGTTCCTATGCGCTGGCGCCGGACCGCGTCATCTGGGGGCACGACAATCGCGGCGTGATGATCCGGGCGCTGGGCGGCGCCGGCGACCCGGCGACGCGGCTCGAGAACCGGGTCGGGGAGCCGGCCGCCAATCCCTATCTCTACATGGCCGCGCAGATCGTCACCGGCCTCGACGGAATGGCGCGCGCGTTGGATCCCGGGCCCTCGGCCGACACGCCCTATGAGACCGCGGCGCTGCTTCTGCCGAGAAGCCTCGAGGAAGCGCTGCAAGCGCTGCGCGAGGACCAATGCCTCGCCGACGGGTTCGGCCAGGAGTTCATCGACTATTATCTGCGCCTCAAGGAGGCCGAGGTCGCGCGCTACCAGTCGGAGGTGACCGAGTGGGAGCAGCGGGAATATTTCGAGTTGTTCTAGTTCCAACGTTCCACAGTGGATCACTTCCGCGCTACAATGCCGGTCGGGATGGCAGAGAGGGGTAGAGGGCTCCGGCGGGGGAGCTTTTGGCTACGATCGCGTGCCGCCTCCATCACCTCCCCGGCCCGCGCTGGCTCGCTTTTCAGACGAAATACAATCATTACCCCCGAGGGAGCGGGATGGGGACCGAAGAGCCACCACCCAAGTAGTTGTCGCCATAAGACAACCCGCCTCCCTCATCCAATGCTTTCCACGGTTTCTGGGAGTTCGGATCCATCGTTGATTGTGCAATTACAAATCGAGCGTTTCTACCAGAAACCACGACGCCCGAGTCCCCGTTAAAGACGGACGTGCAACGGGTGACAAAAAGGTAAGTAAGCGGACCCGAAATAGTTTGGAGGACGAAAAGGCCATCGAGCGCGTTGTGCGCAGATACGCTATCCGTCACGGAAGCCTGGACATTTCCATTGGTGAGGTTGCCGAATACACCGATACCGTGGGTACCACTGTTGTACACCTCTACTCGGTTAAAGAGTGCATTCACGTCTGCAGAGAAGGTCGGCTGGACAACGATTCCCACAAAGCCATTATTGGCAACGTAGGTGTCCGACACGGTCGCTGTGCTTGTGGTACTGGGAATAATAGCGATGCCGTGATTGATGAGGTTGCGCACCACACAGTTCTGAATGGTCAAGGATTTGGCTGTCAGAAGCACAATTCCACTTGAACCGACACCGGCCCCCTCGATGATCAGGCCGCGCAGATTGACAATGCCATTCGCTCCGGCATCGATCGTGATCCCGTCGGCACCCGAGGGAACCAAAACGCCAGCGGATCCAACCCCGTCATTCACAATGCTGATCGATTTGGTGATCATCACTGTTCCGTACCCGGCAGGATCGAGCGTGTTGATTTCGCCGCCGGCGTTGGTCTTGTCGTGCGCGCCCTGCAAGGTTCGGCAGGGCGTGGTGCGGGCGCAGTTATTAGTATCGCTGCCGCTCGCCGAGACAAACGTCCTGCCAAGCTGAGCCTGGACCGGCCCGGTGGGTACTGCGACTGCAAATACAATTGCGGCAGCCAAGAATGCGGTTTGCTTCATGCTCGCCTCTTTTGGAAGGGTTCAAAGGGCAGGGTGAATTCGAAGCGAATGCGTCAGGAGAACGAGGGTGATGGGTTCACACCTTTTGTGCAAGAGCGCAGGGGTCTGCTGGTCGATCGCAGCTAGAACCGCAACGAAGACGCGGACAGTATGCGCGAAACTGGAGAATTGATAGGAAGCCTGGCGAATTCTCTTGATTAAGCTAAAAGCGGCTTCTCTGCTCGCGCTGACTTCTGCCATCGCTTTGAAACGAGCGGCGGGATTCCACGGTCATCGGTGTTGCCATCAAAGGCGTTGTCCCCGTAGCTCAGGAAAATCCCACCAGATGTCGTGGACCAGCCAAAGCCATTTCCCGTCACTATCGATTGAACTGCCCTGACGGTCGCGTTCGCGCCACCGTTCGACGAAATTCCGCTACCATTGTTGGACGAAACCGAACGTGCAACCATCAGGCTACTGATGCCGCGCCCGGCAAGGTAACGAGAAAAGCCGCTATTCGCATTTCTGGTTTGCCGAGGCCGGTTGAGAGCCTCTGCTGCCCCGATCACCTTTTGAGGAACGGCACGGCGAGCGTGTGAAAAAGCTCGGCGGCGTCCCACGGCACGAGATGCTTGCAGCCGTCGGCGAAATGCAGATCGAGCTGCGGATAGCGCTCCTTCAACAGCGTGGCACGCTCTTCCGCGCGGGCACGATCGTTGCGGCCGTAGATCAGGAGGAGCGGCATCTTGAGCTCGGTGAGCCGCTGCCACATCAGCATCGCCTTGCCGCCCCCGCCGCCATCCTCGCCGGCGGCGGCATGGCGCCGCACGAACTGCGCGAAGCACGGGCCGATGCTGTTCTGGTGGCGCAGCGCAAGCTCCTCGTCGGTGATCAGTTCGTGATGAAAGAGGTTTGCCTCCAGCAAAGCGCGCGTATCCTCGAGCGTGGGCTCGTTCTTGACCATGCGGTCTTCGAGCCGCGCCTGCGCCGCGCCCTCACGCCCGCCGACCTTGGCGCCGCCGGTCTCGAGCGGCGGGAGCAGGCTTCCGGTGCCGAGCACGATGACGTGCGAAACGCGGTCCGGGTTCTTGAGCGCGATGTTCACCACCGGCCCGCCGGCGGAGGAATGGCCGATCAGCGCGGCTTTCTGCAGCCCGAGCGCGTCCATGAAACGCAGGATGAACGCGTTGCGGGCCGCACCGCCGAGGTCGCCTGCCGGATCGCTCTTGCCGAAGCCCGGCAGGTCGAGCGCGATCGCCCGGATGCCCTGGGCGCCGAGCGCGCGCAGGTTGCGGCGAAAGACGTCGGCCGAGGAGCCGAGCGAGCTGCCGTGCAGCAGGATCGCGGGCACGCCGCTGCCGTCTTCCAGGTAACGCGCCTTGCGACCATCGACGGAGACGAAGCGATCATCGGTGCGAACCGCGATATTCATCATCGAAAACTCCCTTGCAGTTCCGCCATCATACCGCTCCGGCGGCGCGCCGTCCTCAACGGCCGGCGATGCGCTGCCAGGGCACGAGCTTGAGGCGGCGGGTGCCGTTGGCGATATAGGGCTCGCTGTTGGCGATGGTCTCGGCCTCCGCGCGCGTCGCCGCGCGGAAGATGATCATGCCGGTGCCGAAGCGGTTGCCGGTATCGTCAAGAAACGGCCCGGCGCCCACCAGCATGCCCTTGGCTTCGAGGTCGTGGATGAATTGGTGATGGAGCTCCGTGAGCGCTTCCTTGCTGAGGGCGATCTGCGGCGGCGGCTCGATCACCTCGTTGTTGATCACCCAGCATTGCTCGCGTTCGCTCATGGAGGCCTTCCCGGCATTGGTTGATCGTCCGCGGCCAGGATAGGGCAAGCCAGGAGCCGCCAAAAGGCAATTCGCGCGCGGCCCGGACCGCACGCGCGCCGGCCAGCGTATGATGTGTTTAAGGCTTGGTCCCGCGGCAGATGTACCAGGAGCCGAACATGAACTCCTCCATCTGCACCTCGTCGGTGAAGCGCGCGAGGTCGTCCCACGGCCGGATCAGCGGATTGCCGAGCATGGTGCGCTTCATCAGCCAGAGGCTGAAGGGCAGCACGAGCCGTCCACCCAGCCCCGGCGGCAGCTTGGCGTCCATGATGACGAGCCGTCCGCCGGGACGGAGCTGGTTCCAGGCCTGCCGCAGCACCACGAGATGATGCGGCATGGTGTTGTAGGACAGTCCGAACATCGCGCCGTCGAGCGGCTGCGGGGCGACGAATTCGCCGGCATCGCCTTCGATCAGGTCGACATTGCTCCAGCCGTTGTGGTCGCAGAGTTCGCGCGCTTTCGCGAGCATGCCGGTGGAGAGATCGACGCCATAGACGCGCCCGCGCGGGCCGACCGCCTCGCGCAGATGCCCGAGGTTGCGCCCGGTGCCGCAGCCGATTTCGAGGACGTGGCTGCCGGGTTCAAGGGCGAGACGCGCGACCGCCTTGGCGCGGAAGCCGGCAGGCTGGAAGAACAACCAGTCGAAGAACGGAATGATGCCCGCGAGCCGGTCGTAGCGTTTGGTGATGGCATCGCGGTCGACGTCGACCCACTCGTAGGTCCCGCTCTCCCCGCGCGTCCAAAGCTTGTTGCGTGCGCGCGCGCGCACCCCGAGTTCTGACACGTCGTCGCCCTCCTTGAACCGCCAGTTTTTTTTGCTTGACGTTTATTGTTATATTTATGCCCGACCACCGGATACGGACATTTTTACACCGTCGAGTGTCATATGGCCGCAGTGAACCGTAGCTGAACGGCCCGGCATAATTCCCGAAATATCTTGCTTGTAAACGCGATTGTAAATGCGCCCGCTCCCGGGCCGAACCGGCGCCAGGCCTGGACGGCTACGCCATGGCGCCGGCCCGGAGCGGGAAACGGCCCTGCCGGGGCAGAAGCTCCTATGCGTCCCTGACCTCGCGCGGGGGCCCCATCAGCACCGGCTGAAACAGCACGGCGGCGGCGAGCGTACAGGCCAGCGACAGGGCGAGCAGCTTGCCCATGCTCGACGTGCCGGGATGGCTGGACAGCCACAGGCTGCCGAACGCCGTCGCCGTCGTCATGGCGCTGAAGATCACCGCGCGGGTCAGCGGCGACTGCAGCAGGCCGGTCTGGCCGGCCCGCCAGGCCGTAATGTAGTAGATCTTGAAGGCAACGCCGACGCCCAGCAGGAGCGGCAGCGCGATGATGTTGGCGAAGTTGAGCTTGAGCCCGATCAGCACGCATATTTCGAGGGAGACAACGCCCGCGAGCAGCAGCGGAATGAGGGTCAGCAAGACGTCGGTGAACCGCCGCAGCACGATCCACAGCAGGATCGCGATCGAGAGCAGGGCCCAGATTCCGGCCTCGATGAAAGCGCGCACCACGGTGTGGCCGGTTTCCAGGATCGAGATCGGGCCGCCGCTTGCGGTCGGCTCCACGGCCAGCACCGCGCGCGCGAACTGCCGCAGTGTTTCATTGTCGTTGGGATCGCCTTTGGGATGCGCTTGGATGCGCGCCCGGCCGTCCGGGAGGATCCAGTCGAGTGCGATCTCCGGCGGCATCTTCGCTTCGGTGACGGGCTGGGCCGAGAGCACGCTGCGCAGACCGTCAAGCGCGGTCTTGAGCGGCGACACGAACGCGAATTCCGACCGCTTGCGCAGTTCCTCAGGGCCACTGGCCAGCGTCATCAGCGCGGTGGCGAGCCGCTTGGCCGCGACCGCGCCCGGGCCGGTTTGAGTGCCGGCGGCGCGGATCAGGAGGTCGTTGCCGCGGTTAAGCGCAGCGATCGCCTCGGCATCCGTGGGGGCGGGGCGCACGGTGGCGCGGAACGCCGGCTCGAGCGCCTTGGCGGCTTGGGCGATCGCGGCCAGCTTCGGCTCCTGGTCGTCCGGAATGAAGGTATCGAGCGTCGTGACGCGCTCGACTTCGGGCACTTTGCGCAGCCGTTCGGCGGTTTCGCGCGCGGCCGCAAGCGACGGCTTGAGCACGTCGATGCCGTTCGCGCCCGCCATCGGGTCCTTGCGGAGATCGAGGTAGGTCGCGATCGACTCCACGTTGGGACTTCTCAGGTTGATGGGGTTGAAGTCGAACTGCAGGAAGTAGAGCAGCGGCAGGCCGCCGAGCGAAAGGATCGCGGTCGCGATGATGATCGGGACACGGTGCCGCTCCATGAACGAATCGACCGGCGCGAGCGAGGCATAGCCGAGCGGTTCTTTTTCGCCCGGCGGGTTCATCACCTGCAGCAGCGCCGGCAGCAGCGTGATGCTGGTGAAGTAGGCGATCAGCATGCCGACCCCGGCGATCCGGCCGAGCTCGGAAACGCCCTTGTAGTCGGTCGGCAGAAAGGACAGGAACCCGGCCGCCGTCGCGGTTGCCGCGAGCGTGAGCGGCACCCCGACATGGCGTGCCGCGTTCAGCAGCGCGGTGTGCAGGTCGTCGACCTCGTGCCGCTCGGCCCGATAGCGCACGCTGAACTGGATGCCGAAATCGACGCCGATGCCGACGAACAGGACCGCAAAGGCAATCGAGATCGGATTGAGCGCCCCGACCATCGCCAAGCCGGTCGCGGCGGTGATGCTCAGGCCGGCGAAAATGCTGACCAGCACCGCGATGATGATCCGCGGCGACCGCAAGGCGAGCCACAGGATTCCGACGAGGAACGCCAGCGACACCGCCAGGTTGATCTCGGCGTTTTCCTTGAGGGTGCTGAACTCTTCGTCCTGGATGGGAACGGGTCCGGTGAGCCGCACCCGGGCGCGGTACTCGGTATCCAGCTTGAGATCGGAAGCCGCCTGCCGGATTGCCGTCGTTGCCTTTTCGCCGGGCTCGAGCGCCGCATAGTCGAGCACCGGCTTGACCTCGATGATGTGGCGAAGCTCGTGCGGCTCCGGCGGCTTGCGGGCCGCCAGTTCGCGCCAGGAGAAGCTCGCCGGCCGGCCCGCGATTACGTCTTCGATCGTGCTCGCAAACATGTCGAGCGGCCGGCTCATGTCGTCGAGCGTGTACATATTCCGGGTGACGCCCGCCAAGGTGAAGGACAGCGCCTGGATCAGACCTCGCCAGTTCGGGTCCGCGACCAGCACCTGCACGAGCGCCTGCGCCTGGCTGAACTGCTCGGCGTAGCGTTTGACCTCCTCGGTGGGCAGGAACAGGAGGGCGTTGCGGCTGAAGAACGGGCCGCCGCCTGGCTCCCGCACGGACCTGAACAGGTCGGGCTGGCCGGTGAGACGTTCCAAGAGGGCGCTGGTGGCCTGGGTCGTGAGTTCCGACGTGGGCGCCTCGACCACCACAAGAATCGTTTCGTTGCGATGAGGGAACGCGAGGTCGACCGCAAGCTCTCGTTGGCGCCACGGCAAATCGGGTGAGATTAACTTGTTGATGTCGGTGTTAATGCTGAAGTTACTGGCGGAATAGATGCCGGTTGCCAGCGTCAAGAGGGCCGCGAGAGCAATAACGGTCCATGCGTGGCGCGTGCTAATATTGACAATCGACACGATCTTAGATTTCAGCATCTCTTGTTCTTTCCGGGATTTGCGGGTGTAATCGTCAACGAGGCCATTGAACCGTTTGAACCATACGGCTATTCAATACGTTAACATCAACGCGGCGGCCTCCGGTGACAACGTGCTGGGCCGGTGGGGATGTAACGCGGGCGGTCCCGAGCGGGCCGCCGACCGGGTGACACGGCTAGGGACTAAACAGGACGTCATGCGGCTCTCCGTGCGGCGACAATATTGTTGGGATCATGACAGTACCCACTCCAATCCTTGACACGATCAAAAGTCCCGCCGACCTGCGGCGCCTCGACGAAAAGCAGCTCCGGCAGGTGACCGACGAGCTGCGGGCCGAGACCATCAGCGCAGTCGCCGCCACCGGGGGACACCTCGGCGCCGGTCTCGGCGTGGTCGAGCTGACGGTCGTCCTGCACTATCTCTTCGACACGCCACGCGACCGGGTGATCTGGGACGTGGGGCATCAGGCTTATCCACACAAGATTCTGACCTCGCGTCGCGAGCGGATCCGGACCCTGCGCCAGGGCGGCGGGTTGTCCGGCTTCACCAAGCGCGCGGAAAGCGAATACGACTGCTTCGGCGCCGCCCACTCCTCGACCTCGATCTCGGCGGGGCTCGGAATGGCGGTGGCGCGCGACCTGGCCGGACAGTCCCATAACGTCGTCTGTGTTATCGGCGATGGCGCCATGTCGGCCGGCATGGCCTACGAAGCGATGAACAACGCGGGCGCGATGGATTCGCGCCTCATCGTCATTCTCAACGACAACAACATGTCGATCGCGCCCCCGGTCGGCGCGCTGTCGGCCTATCTCGCCCGCCTGGTTTCCGGACGTCCCTATCGCTCGCTGCGCAACGTGGTGCGCCAGCTTGCCAAGCGGCTGCCGAAATTCCTCGAAAAGCGCGCGCGCGCGATGGAGGAATATGCCCGCGGGCTCGTGACCGGCGGCACCTTGTTCGAGGAGCTTGGATTTTTCTACGTCGGGCCGATCGACGGTCACAACCTCGATCATCTGCTGCCGGTCCTGCGCAACGTGCGCGACGCCAAGGAAGGGCCCGTCCTGGTCCACATCGTGACCCAGAAGGGCAAGGGCTATCCGCCCGCGGAAGCGTCCGACGACAAGTATCACGGCGTCGTCAAGTTCGACGTCGCCACCGGAAAGCAGGCCAAGCCCAAGGCCAACGCGCCGTCCTATACCAAGGTCTTCGGCGAGAGCCTGGTGAAGGAGGCGCAGAAGGACGACAAGATCATTGCGATCACGGCAGCGATGCCGTCGGGCACCGGGGTCGACATCTTCGGCAAGGCGTTTCCGAAGCGCACCTTCGACGTCGGCATCGCCGAACAGCACGCGGTCACCTTCGCAGCCGGGCTCGCCACCGAGGGCTACAAGCCCTTCGCGGCGATCTATTCGACCTTCCTGCAACGCGCCTATGACCAGGTGGTGCACGACGTTGCCATCCAGCGGCTGCCGGTGCGATTCGTGCTCGACCGCGCGGGCCTCGTGGGCGCCGACGGGCCGACGCATGCGGGGGCGTTCGACATTCCGTATCTCGGTTGCCTGCCAGGCTTCGTGTTGATGGCGGCCGCGGACGAGGCCGAACTGGTCCACATGGTGGCGACCCAGGTCGCGATCGACGATCAGCCCTCGGCCCTGCGCTATCCGCGCGGCGACGGCGTCGGCGTCGACATGCCCGAAATAGGCCTGCCGCTTGCGATCGGCAAGGGGCGCATCATTCGCGAAGGCACGTCGGTCGCGCTTTTGTCCTATGGCTCGAGGCTCGCCGAATGCCTGCTGGCGGCGGAGACCCTGGCCGCGCATGGCTTGACCGCGACTGTCGCCGATGCCCGCTTCGCCAAGCCTCTCGATGTCGACCTGGTGCGGCGGCTCGCGCGCGAGCACGAGGTGCTGATCACCATCGAGGAGGGCGCCATCGGGGGCTTCGGCTCGCATGTGCTGCAGATGCTGGCCGAGCACGGGGCGCTGGAAAACGGCTTGAAAGTGCGTTGCATGATGCTGCCGGATGTGTTCATCGATCAGGACAGCCCGGCCGCGATGTATGGCAAGGCCAGTCTCGACGCCAAAGGCATCGTCGCCAAGGTTTTCGAGGCGCTCGGGCGGGACGGACGGCGCGAGGTCGTCCAGGCCGTCGGCAAGGTTTCGCCTTGATCCGCGTTTGCCTATATAGGCGTGCAAGAACAAGCGAGGTCCGGCCGAGCGCCGGCATGCCAATGCGATGAAAGTAATCCTTGCCCAGCCGCGTGGGTTCTGCGCCGGCGTCGTGCGCGCCATCGAGATCGTCGAGCGCGCGCTCGAGAAATATGGACCGCCGGTCTATGTGCGCCACGAGATCGTGCACAACAAGCACGTCGTCGAAAGCCTCAAGGCCAAGGGCGCGCGTTTCGTGGAGGACCTCTCCGAGGTGCCCGCCGACGCGGTGACCATTTTCAGCGCGCACGGCGTGGCCAAGAGCGTCGAGGACGAGGCGGCGTCGCGCAAACTGCCGGTATTGAACGCGACCTGTCCGTTGGTCACCAAGGTGCACAACCAGGGCAAGCGCTACGTCGGCCAGGGCCGCAAGCTGATCCTCATCGGGCACGCCGGCCACCCCGAGGTGGAGGGCACCATGGGGCAGATCCCGAGCCCGGTTCTGCTGGTGCAGAACGAATCCGAGGTCGCCGCGCTCGAACTGCCGGCGGATACGCCGGTGGCCTATGTCACGCAGACGACGCTCTCCGTCGACGACACCCAGGGCATCATCGCGGCGCTGCAGCGCAAGTTCAGCGACATCGTCGGACCCGAGACCCGCGACATCTGCTACGCGACGCAAAACCGCCAGTCCGCGGTGCGCGAATTATCGAAGCTCGTCGACATGATCCTGGTCGTCGGCGCCACCAACAGCTCCAATTCCAACCGCCTGCGCGAGATCGGAAGCGAGGAAGGGCTGCCGAGCTACCTGATCGCCGACGGCAGCGAGTTGGATCCGAGGTGGCTCGAGGGCAAGGTGACGGTGGGCATCACCGCCGGCGCCTCGGCGCCCGAAGTCCTGGTCGATGACGTCATCGCGGCTTTGCGGCGGCTGGGACCGGTGGATGTCACGGTGCTTCCCGGTCGCCAGGAGCGAATCGAGTTCCGCCTGCCGGCGGAACTGGCGAAAGCGTCCTGATGTCGGCACCCTGAGCCGGGGCCCGACAACAACAACTCCGCTGGAGAATTGGGGGTTTCATTGCTGAAGGAAGTGCGTATCGGCGCCTACCTGCTCAAGCAGAAGCTGCTTGGGCGCAAGCGCTATCCACTGGTGCTGATGCTGGAGCCGCTGTTCCGCTGCAACCTCGCGTGCTTCGGTTGCGGCAAGATCGATTATCCGGACGCGATCCTCAACAAGCGGCTGTCGGTCAAGGAATGTCTCGACGCGGCCGACGAATGCGGCGCACCGATGGTCGCCATTCCGGGCGGCGAGCCGCTCATCCACAAGGAGATCGGCGAGATCGTCAAGGGCCTGGTGGCGCGCAAGAAGTTCGTGTCGCTGTGCACCAACGCGCTGCTGCTCGAGAAGAAGCTGCATCTGTTCGAGCCGTCGCCCTATCTGTTCTTCTCGGTTCACCTCGATGGCCTCAAGCCGCACCACGACAAGTCGGTGTGCCAGGATGGCGTGTTCGACCGAGCGGTGGCCGCGATCAAGGCCGCCAAGGCCAAAGGCTTCACCGTCAACGTCAACGCCACGATCTACGACGGGCATCCGCCCGAAGATATCGCGGCGTTCCTCGACTTCGCCAAGGAGCTCGGCGTCGGCGTGTCGATCTCTCCCGGCTATGCCTATGAGCGCGCGCCCGATCAGGAGCACTTCCTCAACCGCCGCAAGACCAAGGAGCTGTTCCGCAATATTTTCGCGCGCGGCAAGGGCAAGCGCTGGACCTTCGTGCACTCCGCCTTGTTCCTCGACTTCCTCGCCGGCAACCAGACCTATCATTGCACGCCCTGGGGCATGCCCACGCGCAACGTCTTCGGCTGGCAGAAGCCCTGCTATCTGCTCGGGGAGGGCAACGTCGGCTCGTTCAAGGAGCTGATGGAGACCACCGACTGGGATTCGTACGGCACCGGCCGCTACGAGAAATGCGCGAACTGCATGGCGCATTGCGGCTATGAGGCGACCGCCGCGAACGCGACGCTGAGACATCCGTTGCAGGCGCTCAAGGCGTTCCTGAACGGTCCGCGCACCGAGGGCGACATGGCGCCGGAAATCCCGCTCGACCGCCAGCGGCCGGCGCAATACGTGTTCACCGGCCAGGTGCAGGAACGGCTCTCGGAAATGCGTGCGACCGATGCCAAGGAGAAGGGCAAAAAATCTGCGAACGAAAATCGCGTGCTCGCGGCAGTCCCGGGCGAACCCAGCCGCCCGGCGGCATCAAATTGATAGGAGCGGTTTATCCTCGGCCCTTATGCTGGATGAAACCTCAGCGTCAATCCGACATGGTTGCCAGGCCCGCCGCGCCGCCAACATGCTTTCGAGATCCAAAGGGCTTGGACCACGGCAGGGGGATCAGTTCGCCCGTCCGGCAGGCGGCACGTTCGTTTCATTGAGAGGGTCTTGGCGGGGCGTGCCGGTGGGGGCGCGATCTACATTCGAGCCGGGATCATTGGGTCGGGTGGAGCTCCCCGTTGTGGCGGCCTTGCGGTCCATGTCCCGGCTGACCATCAGGCTCGCGCCGACGACGACGATCGTGCCGACGGCGAGGACGGCTATGACAGTACCTGTAAAGTAGGCTGGCGTGGTCTGTCGCGTGGTGCCCGCGCGGCCGTGGCGATAGCGGTACATGCCATACGCCAGTCCGACCGCCAGCAGCAGCGGTCCGATGATGACTTTGAGGATAGTCCCGATCCCTATCGCTTCATTCTCGAGCATGTTTGGCGCTTGGCCTCGTCGTTACGGTGTCTGAGGCTAACGCTTCGAAATATGCCCGGTTCCATTGGCGCTTCATGGGTTCGTAATCGACCCAGAACAGTCCGGCTCCGCCCCAAGCGTCCTGCTCAGGCAACATCCAATGCAAGCTGCCGGAAATCGGCCAAGCCGAGTTCCGGGCCGAGCAACTGGCGCCCGCGCCGCAGCGTTGCGCGTGCCGCGCGCGCGTCAAAAGCGGTCCGCAGCACCGCCGGCAGTTCGCCCGGATTTTTCACCAGCAGGCGCAGAACGGCCGCGATGTCGGTCGTGCCGTCGGCGCGCATCGCCCCGATGGCAGACTTGGGCAATCCGCGGACAGCCGGGTCCGTGATCACCCGGATCGCCGCCATCGGTATCGCGTGCTTTACCGCCACGCTTGCGACGATATGCGATTCCATGTCGACGGCGATCGCACCGGTCTTTTGATGCAAGGCGCGTTTTGCGTCGGGTGTCGCGATCGGGCTCGGAACGCCGGCCAGCAGCCCAAGCACCGCGCCGGGTACTGTTTCGATCAGGTACCGGGACCAACTGCGGTCGGTCGGGATGCGGGTGGTGTCGGACAGAACCTCGGACGCGACGATGCAGGCGCCCGGATGCAAGTCTGGATGCAGCCCGCCCGCCACGCCGAAGCTGACGAGCCCATCGCATCCCTGCTTGACGGCCGACGCGAGCGAACCGGCGAGATTGCGCCCGTCGCCACTGCAGATCACGCGGACGCCCGGGCCCGCAGCAATACGGGCCTCGAATGCCAGCCCCACCACGACGATCATGTGTCAGCGCCCCCGAATCGTCCCCATCGATCACGCAACTATAGTTTGGATACCGCGGGCCATCGGAGGCCAGGATCGAAAACCTTGCAACAAACCCCCAGCGGAACAATTTTGTGCGGCCATGGTGGCCGAACGGTCACAGTCGGGTCATAGCGAGAGAATTGGCCAGAATGAGGCAGGCCGCGCTCGCGCGTGACCCGCCCAAGCCCGCCCGGGATGCAGGTGCCACAATTTCAAGCACGGGCGCGGATGGCATTGTCCACGAGGGTCTTGCCCAGCGACCACACGGCGCCGGGCACCCGATGGCTGCTGGCGATGACGGCGTCGAACGCACGCTCGATCCAGTCGCAGTCCTCGTCCGAGACGATCAGAGGCGGCAGCAGCTTGACGGTATGGCTGCCGTGCCCGGCGACCTGGGTGAGGATTCTGTGGTCCTTGAACAGCGGGATGGTGATGAGCTGGCAGAACAGGCCTCTGCTCGCGGTCTCCAACAAATTCCAGGAGGTCTTGAGGGCGAGTGAGCTCGGCGGTCCGAACTCGATTCCGATCATGAGCCCTTTGCCGCGGACCTCCCGCAGCAGTTCATATCGCGACACCATTTCGGAGAGCGCGCGGATCAGACGCTCGCCCTGTTGTGCGGCATTCTCGATCACGTGTTCGTCCGCCAGGACCCGGAGGGTGGCGATCCCGGCGGCCATGGCAAGGTCGTTCTTGCCGAAGGTGGAGCCGTGCACGACCGCGCGGTCCATGCGGTTGAAGACCTTGTCGTAGATCGGCTTGCGCGTCAGCACCGCGCCGACCGGCACATGGCCTCCCGACAGCGACTTGGCGAGAAGCACCATGTCGGGCTCGACGTTCCAGTGCTCGATCGCGAGGAAACGGCCGGTGCGGCCGAGCCCGGTCTGGATTTCGTCCGCGATGAACAGCGTCCCGTGGCGGCGGCAAAGCTCGGCGGCGGAGCGGAGATAGCCATCGGCGGGCATGTTGACGCCCTTGCCCTGGATCGGCTCGACGATGAAGGCCGCGATGCTGCGGCGACTCAGAGCCCGTTCCAGGGCGGGCAGATCGTTGAACGGGATGGCGACGCATTCCGGCAGCAATGGTTCGAAGCCGTCGCGGAAAACCTCATCGCCGTTGAGCGACAGCGCACCATAGGAGAGGCCGTGGAACGCGTGCTCGCAGTAGACGATGCCCGCCCGGCCGGTCGCCGTGCGGGCGAACTTGATCGCGGCCTCGACCGCTTCCGCGCCGGAATTGGCGAAGAATGCCTTGTCCAGATAGGGGACGAAGGCAATGAGCCGCTCGGCCAGGATGCCCGCGAGTGTCGAGACATCCATCTGCACGAGGTTCGGCAATTCGCTGTCGAGGACGCTCTTGAGGGCATCGCGGACGGCGGGATGGTTGCGGCCGATGCCGAAAACGCCGAACCCGCTCAGCAGGTCGAGATAGCGCGCGCCGGCGCGATCGTAGAGATATTGCCCCGCCCCGCGGCAGAAGCTGACGTCATAGCCGATGGTCCTGAGCACGCGCACCATCTGCTCGTTGAGATGGCGGGTATGCATCGACCAGCGCTCGCCCTCGCGCGCGGCGAACAGGGCTGCCATGTCGTTGTCGGCGGGCGGAGCCATCTACATCCCGTAGGCAACCGAGGTGGCGTTGGCGCTTTTCAGGTTGCGATAGCGCGCCATCGCCCAGACCGGAAAGTATTTCGAATAGCCGTGATAGCGTAAATAGAAAATTCGCGGGAAGCCCACCGCGGTGAAGCGCGGCTCCTGCCACAGGCCATCGGTTCCCTGCGTGCGCGACAGGTAGTCGATGCCGCGCCCGACGGCGGGGTGCCCGACCTCGCCTACGGCCATCAGGCCGAGCACCGCCCAGGCGGTCTGCGAGGGCGTGCTCGGCGCGTTCTCATAGCCGCGGTAGTCGAGCTTGTAGCTCGCCCCATCCTCGCCCCATCCTCCGTCCGCGTTCTGGATCCCGACCAGCCAGTCCACCGCCTTGCGGATTTCCGGCGCCTGGTGATCGACGCCGGCGGCATTGAGCGCCGAGAGCACCGACCAGGTGCCGTAGATGTAGTTCATGCCCCAGCGGCCGTACCAGCTTCCCTCCGGGTGCTGCGTCCGGCGCAGGTACTCGACCGCCTGCGCGACGCGCGGGTCCTTCCCGGGCATGTCGCCGAGCTGCGCGAGCATGGAGACGCAGCGTGCGCTCACGTCTTCCGTGGGCGGATCGAGCAGCGCGCCATGGTCGGCGAACGGAATGTGGTTGAGGTAATGATAGGTGTTGTCGGCATCGAACGCGCCCCAGCCGCCGTTCTTGCTCTGCATGCCGAAAATCCATTCGCGCGCGCGCGCGATCGGCTCGTCGAAGGTCTTGTGTCCCTGCAGGTTCTGCGCCCGCTCCATGGCCATGGCGACGACCGCGGTGTCGTCGACGTCGGGATAATGCGCGTTGTTGTATTGGAACGCCCAGCCGCCGGGCCGCAGCTCCGGGCGCGCCGCCGCCCAGTCGCCCTTGAGGTCGAGGATCTGCTTGGTCTTGAGCCAGTCGAGGCCCTTGTTGACCTGCGCGACCGAGCGCTCGTCGCCGGCTTCAAGCAGCGCGTGGCAGATCAATCCGGTGTCCCACACCGGCGAATAGCATGGCTGGCAATAGGCCTCGTGCTCCTTCACGACCAGGAGATTTTCGACCGCGCGCCGCGCCACCGCCGCATCCGGATGGTCCTTCGGAAAGCCCAGCGCATCGAACATCAACACGCAGTTGACCATCGCCGGAAAGATCGCGCCGATGCCGTCCTCGCCGTTGAGGTGCTCGACCGTGAAGGCCGCCGCCCGGTCGAGCGCGCGCCGGCGGATTGATCTCGGAATCACCGGCTCGACCGCGCGCAGCACCACGTCGACGATCCGAAAGAAGGCGAACCAGGCCGCGTTCTGCTGCGGCGCCTTCGGCAGCAGGCGCACCGTCTCGGGCGGCTGGACGAAGAGCTCGTCGATCCGCACACCCTTCGGGTTTTTCGCCCGCGGTTTCAAGGCCAGCAGCACGAGCAGCGGAACGATGACGGTGCGGCTCCAATAGGAAATCTTGTCGATGTGAAACGGGAACCACCTCGGCAGCAGCATCACCTCGACCGGCATCGCGGGAACCGCGCGCCAGGTCAGGAACCCGTAGAGAGCCAGCAGGATGCGCGTGAAGACATTGGCCCGCGCCGCGCCGCCGCGCGCCAGGATCGCCTCGCGCGCGCGCCGCATGTGGTCGGCATCCACGGAATCGCCGATCATCTTGAGCGCGAAGTAGGCCTTGACGCTGGCGCTCATGTCGAAGGCGCCCTCGTGGAACAGCGGCCAGCCGCCGTGGGCGCCCTGGACGCGGCGCAGATAGACCGCGATCTTGCGCTCGAGCTCGGCATCGACCGGCTCGGCGAGATAGTGACGCATCAGCACGTATTCGGCCGGGATCGTGGCGTCGGCTTCGAGCTCGAAGACCCAGTGCCCGTCGGGCTTCTGCTGCTCGAGAAGCGCGCGCGTGGCCGTTGCAATGCGCTCGTTCAGGGCGGGGTCGCGACTGTCGGTCATCGGTCCTGATCGATGTTGCTGCGTGAGCGGTGCGCGATGAATTCGGCGGCGCGATGGCCGGATCGAATGGCACTTTCGATCGTGGCCGGCAAGCCCGTATCGGTCCAGTCGCCCGCCAGCGCGAGATTGGCGAGGCCGGTCTTGACACCCGGCCGGCGCGCGTCCTGCGCCGGCGTGGCGGCAAAAGTGGCGCGGCGCTCGCGCACGATCTGCCAGGGCGGCAGCGCGGGCGGCAGGCCGGTGATGGCCGCGATCTCGCGCCAGATCGTCTGCGCCAAGGTTTCGCGCGGGGTCTCGAGCAGCCGGTCGCCGGCGCTGATCGTGACCGACAGCCGGCCGGGAAACGCAAACAGCCACTCGGTCGTCGCATTCACGACGCCGAGGATCGGCGGCTGGTCGGCGGGCGGCTCGATGCGGAAATGCGCATTGACGATGGCGCGGAATTCGGTCGGCGTTTCCAGTCCCGGCACCAGCGTCGCAGCCGCATAGGGCGGCACCGCCAGGATGACGGCGTCGTCGGGCGCCAGCGCCGTGCTGTCGCTGCCGAAATCCAGGGTCGCGACCCGGCCGTCCGCAAGGTCCATTCGGTGGAGCTGATGGCCGAGGCGCACCGGCGCCTGGCGTGCGGCGAGCAGCGCGAGCGCGGGCTCGATCAAGGTTGCGCCCAGTCCGTCGCGGGCGATCAGCGGCCGGCAGGCCCGCCCGCCGGCGGCAAGCGTTTCGCGAATGACCGCGCCGGCGAGGGCCGCCGAGCCTCCGGCGGGATCGATGTTGAGCGCGGCGAGCAGCAGCGGCCGCACCAGGCGCTCGTACAAGGGTCCGCTGAACCTGATGACCTCGCCGACCAGCTTGTCGCGCGAGGCCCACAACAGCGGGGCGAGGGCCAGATAGTCGAGCGCGTGCGTATCGGGGACGCGCTTGCGCGGGTCGAAAATCCACCAGGGCAGGGGTCCCTGGTTGAACCGCAGCGTCCACTGCTCGCGGGTGGCGAGATCGATAAACGGAAACGCCGGCGTCGGCGGGCCGACCAGGTGCTGCTCCGCACCGATCGAGCGCAGGAACGACAATGCGGCATGATTGCCAGACAGGAGAAGGTGATTGCCGTTGTCGATCGTCATGCCGATGGCATGGTCGTAATAGGACCGGCAGCGGCCGCCGGCGGCATTGGTCGCCTCGTGCACGGCGACGGTCTCGCCCCGCGACGTCAGCTCCACGGCGGCGGCAAGACCGGCAAGCCCCGCGCCGATGATATGGACCGTGCGCGGCATCAAATCAGCGCGTAGCGCATGATGATCCAGGCCAGCCGCGCCCGCGACACGCGCACGCGTTCGCGCGGCGGCGCGAAGCCGCGCGCGTGCATGCCCTCGAGGATCGCATGGTAGACTTCACCCATGATCCGCGGCGCCCGCACCGCCTGGCGCGGCGAGCGCCTCATGATGGCGTCGGCTTCCTTGAAATGCCCGCGCGCGCGCTCGATCAGCGGAGCGCAGGCCTGGCCGAGCGCGCGGCTGCCGACGGCTGTCAGCGGGTCGGTGGTATCGATCCCGGCCGCCGTGAGCGCCTCGCGCGGCAGGTAGAGGCGGCCGACGCCGGCATCCTCGTCGAGATCGCGCAGGATGTTGGTAAGCTGCAAGGCCCGTCCCAGGTGGTGCGACAACAGCTTGCCATCCGCGCGCTCCATGCCGAACACGCGCACCGAGAGCCGGCCGACGGCGCTGGCGACGCGGTCGCAGTAGAGATCGAGCATGTCGAGACTGGGCGCGCGGATGTCGGCGAGCGTGTCCATCTCCATGCCGTCGATCACGGTCAGGAAGTCCTCGCGCGCCAGATCGAACGTGCGCACCGGCTCCGCCAGGCCGGTTACCAGCGCGCCGACCTTGCCGTCATAGAGCGCGTTGATCTCGGCGCGCCACTGCGCGAGCTGCGCCAGCCGTTCCGGACGCGGGCCGCTCGAATCCGCGATGTCGTCGACGCGCCGGCAGAAGCCGTAGATCTCGTACATCGCGTCGCGCTGCGCCTGCGGCAGGATGCGCATGGCGTGATAGAACGAACTGCCGGACGCGCGCTCGGACGAGGTCGGAGGATTGGCTGGAGTCTTGGCGTCCACGAAGCGCTCACGCATTGCGGGGTTTGCGGGACGCCGACAGCACGCGCCCGGCCCGTCCGGCCATGCCGCGCACGAGCCCGAGGATACCGAGGCCCGCAACAGCCGGTTTGCCGAGGTGCACGGTCTCGCTCAGCGGATCGCGTGACGCGAGCATCGCGACCAGCCGGCGCGCCAGCGCCTGAATGACCGCAACCTCCATGGCGAGACGGAAATCGGCGATGCGCGCCGAAAACGACGCGCTGCGGTCGAGCAGCGTCGCGGTCCGCAGCGCCAGCGCCCGCAGGCATTGGCGCAGCGCCGGCGAGCCTTTGTCGGCGCCCAGGTCCTTGATGCCCGCTCCGGCCGCAGCAAGCGCGTCGAGCGGCACATAGACCCGGTCGAGATCGCAAAAGTCCTTCTTGCAGTCCTGCAGATGGTTGATGATCTGCAGCGCGGCGCAGAGCGCGTCGTTGGCCGGCCAGGCCGAGCGATCCTCACCATGCACGTCGAGCACGAAGCGCCCCACCGGCATGGCGGAGTAGCTGCAGTAGTTCATCAGGTCGTCCCAGTCGCGATAGCGCAGCTTGGTCACATCCATGCGGAACGCCGTCAAGAGGTCCTGGGCGTGGCGCGGCGACAGGTTGCGCTCGCGCAGGACCGTGCGCAGCGCCAGTGCCTGCGGGCTCTCGTCGTGCTTGCCCAGAAGGCCGGCCTCGAGCCGGTCGAGCAGCGCGAGCTTCTCCTGTGCCGGCAGCGCGGGATGATCCGCCATGTCGTCGGCGACGCGGACGAACTCGTAGAACGCCAGGATGGTGCCGCGGTGGCGCGGATGGATGAGCCGCGACGCGACCGGGAAGTTCTCGTCGCGGTGGCCCTTCCCGGAGCGCAGGGCGGCGGGATCGCTGGTCGTGGTCGGCAAGGGAACTCCCATGGCGGGCCGATAAAAGCGCAATGCTGCCTGGAACGCCACCCTTAAGGCTTGCGGCCTGGTCTTGCCGCTAACCATGGGGCGCACCGGCCGTAACAGGCGCGGCGGGCCCGTATAGGATAGTTATGGCGTGGGCAGCGGGACGATTCGACCGCCGGGGGCTGGAGAAACGCCCGCCGGCCGCCTAGACAGTCGGTCCGATACGCGCATTGGGTGACGAGCGGTGAACGCGACTGCGCAATTCCAGGATCGCCTCAATGGTGTGGCGAAGGACATCGAGGGGCTGCTCGATCGGCTCCTCGCGCCGGATCCCGCCAGCGGCGAATTGGCGCGGCCGCCGCGGCTGCTCGAGGCCATGCGCTATGCGAGCCTCGGCGCCGGCAAGCGCTTCCGGCCGTTCCTGGTGGTCGAGAGCGCGGCGCTCTGCGGCGTCGCGCGTCCGCACGCGCTGATGGCGGGCGGGGCGCTCGAATGCGTGCACTGCTATTCGCTGGTCCACGACGACCTGCCGGCGATGGACGACGACGACCTGCGGCGCGGCCAGCCGACCGCCCACAAGGCGTTCGACGAGGCGACCGCGATCCTCGCCGGCGACGGGCTGCTGACGTTCGCCTTCGACCTGCTGGCGAGGCCCGAGACTCATCCGAATCCCGCCGTGCGCATCGAGCTTGTGCTGGCGCTCGCGCGCGCCGCCGGGCTCGGCGGCATGGTCGGCGGCCAGATGCTCGATCTCGCCGCCGAAGGGCGTTTCGACGGCGGCGAGCCGCAGCGCCTGGGCGAGCGCGAGGTGGCGACGCTGCAGGCGATGAAGACCGGCGCGCTGCTCAAGTTCGCATGCCGTGCAGGCGGCATCCTCGGACAAGCCACGGCCGAGAAGCGCGACGCGCTCGACCGCTACGGTGACGCGGTCGGCCAGGCCTTCCAGATCGCCGACGATCTGCTCGATGTCGAGGGCGACCCGGCGCTGGTCGGCAAGCAGACCGGCAAGGACGCCGAGGCCGGCAAGGCGACCATCGTCGGCATCCTCGGGGCGGACGGCGCGCGGGCGCGGCTGCGGGCGCTGGTCGCGGAGGCGGAAGCATCGCTCGCGCCGTTCGGTGACGCCGCCGCCGTGCTCGTCGCCGGTGCAAAGTTCGTTGCCGAGCGGCACGCCTGACGATGGTGCAGGCCTTTCGTTTTCACCAGCACGGCGGGCCGGAGGTCCTTCGGTTCGAGGACGTGGCGGTCGGCGCCCCGGGGCCCGGCCAAGTCCGCCTGCGCAACACCGCCATCGCGGTCAACTTCCGCGACGTGCTGGTGCGCCGCGGCACCCATGCGGTGCCGTCGTTTCCCTCCGGCATCGGGGTCGAGAGCGCCGGCGTGATCGAGGCGCTCGGGCCGGACGTGCGGGGGCTGGCGGTCGGCGAGCGGGTCGCCTGCGTGGCCGGGCCGGACAGCGCCTATGCGCAGGCACGGATCGTGCCGGCCGCGCGGGTGGTGCCGCTTCCGGCCGCCATCGACGAGCGCACCGCGGCCGCGATGATGATCCGCGGCATGACGGCGCGCTACCTGCTCAAGGAGACCTATCGGGTGAAGCCCGGCGACAGCATCCTGATCCACGCCGCGGCCGGGGGCGTCGGCCTCATCGTCTGCCAATGGGCGAAGCACCTGGGCGCGACCGTGATCGGCACCGTCGGCAGCGACGAGAAGGCCGCGCTCGCGCGCGCCAATGGCTGCGACCACCCGATCGTCTACGGCCGGGAGAACTTCGTCGAGCGGGTGCGCGAGATCACCGGCGGGCTGGGTGTGCCGGTGGTCTACGACTCGGTCGGCAAGACCACGTTCGACGGCTCGCTGCGCTGCCTGCGCCGGCGCGGCCTGCTGGTGTCGTTCGGCGAGGCTTCGGGCGATCCCGATCCGGTGCCGCCGCGCACGCTCGGCCAGGCCGGTTCGGTCTATCTGACGCATCCGAGCCTCGGCGACTACACGGCCACGCGGGCGGAACTGCTGGAAACCGCGGACGACCTGTTCGGCATGGTGGCGGGCGGCAAGGTCAGGATCGACATCAGCAAGACCTATCCGCTGCGCGAGGCGGCGCTCGCCCACGCCGATCTGGAGGCGCGGCGGACCACCGGCTCGATCGTGCTGGTGGTGTGATGGCTTCCACCTGGCAGACCAGGACCTGGGAGGAGCTCAAGGCCGAGACAAAGGCGCGCGCCGACCGCGGCGCCTATCCGGTATTCGGCATCAAGCCCGCGGACGCCCGCGAGGCGCTGGCGCGGATCAGCAGCCTCGACCCGGACGAATGGGGCGCCGCCTGGAGCGCGATCGGCGACCGCTACGCGGAGCGCGCCGCCACTGCCGAGCGGGGCGGGGACGTCAAGGCGGCGCAGGATGACTGGCTCGCCGCCTGGCGGCTCTACACTTTCGGCCGTTGGCCGGTCGCCAGTTCGCCCAACAAGGCGGCGGCGGGGAAGCGGGCGCGAGGCGCCTTCGAGGCCTATGGCCGGCTCGCTGATCCAAAACTTGAGACGCTGCGAATTCCGTTTGAAGGCAAGGAGATAATCGGCTTCCTTCAGGTTCCGGCAAAGCCTGAAAAGGCGCCGGTGGTGATCAGCATCGGCGGCAGCGATCTGTGGAAGGACACGGTCGCGATCCAGAGCCGCGCCTTCCTCCCGTGGGGCATCGCGGTGCTGGCCCTCGACATGCCGGGGACGGGCGACGCGCCACTGCCGGCGCGGCCCGGCTCCGAGCGCATCTATTCGGCCGTGATCGACCATGTGCAGGCGCGCCCCGACCTCGACGGCGGGCGCATCGTCCTGCGCGGCCAGAGCTGGGGCAGCTACTGGGCGGCGCGCGCCGGCTATGCCGAGGCGGCGCGGCTGAAGGGCGTCGTGTTCCAGAGCGGGCCGGTGCACCACTATTTCCAGCGCGAGTGGCAGGAGGAGGCGTTCAAGACCAAGGAGTTCCTGTTCGACTACGTGCCCTCGCGCCTGCACATGCTCGGCTGCCGCAGCGTCGAGGAGGCGTTTGCGTTGATGCCGTCGCTGTCGCTGCTCGACGCCGGCCTCGTGACCAAGCCGACGCCGCCGATGCTGATGATCACCGGCGCCCGCGACACCCAGGTGCCGTTCGAGGATTTCTTGCTGCTGCTGCAGAATGGCAGCCCCAAGCACGCCTGGGTCAATCCCGAGGGGCAGACCATGGGGCGTTCGTTGACGGTGAAGGACGACGACATCACCGGCGGAGTGGTCGTGCCTTGGGTGCGGCAGCGGTTCGGGGTGTAGCGGGGGGCGGGGCGCATAGGCGCTCACTTAGCCGCATGTGTGTCCCGGACGCGGTGCAGCGCGCAGCACTTGCGCAGCGCTGCACCGCAGGTCCGGGACCGCCACAAACGAGATTGGAACGGTCCCGGGTCTGCAGCGCATCACGTCGTGCTGCGCCGCGCCCTGGGCGGGGGTAAGTTCAGCGCCTATGGGACGGGCGCGGGTCAGCCACCCAATAGGATCACGGCAACGCCCAAACGACTCAACGCCCAAGCGAATCGAACTTCTTCTTCTGCTCGTCGTTGAGCTGGAAATAGAATCCGTTGAGCGCGGGATCGAGATTCATCGCCGCATAAAGAAGCGCATTCACGCGCTCGCCGGCGGCATCGAGGCGGGCAACCGGTGACGCCGGCAGCTCGCCCGGACACGAGGCTGTCAGGTATTTCGACAGGTCGGCCGACATCCAGCGCAGCATGTCGAGGCCGGGACGCTGCTCCTTCGTGGGCCGGATCGACTGCTCGATCTGCGCGATCGGAAGGTCGTTCCCGGCCGGTCCGCAGGCCTGCGTCACCCCGACGGCGTCCTGGTCCAGCCGCGCCTTCTGCGCCGGCGTGAGCGAGCCATAGAAGTGATCGAGCGGCGTGCGCAGAAGCATATCCGCGTCGCGCATGGCCCAGAGTCCCTCCTTCATCGCCGCCAGCCGCTCGGCCGGGGTGCGCGGAACCGCCTCGCGGCAGGCCGCCCTGCCGCGCGCGACGGCGTCTTCCAGCGCGGCGCGGAGGTCCTGGAGCTTGGCGCGTTGCGGCTCCGTCAGCTCGAGCGTGCGCTCGATGCGGTCGATCGAGTGGCCGGCCTGCTGATTGGCCCTGGCGCCGCACATGCCTTCGACGCTCACGCCCTGCGTGCTGTCGTCGGCATCGCTCGCTGGCGCAACGAGACTGGAGCCGACCGTCGCAAGCGCTGCCGGCGCCACCGCCGCCTGAATGACGTCGGCATAGCCGCGCGACCAGAACCGGCTTGCGTATTCGCGCGGCCATAAGGCGTAGCCCAGCATCTCTTCATAGGGATTGAAGGAGGCGGCGGTGCGAGCCGTTCGTGCAGCCCGGGTTTTTCCAGGGCGCTCGGGGCGGCTCTGCTCGATGACGGCGCTCTGGGTGACAGCGCCGGCGGAGGCGCGCGCAGCCATCGCGCGACGGTAATGGTGGCGTGAGCGGGCAAATCGCGGGCCGCCATGCAGCATCATCATCAACGGCGTGCCGAATACGCGCAAACCTCCGCGCGGATGGAATCGCGACCGGGCGTCGGCCGTCGCCGGAACTGCGATTGCCGCCAGCAACGCGACAACCGCCAACACCTTGCGCCGCGGCATGGCTGCCTCCACCTCTGCCCTCGACCCGGCAAGACAACGGATGCCTGCGGGAGAAAGTTCCGCCGCGCCCCTGTTGCCGCCGCCCGGGCGCCTTGATCCCCCATTCGAGCGGTTGCGGCGGCAGCCGAACTGGCGCAACCTAGCCAACAAGTCCAAAACAGGCCGGTCCAACCGGCCCGCGTAGGGAGGTGTGCGATGCGCTGGCGAATCCGCCCGTGCCGTGCCGATGCGCTGGCGATCATCGCCGTCGTCGCGATGGGCGCGGGCGCCGCTTACGACCAGACCGTCACCCCGACCAATTCGCTGTCCAATCCGTACCGCTCGGTCGAGAACTGGGCGCAAATGCCTGCCGGGCGAATCTGGGGCTCGGTCAGCGCGGTCGGCGCAGACCCCGACAGGCAGAGCATCTGGGTACTCGAACGGTGTGGCGCGCAAGGGTTCATTCCGCCGTCGCAAATGAAGGAAGGCGTTCCGTTCAACTGCGACGGGACGAAGCTCGCTCCCATTCTCAAGTTCGATGCCGCCGGGAAGCTTGTCGCGAGTTTCGGCGAGGAGCTGCTGGTGTTTCCGCACGGGCTCCATGTCGATCGCGGTGGCAACGTCTGGGTTACCGACGGCGTCAATCGGGGAACCAAGGGCCAGCAGGTCTTGAAATTCAGTCCCGACGGCAAGATCCTCCTCCGGCTCGGCAAGCCGGGCGTCGCCGGCAGCGGGCCCGACGAGTTCAATGCGCCATCGGCGGTCGTGACCGGACCGAACGGCGATATTTTTGTGGCGGACGGTCACGGCGGCAACACCAACGCGCGCATCGTGAAGTTTTCGAGCGACGGCAAGTTCATCAAGACCTGGGGAACCAAAGGCTCCGGCCCCGGCGAGCTCGACATCCCGCACGCGATCGCGATCGATTCGCAGGCACGGCTGTTCGTCGGCGACCGCCAGAACAACCGCATCCAGATCTTCGACCAGGACGGCAAATTCCTCGAACAGTGGCACCAGTTCAGCCGGCCGAGCGGCATCTTCATCGACAAGAACGACGTGATCTATGTCGCCGATTCCGAATCGGAATCGGTCGCCAAGAATCACGATGGCTGGAAGCGCGGCATCAGGGTCGGCAGCGCGAAGACCGGTGCGGTGACGGCGTTCATTCCCGACCCGGTCGAGAAGACCACCGGCACCAGCGCCGCCGAAGGCGTTGCCGCCGATGCCATGGGCAACATCTACGGCGCCGAGGTCGGTCCCAAGCGGCTGATGAAGTATGTGAAGAACTAAACAAAAATCTCAGGGAGGAAATGTCATGCGTCTTGTCACCGGAGTTGGATGCTTCGTTGGATTTGCAGTGGTTGCCGGGATCGCGATGTCAGGCGGCCAAGCGAGGGCGCAAGAACCCAATTCCGCGCCCAACCCCTACAGGATGGAGGAGAACTGGGCGAAGCTCCCGGACGGCCGCGTATGGGGCATGACGATCGGCATCGGCCTCGATCGCGACGGCAAGAGCATCTGGGTGTTCGACCGCTGCGGCGCGAAAGATTGCGGCGGCACCAACATCTCGCCGATCCAGAAGTTCGATTCGACCGGCAAGCTGGTGACGAGCTTCGGCGCCGGCATGTTCAACTTCCCGCATGGTCTGGCGATCGACCGCGACAACAACGTCTGGGTGACCGACGGGCGCGGCAAGGACGGCAAGGGCCATACCGTCATCAAGTTCAGCTCCGACGGCAAAGTGCTGATGACCCTGGGCAAGCCGGGCGTCGCAGGCGACGGCCCGGACGCCTTCAACGCACCCTCTGCCGTGCTGATCGCCCCGAACGGCGACATCTTCGTCGGAGACGGACATAGCGGGGACACGAATGCGCGGATGGTGAAGTTTTCCAAGGACGGCAAGTTCATCAAGACCTGGGGCAAGGCCGGCAAGGCGCCGGGCGAGTTCGAGGCTCCGCACTCGCTCGCCATGGACTCGGCCGGGCGCCTGTTCGTCGCCGACCGCGGCAACAACCGCATCCAGATTTTCGACCAAGAGGGAAAATTCCTCGCCGAGTGGAAGCAGTTCGGGCGGCCGAGCGGCGTCTTCATCGACCACAACGACGTCATCTACGTGGCCGACTCGCAATCGGACGAGAAGCGCAACCCGGGCTTCGGGCAGGGCATCCGGATCGGAAGCGCCAAGGACGGCAAGGTCACGGCCTACATTCCGGAGGCGGCCGAGCTCGGCTCGCTCGAAGGCACCGCCGCCGATCCGCAAGGCAATGTCTATGCCGGCTATACCGGTTCGCAGAATTTTCGCCGGTTCGTGAAGAAGTAAACGGTCGTGAAGACGTAACAGGTCGAAGCAATACGGAGGAAGCTCTGATGAATTCAAGATGCATGACATCGATGCTCGGGATCGCCGTCGCCGCGGCGATCGTGGGGGCGGGCGGGCGCGCGCAGGCGCAGGATCCCAATTCCGCGCCCAATCCCTACAAGATGGAGGAAAACTGGGCGAAGCTACCGGAGGGCCGCAAGATGGGAGCGCCGATCGGCGTCGAAGTCGATCGTGACGGCAAGAGCGTGTGGGTGTTCGACCGCTGCGGCGCCAACGACTGCGGCAAGTCGACTGTCGCGCCGATCATGAAGTTCGATCCCTCCGGCAAGTTCGTCACCAGCTTCGGCGCCGGCCTGTTCAACTTCCCGCATGGTCTCGGCGTCGACCGCGACGGCAACGTCTACGCGACCGACGAGCGGGGCAAGAACGGCAAGGGCGCCGTGCTGGTCAAGTTCGCGCCCGACGGCAAGGTGCTCATGACCATCGGCAAGCCGGGAATGCCCGGCGACGGCGAGGACACGCTTGACGGGCCGTCCGATGTCGTGGTCGCGCCCAACGGCGATATCTACGTCGCCGATGGGCACGGCGGCAACACCAACGACCGCATCGTGAAATTCTCCAAGGACGGGAAATTCATCAAGGCGTGGGGAAAGCACGGCAAGGCCCAGGGCGAATTCGACACCCCGCACGGGATGGCGCTCGATTCCGCCGGACGCCTCTATGTCGCCGACCGCGTCAACAGCCGCATCCAGATCTTCGACGCCGACGGCAAGTTCGTCGCCGAGTGGAAACAGTTCGGACGGCCGAGCAGCGTCGCGATCGACAAGAACGACGTGCTCTACGCCGCCGATTCGCAATCGGACCCGCAGCGCAATGCCGGTTTCAAGCAGGGCATCCGCATCGGCAGCATCAAGGACGGCAAGGTCACGGCCTTCATCCCGGACGGCGGCCAGCAGACCGGAACGCCGGAGTCGATCGCGGTCGACGACCAGGGCGCCATCTACGCGGGCTACACCAACAAGATGGTGCTGCGACGTTTCGTGAAGTAGACGTTCCACGAAGTCGAAGTTTCGTGGCGTGGCGCACGCGCGTGCGGCGAACGCGTTTTCGCCGCACTGTTCAGCGGACTTCGGCTGTGGCAGCATACGCAGCAGGCAACGGCCGAAGCACTGGCGGAGATTGTCATGGGAATTGAGATCATCGACCCGAAGGACATCGCACTGCGTGAAAAGAAGCGCACGGTGGTGATGAACACGCGCAAGCTGCACGCCTGGGTGCACTACTATCCGAATCCGGGCGACCATGACGAGCTGCATTGCCACAACGAGGACCAGGTCTTCACCTGCTTCGAGGGCGAGTGCACCATGCGCTTTCCCGACGGCGGCGCGGCCGTGCTCAAGCCCGGCATGGCGGCGCTGATCACCGGCGGCTCGTTCTATCAGCTCGAGAACACCGGCACCGGCCACATGATCCTGATGGGCCACCGCTCGGGCAACCAGGACAACGTGATGATCATCGACTACGTGACCCGCCAGGACATCCGCAAGGCCGGCGGTCCGAAGGTGCGCCGGCGTGGCGAAGCGGCGCCGCAGGAGAACCCGGCGTGAGGCGTGACATGCGGACCGGGGCGCGCAATTCAGTCGTGCTCACCGCGTTCCTGATGGCGGCACTTGGCGCGTCGTCCGCTGGCGCTGCCGACGATGCGGCGCTTGCGTTCTACCAGGGCAAGCAGGTGCGCATCTTCACCATGGGCAGCCCCGGCGGCGGCTACGACGCCTATACCCGCATCGTGGCCACCTACCTGGAAAAGAAGCTCGGCGCCAAGGTGCTGCCCACCAACGAGCCGGCGGCCGGCGGCATGATCGCGATGAACCGCACCATCAACGCGCCGCCGGACGGATTGACGCTGCTGCTCACCGGCGGCGAGAGCCTGGTGACGGCGCAGCTCTTCGGCCTCTCCGGCGTCAACTACGACGTGCGCAAGCAGGTCTGGCTGGCGCGCGTCTCGGGCGAGGACAAGGTCGCGGTGGTCGGGCCGACCTCGGTCTACAAGGCCGTGACCGACATGCAGAGGTCCGGCAAGCCGGCGCTCTGGGCCGGCTCCGGCAAGGCCGACAACAATTCCGATTTCACCGCCATCATGTGTCATGTGCTCGGCGCCAGGTGCAAGATCATCATCGGCTACAAAGGCACCGGCGACATGAACCTGGCGATCCAGCGCGGCGAGGTCGATGGCCGCGTGATCTCCGACGAGGCGGCGGCGCTCTACGGGCCGAGCTCGGGCATGCGGGTCGTGACCACGCTCGCGCGCCACCGGTCGGAGAATTTTCCGGATGTGCCGACCATCTTCGAGGCGGGCAAGCTGGCGCCGGCGCAAGCGAAGATGATCGACTGGCGCGCCGGCATCTCCGGCCTCGGCCGGGTGATCCTGGTCACGCCCGGCACGCCGCCGGAGCGGGTCGCGCTCCTGCGCACGGCGCTCGCCGAGATCCTGCACGACCCGGCCTACATCGCGGAGGTGAAGAAGTTCAACCTCGCGGCCGGATTCGCGGGTGCCGACGACGTGCGCAAGATGGTGGAGCAGGCGATGGGCACGCTCGACGACCAGGCGCTCGCGGAGATGAAGGACATCGCGCTGGAGCGGTATTACCAGTGAGCTGCCCGCCGCGCCGGCACGCTTTCACCGCGAGAAAATCTCGCGCGCGCGCTGCAGCACCCGGTCCGGCACGTTCAGCGTCTGCTCGATCGCCTTCTGTATGTCCTCGCCGGTGCCGATGTCGAGGTCGGCATTGATCTTGTTGGCGTCGGCGGTGAATTCCGGATCCCTCGCCATCGCCGCGAAGCCGTCGCGCAGCACCTTGACGGTCGCCGCCGGCATCCCGGGCGGACCGAAGAACGAGCGCCCGATCGCGCCGGTGTTGGCGTAGAGGCCGATCAACTGCCTGGCCTCCGGCGTGTCGCCAAGCTCGCCCAGCGCCGGCACGTCCTGCAGGTCCGGACCGCGCGTGGTGAGGTCCTGCAGGATGACCTTGACCTTCTTTTCGCGAAGCCACTGCGCTTTCGCCGTCTTCACCGTGGCCCAGTTGACGGCGGCGCCCTCGACCTCGCCGCGCTCCATCGCCAGCATCGATTCGTTGGCCGCCGGATAGCCTTTGACGATCTTGAACTTGGTGCCGATGACGGCATTGAGCATGGTCGGCACGATCTCGGCGACGTTGCCGGGGCCGGTGCCCGCGACGGTGCCCTCGAAGCGCTTGGCGTCCTCGATCGATTGCACCTTCGACGTGTGCCACATGATGTGGACGGCGTTGCTCGCCGCGAGGCGGCCGATCCAGATGAATTTCGTGGCATCGAACTGCACCGCGGCATTGCGCAGCGCCTGCTCGACCGCCAGGGTTTCGCTCACGATCCCGATCGCGGTGCCGTTCTTCGGCGCGACGTTGTAGATGTAGTTCGCCGCGCGCAGCGTGCCGGCGCCCGGCATGTTGTCCGCGATCACGGTCGGGTTGCCGGGCAGATGGTGGCCGAGGTGTCGTGCCAGGAGGCGGCCCATGAGGTCGTAGGTGCCGCCGGCGGTGTTGCCGATATAGATGGTGATCGTCTTCTTCGCGAAGTCGTTGTCCTGCGCGATGGCGCCGTGCGCGGTGACATTGAGCGCTGCGATCGCGATCGCAACACGGATGACCTGGTTCGGCATGGTTCCCTGCACGCTCGGTTGCTCTCGACCGCGCCATCGTGACAGATCGCCGCCGCTGCGAAAACATCTAATTGTTGCGGTCATCCGGAGCCTGTGGCCTATTGCCCCGATCGACGGCAAGGCGCAGGAGACCTCGATGTTCGGCAAGCTCAACCATCTGGCGATCACGACCGACCATTACACGACGCTCGGCATGTTCTACCGCGCCGTGTTCGGCATGAAGGTCTCGGGCGACACGGCGCGCGAAATGTCCGCCATCTCGGTCGGCGACGGCTATGTGGGCATGACCATCATCCCGCGGCGCGGCGGCCGCAAGGCCGGCCTCGATCATTTCGGCATCGAGGTCGAGGACCTCGACAAGGTGCGCGCCAAGGTCGCCAACAAATATCCCGACATCGAGATCGTCAAGCGGCCGGGCAACCGCCCGTTCGCGAGCTACAGCGCGCACGACCCGGCCGGCAACTATTTCGACCTGTCGCAGCAGGGCCACGAGAACCGCGCGGAAGTCTATGCCAAGGGCGAATGGAAACAGGACAACACGATCAGTCATTTTGCGCTGCGCGCGCGTCACGCCGGCAAGATGGCGGAATTCTACGCCGACGTGTTCGAGCTCGAAGCGCGCAATGTGCAGGGCGAGCCGGACAGCTATCACATGACCGACGGGCGCGTGACGCTTTCAATTCTGCCGTGGACGATTTCCGCCTTCAACGGCGCCGGCATCGAGCAGCCGGCGATGGACCATATCGGCTTCCGGGTGACGAGCCTCGACGCATTCAAGAAGAACCTCGCCGAGGTCGAGAAGCAGAACCTGCAGCTTCGCGGCAAGCCGGTCGATTTCGATTCCGAAGGCGTGGCGCGGCTCGCGCTGCTGGCGAAATGCCCGCACGGAAGCTTCCAGCTCGCCGATCCTGACGGGACGCTGATCGACGTGGCGGAGGATCACTGAAGCGGGCGACCTGGTTCCGACCATCATCCCGGGTGCCGCAGTCGGTTGCCGCCCTGGGCTGGAGCGCGTTATTTGGCGGCCTCTTGGTGCTGTATTTCCGGCTGGCGATTTGGCATAATTTTTGCTCGGCGAGGAGCGGCTCTTTCGCTCCGCTGCAAACGAGGACTCATCATGCGTGTCCATGCTCCGACTTGGTTTCATGGCCTGGCATTGGCGGCAGCCTTGGCGCTGCCGGCACAGGCCGATCCGGTTGCAGATTTCTACAAGGACCGCACGGTCACGCTGATCGCCGGCTATTCCGCCGGCGGCGGTTTCGATCTCTACGCGCGCGTGATGGCGAATTATCTCGGCAAGCACATCCCGGGACAGCCGCGGATCGTGGTGCAGAACATGCCCGGCGCCGGCAGCCTGCGGGCCGCCAGCCATCTCTACAACGTCGCGCCGAAGGACGGCACGGTGATCTCCCTGACGCGCGCGCCGGTGATCGCGCCACTGCTCGGCTCGACCGGCGGCGCGGGTTTCGATGCGACGAAATTCACCTGGCTGGGCAGCGGAGCAAGCGACCTCACCGTCTGTGCGCTGCTGGGAAATCCCAAGGTCCTGTCGATGGCCGACGCGGCGCACGTTCAGTTCACGCTGGGCGGGCTTGGACCGGGCTCCGATGAGGACATGTACGCCAAGATCCTGCGCAGGCTGCTCGGTCTCAAGATCCAGCTCGTGACCGGATATCCGGGCGGCGCCGAGATGATCCTGGCGGTGGAGCGCGGCGAGCTCGATGGCCGCTGCGGATGGGCCTATTCGAGCATCAAGATCTCGAAGCCCGAATGGATCGCGGACAAGAAGATCAAGGTGCTCAATGTCTTGGCCCTGGAGCGTTCGCCCGAACTGCCCGACGTGCCGTCGATCATGGAGTTCGCCGTCAACGAGCGGCAGAAGCAGATTTTCAGCTTCGTCCTGAACGCCCAGACGCTGGGACGCCCGTTCGTCGCGCCGCCCGGCATCCCGGCGGAGCGCGCGACCGCGCTGCGCAAGGCGTTCGAGGAGACGATGACGGATCCGGCGTATCTGGCCGAGATGAAGGCCAAGAAGCTCGACGTCGGCCCGGTGAGTTGGCAGGCGATCGAGACCTTGCTGAAGGACTTCTACGCGACTCCCCAGGACATCGTCGAGGAGACGCGGGCGATCATCGCCGCTGATTAGGCGAGGTGCCTCATCCGCTCGTCCCCGCGAAAGCGGGGACCTGGATGATCATACGAAGCGCGGCTGATGCGTTCGTCATTGCGGCGCCCGAGCGCCCGCAAGGGAGCCCGGAATCCATAACCACCGTTGCTGGAATCCGGCACCGTCAGAGCGACGTCTCGAGAGTCGTGGTTATGGATTCCGGGCTCGCGGACTTCGTCCGCCCCCGGAACGACGGCAAACTGATCATCCAAATCCCGTATCGCGCCCACGCGAGCCGACCGTCTGGATGCCGCTTTCGCGGGCATGAGCGGAGCGTGAGGCAATCGCGGGCATGAGCGGAGGGTGATGCAGCTCTACTGCAACACTCGTCAGGCCGCCGCGTGCGCGCGCGACTGCACGTCCATGTTGACGAGGTCGAGTGCCGAGTCGGTCTGTTCCAGCATGCCCCAGCTCTTCACCCATTCGTAGGTGCGCGCCATCTCGTCGGCGGGGATCGGCGCCGGGTCGCAGACGACCAGCCGGCCCTCGCGCAGGTCGCTGACCTCCAGCATCCCGATCTCCGGGTCCTTCGCCTTGTGATAGTCGATGAAGTAGCGCAGGTAGGCGCGCTTGTTGGCGTTGATGCGTTTCACGGCCTCGCGCACCGCGCGGTTGAACGCCGCGTAGGTCTCCGCGTCCACCTTGTCGGAGGCGACTTCGGTGCCGTGGAAGAAGGCCGAGCAGATGGTGCGGCAGCCCTTCTTTTCGGCGAGCGTGATGTAGGGCTCGGTCAGCGTGGTGGCTTCGAGCGCGCCCTTCATCATCATGTTGAAGCGGTTGCGCGAGCCGTTCGGCGCGCGCACGACCTTGATCTTGTCGCGCGGAAGAAAGCCTTCGAGCATGTGCAGCGCCAAATAATGCGTGCCGGCATAGAACGGCACGCCGACGGTGCGGTCGGCGAGCTGCTGGGGCGTGTAGACCGGCGACTCCGGCCGCACCAGGATCGCCGCATAGGCGACGATGGCGCGCCGGCCGACCTGCCGGCTGCCGACGCCGGTGGCGCCCGCGCGGCAGTAGTTGCCCCATTCGCAGGCGTTGTACATGTCGGCCTTGCCCTGCTCGAGCAGCTTGCCGTGACTGCCGAACGGGTCGACGCCCTTGGGCGTCTCCACCAGGCTCTCGGCCTGCTTGACGCCGGCCTCGTCGCGCTCCGCCCATTCGATCTCGAGGCCTTCCCGTTCGAACAGGCCTTCCTCATAGGCCACCAGCTCCGGCAGCCCCTGGAATGGCGAGGTGGTTTCGAGAACGAGTTTCTTCATGGGGCTCTCCGTTGAAGGCTTCGGCAGCATCCAATCTTAGGGGCGATCATAGCAGAAAGCTCGCGCCTACGCGCCAGTTCTATCGTGCCGTGAACTGGTGTTTCCAGAGCGACCACGCGCGCGGGACGTTGCGCCCGCGGCTCGACTTCTCGGACTCCTCTTCGGTGAGGAACTCGACCTCGCCGTCCTGCGCCAGTTGGTGCGCCTGCATCTGGATCGCGGCGTTCTCCATCGAATAGACCGCGCGGAAAACTGCTTCCGGGATCGAATCGCCGACCATGGTGGCGCCGTGGCCGCGCATGAGGACGACGTACTTGTCCTCGAGCGAGGCGGCGAGCGCCTTGCCGAGCGGCGCGGTGCGGATGAGCATGTCGGTCATGCCGCCGGCATCGCGGATCTCGAAGATCGGCACGCCGCAGCCGAGGAACCCGCACATGTGGAACATGGGGCGGAGCTTTGCGCCCTTGGCGGTCCCGAATGGGATGAGCGGACGGGCGTGGCAGTGAATGACCGAATTCACCTCCGGGCGCACCTTGTAGATCTCGCTGTGGATGAAGCGCTCGCTGTACTGCGGCATGTCGGCATGGGTGAGCGGGTTGCTCTCCATGTCGAAGGTCACGATGTCCTTGCCCGTCACCATGCCGGGCGGCAGGTGGCGTGCCATCAGAAACCGGTTCTTGGGATCGCGATCGTCGCGCACGCTGATGTGCCCGAACGCGTCGACGACATTGAGACCGAACAGGATCTTGTTGGCGAGTACGAGGTCGTTGAGCTGGGTCTTGGACGGCGGTGGATTTTTCTTGGATGGGCGAGCGTTCTTGGCAGCCGCTTTCATCGGGCAGTCCTTCTTCCGGTGGTCGGTGGGGTTTGCGTAGGGAACGGCGAACGGCGCTCAGCGCGGACGCAGGCGCTGGATCTGCATCTGTGCCAGGAACGGCACCAGCGGGTGGGCGCCCATCTTCACGATGGCCGGCATGTCGAGCTTGATCAGCGCTTCGCGCTGCTCGGGCGGCAGCTTGTACTGGTCCGCATAGGCCGGCGCATCGCTGATGTAGCGGGCGCGCTTGTCGGCGTCATGGGCAAGCCCGTGCAACGCCGAGGTCAGCTCGACCAGCTCCGGCTTGATGGAGGGATAATGCGCGGCGTGGTCGCCGGGCCGCGAATCGATCCAGGCCAGCGAAGCGTAGTTGTGGTGCCAGCTCGGGTCCATGGACACGACATCGGGTTTGCGTTCGCCGAGCGCGCCGGCGGCGCAGGCCCAGCAGCGCAGCTCGATGTTGCCGGTCTCGTCGAGCTCGCTCTCGTCGAACCCGATCAGCGACTTGAGGTTGCCGCTGGCGAGCTTTTCAAGGACGCGCTGGTCCCAGGCCAGTTCCGGGTTGGAATAGCGGTCGGTGCCCGGGAAGTGCGACATGCCGCCGCTCGAGAGGATCACCGTCTTGAGCCCCATCGCGGTGACGGTGCGCGCCACCGCCTGGCCGAAGGCGTAGCAGCGCTCCATGGTCGGCTGCGGCGGCAGATAGGCGTTGACGTAGATCGGCAGCACCGGGTCGGTATGGCCGAGGTGGGTGAGGGGAATCCCGATCGCGTAGTCGATCTTGGCGGTCGAGGAGAAGGCCGGATCGAAATTCTGCCGGTAGAGCTGGCGCACCAGCTCGAAGCTGATTTCGCTCGGCACCTTCCAGTGGAACTTGCGGCCGGCGAATTCGCCGGTCGCCTCGCCGCCGACGTGGACCGTGAACGGCGGCGCCGCGTTGTGGAAGAACTGCTCGGCATGGTCGTTGGAGAAGATGATCCAGAGGTCGGGCTTGAGCGCGCGCAGCCGCCTGCCGACGTCCGCCGCCACCTCGCGCACATGCTTGACGTTCTTCGGGTCCTCGGTCTCCGGCATGGTGAAGAACTGAGGTGCATGCGGCAGCATGGCGCCGCCGACCACGGTCGACATCATGGTTCGATCTCCTTGTCGGCGCGAAACTATCGCCCAATCGGAGCGACAACAAGCGCGGCGGTCGGCTTCACAGGCGCGGCCGGAGACCGTAGGGTGCCCGCCACCGGCGCAAGCCGGCCCACCGTCGCCGCCGCCCGCATAAGCCGGCAGAATTCACCGAAACTCAGGAGTCCCCATGGTCGAGGTGCCCATCACCATCGCCTGCGGCAATTACGACCGCACCCGCGCGATCAAGGACGGCCGCGTCCGGGTGGACGGCTGCGCCGTCACCTATCTGCCGCTCTATCCCGAGGAGATTTTCCACCGCGCCTTCAAGTTCCAGGAGTTCGACGTCTCGGAACTGTCGTTCTCGAGCTATATCCGCACGGTCGAGACCTCGGCCTATATCGGCATCCCGGCCTTCGTATCGCGGATTTTCCGGCATTCCGGCATCTACATCCGCACCGACGCCGGCATCAAGACGCCGGCCGACCTGCGCGGCAAGCGGATCGGGCTGCCCGAATACCAGATCACCGCGGTGGTCTGGATGCGCGGCATGATGCAGCACCAGTACGGCGTCAAGCCGAACGAAATCCATTGGCGCAACGGCGGCCAGGAGGAGCCCGGCCGTGGCGAGCGCACCCCGCTCAAGCCGATCCCGGGCCTCGACCTCAAGCCGCTCGGGCCGGGCGAGACGCTGGTCGACCTCTTGCGCAAGGGCGAGCTCGACGCGCTGTTCACGGCGCGCGCGCCGTCGTCGTTCATCAACGGCGAGCCGCATATCGCGCGCCTATTTCCCGACACGCGCGCGGCGGAGCGCGACTACTTCAAGCAGACCGGGCTGTTCCCGATCATGCATCTCGTCGGCATCAAGCGGAAGCTGGTCGAGCAATATCCGTGGCTGGCGACCAGCGTGTACAAGGCGTTCCTGGAGGCCAAGGCGCTGGCGATGATCGACCTGCGCGACGTCAATGCGCTCATGGTCACGCTGCCGTGGCTGGAGGCCGAGACCAACGAGACCATCGCCGTGATGGGGCAGGATTTCTGGAAATACGGCGTGGACGAGAACAGGCCGGAGATCGAAGCGCTGACGCAATACGCTTATGAGCAGGGTCTCACCGAGCGCAAGGTCGGCGTCGAGGAGCTGTTCGCGCGCCCGACGCTGGAGATGTCGAAGGTGTGAGGCGAGCAGGCCCCGGAGTGGCGAAGCCACCCTGCGTCAGTCGGTGTCGGAATCGATCAGACGCGGGAAGCGGCCGTTCGGGCCCACATGTCCGACCACGCGAAGGTCGATCTTGTTGATCAGCTCGACCCGCAGCGCCTGCGCCGCCTCCTGGGCGGCCAGGGTCTGCACCAATGTGGTCGAATTCGAGCCGAACAGGACGGTGCCGCCGATGACCGCCGCGATGCCTCCGAACAGAACGGTCGGATCGAAGCGGACCGCTCCGAGCACGACAGCCAGGACCATGACCGCGCCGGCGGCGATGGCGATCTTTGATGCGAGCTCGATCTTGCGGCAGCGTTCGATCGCCGTGGCAAGCTCTTCGATCTGGGCTTCCAGACGCGAAATCTGTTCTCGCAGGTCGTCGCTCATCGCAAGTCTGCTCGGCCGGTCCCGGTATTGTATTCGCCGACAGGCGGATCAGGCGCCTTTCAGGCGTTCGCGCACCAGCGCGATATGGGCTCGCAGCATGTAGAGCATGTTCGCATAGCCCAGCGACACCCGCAGATGGTTGGCGCGCTGCTCGAGCCGGTCGAGGCGCGCCAGCATGTCGCCGGTGTCGCGGCCGGCGCCGCGGGTCTCCATCTCGGCTTCCATCAGCCTCAATTCGCCGTACAGCCGCGAAATCTTCGATCGCATGGCCCAGCCGTAGAGCGCCGGCAGAAATCGCATCAGCGGGTAGAGGATGCCGATGATCGGAATGAGCAGGATGAGCAGCCGGCCGGCCAGCGACGCCGCCCAGAACGGAAGATAGTTCTGCAGGAATGGGCGTCCGGATTTGTAGAACTGCAACGCTTCGCCGCTCAGCGGCAGGTCGATGGCCTCGGCCGCCGGAAACTGTCCGGCGCGCTGGAAGATACCGGCACCGGAATGCACCTGCACCGCGGTGTTGAGCAGCAGGTACTGGATCGCGGAATGCAGGTCCTTGCGCACGATCAGGCTGGCTTTGGGCGCGACCAGCGTCACGTCCGACGGCGGCCGGCCCTTGGCGAGATCGCCCACGCCCGCCGGCACCACCACCTTGCTCAGGAACGGATAGAACGCGACATAGGCGTCCGCGAAGGGGAAGCTCGCGAGTTCGACGCGCTCGTCGGCGAGCAGCCGCCGGATCACGGGAGAGTCCCAGGAGATCAGCATGAGCGCGGTGTCGATCTCGCCGGCGATCAGCTTGTCGCCGGCCGCCTGCGGCGTCAGCGCGAGCAGTTCGCCGACCTGCCGGTCGATTCCGATGCGCCTGAGCAGCTCGAGCGACAGCGTGCGCGTGCCGCTGCCTTCGGGCCCGACCGAGACCTTGCGGCCGCGCAGGACATCGAGCCCGAGGCCGCGAAGCTCGCTGCGGTGAAAAAGCCACAGCGGCTCGTAGAAGACTGTGCCGAGCGACTCGAGCTGGGATGCATCTTGCTCGCCGGCGATGCCGCCCTGGACGAGACCCACGCTCACGCGCTTGTCCCGCAGCAATGCGAGGTTCTCGGTCGCTCCGCCCGTCGACACCAGCCGCAGCTCGACGCCCGCGCGCGCGAGAATGTCGCGGTACTGCTTGCCGATCTCGTGGTAGGCGCCACCCTCGGCGCCGGTCGCCATCATGATGGTGCGCGGCGGCAAGGTCCACACAAGCACGACAACCGCGGCGAGGATCGCCACGCCCGTCACGACCATCGCAAAGAGTGGCCAGCGGCTTCGCTCCAGATGCCTTTCGGTCGTTTGGTCGGTCATGTCTCGTCCAGGCGTAAGCCGGATTTTGGCAACGTAGGCCAAGGGGGGAGCGGAATTCTTGCCCGACATTGCGCCTGAGAACAAGTCTTGAACGGCTGGCGTATCCTTTCACGGCGCACGCGGCAGGCGGCACGGATGCTCGAAATCCACGACGGATCGTCAGGTTCCCGGAGGGACGGCCGGCTTCCGCGGCGCCGCCATATTCGCCCCCGCCCGGAAACGCGGCTACAAGGAGCTGTCTGAACGCGATTGAATGTTCGATGGCCATCAACCTGACGCCTGAGTTCCGCCTGTTTTGCCTGGCGCTGCGTCACCCGTGCCGGCCCGAGGACGCAGAGGCATTGCGCCGGGGGATCGCCGGCGCTCCGGACTGGGCGGCCATCATCGCGGGTGCGCGGCGGCACCGGGTGGCGCCGTTCCTGCTGGCCGGCCTGCAAGCCTGCGGCTCGACCGGCGTGCCGGCGGATGTGGTCGCGCAATTGCGCCGGCAGAGTTTTGATGTGGCGCGGCGCAGCCTGGCCCAGGTGGCGGAAGTCGGGCGGCTCGCGCGCGCATTGGCGGACGGCGGCGTCGACGTGCTGGCGCTCAAGGGCGTTGTGCTCTCGGCCCAGCTCCACGGCGATGGCTCGCTGCGCGACGCTCGCGATATCGACCTGCTGGTCGATCCGGCGCAGGCTGCGCGCGCCGATGCGGTCCTCGTCGCGTCGGGGTACCGCTGCTCCAACGATGCGCTGTCGCCGCGCCAGAGCGCCGCCTATCGGCACTGGATCAAGGATGTCGAATACATCCATCCCGCCAGCGGGACGAACGTCGAACTGCACTGCCGGCTGACCGACAATGCGCACCTGCTCGCCAATGATTTTGGCACGCTCTGGCGTGAGCGCGAGGAGGTGAGCGTGGGCGGCGCCGTCGTGGCCACCTTGTCGCGGCGCAGGCTCGCGCCGTACCTCTGCGTCCACGGCGCCGGCCACGCCTGGGAGCGTCTGTGCTGGCTTGTGGACCTGGCGACTCTGTTCGCGGAACGCGACAGCGTGGACGCGGCACTCGAATCGGCGGATGTCGCCGGCTTCGGCCCGGCCATGCTGCACGCCGTGATGCTGGCGCATGATTGGCTCGGGCTCGCAGTCGCCGACCGTCACCTCGCGCGCGCCCGCGCGAGCGCGCCGGTCAGGCGGCTCGATCATATCCTCTCGCATTTCTATGCCGGTCCGGCCTGGCACGAGCTGCCGCGGCGCGGTTCATGGCCGGGGCTGGCGCGCTATTCACTGTGGCAGCGGCTTTATCGCCTGGTGCTCAAGTCCGACTGGCGCTACCGCTCGACCCAGGTCATGCGCGAGTGCTTCACGCCCGCGGATTATGACACCGTGCGCCTGTCCGATGCGTTTTTCTGGCTCTACCCGCTGGTGCGCCCGGTCGGCTGGCTGATGCGCCGCCGGCAGCGGCAAAGTCGGTGACATGCAAACGTGTGACGCGCGAGAGACAGGCATGTCGATCAGCTCCGCATCTGCGGCCACCACGGCGATGTCGCCCCGCAAGCAAGCCGTCCGCCGCTGGCGCGAGACGTTCGCTCCCGAGCGAACGCGATGGCTCGAACGCGCAGCCTTTTTTCACCGGGAAGACCTGCTCTATCTGCAATTCCTGATCCCCGAAGGGGCGCGCGTGCTTGAGCTCGGGTGCGGCAATGGGCACCTGCTGGCGGCGCTTCGGCCGTCGTTCGGGGTTGGCGTCGACTTCAGCGGGCTGATGATCGAGCAGGCGCGCAAGGCTCATCCCCATCTTTCGTTCCTGGTCGGAGATGTCGAGGAGGAGGCTCTCGTCAAGTCGTTGCCCGGCCCATTCGACGTGATTCTCATTGCCGACACCCTCGGCGAGCTCGACGACTGCCAAGGTCTGTTCGAAAGCCTGCATGGCCTGTGTACGCGCGAGACCCGGGTCGTCGTCGTCTATTTCTCGCACCTCTGGTTCCCGGCGCTGAAGCTTGCCGAGCTGCTCGGCTGGCGTATGCCGCAACCGCCCCAGAACGTGCTCGCCCCCGCCGACATCCAGGCGCTTGCCGCCTTGGCCGATTTCGAAACCGTCAAGACCGAAATCCGGATGCTGACGCCGGCCTGGCTGCTCGGCCTCGGGCGGTTGATCAACCGCTTCATCGCGCCTTACCCGATCATTCGCAACCTTTGTCTGCGTCACTATTCCGTATGCCGCTCGCTGCGCTGTGCGGACGACGACATCCGGTCGGCAACAATCGTGATCCCGGTGCGCAACGAGCGCGGCAATATCCAGGCGGCGGTGAATCGGATCCCTCACTTTGCCGAAGATCAGGAAATCATTTTCGTCGAAGGCCATTCCGAAGACGGCACTTGGGAAGAAATCGCGCGCGTCATCGCGGCCTGTCCGCAGATCGAGATCAAGGCCCTGCGGCAACCGGGCAACGGCAAGGCCGACGCGGTCTTCGCCGGCTTCGATGCCGCGCGCGGCGACGTGCTCATGATTCTCGACGCCGACCTGACGGTCCCGCCCGAGCAGTTGCCGAAATTCTGGCAGGCGATCCAGTCCCGCAAGTGCGAATTCGTGAACGGCTCCCGCCTCGTCTACCCGAGGGGGGATGACGCCATGCGCTTTCTCAACCTCGTCGCCAACAAATCCTTTGCCATCATCTTCACCTGGCTGTTGTCGCAGCGCGTGACCGATACGCTGTGCGGCACCAAGGCGTTGCGCCGCGCCGACTATCGCCGGCTGAAGGCGGGACGTTCCTATTTCGGCAACTTCGATCCGTTCGGCGATTTCGATCTCATTTTCGGCGCCTCGAAACTCGGATTGAAGATCGTCGAAGTCCCGGTCCGCTACGCCAGCCGCACGTATGGCGAGACGAAGATTTCCAGGTTCAGGCATGGATTGGTGCTGCTGCGCATGGTCTTGTTCGCGTTCCTGCGCATCAAGGCGCTGTGAGCCGGCGATGACCGAGGCATTGCGCGGATATCTGGACATCTGGGATCGCAAGCCGATCCTGCGGACAATCTACGACGATATTCATGACCGCATCGCCGCGGCTTGCGTGCCGGGCCTCACGATCGAGATCGGCGGAGGCATCGGCAATCTCAAGCGCCGGCTTCCGCATGTGGTTGCGACTGACATCCAGCAGGGGTCGTGGCTCGACTGCATTGCCGACGCGCAGGATCTGCCATTTGCGTCCGGCGTGGCCGCCAATATCGTCATGGTGGACGTGTTGCATCACATCGAGTTCCCGGTGCTTTGCTTCCGCGAGGCTGAGCGTGTGCTCAAACCCGGCGGGCGCGTGATCATGATCGAGCCGGCAATAACCTGGGGCAGCGCGCTCTTTTACCGGCTGTTGCACCATGAGCCGGTCCGCATGTCCGCGGATCCGTTGACCGTTGGGATGCCCGATCCGGACCGCGATCCCTATCGCTCCAACCAGGCCATCCCGACCTTGCTCGTCACGCGTCATCGCGATCGCTTCCGGCGTCTGTTTCCGAACCTGAAAATCAGCCGCGTCGACTGGTTCTCGCTCGCCGTCTACCCATTGAGCGGCGGGTTCAAGTCATGGAGCTTGATATCCGATCGGCTGGCGCGCCGTGCTCTCAAAGTCGAACGCGCGATCGAGCCGGTTCTGGGCCGGCTGCTTGCATTTCGAATGATGCTGGTCATCGAAAAAGCGGCACCCTTCGATCAGTGAGGCATGCTATTTTGATGTGAGCGACGGCTTTGGAAAACGATGATGATCACGCTGATCAACCCGCCGGGGCTGAAATCGTTTTCCGGCCTGCAGATGCATACGCCAAACCCGCCGCTGGGACTGGCCTATATTGCCGGCGCCATCAAGCACGCGGGGCTTCCCTACGCGGTCATCGATGGCACCGGAGAAGCCCTCGACGCGATCTCGCCCTTTCCGGCCCGCGGCGACTTCATGATCCAGGGGCTTTCCTTCGAGGACATCGTCCAGCGCATCCCGAGGACGACACGCCTCGTCGGCCTGAGCTGCATGTTCAGCACGCTTTGGCCGTTGACCCGGGATCTGGCCGCCTGCATTCGCTCCCACGTCCCGGATGCGATCCTGGTCCTGGGCGGCGAGCACGGCACCGCCATGGCGGAACTGGTGTTGCGCAGTTCGGCATTCGACATTGTCGTGCTGGGCGAGGGCGAGGAGACCTTTGTGCGGCTCGCCAAGGCCATATCGGAAGATCAGCCGTGGCGGGACCTGCCCGGACTCGCCTACCTCGGGGGCGATATATTCCACGATAACGGACTGTCGGCGCGCAACCGCGAGATCGACGACATTGCGCCGCCTGACTGGGGCTCCTTCCCGATCGAGGGATATATCGCGCGCCATCAGATCAATGGCAGCAATCTCGGCCGCTCGATGCCGCTCCTGAGCACGCGCGGCTGCCCCTATCAATGCACGTTCTGCTCGAGCCCGCAGATGTGGACCACGCGTTACCTTGCGCGCGATCCGGTGCAGGTCGCCGACGAGATCGAAACCTACAAGACGAAGTACAGGATCCAAAACATCGACTTCCAAGACTTGACCGCGGTCGTCAAGCGGCAATGGGTCGTCGCATTCTGCCGGGAATTGATCAGGCGGAAACTCGATATCACCTGGCAGATGCCGAGCGGCACCCGCTGCGAGGTCTTCGACGAGGAGGTCGCCGACCTGCTCTACCGGTCCGGCTGCCGCGCGCTCGCCTTCGCACCGGAAAGCGGATCGCCTGACATCCTGGCAAAGATCAAGAAGCAGGTGAACCTCGACCATATGCTCGAGGCGATGCGTGTCGCGGTGCGGCGCGGGTTCTCGCTCTCCTGCTTCATGGTCGTCGGCTTTCCGGATGATACGCCCGCGACCCTGCAAGAGAGCCTTCGCCTGGTCCGCCGGATGGCGCTCCTGGGCGTGCATGACGTGGCGGTGAGCAAATTCGTGCCTTATCCGGGGTCGGAGCTGTTCAAGCGGTTGCAGGGCGAAGGACGAATGACCCTGGACGAGGAATTCTTTTTGTCGCCGATGGATTACTACAGCCGTCACGCTCCATCCTACTCCGAGCATGTCTCGACCAGGCGCCTTCACGTCACGATGCTCTGGATGTTCGTGAATTTCTACGTCATTTCGTTCGCCTGCCGCCCATTGCGGACCGCCCGCATTCTCCTCAAGGCACTTGCCACCGGCACCGAGGAGACCCGGTTCGCCAAGTGGCTCAACGACGTTCTGTTTGTGCGGCGGCGGTGGCGCAAGCTGGCGCGCGGGCGCTAGAGCATTTTCAGGAAAAGTGGAATCCGGTTTTCCGTCGAAAATGCGACCAGCGCAAGAGTCCTAGAGCACGTTCAGTTTCAAGGAAACTGAACGTGCTCTAGCGCGAGGCAATCCGGCTATGGCGCGCGGTACGGCAGCTCGACCGAGCGCCACGGATGTGGAGTGGCATTGAGCCGTTCGAAAATCGCTTTCATCCGCGCATTGGGGAAGGCTCGCACCGGTGGCGATGTCTCCGCCGATTGCCGGTAGTCGGCGAGCCAGGCTTGGCCGAGCGGGGTCGTGTCCGGGCCCGCCCAGGTCAGCAGCGTCGTGGTGCCATCGGTCCAGAGAATGCCGAGATAGCGAGCGATGTTATCGGGGGAAAACAACGCGCTGAGCGCAAGCGGCGCCCACATCAGGAGCTCTCGCGAGTACAGGAAATAGTTCAGCCCGGCCGCCCGCAACAGCTCGCGACCTTCCTCCGGCGTGCCCCACATGACGCGGTCCCAGGACCGGGTCATGATGAAATTGGGGAATGTCATCACCTTGCAGTCCGGCAGCATGCAGTAGCTGTTCAGGTGCATCGACCAGATCGGCGTATGCGGACCGACGATGGCGTAGGCGCCGCGCGCGCCCGCGTAGATACCTGCCGGGGAGCTGCGGGGCGCGGCGGACGAAGCGCCGTTGGCCGCGACGGCCGCGACCTCGCGCCCGCGCATGATTCCATGGCCGCTGAATTGACGTCCGAAGGTGTCATCGATGCTGAGGATGCCGACGGCATGCTTGAGCGCATTGCCGCCGAGCGGCGCGGCGACGCGGTCGATCCGCGTCCTCTCCACGATCAAGATCGCGCACAGCGCCACCACGAGAGCCGGCACGCCGGGATGCCCGGCCACGGTCGCCAGCCATGCCGGCGCCTGATGCCGAAGCGGGGTGCTCCACAAGGCGATGCCGGCGACGATCACCACCGGCACCATGAAGCTCGAGAAGCGGTAGTAGGAGCTCGACAGCCCGCGGCCCTCCGTCACGGTCAGCGCGACAAAGACCAGCATCGCGGCGATCAAGACGAGCGCCGCATCGGACACGTATTCCCGCCGGTGGTGCTGGTATGTGCCGCCGTCCCGTGCGTGCGGAGGAGGGGTGGAAACGGATTTCTTGCCTAAATTGCCGGCACGATGCCGCGCATGGAAGCAGCCGAGAGCGGCGAGGGCGCCGCCGAGAAACAGCGGCCAGAGCTGGCCCAGCCGCAGGCAGAACTGCAGGAAATTGGCCGACTTGGCGAACGGCACCCCCGCGCCGGTGTAGATGTTGGAGAACGCAAGCACCATCGGCAGAGCGCCCCACCGATACAACGTCTCGACGTCGGCAAACTTCCACAGCCTGATCAGCGCGAGATCGTTGAACAATCCCGTGGTGGCAAAATTGATGAGCATGATGCCGGCGACGACGGCACCGGCGAGCGCGGCAAGAGCAAGACAGACCAGGCTGCGGCGGCGCTCGCGCAAGCAGACGTAGGCGAGACTGAGTGCGGCAAATACCGCCCCCAGAAATAGTCCGATCGCGATGTTGACGACGATCGCCGCCGCCACCGCGGACGCAACCCCGGCAAGCCAGGCCCTGCGCATGTCGCCGGCATCACCGAGCGCGCCAGCCGTCATCCAGAGGATCGCGATCACGAAGGCCGTGTTGAACTCGTGCAGCTTGCCGAACTCGCCCCAGCCCGGCGTATAGATGTAGGTCGCGAAGAACAGGGCGACGCCGGCCATCGGCCAGCCCGTGCCGGGCGCGAGCCGTCGCGCGAACAGGAATATCGCCAAGCCGGCGACGGAGAACAGGCAGAAGATCACAAGCTGCGGCGCCAGCGGATCGGTGAGCAGCATGCCGAGGAAAAACAGCCCGGCGCCCTTCGAGTAGAAGTAGTTCAGCCAGGCCTCGTTCGGCCACAGGCCGCCGTGCTCGAGATACGATCTGTATCCCGGAAAGTACTGCACATAGTATTCTTGGCTGCCGCCCGGGTAGAGCCCTTTGACCAGGAGCAGCGTCCCCCAGACGAGGCCAAGCCCGATACAGGCGGCGGTGAACAGGCTTCCGCGTTCTTTGAAGCCCGCGGCAAAGGCGCGCTGCAATCCTGGAACGACGAGCCGCAGCTCGCGAAACGACAACGCCACCATGGGCAGCGTCAGGATCATCATGACCGGCACATTGAGGAGGTTCGCATAGCCGACGGCCAGCAGCACGACATGCCAGGGTCCGGTCCCGGCGAAGAACGTCAGCGCCAGGTAGTCCAGGGTCCCGACGGCTTCGGGCTCGGGGCCGCCCAGCAACCGCAGCAGAAGCGCCCCGGCGGCCTGGACGATCCAGAACAGATAAAAAATGAACAGCACGCGGAAAGCATTATTGATGAGAACCAGAACGCCCGGATCGGAGAAATGCGTGTGGTAGACATCCACGCTCTTGAACCAGGCGACGAGCGCGACATAGCCGCCGACGAACAGCAGGAAGGGGATGATCTCCGCCCGCCATCCGCGCACGTCGGTGAAGCGTAGGCAGATGGAGGTCGGTCGGCTCATGCCCATCGGCTCATGACTATCGGCTCATGACTATCGGCTCATGGCCGCGCCTGCGGCAGCTCGACGGGGCGCCAGGGATGCGGGGTTGCGTGCAGCCGCTCGAAAATCGCCTTCATCCTGGCATTGCCAAACAAGCGCCAGGGGGAGGCGGCTGTCGCCTGCCGATATTCGACGAGCCACGTTTCATCGAGCGGCCTCGTCTCGGGACCGGACCAGGTCAGCAAGGTCGTCGTGCCGTCGGTCCAGCGAATACCGAAGTGGCGGGCGATCGCGTCGGGCGAAAACAGCGGACTGAAAAACAACGGATCACGCACCAGCAGCTCGCGCGAAAACAGAAAATAATTGAGCCCCGCCGCGCGCAGCGCCGTCTCGCCCTCCTCGGCGGTGCCCCACATGACCCGATCCCAAGACCGGCCCATCAGGAAATGCGGGTAGGACCTCATCTTGCAATCCGGCAACATGCAATAGGTCTCTGTATGCATCGACCAGACTGGCACGCGGGGTCCCACGATCCCATAAGCGCCGCGGGCGCCCGGGTAGATTCCGCCCCACGGTCCAATCGGATGTCCGCTGGATTGATGCGTGTAGGCGCCGTCGATGCTGAGCATGCCGGCGGCGTGCTTCAGAGCATTCGTGGTGAGCGGCACGATGTCGCGATTGATCGGCGTCTTGCCCGCCAGCACGACAGCACATAACGCCAGCACGGCAAGCGGCGTCGCGGGATGTCCGGCCGCGGCCCGCAAGGATGCCGCCGCTTCGTGGCGAAGCGGCACGCTCCACAGGGCGATGCCGGCAACGATCATCACCGGCACCATGAAGCTCGCGGCACGAAAGTAGGAACCTGACATGCCGCGTCCGGTGGTCGCCGTCAGCGCGCAAAACACCATGACCGCAGCCAGCAAGATGAGCGCGGGGTCCGACAGGGGGACCCGCCAGCGCCGCCGGCGGGCGCTTGCATCCCCCGCCTGCGGAAGCGGGGCTGGCTTGGAGCCGGAGCCGGAGCCGGTGCCTGCGGCCCGGCAACGCGCGCAGGCCGCCATCGCGGTCATCGCCAGGCCGCCGAACAGCAATGGCCACAGCAGGTAGGTTCGCGAGGCAAAATTCACGAAATTCAACGACTTCACGAGGGGCACGCCGGGAGCCCCATAGAAATTCAACAAAATGATCGACATCGGCAAAGCGCCCCATCGATACAGCGTCTCGATATCGGCGAACTTCCAAAGATAGGGAAAGCTTGGATCCCAGCCGCTGAGCAGACCCGACGTGACAAAATTGAGGAGCAAATTGCAGGAGCAGAGCGCACCTGCCAAAGCGGCGAAAGCCAGGCAGACAAAACCGCGACGCTCGCCCAGGCAGGCATAGGCAAGAGCCAGGACGGAAAAAACCGCCGCCACAAACACCGCGGTCATGTTGTTGACGATGATGGCTGCGGTCATCGTAGAGGCAACCCCCGCCAGCCAGGCCCTGCGCATGTTGCCGGTGTCACCGAGCGCGACGGCCGTCATCCACAGCATCGCGATGACGAAGGCCGTGTTGAACTCGTGCAGCTTGCCGAACTCGCCCCAGCCCGGCGTATAGATGTAGGTCGCGAAGAACAGGACAACGCCGGCCATCGGCCAGCCCGTGCCGGGCGCGAGCCGCCGCGCGAACAGGAATATCACCAAGCCGGCGACGGAGAGCAGGCAGAAGATCACAAGCTGCGGCGCCAAGGCATCGGTGAGCAGCATGCCGAGGAAAAACAGCCCGGCGCCCTTCGAGTAGAAGTAATGCCACCAGACCTCATTCGGCCACACGCTGCCGCGGTCCACAATGGCCTGGTACACGGGTGAATATTGGACGAAATAGTCCTGCCCGCCGCCGGGATAGAGCCCCTTCACGAGAAGCAGCGTCCCCCAGACGAGACCGAGCGCGACACAGGCGGCTGTGAAGAGGCCTCCGCGCTCTTTGAACCCCGCGGCAAACGCGCGCTGCAATCCCGGAGCGACGAGGCGTAGCTCGCGAAACGCCAACGCCACCATGGGCAGCGTCAGGATCATCATGGCCGGTAGATTGAGGAGGTTCGCATAGCCGATGGCCAGCAGCACGACATGCCACGGACCGGTGCCTGCGAAGAACGTCAGGGCCAGGTAGTCCAGGGTCCCGACGGCTTCGGGCTCGGCGGCGCCCAGCAACCGCAGCAGAAGCGCCCCGGCGGCCTGGACGATCCAGAACAGATAAAAAATGAACAGCACCCGGAACGCATTATTGATGAGAACGAGAACGCCCGGATCGGAGAAATGCGTGTGGTACACATCGACCTGCTTGAACCAGGCGAGGAGCGCGACATAGCCGCCGACGAACAGCAGAAAGGCAGAAATGCCGGCCCAACGGCCGCGCGCGCGTCCAAGCCCAATCGGAGGGATCGGTTGATCGGTAGCCATCAATCATTACTATCCTGAAACGGCGATGTTCTAAAGCCAAAGACCGTTCCTGCACACCGCGTACCGCCACCAGATGCGCCGCGGGCGATTGAGCGATTTCCGATGCCGCCGGATTCCGAAATCGAGCGAATGATCGCATCCTTCGAGCGCGCGCTCGAGGGGCGGTCAAACTACCTGATCGGGTTGATTGGACTTGCCGAAGTCGTCGCCAGTAAGAAACAGCAATTTCGCGCCTTCGAGCTCTGTCGAAAGGCGCTCGCAATCGGCGCGGGCGATGCCGAGGTCACCGTCAGAGCAAGGCGGCTGATGAGCTCGCTCGTGCGCGGCTACCATGTTCCGATGATGAATGATGCCCGGCGAAACGCCGCCTGGAATAAAGCCCTGAGCCGATCCATTCATCCCCGTACGCGCGCGCTGGAAATTGGAACCGGGGGCGGAATGCTGGCCTTGACGGCGGCGCGCGCCGGCGCTGAAAAAGTCACCACCTGTGAGCGCGATCCGATCCTGGCGCGGATCGCCCGTGAGATCGTCGTCCGCAACGGGTTTGCCGACCGCATCGACGTGATCGCAAAACCGTCAGCCAAGCTGGTGCCCGGCGAAGATATAAAGGCGCCGGCCGATCTGTTGTTCTGTGACATCTTCGGCGACAGCCTGTTGGATTTGGAGCCGCTGGCCGCGCTCGTCGATGCGCGTCGCCGGCTGACCACGCCGGATGCGGTTGTCGTGCCGGCCGCCGGCGCGCTCCGGCTGGCCTTGGCACATTGGGAGAGCTATTCGATTTTCGCGCGTGTCGATCATGCCGCCGGCTTCGATCTGACGCCATTCGCGGATTTCGTCCCCGCGTCGATCAGGGTTCCGATCGGGGACCGGGCGCTGCTGTTGAGGTCGCCAGACGTCGAGGTTTTGCGCTTCGATTTCGCCGCGTTTTCCCAACCCCTGCAGGGCAGGACGGAGTTCGCCTTGGCGGCCAGCGACGATGCCGTCGTCAACGGCATCGTTCACTGGATCAGGCTGGAGCTTGATGCGGACACGATCCTCGAAGCGCGACCGGAGCCCGGGGCGAGTTTTTTCTCCTGCCCACATTTCTGGCCCTTATCCGCACCCATCTCGATGCGGCGCGGCGACATCCTGCGGGTCGGCGTCGCGCACGATGAAAAGCGGCTGACGATCTGGCCTGCTCCATAGGCCGTCGTGTCCACGGTGCTCCGTCAGGCTGCGCCGCGTTCCGCCGTAACGGGTGCAAGTGTCACGTCATAACCCAATCGGCGCATGACGGCGCCGTGCGCGCCGACGATGCGGGCGGCCTGCTCCGGCGTCAGCGTGCGGCGCCAGCCGTCGATGCCGCCCTCGCGAAAGAACACGGCAGCCCCGGGCGGCTTCTCGAAGAATCCGGTCTCGCGCTCCTGCGCCTGCAGGCGCGGAAAGGCCGTCGCTTCAACCGCGGCCGCGATCGATTCGGTATCGCAAGGCAGGCGGAGGAATGCGGCGACATCGGCAAAAGCGGAGCGCGGATCACCCTGCATGTCCTCGTAGCGCAGGAGATGCACCGGGAACGGCGCTGCCAGCCAGCTCTCGACATGGTCGCTCCAGCGCAGCAATAATTGACGCAATTGACGCGTCAGCCGTGTGGTCGAGCCGGAGAATGCTGCCGCCGGATCATCCATCCGCGTGATCGCCGCCTCGACGGGCTGTGCCATGTGATGCGCGAAGGACACCGCCACGGCGCGCGGATCGCGCACCACATAGACGGCGCCGAGGGTGGTGCTTCCCGGAAACAGCGGCTCGCCCGCCGGAGTCAATTGATAGGCGTCGTGCACTTTGCAATAGAGCGGCCGTTTTGCTTCGGTCGCCCACGTCTCATAGGCGCGCGGGCGAAGATCGGTTTCCTGCTCGACCGAAAGTTCAGCGCTGTCGATACCAAGCGTGTCGTCCACAACGGTGCGATCGCTGCAAATCGGCCCAAGGAAACTCATCGCGTTGATGTCAACCGGGCGTCCGGACACCAGAGTGGCAATAGCGGCGCGCAGCCAAGTATTGCCCGATTTTGGATAGGAGGCCAACCACCAGACGCCCGCCATTGGCGTCATGCTCCCGCCGCAGTCAACACTTTTTCCGCCGCTCGGTCGAGAAAAGCCGGATCGTCCGGCACATTGAGCCGCCAAATGCTGGCGCCCGCCGCCAGATGCGTCAGCGCCGCAAAGACATCTGCGCCGCGACCAAGCGCGTGCGCCGGACGGCGCATATGTACGACTCTCTGAAGTTCGACGGTGGCGTCAAACCCATGGAGCGGCGCGAGCGCGACGGTATCACTGGCAGTGGCGCGACGAGACAGCAGGATCACGGCGGCGAGTCGCTGCGGCGACGAGGGAGCGCCGTCGGCGCAATCAACGAAATACTTTTCTTTTCCGAAAAGTGCGCGCGATAAGCCTTCTGTTGCAATCCCCAAGTGATCGAGCGTATCGCGCCACAGCCGCAGCCGCGGATAACCCGGCAGCACGCGCGGATCGGCACCGGCGCGGGCTTCGACGACACAGATATCGTCGGTCATCATCGTATGACCATGCGCCATCAAGACGGCGGCAAGCGTCGATTTGCCGGCTGCCGAGTGGCCAGCCAACGCCACCGCGTGACCATTTATGACGACAACGTTTGCATGCAGCGGCAGCAGACCGCGTTGGTGCCACAGCACGGCTTGAACGGGGCCCCCGAGAAGAGCACGGACACCAGTCGGATCGATGCCGGCTTCAGACTCGATGGTGACCTCGCGTCCGTTGCGGATCAGGATGCGGGCGCTGCCCGGCAAGGCAAGCAAATATTCGCTGCGGCCTCTGGTCTGGAACAAGGGCGCGACGTGATCGGCATTGTGCAGTCGCACGGGCACGTTGCCGACGCGAAAGATCAGATCGGCCGCAGCATCCGCCGGCCCCTCCCAAGCGGTCAGGCCGGGAAGCTCGAATTCAGAGGCGAGCTTGAGCGAGGCGAGACGGTAGACATAGTTCATGCCGAGAAAGCCGCAACCGAGACAAAATCGCTTGCGCAGGCATAGCCAGTCACGGGCACTTCGCCACTGCAAGTCCAGGCATGGGCCTTGAGACCGCCGGCACTCTCACGCGCGAGGCCGAGGCGGACGGTTGCCGGTAACCCCCGGCGCCGCAGCATCAACAGCGCCGCGAAAGCCTGTTGTAGGCAAACCGCACGGAACGGAACGTGGCCGGCGGCCCGGGTTATGGCGCGGCCGATCTCCTGCGCTTCGCCGGTGGCGTGGCGGCCTGCGCTGGCGTCGCCCTGCACGATGCCGAAAAGCCGCAACGCCCGCGGCAACGGTAAGACGGCAAACGTCAGACGCACGAAGAGCAACCACACCGCCGCTTCCGCCGTGCGCCGTTGTTCGGACCATGGCAGCGCAAGGAAACGGCCGAGCGCGCCCGTCACGTCAGCCTCACCGCATCTTGCTCCGCCATCCGGCCGAGCAATGTGCGAACATCTGCGGCGATCGTGGTGCGGTCGGCGTCGTAGTCCGCCGCCAGGCGGTCGACAAGGTCCGAAAAGGAACACGGCGGGTCGATGCGCTTCCAGATATCGCTGCCGATATCGTCAAGACCGAAATAATGGCCGCATTCGATGCTCAGCATAACGATCTCACCGTCGACCTCCGCCGTCAGCACCGACGGACTGCGAATGATGACGGTCGCATCTCCAATGACGGGCAAGGCCCCGCCGGACGGCAGCTTGTCTTCTGCGGCCATGGGTTTCCATCCAGAGATAAAGCGGTAGCATATTTCGCCTAGGACACGCTGTCGAGGCTGCGTCAGGCTTGCGCGCTTGCTGGTGCGGAGGGAATGACGTCGAAGGCCACGGAAATGCGCTGGGCGCTGACTCCTGTCGGCAGGGTCCGATGGGCGTAATATGACGGAAAGAGCAAAAGCAGACCCGGCTCCGGCTTTACGCGCCAATGTGGGAAGCGGACATTTTCGTCCGCCAGGCCGAAGGAGAGCGGCCCGAACTCGATCTCGCCTGGGTTGCTGTCCGAATCTGGTTCGACGGGGGGCGCCTCGACGTAATAGACGCCGCTGACCCAGCCAGCCGGATGGATATGCGGGATTTGATGACCATCGTGGTGAACTTCCGTGGCCCAGCCGGCCAGATCAACGCATTCGGGGCGGTGCGCGATCATCGGATGGTCCGCAAAGGCTTGCCGTTCCGCGACGTAGGCTTCGACGGCGCCACGGATCCTCGCGAAGAGCTCCTGTGCCAGCGGACCGCCGGCAAGCTCTAACTGTCCTATCCAAGCGCCGGCGCCACGGATCGCATATTTGGGAGGCGGGGCGGTGAGGGATTTGTGAGCCAGCAGCTCGGCCGCCAGACGCGGGTTGAAATCGTCCGGAACGGCGAGCCGGCTGGCGGAAAACCACGCTGCGCGATCCACCAGTGCCGCAACCTCGTTCGCCTGCCCGAGTACCGCCGCCGCGAAGGCCATCACGGCCGGCAGGTATCCTCCCCACGCGCCGCGCGCGCGAAGATCGGCACACAAGCCCCACAACCGCTCGGCCTGCCCTCGTTTCAGGAGGATGCCGGCAACAACTGTTAAAGATTTGAAATCAGAAGATACGAATTGGGTCCCTTGAAGGCCCGCTTCCACTGCCTCATCGACACGATCGAGCTTGAGCAGCGCCTGCGCGAGATAGGTAAAGGCGGCTTCGAATCCCTTGCTCGCGGCTATGCCTAGCGCGTTGGCGGCAAGATCATGGTCGCCCGTCGCCAGAGCGGCGCGGCCGAGATAATAGAGAAGAGCGGGGTCGGCAGTGTTATCGGTAGCGAGGGACCTCAGCCGATCAACAATCTCAGCCATGCGGTCAGCATCGAACAGTGCCATGGCGAGCTGAAGTTTAAGGTCCACACGCTCGGGCGAGGCCGCGATACCCGCTCGCAACACCGGCAATAGCTTGGCCGGCGGCAGCCGCCGAATGGATTCCCGGTTCCGCCAACGGAGAGCGGACGCTACCGCTGCCACTGCACAGGACATCATCGGTGAAGCCTTAAAAAAAATGTGGCTGCGATCATAGTCTGCGCAAACAAAAGGTGCTAATTAAACGGAAAAACTGCCTTCGCGGGACTCACTCATTCCCGCCTTCGACCCAGCGGATGAAGCGGCCGGCATGGACGCCACGCGCGAGGGCAAAACGGTATTCGTCGCGGTGCTGCTCGGCGGTCTGCTCGTCTTTCGGCCAGCGCGTCATGAGATGCTTGAGACGTGGCACATCGATCAGGCGGCTCGCCAGCGGGGAGGCTTCAAGGCGCTCGATGTCGCGGGCGATGTCCTGCCGCCGGGCGTCGAGCAGCCGGAACCAGGCCGGCGTATTAGTCCCGCGCCGGCGCTCGTCGACAATTTCCCGCGGCAGCCGGTCGGCCATCACACGGCGGGCGAATGAGCGCGGAACGCCGTCGCGGCGGTATAGCGGCTCGGGAACGGAAAGTACGAATTCAAGCAGCCGACGATCCGCGTGCGGATCTACAACGTCGATCCCGATCGTCTCGCCTGCCATCCCCCGCATGTCGCGAGCGTGTTGATTATGATCAAACAGGTAACGCGCGCGAAAACGTACCGGATTGTTGTCGCCCAGGCCGAACCAGGGATCGAAGCCCTGCTCCCGCCATTGCGGCAAAAGGCCAGATTCAGCGATGAACGCCGGATTGAGCGCACTGTAATGCGCCGGACTATGCGGATCGCGCCCCCGCAGCCGATAGATGAGATCGCGCAGCCAAACCGGCGCTGTGAGCATCAGCACGTCGCCTGCGAACGTCCGCGCGAGATTTCGATCGCTTTCCCGTGCCACCGCCCGCAGCTCATGCTGGAACGCGTTCCATTGGCCGCTGCGCAGCAGTTCGACCAATGAAAAACTTCCCCACCAGGTCAATCCGAAATTGCCGGCATTTCCAATCAGCAGCGTCCGGTGTCCGGCACCGGAAATGGCATCGGAGAGATGGGCGCCGGCACCTCCGGCCCCCGCGCCGGAATTAGGCAGACTGGAGAGCACGAAAGCTCGGGTGTCGTCCTCGGCCAAAGGATGATTGCGCTCCGGCGCGATGTAGCGCATCGCCAGTCCGGGATACATGCGCGCGAGCGCCTCCAGCTTGTCGCGCTCGTCCAGATAGCGGAACCGGCCGACATCGATGCGCGTGCCGGCCGGAGCCACCAGGCTGAAGCAGGTGATGCTCTCGGACCCACCGAGCCGGACCGCGGTGGCCGCGATCGCGCTGGAATCGAGCCCACCGCTGGCCGATACAGCAACATGCGGCGTGTCTCGTATGGCCGCAGCGACCGCCAAGTCCAAAAGCTCGCGCGCTCGCCCCACATAGTCCTCGTCGCGCCGATAGGGCGGCGGCGCGGCGAGATTGGGGGCCCAGTAAGCCCGGTGATGGACCCCGGCGCGATCGATCGTTGCCAAATTGCGGCTGGGAACGCGCTCGATGCCGCGATAGAAGGTGTGCCGCGGCTCGCGGTTGTTGATGGCGATGAAATGCGCGAGCGTGATCTCGTTGATCTCGCGCGGCACGCCCGGAAGCGCGAGCAGGGCGCCAAGCGTCGTCGCGAAGCGGACGACACCTTCTCCGCAATGATAGAAAAGCGCCCGGTTGCCCAGACAGTCGCGCCCCAGCGTCAACCGGCGTGTCTCTGCTTCCCACAGCGCGAAGGCGAAGGCGCCGAGACAGCGGGCAACGCCGGCGTCGCCCCAGCGTTCGAGCATGCCCAAGATGAGTTGGTCATCCTGCGTGCGCGCCAACTCCGGCAACGTCAGTCCCAGTGCGGTGCCTAGCTCTTCGCGATTGTCCAGACGCGCGAGCGCAGCGAATAGCGTCCGCCCATTGCCGCCGGCTAAAGGCCGCGGCTCACCAGGCCCAGCGGCGGCTCGTTGTGCGAACAGCGCACCCTCGACCCGATTGCCAACTGCGCGGCCACTGTGACGGGCATTGATCGCCCGGGAAAGGTGCTCTTCAGTTCGCCTGTCGAAAGGCGGACCGTCGAATGACACGATTCCGGCGAAAGCACTCATGGATCAGCCGGTTGCACTATTCGCAACAGGACTAGCTTTGGCTATAGGCTGGGAATACGCCGCCATCGTGCCCGGCATTGGACGCGGTCCCGGTCAATGCAAAATCCGCAACGACGAATTGGGGCGCATGCCACGGCCGCCGGATCGACGTTTGATCGCGCGGCGCCGTATCGGTCTTCTGCCTCTCGTCCATCGACGCCCCGCTCGCCCTGCCGCTGATCTGGGACAGAGCCTATCTGCCACAGGTTGCGGCATAGCGCAATACAGCCGCGTGTCGTGCACCACCTCGATGCACTACATTTATCAGGCAGAAAAGATCGGTCCAAGCGCGCGCCGCGAGGCGCTTTCCGCGGCTATTCACAGGTGCGCCGGTGAACGCCGCGGCTGCCGTTTGCTCCGCGCATCGCCCAACGGGCCGGGCCTCGGCCTGCACGCAACGACCCGCAAGCTCACGGCCTGCTTGCCGTCTCCAAAGCCGACGCTCCTAACGGCCGCTCTGCGGATCTTTTGGCCGCTCTGCGGGGGACGGCGCAACGGCCAATGCGGCTGCGACCAGCTCGGCCACGCGGCGGTTCCCCGATTCCGAAAAATGCGTAAGGCTTCCGGCTTTGTTGGTGAGGTAATATGCGTTGAAGCGGCCCGGGTCGGCCTTGTACTCGGCCCTGAATGCGCTGAACGTGTCGATGATCGGATATCCCATCCCGCGCGCGCATCCCAGGACTTGGGCGAGACGCGGCGGCGGAGCGTCGGCGGACATGACATCCGGCGCCCAAATCTCGGACACCAGCACGGCGCGGATCTCAAGCCGATCGGTTTCCTGCTTCAGCCGCTGCAGCAGCCTGCAGCTCACGTCCACCGCATCATTCTGTGCTGGCACGCGCCGCGAGTAGCGACCGCCCGGATCGATTCTCGCCATCACGCGGTCGATGACATGGGAGTAGCTGAGAACCTTGATGGCCGGCTCGAACGGTAGAGCCTGTTCGAGGGTTGGCACGGGAATGTTGTGAGCGAGCAGCGTTCCATGCTCGACCGTGAAGAAAGGCTTCGGGTTCATGGTGATCGCGTAGCCGCTCCACTCGATGACCGATTCCATCGCCCCGATGAGCAGCACGCGCGGCCGCGCCACCGGCAAGAGCTGTTCCGCGCGCAGCACGATCTGATCCAGGGCGTATCCGCCAACGGCCGCATTGTCGACGGGACTGCCGGTCAGGCGCTCGAGCTGCGCCGGCCAGCTCTGGTCATCGGCGACCTCGGCGCCCGAGGTGAACGACGAGCCCACGGCGAGAATATGGCCTGCGCGCATTGCGGTCTGCGCCGCGCTGTTGCTCCTGATCCCGTGCTCCACGGTGCGAATTTGCGGGGTGTCCAAGTGCTCCTTGAGAACCCAACCGAGCAAGGAATCGTAGCGCCCCATTCCGAACAGATCGAATGGTCTTGCCGGCCGGCTGCGCGCATTGGTGAAATCCAATGGCGATCTGCCATGCCACAGGCGCAATGCGGTCTCGCAGAACAGCAGCATGAGGCAAACGCTAGCCGTCAACAGCACTAGGCTCTTGCGGCGTTCGGTCACCTCCCGGGCTCCCGGCTCGAATGCGGTGCCGTCATGGCAGCCGATGCAGGCGCGAGCCGGATCAGGCAGGCGGGGATGGCTGCGCCGCGCCTTCCACTGACCTCCGGTCATTCCATCGCCTCAAGTTTGCGAAACAGCGCACGTGCGATCAACTCGTTCGCCAGCGCATTGGGATGCGGGTCGGAACGCGAAACCCACAGCGTCGCAGGCTCGTAGTCTCTGAGCTCCGGCAGCACATTGACGAAGTCCGCCCCGTTCTCCCCGGCGGCGTGCCGAACCAACTCGCCGATGTTTCGCAACGGATCATGCCGCAGATCGTGCAACTCGGGAAGATAGGCGATCAGCAGGCTGATGCGATGCGACCGCGCATAGTCGGCGAGTTTTGCGATCGACGTCTTGGCCTCGCGCCAGCCGCCGGCGGCGCCGCCGTAAAGGCCGAGATAGTAGGCTTCCCAGTCCGGCCGCAGCGACACCTCCCGAATCAGAATGTCGATGCGCCCGAACAGGAAGACGCAGGCATAGCAGTGGCGCAGCACCGCGTTGGGGGCGATGCGCGGAGGCATCGGCTCGGCGTCGTTCGGGATGTAGTTGAGCACGACGATGTCGGGCTGATATTTGTAGCCTTCGCTTAGAAAATAATTCACCTCCATGACAGTGTTGTAGTTGCCGACGCCGGCGTTGATCACCTCCGCCGTGATCCCGCGCGACGCATACAGACGCTCGACGCGCTTGGAAAAGGTCTGGTCGAGCGGGACTCCCCAACCCTCCGTGAAAGAATCGCCGAGCATCAAAATCCGCAATGTCGAAGGCGCGCGTTCATACGGAATCTCGCGCTCGCGCAAGCCCTTGGAATTGATCTCGACGTCGACGCCCATCAGGCGCGCCCGGCTGTTCGGGCGATGCTCGTGACCGATCAGCGGATTCTTTGCAGGCTGCTTGAGGTCGCGCGCGTATTTCCACATTTCAAGATCGTATTGCATGCCGTCGTCAAGGACGGCGCGGACGGAAAGCTCGATGGCGAGCGCGGTCATCGTCACGCTGCCGATGACCATCAGCAGCCAGAACGCATGCGCGCGTTTCATGCCGCTTCATCCCGCACTGGAAATCTTGCTATACGGTCTGACGAGTGCTTGCGAGCATTACGGATCATGCGCGCTTTTCTGGCGGAGTTCTGGCAGTTCCTGCGGGTCCGGAAGAAATTCTGGCTGCTGCCGGTCTGCGTCATCCTGGTCCTGTTCGCGGGCGTGGTCGTGTGGACCCAGGGCTCCGTGATCGCGCCGTTCATCTACGTGCTGTTCTGAGGTACGTGTTGTTCTGAGATGCGTGCTGCTCTGAGGCGGGCCGGCAGCCAAGCTTGATTGGATTCTCGTGCGACCATCTGTTGACGTGTCTACATTTAGTTCAAGGGCCGGTTGCGGTTGCGGACTATTTCCCCTAAGCTTGGCGCCATTGCAGGTCAAGGAGGGGACAGATGAGTCAACAATTTCTGGGACAAATCCAGCCGTATGGTTTTGGATTCGCGCCGCGCCACTGGGCCCTGTGCAATGGCCAGATCCTGTCGATCGCGCAGAACACGGCGCTGTTTTCGCTGCTCGGCACCATGTATGGCGGCAACGGCCAGACCACGTTCGCGTTGCCCAACCTGCAAAGCCGCGTGCCGATGCACAAGGGCAGCTTCGTGGGGGACAATTACTTCCAGGGGGAGGAGCAAGGGCAGGAGACGGTCACGCTCAATATCTCCGAGCTGCCGCTGCACAGTCATCCTTTTATCGGCATGAACGGGAATGCCAACGGACGGGCGCCGACTGACGGAGCCGCGATGTCAAACGCGCTTCCAGTCAACCCCTACTACGCGACGGCCAATACCTCGCTGACGACCATCAATTTCGCCACGGCGTCGGTCGTCGGCGGCAACCAGACGCACACCAACCTGCAACCCTACCTGACGATCAATTGGTGCATCGCGATGAACGGCATTTTCCCGGCGCGCAACTGAGCGCCGCGGACCTCGAATAGGATCGGGAGGGCTTTCACGATGACTAACGCATTTCTCGGCCAGATCAGCATGTTCGGCGGCAACTACGCGCCGCGAGGCACGGCGCTCTGCAACGGCCAGACCCTGTCGATCGCGCAGAACGCGGCGCTGTTCTCGCTGCTCGGCACGACCTACGGCGGCAACGGCCAAACCACGTTCGGGCTGCCCAACCTGCAATCCCGACTGCCGGTGCATCAGGGTCAGGGACCTGGACTGTCGAACTATAGCCTGGGTCAGGTCGGCGGCGTCCCGGCCGTCACCATCGACCTGAACACGATGCCCACCCACGTCCATCTGTTCAGTGCCTCGACGAGTGCTGCCAACACCACGAGCGCCACCATCGCCAACACTCTGGTGCCTGGAACGCCGTCGGTCGCAAATGCGGAACTCTATGCGAACCCGCCCCAGCAGGGACAACCGCCGCTCATCCCGCACGTCTTGGCTGCCGGTGCGTGCGGCACCGTGGGCGGCAGCCAAGCGCACACCAATCTGATGCCTTCCCTGTGCATCACCTTCATCATCTACCTGCAGGGTCTTTTCCCGTCGCGCAATTGAGGAGAGCAAGATGGCTAGTCCGTATGTCGGGGAAATCCGCTGCTTTGGCTTCAACTTCGCACCACAGGGCTGGGCGTTCTGCAACGGCCAGCTCATGGCGATTTCGAGCAACGAGCTGCTGTTCTCGATCATCGGGACGACCTATGGCGGCGACGGGTCGACCACGTTCGGGTTGCCCAACCTGCAGGGCCAGATACCGATGCATTGGGGTAGCGGCCCCGGCGGGTTTACCACCGTCGTCGGAGAGGTTCAGGGCACCACCTTGGTGACTTTGACGACGAATCAAATCCCGGCGCATGTGCACACCATCACTGCGGTGGACCTGGCATCGGGAGGAGTCGTCGAGAGGACGCCGCAGCCGAACAGCAACGCATTTCTCGCGAGCTCGAATCCCAGTGGCGTGTGGAATTCAGCGCCGACACTCAACGCACCGTTTGCGCCCAACACCTTGTCCAGCCAGGGCGGCTCGCAGCCGCACGAAAACATGCAGCCCTATCTGGTGGTCAATTTTTGCATCGCGTTGGAAGGCCTGTTCCCGACGCGAAATTAGGGTGCCGGCTCCGCCCGTGGTTCAATGAGGCGTCATCCCGGGACGCGCGCCATCCCGGAATGACTTGAATTTTTTCCAGGACGATTGATCCGTGACGAGTTCTGCGCCGCCCGCCGCCTGCGAGCTTGCGATGCCGCGAGGGCTGGCCGAGCAGGGATTTGTGCTTCGGCCGGAGACCGAGGAGGACGTCCCTTTTCTGCGACGGCTCTACATCTCGACGCGCTGGCAGGAACTCGCGCCGATCGTCGATTGGACCGAGGCGCAGAAGCTGGCGTTCCTGGAAAGCCAGTTCGCGCTTCAGCGCCACCACTACCGGACATATTATCCGACCACCGACTGGGGCATCCTGGAACAAGGCGGCACGCCGGCCGGCCGCCTCTATGTCGAGAGGGGCACCAAGCTGCTCGTGATCGACGTCGCGCTGCTGCCGGAATGGCGCGGTCGGGGCATCGGCACCGCCCTGATGGAAGCCGTCATGGCCGAGGCACGCGAGGCCGGCAAGGCGGTGACCGTCGCAGTCGAGAAGTACAACCCGGCGCAACGGCTGTACCGGCGCTTGGGTTTCTACGAGGTTTCCGACGAGGGCATCTATTGGTTCATGGACTGGCGAGCGGCGCCGGACGGGCGACCAGATCAGTTGAACAGCGCCTCATAGCTGACCGTCTCGCCGTCCCGGCCGATCGGCACCAGAAAGATCGAATGCAGGCCGAGCGCCGGGTGCCGCAGCGCGTACATGCGTTGCGGCAACACGCCTTGACCCGTGGTGGTGAACAGCAGCGAGAACGGCGCGCGCGCCGCATTCGCGAAATTGCGCAGGGCCCTGGCCTCCGTCAGCGTGAGCGCGATGGACGGCATGTCGGCCTCCTCGATCACGAAGGCCTCGCCGATCTTGTCGCTGAACATGTCGAGGGTGAGAAGCGCGATCGCTGTGTCGTCCATGTCTCGCTCGTGTTCTGTCCCGCTGATCGTCGTTGCCGGGTTTGCGGTCGAAGCCGACTCCTCCGTTGTTCAAGAAGATGGCCCGCCGGTCAAGCCTGCAGGCGAGGCGCGTCCTGCGAGGCAAGCGCCGCCGACTCGAGCAAATCCTTGAGCCACTCATTCGCCTCCGCATCGATGACCATGTGCACCCGGTCGGTCTCGCCGTTGTTGTTCACGCTGTGCGGATCGGACAGCCGCAGGTACCACGTGCTGCCGGCCTCCATGACGACGCGCGAGCGGTTGAGGTAGAATTCGACGCCGGCATTGGTGACGACCGGGATGTGAATGCGCGCCGTGCCCTCCTCGACGCTGAGCTCGAGGTCGGTGTGCTCCTTGATGAGCGAGCCCGGCGTGAGCCGCATCAGCCGGACGGTCCGCAACGGGCAGTGGAACGCAGCCAGAACCGCGCCAAAGTAGGGACAGCCGTCCAGCATCGGCGTGTCCTCAAAATCCTTCGCCGTCGGGTCGGAGTAGATCATCATCACCGGATGTTTTGCACCGGCTTTTCCGCGCAGCGGAATGACGCTCCAGTTGCCGTCGTAGTTCTGCCTGACGAAATGATGGATCCATTCGACCGCGGCAAGGCTCCGCAGGTCGCGGACCAGCAGGCCGGGATCGAACTTGAGCGGCAGTCGCAAGCGGTCGGGCAATCGCCTTTGCATCCAAGCATGATAACAGGAATCCGAGGGGTTTGAACTCGTCGACGCGGACAGCCGTTTCGCGGCCCGGGCTTCCCGGCGGGCCGCTTCTGCCGGCATTGCCTGACGTCGGCCCGGACCATGAGATGCTGGGACCGGCCAACGCTCGTGAGCCGCGGCCAGGACTCAGGACGCTCCGCCCAGCAATGCGAAATGCGCCTCGACACGCGCCGCGATCGCATCCAGTTGCGACAGATCGGGCCTCATCGAAAGGCGGAATATCCAGGCACTTCCTGTTGCGCACGAGGTCATGGCGCATGACTTCGGGATCGCGAACCGTGGTACGCTTTTATCGCAGACGGGCCACGGCCGTCGATGCCGGGAATCATTGCACGGATGGATCTTCCGGACCGCCACTCGATCGGAGGCCGCGCGACTTTCGCCCGGTTGTTCACGGGATCGGTCCCGGTCCGCTTGCAACTTGGCGGCCTGGAGGACGTGGCAGGATGACCGGTGAGGGCGGCTTTGGCATGGCATCCTTCCCACCGGCCGCGCTCGGCCGATTTTGCGAGCAGGTCCTGGCAGACGTGTCGCTGCAGGAGAAACTGCGCCAGCCCGACGACGCCGACCAATTCATCGCATTGGCCGTGGCCACGGCGCGCGATTGCGGATTGCCTCTCGGACCCGAAGACGTGCGGTCGGCGATGCGGGGCCGGTTGCCCGGCATGGGCGAACTGGCGGAAAGCCGGACGAGCGAGACGCCGCTGCCGCCGAAGGGCTGGCTTCCGATCGGCACGTCCTGGCAGCAGGCCGAGCTCTACGTGCAATGGGCGTATTTTGGCGAGCAGCGCTTGCGCGAGCCGTTCTTCGAAGGCAGCGTCCAGCGCCGCCTGTTCAAGCCGTTCAACCGTCTGTTTCGCTATTCCACGCCGGTCGCGAAGCTGGCCGGCTGGTTGCAGGCGCACCCGTCGCTGCGACCTGCGGGGTTCATCTTCCACATGTCGCGCTGTGGCTCGACGCTGGTGTCGCAGATGCTGGCGGCGCTGGCGCAGAATGTGGTGATCTCCGAGGCGAGCCCGATCGACGCGGTGGTGCGGGCACGTCACGTGCGCCCCGATCTCAGCAATGAGCAGCACGACCTCTGGCTGGCATGGATGATCGGCGCCCTCGGCCAGCCGCGATCTGGCGACGAGCGCCGCTATTTCATCAAGCTGGATTGCTGGCACACGCTCGCGCTGCCGCTGTTTCGACGGGCGTTCCCCGAGGTGCCGTGGGTGTTCATGTATCGCGATCCGGTCGAGGTGCTGGTGTCGCAGCTCCGGATGCCGGGCCTGCAGATGATACAGGGAGCGCTCGGCCCCGATCTGTTCGGCATCACGCCTTCGGACGGATGGCTCAAGCCGGAAGACTACTGCGCCCGCGTCCTGGCCAGGATCTGCGAGCCGGTGCTCCAGCACTATGCCGGCGGCGCGGCAATGCTGGTCAATTATCATCAATTGCCGCAGGCCTTATGGACGACGATCATGCCGCATTTCGGCGTGCAATGCAGCGACGGCGATCGCATCGCGATGAGCGCGGCGGCGCGCTACGACGCCAAGACCCCGACGTTCGAATTTACTCCCGATGTTCATGGCAAGCAGCAGGAGGCGACGGCAGCGGTGCGCACCATCGCCGACCAGCGGCTCGGCGAGCTCTACCGTCGGCTCGAAGCGCTGCGCCTGGGCTAGGCAGCCGGCAAGGCATTGTCGCGGTGCGTCGAAACCGCAACCTGCCGCCCCAGAATGCCGAGCAGGACTCGGATACGCCCGGAATCGTCCATACGATCGAGGATCGCCAGGTGCTCGGCGAATGGCCCCGCTGCGAGCCGGATCGATCCGCCCACCTTCAGATGCTGGCCGAGCTGCAGAATTCCCCGCGCGTCGGTCGAGGCGATCAGCGTTTCGACGACGCCGCGCGGAACCGGGTGCGGCTGATCGCCTCTCATCACCAGGCTCGCCACCCCGAAGGTGCCGTTGACGCTGCGCCACTGGTGGCGCGCCAGATCGAGCGCGACAAACAGATAACTCGGAAAAAACGCGGCTTCGACCGTGCTCATCCTGCGCGCATGGCGGATGGTCTTGTGACGTTTGGGCAGGAAGGTCCGGAAGTTCTGGTTCTTGAGCTGAAGCTGCGCGCGACCTTCGCACATCGGCAGCGTCCGCACGACATACCAGCGTTCGCCGCCGGCGAGCGCCACCGAATGGTCCTGCAAATCTTCCTGCCGAACGCCTTCCCCGGTATGCGAGATCGTCGTCATGCTCTATGTTCTACTCAAACTCCACCTGCGGCCTCATTAAAGCATGTCGGCGCTCGAACGGTAAGGGGGGAATATTTGCGCCACGACGTCTTGACGTCGATGTCCGGATGAAACACGTGTCGATATTCAAGGCCGATCCGCACCGCTACTTCCGAGTTTGCCCTCGCCATGATCTCCAAGTCGCCATCTCCCGAACCGGGGCGGTTGTACGCCATCGGCGATATTCACGGCCGGTCCGATCTCCTCGATCGCATGGTTGAACAGATTTCGCGTGACCTGGACGCCAACCCGGTCGCCGAAAGCCTCACCGTCACCCTTGGTGACTATGTCGACCGTGGTCCGGATTCGCGCGGCGTGCTCGATCGACTGGCGGGCAATCCGTTTCCAACGGCATTCATCGCGCTCAAAGGCAACCATGAAGCCCTGTTCGAGACGTTCCTGCGCGATCCATCGATCGCCGATGACTGGCGGCGCTTGGGTGGACTGGAGACCCTGCACTCCTATGGAGTGCCGGTCGGCGCCCTGATGATGGGCAGGAACTACGAAGAAGCGGCGCAGGCGCTCCAGGCCGCGGTGCCATCGGCTCATTTCGAATTCCTCGGAGCGCTCAAGACTTCGCTGACCGTCGGTCGGTACTTCCTTTGTCATGCGGGCATACGCCCGGGCGTGCCGCTGGAGCGGCAGAGCGAACAGGATTTGCTGTCGATCCGTCACGAGTTCCTCGGCAGCAAATCGGACTTTGGAAAAATCGTCGTGCACGGTCACACGCCGACCGAAATGCCTGAGGTGCTCGCGAACCGGATCAACATTGACACCGGAGCGTTCATGACCGGGCGGCTGACCTGCGCCGTGCTGGAACCGGAGTCGGCGCGATTTCTCTCGACCAAGTGAAGCCCGCGTGGTGCTGGCGCAGGGGCGGTAGCGCTCACCCGATGCTCTCGAGCAGGCCACGCCACCGCTCGAAGCCTTGTCGCCGCGTGAAATGCAGGTCCAGCATGTGGCGGGCGCGAGCGCCCATGGCGGCAACGCCGTCCGGGTCCGCGGAAAGCTGCGTCAGCACCTCGGCAAGTGCGTCGGCATTATCGGGCTCGATCACAAATCCGCATGCATGTTGCCGGACCAGCCGCGCGATCTCTCCGTCCTTCGCCGTGATGGCGATGATGGGGCGACCGGCCGCGGCAATGCCGTAGAGCTTGCTCGGGAGGATCAATCCCTCAAGCTCAGGTTTAAGGGAAATCCAGTGAACGTCTGGAACCGTCAATGAGAATTTCAGCCGGTCGCGTTCGAGATAAGGAATGAACCGAAACACGTGGTCGAGCCCGCGCTCGGCCGCGCAACGCGTGAGCTCGTCGAATTTGTGCCCGCCGCCGATGCAGAGGAACAGCATGCGCGGGTGATGGCGCAGACGGTCAGCCGCCGCGAGCACGGCATTGATGTCATGACCGCGTCCGAGATTCCCCGAATAGCCAACCACGAACCTGTCCTCCAATCCCCATTCTCGTCGCAGCGGGTTTTCGGCGGCGGGTAGCGGGCAAATCTCTTCATCGTCGCACCAGTTCGGTATGACGTGCACGCGCTGGGGTGCGATGCCCCGCAGGCGGACGTTTTCGGCCATGTGAGCTCCGACGGCCACATTGGCGTCGGCGGCCCGCAAGGCGCGGTCGCGCAGACGGCAGAGCCCGTGCCCAATGGGGCCGTTGAAGAACGGGATCCCGAGCTGCATGGCGACCTCCGGATAAAGATCCTGCAGCCAGTTCACGAAGTGCAGGGAGCGCCGTCTCGCCGCTTGCATCGCCACCAGGCAGAGCAGGGGCGGGTCGGTCTTGGCCACCAGAATGTCGCCGGGCTCGGCCAGATCGAGCACGCAACGCCACATCGAGGCATAGAAGGAGAGATAGTCAAATCCGCGGCCGACGAGCGCAGCCCGGCCAAACCGCGTTGTCGCGAGGCGATGGATCTCGACCCCGGCGACCGTCGCTGTCGCGGGTAGGCGTGCGCGTGCATCGTCGTAGCGTTGCTGGCTGGTGATGACGTGAACGTCGTGGCCGCGGCTCGCCAGATGAAACGCGAGATCGCTGAGAATCTGGCTGGTGGCGGAATGGTCGGGAAAGAAATAGCGGTTCAGAAAAATGATACGCTTCATGCCGCGCGGACGCATCAATGCCACGGGATCATTCGGCGGCAGGCGGCAAAGGGATTGAGAGCTGAGGCGATCCGCCTTGCCGATGGGCTGCTATTGCGCATTCGCTCCGCGACGGTTGCATCCCGCGCGCTCGCGCAAGCGCGGCCTCGGAGCGACGGTCGCCGCGCGCCAGGCTCAAGATCGTCATCGCCAAGATGCGCAAGTCAAGCCACAAGGAGGCATTGCGAATGTACCATTCGTCCAGCGCCTCCTTGTCCTCGGCCGAGAGCAGCGTGCCGCCATTGACTTGCGCCCAGCCGGTGATGCCGGGCCGGACCATGAGCCGGATGTTAGGCGCCGATGGTTGATCCTGCGGGAGGAGGGGACGCGGCCCGATCAGGGACATGTCGCCGACAAGCACATTCAACAATTGAGGCAATTCGTCGAGCCGCGTCTTGCGCAGCAACTGCCCGATCCATGACACCCGCTGTTCGTCGGCGACCCTTTGACCTCTCCAATCCAGCGGCAGTTGCAGCGTGCGAAACTTGTACAGCAGGAACTGCCGGCCGTTGAGCCCGGCGCGCTGCTGCCAAAAGTGAACGGGCGAACGCACATCCAGGAATGCCAGCGAGGCCACCACGATCCAGACCGGCAACAATGCAATGATCAGTATCAGGGCCACAAAAAAATCGCCAAAATTCTTGAACCGAAAGTATGACGGCAGCGCGACGCTGGAAACGACATGGTCCGCCGTTGCCGGCCCTGCATGGAACGGGCGCGCGATGCTGGTCGTTCGTTTGCGCTCGAGGCCGAGCAACAGGGGCACGAATTGCAGATCGAGACCCCGTTGCACGCAGGCGTGCTGGACATGGTTCATGGCTTCGTCGGACAATGTCTCGGCCTCGCCGCCGACCACGACGCGGTGGGTCGACATCCCATGCACGGCGAATTCATCGATCAGCGATCCAAGCTGCGCCGGTGGTCCGAACACCCGCACCCCATCGACCGAACGCCCGAACGAGGCCGGCCTCTCGTCGAGGATCGCGATCACCCGCCGCTGACCCGGCGCAAATGCTTCCAGCATCTTCATGTAAAGCGACGACAGGTCGTTCAATCCGATCAGGATGATATGTTCACTCGGGACATGCCCGGCTTGACTGGCGACTTTCCGATTTCTCTCGGCAATACGGACCAGGCCTCTCGCGGTGACCAGGCCTGCCCCCAGAATCAGGGCATGAATGACGGGCGTCGAGCGCGGGATGCCTTCGAGGCGGGTGAAGGTAAAAAGCACGACGCACGTCAACAGCTCGCCCGCTAGAACGGCCTTGGCGAGCTCGATCGCGTCATGAACGGAGAAGTAACGCGGCATTCCGTCGCGAAGGCCGAACGCCGCGAATGCCAGCAGCGAAAAGCAGAACGATACCAAACAATAGAAGGCGGCGGTGGTGGCGCCGTCGTAGGACAAGATGTAGGCCTCGCGGACGTAGAGCGCGAGCAAAGGCGACAAGGCCGCCCAGAACACGTCAAAAACAGAGAAGCGGATCCTGAAAGTCGCGCGCGAGGATGGTGACCGGATACGCATGGCCTATGCCATTGCTCCATCGAGCGGCCCAAGGCTCCTTAACGGCGATATTGCACCTGTCCCTCAGGACCACACGCGACTTCGGCTGGTGCATTGGGCGCGACAGAACGTATCCCAGTTTCGCCGCGAGGGGCAACACACATAGGCGCTGGCTTAACCATGTCGCGGACGTTCCAATCCCGCTCTGTAGCGGTCCCGGATCTGCGGTGCGCCGCTGCGCAAGTGCCGCGCGCTGCACCGCGTCCGCGACACGTGCGGCGCAAGTCAGCGCTTATGGGGGCAACACAGGGGATGCGGCCCGACCCAATGTACAAACTCGCTTCGCTTGGGGATAATGGTGGCATCGCATCTGGCCTTCGCCGACGGTCGATCGGCGACATCGCTGCTGCGTCGGGTCGACGCGATTTTTGACGTTATTTGAGCAACAAGTAATCTGCGCGACAGAACGGCAAGATAACGCGAGATTGGCGGAAGCAGGCCATGGGATTTGACTTTGGACGCAGAGGAAAGGTCTGGTTCTTGACGGAAAAGTTCCGCGCGTACCCTGTTCTGCTGGCCTTTTGTCTGTTGCTGGCGGGCTGCGGGACCGGTGCCGAGCTTGGCCGCGTCAGCGATTCCGAACAGCAGGCCATCCTGGAGCAATCCAGAGGGTCGCCGCGCCTGCAGGCCGGGGAAAAAATCCGTGTGACCGTCTATGGCGAGGCCTCGCTCAGCGGCGACTATCAGATTGACCCAAGCGGGTTTGTTTCGCTTCCCCTGGCCGGGACACTCAAAGCGGCGGGCTTCACTCCCGCAGAATTTGAGAAGGCGCTAGCAACGAAGTTTCGAGGTGAATATCTCAAAAATCCCAAGGTGACCGTGACCATTTCCGAGTTCAGGCCGTTTTATATCATGGGAGAGATCGAGAAACCAGGAGCGTATCCTTATACGAGCGGGCTAAACATCTTGAGCGCCATTGCGATTGCTGGAGGGACGACTTACAGGGCGAGTAAGTCTTCTATTCTCATACAGCATCCTGGCGATTCCGGCATGCGTGAATACCCGTTGGCGTCGTCGGTCCCGGTCTTGCCGGGGGATGTCATCCGGGTCCCGCAAAGATACTTTTAACCAAATCCTGTTGCCCAAATGCACCGCTTACCCGCGCAATGCGGGATAACCTATCATTCGGGTTGAACCTCGTGTCCCTGAGGGGCACAGTGCCTCGATAGGGATTCTCTTAGCTAAATTTTGTGGGCTCGGGGTCGGGCTAATGGGGCGAAAACCGCAAAGCTACCGCGCCTTCATCGCTGCCGCCGGTGCAATAACGGCAAGCGTCGCCGCTACCGCTCCCGCTTCCGCGCAGGTGGGCGCATTCGGCGGCCCGGGAGGGCCCTCGCTGACGCCGCCGCCGGTCCTGTCCAGCCGCGACGATCCGTTCGCGAAGCCAACCCGCGACTACAGCGCGCTGCCGGTCGGCTCATGGCTGGTTTATCCGTCGCTTTTTATCGGCGTCGCGTACGACGACAACATCAACCAGAATTCGACCGTGAAGAATTCAGGTTGGAGTGGCCGGTTCGTGCCCAGCATCCTCGCCGAAACGACCGATGGAATTCACAAGGGCACCTTCTACGGCATGGCGGATATCCGCGCCTATACCATTGGGGATACGAACGTCGGCGATACCCTTGCCGCTCGCGCCGGCTTCATCCAGCGATACCAGCCCACGCCGGATCTCGTTTTCAACGCCCAGGCCGACTACACCCGGCAGCGGGACTTGTTCAGCACCTTCGGCATCGACCACAGCGTCACCACTCTCAATCCCACCGCCGTTGGTCTGATGCCGGTGACCAACCCTCTCGCCTATAACCAGCTTGCGGCGACGGTGTCGGTTCAGAAGACTTTCGACCGCGCCTTCGTGAATGTCGGCGGAGCGGTCGTCGACATCATGTATGACACCAATCCGGCGGTGCTTGCTCCCTCGCCCAACGGCGTGGCCTACAGCGGCATCGGACGCGGTGGATTCTGGTTCACGCCGCTCCTCTACGGATACGTCGAGGGATCGGTCGATGAACGGCGCTATGCGACCAATCAGTTCAACTCCCACGGCTACCGGACCGTGGGCGGCATCGGCACCGATCAGATCGGGCTGTTCCGCGGTGAAGTGTACGGCGGCCATCAAAGCCAGCGGCACGACTTTGTCCCGCTGGGAACCGTCGACGGCGCGGTATTGGGCGCCCGGCTGTACTACTATCCCACACGCTTCCTGACGCTTTCGGGCTCGGTCGACGAATCGATCGGCGTGAGTTTGTTGGAAGCGGTGCCGGGTGCGCGCGGCACCTCGACCAAGGCGACGACTGCGCTCGTCCACGCCACCTATGCGCTGGCGCGGGAGTGGGCGGCAAGCGCCCGTTTCGGCTACATTCGCACCGAATTTGTCGACACCATGCGCCGGGACGACGCGTGGATGGCCGGTGCGACAATCACTTACAGCGTCTGGCAGAATTTCGGCCTGACGCTCGACTACCAATATGTCGAACTGAATTCGAACGTGCCGCTGCAGGCCTTCACGCGAAACGTGATCATGCTGGGAGGAACCTACAAGTATTGATCACGACGGCGTCGGTGAGCTTTGCTGAGCGGGAATACGAGGAGCCGAGAGATGCGAAATTATCTGCTGGCAGCCTGCGCTGTCGCAAGCATTCTTGCGGCTCCATCGCTTGCGTCCGCGCAGCCCAATGGTGCGGGTGCGGGTGCGGATCAGTGTCTCGCGTCGACGAGTGAGCAGGTGAAGGGGCTGTTGGCCCGGTTCCGAAGCGGCGGGCCGGCGCTACGAGCCGCGGTCGCTCGCCTCGTCGAGGAACACCCGGAACTGGCGAGGGACCTGGTCGCGGTCGCACGCCGGGCGAATCCCGCGCAAAAGGCGGCAATCGGAGCAGGCCTCGCCGATGCGGCCAACTATTTCGCGAAATGCGGGTCGGATACCTGCCGCGGCCTGGAGGGTCTGATTCGAACCTCCCTGGTTTGCGCCGATGAGGGCACGCGCGTCGGGTTCCTGGTCGCGGAGGCGCCAACCCTGGTCCAGGGTATCCCCGGATTCAACAATGCCGGCGCCGGGCCGGCGCGAATATCACCTTCGCGACCCTAGGCAAACAAGCCTTCCGGCGCTGATCTTCCCAGCCTCAAGCCCTTGCGACTTCGAACCTTCGTCCGTTCCAGGCGGGAAATTTCGCTGTTGCGCCCGCGACTTGTCTGTCGGGGTCGGCTGTGAGATGCTCATTTCGCCAAAAGTGGCGAAAAAGCATGAGGAATCAACGACAGGTGGAGGCAGTCCTTTCACCTGAAGTGCGGTAGCGTCGGACTTGTTCACCATATTCTCTGCGTTCGCTATTTCGCTGCATTTCCTGCGTTCGCTATTTCGCTGCGTGCACCGCGCGCATGATTCCTGCCCGGCAAAGACCGGCAAAGAAGTGTGATGGAATCGAGAGTTTCAAATTCCGCTCAGGCGCGCGCCATGCGGGCGGAGGTCGCGCCCGCGGCCGGACCGCTGGCGGCTGCAAGCCGGAGCGCGACGGCCGATCTGGTCATCTTTTGGCTCTTTCTGGCCGCGCTCGCGTGGACCCCGTTTTGGTACGGCAGCAACGACCTTATCGCCTGGGGGATCAATGCCGTTGTGTTTCCCGGGCTGGCTGCGACTTATGAGATTTCACTCCTGGTCAGGGGGGAAAGTCATCCGGTCGGGCTCAGGAGTCTCGCCATCCCGGCCGGACTTTTCGCGGCGGTGGTCCTGTGGATCTGGATGCAGACCATGACCTGGCCGCATTCGCCGCCGGCGCATCCGATCTGGGGGATGGCGGCCGAGGCGCTCGGTCAGCCGCTTGCGGGTCGCATCAGCGTCAATCGCGATCTAACCACCTTGGCGCTGATTCGGCTGCTGACGGCGGCGAGCGTCTTCTGGCTTGCGGTTCAGCTTTGCCGGAACGGGGCGCGCGCGAGCCTGTTCCTCAATGCCATCGCGGCAATCATTTGCGGGTACGCCGCCTACGGCCTCGCCGCCTTCGCCTTCAGCGCGGGTCGGGTGCCCTGGCTGGAAATCCCCTCGACCGGCGGCCACGTCGCCTCGACCTTTATCAACCACAACTCGTTTGCGACCTATGCCGGCGTCGGGTTGATGGCGGCCTGCGGTCTCCTGTTCCGGCTCTACCGGGGCGAATTGACGATGGAGGGACCGCGCCGGCTGCAGATTGCGTCACTCATCGAAACAACGGGGAAAAAGGGCGGATTGCTGCTTGGAGCGGTTTTTGTGCTGTTCGTTGCCATTCTGCTCACGGGTTCCCGGGGCGGCGTGATCGCCACCGGCTTCGGCCTGTTTGCGCTCTGCGTGTTGACGTTCAGGCGAGGCAGGAAACGCTCGAGCGAGCCCTTGGAACTGATGGTGGCGGCGGCCGTGCTGGCCGCTGCAATCCTGTTCGCGTTCGGCGACACGTTTGTCGCCAATATCGCGGAGCGCGGCATTCGAGACACCGGCCGCCTGGCGGTCTATCTCATCACCCTATGGTCGATCCTCGACGCGCCCTGGCTGGGTCACGGCTACGGCACCTTCGCCGACGTGTTCCCCATGTACCGGGACCGATCCATCGGCCTCCAAGGAACCTGGGAACAGGCGCATAATACCTATCTCGAAATCTTCCAGGGGCTGGGTGTGGTGTTCGGGTCCATGCTGGTGGCCTGCATTCTCCTGTTCGTGCTATCCTGCGTGCGCGGGGCGATGACGCGCCAGGAGAATGCGACGGTGCCACGGGTCGCCGCCAGTGCCGCGTTTCTCGTCGGCATTCATGCTCTGGTCGACTTCAGTCTGCAAATCCAGGCCGTCGCGCTGACGTTCATGGCGATTTTGGGTGCCGGCGTGGCGCAGTCGCAAAGCTCGCGTGTCGCGCTCAACGATTGATCGACGAGAGACCGTGGCGGAACATCGTTCGAAATGGTGGATGACCGGGGCTTGGCGCCCGGCCAGCAATCACTGAAGGCCAGATGCTCAACCGAATTTCTCCCACCAGCAAGTTTGAAACCGGCGAGGACGAACATCGCTTCGACCTGCGCGAGATCCTGAGCTTCGCGTGGCGCCAATGGAAATTCATCGCCGGCGTCATGGGGGTCGTCTTCGTGGTGGGATTGGTCCTCCTGATGCGGCAGACCCCCGTCTACACCGCGACCAGCCTTGTACTGCTCGATCGGCAACGGGAGAAAGCCCCCGGAGCGGAAGCGATCCTGACCGAGGTGAACCTCGATTTTGCGATGGTCGAAAGTCAGATGGCCATTATTCGATCGAGCGTTTTCCTGCGCCGGGTGGTGGAGAAGGAACGCCTTTTCGCCGACTCGGAATTCGGCACCCGCACCGCGACCGGGCCATCGTTTCTGGGGTCCATCCGTTCGATGATATTCGGTCGCTCCGCCCCGGCCGAAGACACCAAGCCGGCTGAGCCGGACGAAGCGGCCGCCGCGCGCGAGATGCAGCGCTCGATCGAAGCCCTGAAAGGGTCGGTGTCGGTCGGCAGAGCGGGTCAAGGCTATGTCCTTGCCATTTCCGTCAACAGCACCGATCCGGCGCGCGCGGCGCGGCTGGCGAACGCCGTTGCCGACGCGTTTCTCGTCGATAAGCTCGATGCCCGTTTCGAAGCGGCTAAACGGGCCTCGGCGTGGCTCAGCGACCGGCTCGTGGAATTGCGCAATCAACTGCGTGAATCGGAAGAGCAGGTCGCGCAATTCCGGTCCCAGAACAATTTGTTCCAGAGCGGCAACGTCACGCTCAGTCAGCAGCAGCTCTCGGAACTCAATGCAAAGCTTCTCGATGCGAAAGCCGATGCTGCGCAGAAGAAGGCCCGTGTCGACCTTCTCACCTCGATTCAATCCAAGGGAGGCAGCCTCCAGAACATGCCGGAGGTGAGCGGTGCCGGCTCGCTGCCGACCCTGCGCCAGCAAGCGGTCACCCTCTCGCAACAGGAGGCGGAGCTTCTGGCGCGCTACGGGGCGCCGCATCCGCTCGTGGTCAATGTCCGCGCGCAACAGCGCGACGTCGAACGGGCAATTGCCGCTGAAATGCAGCGGCTGGCGGCGAGCACCAGGAATGAATACGAACTCGCCCGGTCCCGCGTGGCGTCGCTCGAGCAGTCGTTGCAGGACGCTTCCGGTCAAAGAAGCGTTGATGACACCACGGCTATTCGCCTGCGCGAGCTTGAGCGGACGGCCGCCGTCAACAAGAGCCTGTTCGAGGATTTCCTGCAACGCGCGAAAATCACTCAAGAGCAGTCGACTTTCGAGGCCCGCGAAGCGCGCGTGATCAACCCGGCAGTGGCCCCCGGTGCGCCAAGCTTTCCGCGCAAAAGCCAATACCTTGCCATCAACCTCCTGATCGGACTGCTGCTCGGGGTCGGGGGCGCTGTCGCCAAGGAGATGCTCAACGTTGGATTCACGACCCCGAAACAGGTCGAAGACATTCTCGGGCTTCCGCTGCTGTCGTCACTCAGCCTGATGGGCGCGCGCGACCTTACGGTCGACGGCAAAGCCATACCGATCTACTATTGCCCGATGGCAAAGCCGCTGTCGCGATACAGCGAAGGCATCCGCGCGCTGCGAAGCGGCGTCCAGATGACCGACGTGGACAATCCACCGAAGGTCATCCAGGTGACGTCAACGGTGCCGGGCGAGGGCAAGACGACGATCGCACTATCGCTCGCTGCCTCGGGCGCGAATTCCGGCCTCAAGGTTCTTCTGATCGATGCCGATTTGCGGCATCCCTCGGCCTCTCGTGCCCTCAACCTGGAGAAGGACACCGGCCTCGTCGATCTGCTCATGGGGCAGGTCAGTCCAAAAGATGTGATCAGGTTTCATGAGAAGGCAGGCTTTTGGGCGCTTGCGGTGGGCAGCAAGACGCAGAACCCGACCGATCTCCTCGGCTCGGAGCGCATGAAGTCCCTGGTGGCGAGCTTCAGGCAGACATTCGATCTCGTGATAATCGACACGTCGCCTGCGGGCCCGGTCATCGATCCGGTGATCGTCTCCCAGCTCAGCGACACCATCGTGATGGTGGTGCGCTGGGCTTCGACCGCGCGCGAGATGGTCAAGCACAGCGTGCAGCAATTGTCCGTACATCGCAAGATTGCCGGCGTCGCCTTCAACCAGGTCAATGATCACAGGGCGCAGAAATACGGAAAATACGGCTACTCCTATTATTACGGGGCGCGTTACTACAAGCGATACTACAGCGGATAATGTCCGTGCGGTTGCGAGCAGTCCGCTACCTGACGGCGTTCGCCGTCATCGGTCTTTCGCTCGTCGCCATTGTTCAAGGTTGCGGCATTGTGGGCTTCGTGCGCGCAAGAGCGGACGCTGCCGCGCGCGCCGATCGGGCCGATGCGCTGCGTTCCTGGATTGCGGTGCCCGGCGTTGCCGGCGAGGCGCTGACGGCGATGCTGAGCCGGCTGGCTGATCCGACCGATACCGACGCGGCTCGCCAACGCGGCGAGACGCTGAGCGCGATACTCGCGCTGCAACCTCTTTCGACGATGAACTGGCTGTCGCTGGCCGGTGCGCGTCTCGTATCGCAAGAGGCCTATGACCAGGTCCTCGCGGCGCTGACGATGTCGTGGCTGACCGGTGCGAACGAAGGGTCCGTGATGGTGCAGCGTGGGACCTTCGGGCTGTTGCAATGGGAAATCCTGCCTCCCGCGATCCGCAGCCGGGTCATCGCCGACATGGCCGGAGCTCTTCTCGAAACGACGGTCCGGGATGGAGAGATCGGCCCGGCCAGGACCGTCCTCGCCACGAAATCGGCGGATACGCGCCAGGAGATCGCGGGCCTGCTCCGCGCGCAAGGTGTCGCGGCGAATGACCTTGTCCGGATGGGGCTTTAACGTCTTTGCGTGACGGCGCCTCGGGCGGATCAGCAAAATCTTTGATCGCGGATCTCTACGTCCAGTATGGCTGCGGTCTTTGCGCGCCCGACGGCTGGCTGAATTTTGACGTCTCGCCGCGGCTCAGGCTGGAGCGCGTGGCGGGTCTGCGCATGCTGCTGCGGGGAAGTGTCGGGCTCCTGTTTCCAGCCAACGCGAGACCCGGCGACATCGTCCGGGGTTTGCCGGTCGCCGACGGGACTGTCCGCGGGGTCTATTGCAGTCACGTGCTGGAGCATGTGCCGCGCAATGATGTGGCGGCGGCGCTCCGCAACACGCACCGGATGCTCGCGGCGGGCGGACTGTTTCGCCTCGTCGTGCCGGATTTGCGCTGGCGGGCGGCGCAATACCTGAACTCGGCCGAACGGCACGATCCGCAGGCGGCGGATGCCCTGATGGACGCTTGCTTGTTGGGAACGAGGCAAAGATCAAAGACCCTGATGGCGTCGCTGCGCAGCCGGTTCGGGAGGAGCGCGCACGCGTGGATGTATGATTTTGCAGCGCTCAAGGGCTTGCTGGAACAGGCCGGCTTCGACGGCGTGCGCCGCTGCGAGTTCGGCGATTGTCGTGATCCAATGTTCGCGCGGGTGGAGGAAGAAGACCGATTTATCGATTCCGGCGAACGCGAACTTGCCATCGAGGCGGTCAAGCCAGGCACCGGCGCGCCGGCGCGCGCGCTCGCCGCGGAACGATTGCAGACTGACGATTGTCGAAGATGACGAATTGTTCAGGCTCGGCATTCGGAAAGAAGGCGGTTGGATTCGATCGCCCCACCCAGCTTCCGCGGACGGAAGAGGAACACCGCCAGTGGCAGGCGGCCAACAAGGCGTGGTGGGAATCCGCGCCGATGCGCTACGACTGGCGCGACGAACTGGCGCAAGAAGCCGGCAGCGAAGCCTATTTCAGGGAGATCGATCGCCGGTTCTTTGCGTCCGCGCGAACGTTCCTGCCTTGGCGGCGGATCCCTTTCGACACTCTCATTCCATTCGACGAGCTTGGCGACAAGGACGTGCTCGAAATCGGGGTGGGGCAGGGGTCGCATGCACAGCTCCTGGCATCGCATAGCCGATCGTTCGTCGGCATCGATCTGACGAACGCCGCCGCCGCAATGACCGAACAGCGTTTCCGGCTGTTCAACCTTCCGGGAACCGTGCTGCAGATGGATGCCGAGCGCATGGAATTTTCGGCGGACAGCTTCGATTATGTTTGGAGCTGGGGGGTCATCCATGTCTCCGCCGACACCCAGCGGGCGCTGGCGGAGATGCATCGGGTTTTGCGCCCCGGCGGACGATGCACGGTCATGGTCTATTACCGCTCCTGGTGGAACTATCATGTTTCCGGGTTTCTGCGGGGCGTGTTCCTGCGACAATGGCGCAAGCTCGGCAGCCTGCATCATGTCAGCCAGAGCGGCTCGGACGGCGCTATTGCGCGCTACTACAAACCGGCCGAATGGCAAGCCGCGACCTGCAGCTTGTTCGCGCTGGAATCCGTGCGAATCTACGGCCTGAAGAGCGATGTCGTGCCGCTGCCGCACGGTCGCCTCAAGCGATTTGTGATGGACCTCATCCCCGACCCGCTCGCACGATTTTTGACGAGCCGTTTGCGGATGGGTTCGCTGCTGGTCGCGCATATGCGCAAGCCCGAAGGCGCAATCATGACGTCGTCGGTCACCGGCTGACGAAGCCTAATGTGCGGCATCGCCGGAATCTACGCCTACCACTACGCGGCAAATCCTGTCGACGTCGCGGAGCTGCAGAAGATCCGCGATCACATGACCGCGCGCGGGCCGGATGGCGTAGGCGAGTGGCGGTCGCAGGACGGCCGCGTCGGCTTCGGCCACCGCCGGCTCGCGATCATCGATTTGTCGGAACGCGGCGCCCAGCCGATGGCGAGCGCGGACGGCAAGACCGTCATCACCTTCAATGGCGAGATCTACAATTACAAGGCGTTGCGCTCAGAGCTGGAATCGAAAGGCTACGTCTTCCGGACGCAATCGGATACCGAAGTCCTGCTGCATCTCTATGCCGCCAAGGGCGCGGCGATGGTGCACGAGCTACGCGGAATGTTCGCCTTCGGACTTTGGGATTTGGAAAAGCGCGGCCTGTTGCTCGCGCGCGATCCCTACGGGATCAAACCGCTCTACTATGCCGACGACGGGTGGACGATTCGGTTCGCGTCGCAGGTCAAGGCGCTGGTCGCCGGGGGAAAGGTCTCGCTCGATCCGGAGCCGGCCGGATGGGCAGGCTTCCTGCTGTTCGGCAGCGTTCCCGAGCCGTACACGATCTATCAGGAAATCCGCGCGCTCCCGGCCGGCACGACGCTGTGGATCGATGCGCGAGGGCCGCTGGAGCCGCGGCGCTATTTTGCCGTCTCGCAAGCGTTCGCGGCCGCGGAGCCGCGGACGGGGGGCCCGCCGCAGGACGTCGGAGATCGTGTGCGGGACGCGCTGCGCGACAGCGTCCGCCATCATCTCGTGGCGGATGTGCCGGTCGGAATATTTCTGTCTGCCGGCATCGATTCCGGTTCGCTGCTCGGGCTCATGCGCGAGGTTGGACAACAGGATATCCACTCCATCACGCTCACCTACGAAGATTTTCGCGGCCAACACCAGGACGAAGCACCCTTGGCAAAGATGGTCGCGGCGCATTACGGCAGCAGGCATACCACGCGGGTCGTACCGGAGGCGGAATTCCGCGCCGATCTGCCGAAGATCTTCGCCGCCATGGACCAGCCGACCATCGACGGCATCAATACCTGGTTCGTCAGCAAGGCGGCGCGCGAACTGGGTCTCAAGGCGGCGATCTCCGGTCTCGGCGGCGATGAACTGTTCGGCGGCTACCCGTCGTTCAATGACGTTCCCCGCTGGGTGCGATGGGGCGCGCTCCCGTCGCGCGTTCCGCTGTTGGGCGAGGCCTTTCGGCATCTGATCACCGGACTGCGCCGGCTCGCGCCGGACATCCACCCGAAGATGGCCGGGCTGGTCAAATTCACGCGGTCCTATGCGGGGGCCTATCTGTTGCGTCGCGGCGTGTTCATGCCCTGGGAGCTTGGCGGCCTCATGGACCCCAAGTTCATGGCTGAGGGCCTGCGCCGCCTCGATCCGCTCGGCGTGATCGAGGCGGCGTTGCGGCCCGAGCCGCGCAATGCATTTGGCAAAGTGGCCGCGCTGGAGGCAGGGCTCTATATGCGCAATCAGCTTCTGCGCGACACCGATTGGGCCAGCATGGCGCACTCGCTGGAGGTGCGCGTCCCACTGGTCGATGTGCGCCTGCTGCAAGAGGTCGCGCCGCTCACCGCATCGCTGGCGCCTGGTGCCGGAAAGCGCCTGCTGGCGGCCAGCCCGAAAACGGCATTGCCAGCCGCGGTCGTCGAGCGCGCCAAGACCGGGTTCAGCACACCGATCAAGGATTGGCTGCAGCGCGACCACCACCTGCAGCGATGGCAGGGCGTACCGCAATTGACCGTCGCCAGATGTCCATGGGCGCGCCGCTGGGCCTATCAGTTGGCGGCGGCATAGGCGCGCGGCCAGATGAATGTATTAGCGCTGGTAACCGACGCCTTCGGTGGCTTCGGTGGCATCGCGCAGTACAACCGGGCTCTGCTCACTGCGCTCGCGCAGTGCGTGGATAGAGGCCATATCGTGGTCTTGCCGCGCTTTGGACAGGCCGACCGGTCCGAGCTGCCGCCCGCGGTGCGGCAGCTCAAGGCGAGAGGGAGCAAGCTCGGATATTCGATCGGCGCATTTTGCGCCGCGGTGGCCGAAGGGCCCTTCGACGTGGTGTTTTGCGGGCATCTCCATATGGCGCCGCTCGGCGCCATCATTGCGCGATTTCTGCGCGTGCCGCTGTGGCTTCAACTGCATGGCATCGAAGCCTGGAACTCGATCACCAGAACACAGCGATGGGCGGCAGAGCATGCGAGCCTGATCACCTCCGTCAGCCGCCATACGCGGCGGCGATTTTTGCGTTTCGACGGCGGCGATCCAGCCCGGGTTCGCGTGCTTCCCAATGTGGTGGACAACCGTTTCGCGGCCGGGCCGCGGCCGGCCCACCTGCTCGAGCGGCATCATCTGCGGGGCAAGAGGATCCTGCTGACGGTCGGCCGGCTCGCTGCCGACGAGCGCCGCAAGGGGCACGACACCGTGATCCGGGCGCTGCCCGCGATCATCAAGGCGTGCCCCGACCTCGTCTATCTTATTGCCGGGAAGGGCGACGACGAAACACGGCTGGCTGCATTGGCGCAGCAGCACGGCGTCGAGAACGAAGTGCTGTTTGTCGGCATGGTGGAGCAGGATGAGCTCGCGGACTACTACCGGCTGGCTGACGTTTTCGTCATGCCGAGCACGCAGGAAGGTTTCGGTATCGTATTCCTGGAAGCGGCGGCATCCGGCCTCAAAGTGATCGGCGGGAATGGCGATGGCAGCAGCGACGCGCTGGCCGATGGTGTCATCGGCTTCACCATCGATCCCGCAAATTCGGATGAGCTTATCCTCGCGATCTCGCAGGCGCTGGCTGGACACGGTCCCGACCCCGCGCAGGTTCAAAGGTTCAACAGGGAAAATTTCACCCGCCAAGTCTGCGAGCTGACGAGCTCGCATCTTCTTTGCCCGGCCGCGCGAGGCACGGCGTGAAAGATCGGACCAACGGTGCGGCAGCGGCCGCCCCGGCCCACGTGAGCGCCGCGGAAAGCTCGGCGGCGGGCGCCATGCGGCTCGTCATCGAACCGGGAATGACGGCCAAGAACTATTGGCGCGATCTCTGGCACTACCGCGAGCTCATGTATTTTTTGGCCTGGCGCGACATCGCGGTGCGCTACAAGCAGACCGTCATCGGTATCGCATGGGCGCTGATCCGGCCGGGGCTCACGATGCTGGTGTTCGTGGCGTTCCGCCGGCTTGTCGGTCTTCCGGCCGGCGACGTTCCCGATGCAATCATTGTTCTCGCGGCGGTCCTGCCCTGGCAGTTCTTTTCGAGCGCGCTCTCGGAATCCGCGAGCAGCCTGATCGGCAACGCCAACCTGGTCTCCAAGATCTACTTTCCGCGCCTCATCATTCCCTGTGCCGCCGTGGTCACCAGTCTGGTGGACTTCCTCATCACGCTCGCGCTGCTGGCGCTGCTGATGCTTTGGTATGGATTTTCGCCCGGCTGGCAGGTCATCGTGCTGCCGGTCTTTGTGCTCATGGCGTTTGGCCTCGCGCTCGGCTCGGGGCTTTTGTTTGCCGCGCTCAATGTCGAGTACCGCGACTTCCGCTACGTGGTGCCCTTCATCGTTCAATTCGGCCTGTTTATTTCGCCGATTGCATTCAGCACGGCGGATGTTCCGGAAAAATGGCGCGCGCTTTACGCGCTGAATCCGCTTGTCGGTATCATCGACGGCTTCCGCTGGTCGCTGCTCGGCGGACGAATGCCGCTCGCTTCCGACACTTTATTGGTTTCATCGGCGGTGACGGTGTCGGTCATTGTTTTGGGAATCTGGTACTTCCGGCGGATGGAACACAGCTTCGCGGACCTGATATGACCGCCTCCTCCGAGCGCGGAGCGATGCCCGTTCGGCGCGCTCGCCCGCGCCGGCTCCTGCTGCGCGCGACGCTGGCGGTGTTCTCGCTGACCGTCATTCTCGGTCTGGCGGCCTGGTTCGCTCGAGAGCCGTTGCTTCGCTCCGCGGCGGATTTGTGGATCGTGTCAGACCAGGCCGTCACGGCAGATGCGGTGGCGATCTTCGGCGGCGGGCTCGAAAGCCGGCCGTTCGCAGCCGCGGAATACTACAAACAGGGGCTCGTCAAAAAGATCCTGGTCGCCGGCATCGGATCGAGTCGGGCCGAACGCCTGGGCGTGCTGCAATCGCACGTCGACAACAATCGCAGGATCCTGTTGATGCTTGGCGTGCCGGAGACGGCAATCGAAACCTTCGGCAGCGGCCTCTCCAACAGCTACGAGGAGGCACTCGCGCTACGCGGTTGGGCGACGCGCGCCGGCGCCCGCAGCATCATCGTTCCGACGGAAATCTTCGCCGCGCGCCGCTTGCGCTGGATGTTGCACCGGGTATTTGCGGACCATGTCACCATTCGTGTCCCGGCGCTGGATCCCCTGGATTATCGTCGTGACAACTGGTGGCGGAACGAAGCGGGTCTGATCGGCTTTCAGAACGAGGTCATCAAATATGTCTATTACCGTTTCAAATATTGACTAGCGGCATGTCCGACGTCGCTATCAGAGTCGACAGCCTCGGAAAGAAATACCGTATCCGGCACCAGCGCGCCGGGCGCTACACCGCGTTGCGCGACGTCATCAGCGACAAGGTGCGCGGCATCTTTCGTCCGCGGGCACGGCCCGGGGAGCCGCCCGCGGTCGAGGATTTTTGGGCGCTCAAGGACGTCTCCTTCGAGGTCAAGCGCGGAGAAGTCATCGGCATCATCGGGCGCAACGGCGCCGGCAAATCGACGCTGCTGAAGCTGATCAGCCGCATCACCGAGCCGAACGAAGGGCGCATCGAGCTCGTGGGCCGCGTCGCCAGCATGCTCGAGGTCGGGACCGGGTTCCATCCCGAGCTGACCGGGCGAGAAAACATCTATCTCAACGGCGCGATCCTCGGCATGCGGCACGCCGAGATCAGGCGCCGCTTCGATGACATCGTGGCGTTTTCCGATGTCGAGAAGTTTCTCGACACGCCGATCAAGCGCTTTTCCTCCGGCATGTATTTGCGGCTGGCGTTCGCGGTCGCGGCGCATCTGGAAACGGAAAATCTCATCGTCGATGAGGTGCTCGCGGTCGGCGATGCCGAGTTCCAAAGGAAGTGTCTCGGCAAGATGTCTGAGGCCGCTCAGGGCGGACGCACGGTCCTGTTCGTGAGCCACAATATGGGGGCGATCCGCCGCTTGACGCAGCGCTGCATTCTGCTCGATCGCGGCCGGGTGAAATTGGATGCCCCGGTGCAGGAGGCCATCGAGGGCTACCTGGCACAAGCGGGGGAAGGGCTGGCGGGAGGAATTTTCGTCCGCGAGACACCGCGACCGCCGGACCGGCCGTTTTACGTCCAGCGCGTGATCACGCAACGGCAGCCGGGCGGAGAGCCCGTCAACCGGTTCGACTGCGATCATGCATTCTATATCTGCATCGAATATACCGCGAGCCGGAAGGTTCCCGGCCTGTATGGATACTTGGCCTTGCAGCGGCTCGACGGCACGGTGATCTACGAGGGCGACAGCCGCGATGCCGGCAGCAATCCGCTCGAGGGTCTCGAGGCGGGGTGCGGCACGCTGCTCGTCAAAATTCCTCCGCGAATGCTCGGACCCGGCACCTATCAGATCATTCTCAGTTTCGCCTCTGGTCTGGATCCTTCCGGCCCGGAAGTCGACGATGCCGGGACGGTCGGCGAGTTCGGCCTGGATGATACCAGGACGCCGCGGGGCAATCATCGTCGCGGCTATCTGTCCGCGATCTTGAGCTGGGAGCGGACCGACGCCGGCGTATGACAACGCGCCTCTACAGCATCTGTCACGCCACGCCGTTAATGGTGATTCAGCATCTGCGCCGGCATCTTCGACTGCCGGCGGCTCGGGAGTTCTTGTTGTGGCATCCCCTTGGGCTCGTTCCGGCGATGGACAGCTTCATGCGGCAGACCATTGCTGACGCCGGCTTCGCCGACACGTTGGATATCCGTGATTTCGAGTCGCTAAAACCTCGGACGCATGGAGCAGCGACGTGGCTGCTTGAGTCGGCGCGGCGGTTGCGAAAGGACGCGATCACGGTACGGCGCTGGATGACAAAAAACCGGATCTCGGAAGATGACGTGGAGCTGTGGACCGAGGACCCCATTCATTTCAATACGCTGTTTGCAAAAGCGTTGCTGCCGAATGCGCGTCACGTGAAATTTCCGCATTGCTTCTATCTGGAGGATGCGGACACGATCAATTACATGGCGCGGCTGGAAGCGCCGTGGATCAATGCTTCATGGCCGAAGAAAATCCTCTATTGGCCCTGGCTGCGCATGGTGTCCGGCGTCGACCTCGCGCATCGATGCGTCTTCGATCGTGGTTACACTTTCGATCAGCCGAGTGCCTGGACGAAAAGCAGCATCGACGTATCCAACCTCATTTCCATCGACGCCTTTCGCGACACGTTTGAAACGCTGCCTCGCGTGCTCCGGGACGAGGTTGAAAGCCAACTGCTGCCGATCCGCGCCGGTCGCAAGCCCTTGGTCCTGCTGCTGCTCTTCGCACTTGGTCCGGAGATTCGGCAGCACTATCAGAATTGCATTTCACGGATATTGGCGGAGCACGCCGACGAACTGAAATCGTGCACATTTGCGGTCAAGGCTCACCCGTCGACGCAAGGTCGCGAGGAAGAACTCTTCTTCGATTGGCTCAATGTGAAGATGCCGGGGCGGGTTTTTCCGATCCGAAGCGGTTTGAATCTCGAATTCCTGCTGCCCGAGCTGCGCCCGGACTACGTGTGGGCCGGGCCATGCGGGGCGTTGCCGATCGTGCGGCGTCTCAAGAGCGGGCGCCCGATCGCATTGCGGGAGATTACCGACTGTTTCGTCAAAGGCTATCCGACCGAGCGGGCAGCCTACGACGTCATCCTTCGCGACATTGAAGTCTGGTAGGGCGCCGGTGTTGCAGCGGCTTGCCGGCCGGAAAGTCGTCGTGACCGGCGCCGACGGCTTCATCGGCTCACATCTGGTCGAGGCTCTGGTCCGGCATGACGCACGCGTCCGCGCGCTGGTTTTCTACAATGCGCTCAATTCGTGGGGCTGGCTCGATGACGTGGCGCGCGAGGTGCACGGCCGCATCGAAGTGGTCGCCGGAGATATCCGCGATCCGCACCAGGTGCGCGATCTGGTGCAAGGATGCGACGTGGTCTTGCATCTTGCCGCTCTGATCTCGATCCCGTTCTCCTACCATGCACCGGCTGCCTATATCGAGACGAACGTCACCGGGACGCTCAATGTCCTGCAAGCCGTCCGCGACCTCGGGATCGAACGCCTCGTCTGCACGTCGACCAGCGAAGTCTATGGCACGGCCCGCTATATCCCGATCGATGAGGAGCATCCGTTGCAGGCGCAATCTCCCTATGCGGCGTCGAAGATCGCCGCGGATCAGATGGCGCTCGCGTTTTTCCGCTCGTTCGGAACCCCGGTCGTCGTGCTGCGGCCGTTCAATACGTTCGGGCCGCGCCAATCGGGTCGGGCGGTCGTTCCCACCATCATCGCGCAGATCGCCAGCGGCACGCGGGAGATCAAGCTCGGTTCGCTGCATCCGACGCGCGACTTTTCATTCGTGGCGGATACCGTCCGCGGCTTCATGCATGCCGCTGTTGCCGAGAACATCGTCGGTGAGGTCGTCAATACCGGTTCAGGATTTGAAATCTCGATCGGGGATGTCGCTCGCCTGATCGCCGAATTGATGCAGGCGGAGGTGGCGATCGTCCATTCCGACGAGCGTGTACGGCCGCCGGCGAGCGAGGTTGAGCGTCTTTATGCCGGAATCGCCAAGGCCGAAGGCCGGCTCGATTGGACGCCTGATTACGCCGGCCGCGACGGATTCGTGCGCGGCTTGCGGCAAACGATCGACTGGTTTCGCGACCGGGAAAACCTGCGGCGCTATAAGCCAGAGCGGTACAATATTTGAAGATCGAGACAAGCATCGATGTCCGCGGCATCGTCGCTGCGATCGCGCGGGTCGCTGCAGGCGCTGCGCGGCCGGTGCATCTGCACGAGCCGCAGTTCCGCGGCCGCGAGTGGGACTACGTCAAGCAATGTCTCGATACCGGCTGGGTCTCTTCCGCCGGACATTTCGTCGAACAATTCGAGCAGCGGCTCGCGGTCGTATGCGGCACCAAATGGGCCGTGGCGATGGTCAATGGCACGGCGGCTTTGCAGATCGCATTGCGGCTGGCCGGCGTCGGACTGGGCGATGAGGTGGTCATGCCGTCGCTCACCTTCGTTGGGACTGCAAATGCGGTGAGCCATTGCGGTGCCATGCCCCATCTTGTCGATGCCGAGGAAACGACGCTCGGGCTCGATCCGCACAAGCTGGCTGCCCATCTCGAGCACGCTGCGGTCCGGCGCGGCGATGTGCTGGTCAATCACGAGACAGGGCGCGTGATTCGAGCCGTCGTGCCGGTGCACGTGTTTGGTCATCCCGTCGACATGGACGCCTTGTCTACGGTGTGCGAAGCCTGGAACCTGCCGATCGTGGAGGACGCGACGGAGTCCCTTGGCAGCAGCTATCGCGGCCGTCCATGCGGCGGGCTCGGCCGCATGGGCGTCCTGAGTTTCAACGGCAACAAGATTGTCACCACTGGCGGCGGCGGCGCGCTTGTGACCAACGACGAAGCCATCGCCAGGCGCGCCCGGCACCTCACATCGACGGCCAAGCAGCCGCACAAATGGGCGTTCCTGCACGATGAGATCGGCTGGAACTATCGCATGCCGAATATCAACGCTGCCCTGGGGGTCGCGCAAATCGAAGCGCTTGACGATTTCGTTGCGGCGAAACGCGCGCTCGCGCGCCGCTACGCGGATGCCTTTGCCGGGGTGCGCGGTGTGCGAGTGGTCGAGGAGCCGGCGGGGGCCTCAAGCAACTACTGGCTCAATGCGATCCTGCTCGACGACAACACGGGGGCGGCGCGCGACGCGGTGCTCCACGCAACACATGAAGCAGGCTTTCTGACCCGTCCGGCCTGGACGCTGATCCATCGGCTGCCCATGTACCGGCATCATCCCCGAAGCGATCTGAGCGTGTCCGAATCGATCGAGCGGAGGCTGGTCAACCTTCCATCGAGCGCCATGCTCGGGATGAGCGCTGGTTGACGTGGCCGGAAACGCCAGCGGTCGGGATGCCAAGTCATCCATGAAGTGTGACGCTTGAGCCGGGTCTGCACGATCTGCGCCCGCGGCGGGTCGAAGGGGATGCCCGGCAAGAACCTGCGCGAGGTCCTTGGCAAGCCGCTGATCGCGTATTCGATCGAGCAGGCGCGCCGATCGGAGCTGTTCGAGGCGATCGCCGTGAGCAGCGATTCGCAGAACATTCTAGACGCCGCCTCGCATCATGGAGCCGATGTTCTTGTGCTGCGGCCCGACCATCTAGCGACCGACGAGGCGCCGAAATGTCCGGCGATCAAACATTGTCTTGAGGCGGTGGAGCGTGCGCGAGGAACGCGGTTTCCGATCTTTGTCGACCTCCAGGTCACCTCGCCGCTGCGACAGCCAGCGGACATCGTCGGGGCGGTTCGCCTGTTGGAAGAAGCCGGCGTAACGAACGTGATCACCGGATCGAAAGCCCGTTGTTCACCCTATTTCAGTCTCGTGGAACGAGACGCGCGCGGCTTTGCCCGCCTGAGCAAAGCCTCGCCCCAACCGGTTGCACGCCGGCAAGATTCACCGGAATGCTTCGACATGAACGGCTCGATCTATGTGTGGCGCCGCGACCCTTTCATGCAACAACCCGCGGTGTTCTATGAGGATACCTTGCTCTATGAGATGCCGGCCGAACGCTCGCTCGACATCGATACCGAAATCGACTTCGCCATCGTCGAGATGATCATGCGCGAACGTCGGACGAAGCATCCGTCGTAAGCCGCGACCAAGGGAAACGCGCCCGGTCGAACCGTCATGACAGTCGCGCGCAGGATATTGGCCGTCACCGGGAGCCGGGCGGACTGGGGGTATCTCGCGCCGCCGCTCATGCTGCTGCGTGACGACGACGCATTCGACCTGAAAGTCGTGGTCACCGGCCAGCATCTGGTGGAGCAGGGAACGGCATCGCTCGCGGCCATCGCCGCGGACGGGCTCGCGGTCGACGCGCGGGTCGACATGTTGTTGGCGGCCGATTCTGCGCTGGGGGTGGCCAAGTCGCTCGGGCTTGCGGTCATCGGCTTCGCGGACGTCCTGGCGCAAATGCGGCCGGATTTGCTGTTCGTGCTCGGCGACCGTTATGAAATCCTGGCGGCAGTCCAGGCGGCGCTGATCGCACGCGTGCCGGTCGCCCATCTCGCCGGCGGCGACCTGACGGAAGGCGCGATCGACGACGCCATCCGCCACAGCATCACCAAGATGTCGCATCTGCACTTTGTCACGAACGCCGGGTCGGCGGAACGCGTCCGGCAGCTCGGGGAGAATCCGGATCGTATTCACAATGTCGGCAGCACCGGACTCGACCGGATCGGCATGACCGCGCCGATGCCGCGAGGGGCTTTCTTCGAATCGATCGGGCTCAGTCCCCGGCCGCGCAATGCGGTCGTGACCTTTCACCCGGTTACGCTCGCGAGCGACTCCGACCGGCAGTGCCAAGAACTTCTGGCGGCACTCGACCATCTTGGACCTGATGTCGGACTGATCTTGACCGGCGTCAACGCCGATGCCGGCGGTCGCTCGCTGGAGGCGTTGATTCGTGACTTCGCCGCAGGACATGACAACGCGGTCGCGGTGGCGTCGCTTGGGTCGGAGCGATACCTCTCGGCGCTGACCCATGTCGATGTGGTGATCGGCAATTCATCGAGCGGTTTGTACGAGGCGCCTTCATTCCATGTGCCGACCGTGAATATCGGCAACCGTCAGGCCGGCCGAACCCGCGCGGCATCCGTGATCGATTGCGCGCCCGAGCGGGACGCTATCCTCGCAGCCATCGAGCGGGCATTCGCCCTCGACTGCTCAGGCGTCGTCAACCCCTACGGCGACGGCCGTGCGTCGCAGCGGATCGTGACGGTATTGAAACGCCTCGAGAATCCGCAAGATCTGTTGAAGAAGACGTTCTTCATCCCATGACCGCCGAAGCGACAAATCGCGTTTTCATCATTGCCGAGGCGGGCGTGAACCACAACGGCTCGCTCGACCTGGCGCTGTCGCTCGTCGACATGGCGGCCGAAGCAGGGGCGGACGCGGTGAAGTTCCAGACCTTTTCGGCAGACCGTCTGGTGACGCGCGCGGCTGCCATGGCGGATTATCAGCGCCGCTCGAGCGGGAGCAACGAAACGCAGCACGCCATGTTGCGCCGCCTCGAACTGTCGGAAAACGATCACGCGCGTCTCATTGCGCACTGCGCCGCGCGCGGCATTCAATTTCTCTCCAGTCCGTTCGACCTGCAAAGCCTGTCGATGCTGGTGGAACGCTTCGATCTTGCGCAGATTAAGCTCGGCTCCGGCGAGGTGACCAATGGACCGCTGCTGCTCGCCGCGTCACGGACCGGCCGGAACATCATTCTTTCGACCGGAATGGCCACTCTGGAGGAAGTCGAAGCCGCGCTGGGCGTTTTGGCTTTTGGCTATGGCGGCGGCGACGCACGGCCGGGATCCGCGGCATTTCGTTCGGCCTTCGCCGACGCGGCGGCGCGAGTCGCGCTTTCCCGGAAAGTCGTGCTGTTGCATTGCACGATCGCGTATCCGGCGTCGTTCGAAGACGTCAATCTGCGGGCGATGGACACGCTCCGAACCGCATTCGGCATCCCGGTCGGGTATTCCGATCATACACCGGGCATCGTCACGGCGGTTGCCGCCGCCGCCAGGGGAGCTGCCGTCATCGAGAAACACCTGACCGCCGACCGCACCTTGCCGGGGCCTGATCACGCTGCTTCGCTGGAGCCGGCGGAATTGACGCGCTTGATCGCTGCCATCCGGCAGGTCGAGCTGGCGCTCGGCGACGGGATCAAAGCGCCGCGCGCCTCCGAGCTTGGCAACATGACGGCCGCGCGCAAGAGCATCGTCGCCACGCGTCCGATCGCTGCGGCGGAAATGCTGAGCCCCATGAACCTCGCGGTGAAACGGCCCGGAAACGGACTTTCACCGATGCATTGGTGGGACCTGCAGGATACGCCGGCGCGGCGTTCCTATTCGGAAGATGAAGCGGTTGAACTGTGAATCGCCGGGTGGTCATTCTCGGCGGCGGCGGGCATGCGCGCGTATTGCTGTCGATCTTGAGTGCAGCAGACGTGAGCGTGTCCGGCTGTATCGCGCGCGAGCGGCCGGGGGACCCATGGCCGTCCTCCATCGAATACCTGGGCGACGACGCGGCATTGCGGGATCTGGATGTGAACAGGACCGCGCTGGTGAACGGCATTGGCTGGTCGCGCTCGACCAGGCTCCGACAGCAATTGTTTGAACTTGGGAAGACATCCGGTCTGAGCTTCCTCACCGTGCTGCACGCGAGAAGTGTCATTGATCCGTCTGCCGTTCTCGCGGAAGGCGTTCAAGTCATGGCCGGCGCGGTGGTTCAGTGCGGGGTCATGCTGGGCGCCAATTCGCTCATCAACACAGGGGCCATTGTCGATCACGATTGCCGAATAGGCGTACACTCGTTCGTGGCGCCGGGAGCGTGTCTTTCAGGAATGGTGAAAGTCGGCAATGCCGTGCGCGTTGGAGTTGGCGCGACGATCATCCAAGGTATCCATGTCGGAGATGATGCGGTGATCGCGGCTGGCGCCGTGGTCCTGGATCATGTGGGCGCGAGCATAACGGTTGCCGGCGTGCCGGCGAAGCCGATGCGCGCGCCTGCCGCCGGCAACTGACGTGATTGCAAATCAACCGTCCATCGCTCGCGGGCTTGAGAGAACGAACGCTGTGACCGATCTCGCTGCGGAACTCGTCGTGTCGGACAGGAGCACGATCCGCGACGCGATGACCGCGATCACCGGCAACGGGCGCGAGGTCGTGTTGGTCCGGAACGACGCAGGCCAAATCCACGGACTGATTACCGACGGCGATATCCGGCGCGGCTTGCTGGCGGGCCGCACCCTCGAATCCTCGGTGACGGAGGTCATGACCCGCGACTTTTTCGCGGTTGCGCCCGGCGCCGACCGCGCGTCGGTACTGGATGTCATGAAAGCGCGAATGTTTCGCCACGTTCCGGTCCTCGACAAGGAGCGCCGTCTCGTTGCGGTTCACTTCCTGCGCGATCTCATCGGCGGCGCGCCAAAGCCCAATGTTGCCGTCGTCATGGCCGGAGGGAAGGGGAGCCGGCTGCGTCCTCTGACGGAAAAGCTCCCGAAGCCCATGATCGAGGTCGCCGGCCGGCCGATGCTGGAGCGCATCGTGCTCCATCTCGTGGGACATGGCGTGCAGACCATCTACCTCGCGGTCAATTTCATGGCCGAGGTGATCGAAGCTCATTTCCAGGATGGCGCCGCCTTCGGGTGCCGCATCGAATACCTGCGCGAGTCGACCCCGCTTGGAACCGGCGGCGCGCTTTCGCTGCTGGCGGTCCGCCCCGAGCATCCGCTGCTCGTGCTCAACGGCGATCTGATCACGCATGCGGATCTGACGGCGATGCTCGAAGCGCACGCACATGGGGGCCATGCGGCGACGATCGGCGTCGGGTCGTATCAAGTGCAACTCCCGTTCGGCAAAGTGACGGAGCGGGCCGGCCAATTGATCGCGCTGGAGGAAAAGCCGGAAATCAGCTTTCTGGTGAACAGAGGAATTTACGTGATCGAGCCGGAGGTTATCGACTACGTACCGGCGCAGCAGGAGTTTCCGATCACCGCGCTGTTCGAAGCCTTGCTGGCGGCGAAACGATCGGTCGGCGTGCATTATTTCAGCGACTCCTGGCTCGATGTCGGCATGCCGGAGGACCTCCGCCGTGCGCACGCCTTGACCTGACCGGGCCCGCGAATGCCGCAAGACACGATGCACAGATATCCTGCCGCTCCGGACTTGCTCCCCTTTGCGCCCGGGAACAACGACCCGCAGCCGAAATACGGACTGCCGCAGAAGATCGCTTTCTGCCGCTGCTGCGTCATTTCAAATCAGCGGCCGAACTCGACGGTCGAGTTCAAGCACACGAGCGCGTCCAGGAAGGAGACCATCGCCTTCAGCGCCGACGGCGTCTGCGACGCCTGCCATGTCGCCCGGCACAAGCGCTGCGTCGATTGGGAAGGCCGCGAGGCGCAGCTTCGCGCCTTGTGCGATCGTTATCGCAGCCGCAATGGGAATTACGATTGCGTGGTGCCGGGCTCCGGCGGGAAGGATTCCTTCTACGCTGCCCACGTCCTCAAATACAGATACGCAATGAACCCGCTCACGGTCACCTGGGCGCCGCATATCCATACCGACTGGGGCTGGAAGAATTTTCAGGCCTGGATCCATGCCGGTTTCGACAATTATCTGCACACCCCCAACGGCCGGGTTCACCGTCTGCTGACCCGGTTGGCCGTCGAGAATCTCTTCCATCCGTTCCAGCCCTTCATTCTGGGGCAGAAGCAATTGGCGCCCAAAATGGCGGTCCTGCACGGTATTCCGCTGGTGTTTTACGGCGAGAGCGAAGCGGAATATGGAAATCCGCGGCAGGACACCGATGATGCCAAGCGATCGTGGGACTATTTCACGGCCCGGAGCGACGAAGAGATTTTCCTTGGCGGGACTTCGGTCAAGGACCTCAACGGCTGCTATGGTGTCGCGAGGGGCGAGTTGCTGCCTTATCTGCCGGCCGATCCTGCGGCTCTTGCAGGCGTTGGTGTCGAGGTTCATTACCTCGGCTATTATCTGAAATGGCACCCGCAGTCGTGCTACTATTATGCGGTCGAGCATGGCGGCTTTCAGGCCGCTCCCGAACGGACGCCGGGCACCTATTCCAAATACAATTCGATCGACGATCGTATCGACGATTTTCATTACTACACGACCTACATCAAGTTCGGAATTGGGCGCGCGAGCTACGACGCCGCGCAGGAGATCCGATCGGGCGATATCGAGCGTGACGAGGGCGTGGCGCTGGTGAGCCGCTTCGACGGCGAGTTTCCCGAGCGCTTCGCCGATGAAGTTTTCCGTTACCTGTCGCTTCCAGAGCACGAGTTCCCTGTCGCCTGCAGGATGTTCGAGCAGCCGATCCTGGATCGGGGCTATTTCGACCGGCTGGCGGACCAATTCCGATCGCCCCATCTCTGGAAGCGGGAGGACGGTACGTGGCGGCTGCGCCGCAAGGTCGCGGACGCCGATGCATTCGAGCATCGTTCGCAGCCGGCCTGATTTGCGGTGGTCAATGTACGGCTCATTCCCCGCCTCGACGTCAAGGCGCCGCACCTCATCAAGGGCGTGCATCTTGAAGGGCTGCGCAAGGTCGGCGACCCCAATGTCTTCGCGCGCAAGTATTACGAGGCCGGGGCCGATGAGATCATCTACATGGATGCGGTCGCGAGTCTCTATGGCAGGAATTCTCTGCTCGACGTCATCGAGCGCACGACGCGCGAAGTGTTCGTGCCGATCACGGTGGGCGGCGGAATCCGGTTGGTGGAGGATGTCGCCGCGGCGCTGAAGGCGGGCGCCGACAAGGTCGCCATCAACACCGCTGCGATTCGCCGCCCCGATTTGATTTCCGAAGTGGCCCGCCTGTTCGGTTCCCAATGCATGGTGCTGGCCATCGATGCCAAGGACATGGGTGCCGGGCGCTGGGAAGCATACTCCGACGGCGGTCGCGAACATTCGGGGCTCGATGCGGTGCAATGGGCGATCCAGGGCGTTGCACGCGGCGCCGGCGAAATCCTGCTGACGTCGGTCGATCGCGAAGGCACGCGGCGCGGGTTCGATGTCGCGCTCACGCGTGCGGTGAGCGACGCAGTCAAGGTCCCGGTCATCGCATCGGGCGGGATGGGTTCTCCCGATCACTTGCATGCGGTGGTGCGGGAAGGCCACGCCAGCGCTGTGGCGATGGCGGACATTCTGCATTTCGAGCGAATGACGCTGGCGGCTATTCGCGACGCCGCGCGCCGCAGCGGTGTCGCAGTGCGAACCGTATGAGTGCGAGACGCGTCACGATCGTCGATTACGGCATCGGAAATCTGCTGAGTGCCGCGCGCGCCCTGAGCCATTGCGGGGCGGATGTCGAGTTGACCGGCAGGCCGGAGGCAATCGCGGCCGCCGACCGCCTGGTCCTGCCGGGTGTCGGCGCGTTTGCCGATTGCATGCGGGCGCTGGCGGGCCACGACGTCGCCGTGCCGGTGCGGGAGTTTGCGGCTTCGGGCAAGCCTCTGCTCGGCATCTGCGTTGGAATGCAGATGCTGTTCGATAGCAGCGAGGAATTCGGGGAACACCCCGGGTTGGGTTTGATGCCAGGGTGCATCAAGCTGATCCCGGATACGACCACAAGCGGCGCGCAGCAGAAGGTCCCCCACATCGGCTGGACCTCCGTGCAGCCGATGGCGGGCGAGGAAGGTACGTGGGCGGGCTCCATTCTCGAGACCAGCCGGCCCGGCTCCGAATTCTACTTTCTGCACTCTTATACGGCCTGGCCCGACCAGGAGGCCCATCGGATGGCCGATGCGGATTACGGGGGCAGGCGCATATCGGCGGTCGTGCGGAACGGCAACATCTACGGCACGCAATTCCATCCGGAAAAAAGCGGACGCAACGGGCTCGCGGTGCTGGCGCGATTTCTCGCCGGGTGAATGCTTGATCGACTTCCTTCCTCAAAGGTTTGTCGCGACCGGAGCGCAACTAGGTTGTTCCACATACCGCGTCGGCCTCGCGTTTGCATCAGGTGAAAGCCGGTGAATCCGGTCTGGTTCGTTCGCAATGTCGCCACGTCGTGGCGCTACCGTGCCGATATTGCGGATTTCATCCAGCGTTTGTTCTTTTCGTATGCCGCAAAGCTTCCGCGGGTCATGCGCAAGCCGGAATGGGTGATCGGCTTCCGCTATCCCGAGCCGGTCGGCCGTATCCGCCTCGTCCTGCGTGCGAATGCCGGCGCCGACGCGTTCACCCACTCGGAGATCTTCGAGCATCAGTATTATAGCCTGCCGCTTGATCGCTCCCCGGCGACGGTCCTCGATCTCGGCGCCAATATCGGCTTGAGCGCCATCTATTTCAGCCGCGCCTATCCTTCGGCACGTCTCGCATGCGTCGAGCCGGTTGCGGACAATCTTCGGATTATGGCGCAAAATCTGAGGCTCAATGACGTCGAAGCCGAGATCATTTCCGCAGCGGTCGATGTGGCGGACGGGCAGGTGGTCATGCGGCGCGATGCCATGGATTTCGGCCATCAGGTTATTTCGGCCCGGAGCGATCCGTCAGCCGCGCATTTCGAAGTGCCCGCGCTCAGCGTTCCGTCGATCCTGCGGCGGCTCGGGTGGGATCGGATCGGGCTGCTCAAGGTCGATATCGAAGGGCATGAACAGCGGCTGTTTGCGGACGATTGCGACTGGCTGCATCGGGTGGATGCCATGTGCCTCGAATATCACCATGATTCCGGCGACGTGGAACTGGGGCGTATTGCCGGCCGATTTGGATTTCTCCCTCCGCGGCGTTTGCCCGGAGCAATCTGGTTGCTCGCAAGGCCGCTCAGTCCGTCCCAAGAACGATGTTGAACATATTCTACGAGGAACCAGAGCACGATCGCTGGCTGCCGCTTGACCGCTATCCGCGCCGGCTGGCGCGGCGGCTCTTGCGAGGATCGCCTCAGCCCGGAGGACACCGACGCGTCTTTCTCAATCTTTGTGCGGGCCTCGATCGCATCGGTGTCCGCTATCGTGTCAACGACTACGGTCATGTCCGAAAAAACCCCGGCGAGCTCGCATGTATCATCGGCAAACCCGTGGTGCTCGACAAGATGAAGTGGAAGAACCCGATCTTGTTCGGAGCCGCCGTCTATTCACACCCGCTTGACGATCCGCATCTGCTCCAGCGCCTCCCGATCAAGAAGGTGTTGGTGCCCGGTGCCTGGATGAAGGAGATGTGCAGGCCTGGCTGGTGCGATGCCGTCGAGGCGTGGCCGGTAGGTATCGATACGGAGTTCTGGAAGCCGGCCAAGGCCGGGCGCAAGACGACCGACGTTCTGCTCTACGACAAGGTGCGCTGGGAGCGTGATCGATACGGGCCCGCTCTCATCGACCCGATCCGGGCAACGCTGCGGGCGCGCGGACGATCGTTTCGGGAGCTGCGCTACGGCTTTTATCGCGAGCAGGATCTCCACGCGGCGCTCGCGCAGTGCAGGACGATGATTTTTCTGTGCGAGCACGAAACCCAAGGGATTGCCTACCAGCAGGCCCTATCCTGCAATGTCCCGATTCTGGCCTGGGACCGCAGGGGCTATTGGCAGGACCCCAGCTATTATCCGCACAAGGTCAAATTCGAGTCCGTAACTTCGGTGCCATACTGGGATGAGCGCTGCGGTGTGACCTTCGGTCAGGCCGATCAATTTCCCTCGCAATGGGATCTGTTCTGGGACGAGTATTGCGGGGACAGATTCAGCCCACGCGACTACATTCTCGAAACGCTGACCCTGGAGCGAAGTGCGCGCCACTATCTCGAATTCGTGCGTGCCCTTTGAGGCAAGGCCCATCAGGGAACGCGCTCCCAAATCCCGCAGTGAAACCTGGTCGTGAATGAATCATTTTAGTTTCTACCGTCGCAAGATGTCGTGACGCCATGCGCGCGGGCTCGACGATCCGCTTGGTGGCGATCAACATCGTCGTCGGTCTGTTCATGTTCGAATCGAGTCTTCGTATTCAGCAAATGACCGGACCGTTCATTGACCTGGAATATCGCGCTGAAAGTCTCGCAACGGGGCTTTCGGAGGAGTTGAATCATGTGCCGACGGCCGGAGGATCCTGGAATCGCGATGGGATCCGCACGATGGAGGAGCCAAACTCCGCGCAATGTTCCCAGAGCCTGCTGTTCCTGGGAGATTCGTTCATGCAGGCGGTTCAACAGATGCCCAATGGCGATATCGTCGCCAGTCATCCGAGCGATACCATTCCTGTTCACGTCAGGCGGTTTTTCAGGGAGTCATTGGGCAAGGAATTATGTGTATTCAATGCGGGCTATGCCTCGTATTCGCCGTCGATCTTCGTTCCGCAGGCAAAAAAGCTTATTCCCCTTGTGAAGCCGGATCTCGTCGTGATCGATGTCGATGAGACGGACCTGTGGGATGACTACTATCGTTATCGCGACCTCGTGATGAGGGATGGCGAGGGCTCGATCACCGCCGTGCGACCGACGCCGGTCTATGTCCAATTCCACAACGGTTTGGTGGACAGCACCAGCAAAACGCTGTTCACGCATCGGCTGTTCTCCAAACTTTATTTTACAGGCATTGAATACCCCAGACTCCTTGCGCGCTACAATCAACGGCGGCCGAACGATAACTTGTTCCTGGCCAAGCTTCCGGCAGCAGAGGCGAGACAGATTCACGCATCGGAGATCGAGCATTTCAAATCGACGCTCGACGATCTGACCCGCACCGTTGTCGCTCGCGTGGGCAGCCCCCAACGGCTCATCTACATTCATCACCCGCACCTGGGACATCTCAGCACCAGGGGCGTCAAATTCAATAACGTCGTATCCGAGGTTCTGCGGGACGTCGCGTCGCGCAATAACGTGAGGTATTACGATGCGACCGAAGAGTTGAGGGTGGAATTTGGCGGGTCGCCGGAAACCTACTACATCCCCGACGATGTGCACTTCAACGCCGTCGGTACCCGAGCCTATGGCATCGCGGTTGGAAAGTACCTGGCGCATGCGCTTGGCGATCACTGACCGATCCATATCGGCGTAGCAGCCGTCGCGCCGCAGAAACACGCGATGCGTCAGCGATCAATGCACCAGTCAGCCCCACGAAAGAAAGTGCGCATCAATATCGCTCGATTTTGGGCCGGCGCGACTGCCGAGGACATCATAGAGCTTGTTCTTCCGGACCTGCGGCCCTTTTTCGAGTTCGAGACCTCGCGCGAGCCCCAGGTGCTCCTGTACGGGCCGTACGGCGGAGAGCTACCGAAGGGGCGCTTTGTTAAAATCTTCATCGGTTGCGAGAATGTGCGGCCGATCATGAGCGAATGCGACTGGGCATTCGGCGTGGAACACGAAGACAACGTCAAGAACCCCAGGTACATGCGCTTCATGCGTTGGGGAGACGACTCTCATTTGATCCAGGAGCAAAAGAACTGGCGCTCCATCCTGCGGTCCAAAAAACGTTTCTGCGCGTTCGTATACGCCAATCAGGTCGCCTACCGGGAGGCGTTCTTCAACGCGTTGTCGCGCCGCAAGAAGGTGGATTCTCCAGGACGATCGATGAACAACATGCCCAGCATCGATCCGACGCCGGGGCGGCCTGATTGGGACTCGAAAATCGAGTTCTTGCGCAATTATAAATTCGTCATCGCGTTCGAGAATGGCTCTCGGTCCGGCTATAACACCGAAAAGCTGACGCACGCGATCGAGGCCGACTGTCTGCCGATCTACTGGGGAGATTCGCAGATCGGCCGCTCGTTCAATGTCCGGCGGCTCATCAACGCTCACGACTACCTGGTCAAACCGGTCAAATTCCTGCCGCGGCTGCCTTACGCGCCGCATTCCATCAGATACGGAAACAGTCCGACTTTCTTTCAAAGAGCCGCGAGGCGCATCAACGGTCTTGCGAGCGAGTTCGAGCAGCGGACCTGGGCCTCGGCGGGGTTCAATGCGTTGATCGAACGGGTCATCCAGATCGACGAAGACGACGAATTGTATCTGCAGCACCTGCGTGAGCCGATCCTGATCGGAAACAATCCGCCGGATCGTTCGCCGTGGATTGCGCGCTGGCGCGAGATTCTTGAGCGAAGCTTGCAGTGACATCGACGCAAGCGGCTTGCGCCAGAGCAGGATACACATGCGTAGCGCCGTCAATGATGGTGGAACACTCGCGGCGGCGGAGGGCGTCCGATGGCGCGACCGGACGCTGCTCGGCTATGGTCGCGGCTTCGAGCACCCGTCGAAGATCCGGATCGTCCGCTGGCTGGTCCGCAAGGCTGCGGCAGGCCGAATTCGGGTTCGCTACGCGCAGGGTGCGACGATCGCGATCGATCCGGCCGATTATATCGGCTGGGCCGTGTTCAAGACCGGACACTACGAGCGGGCGAGTCTCAGTCTGGCGCTGCGAATCATGACCGACGAGCCCGGGCTGTTCATCGATGTGGGCGCCAATTTCGGATGGTATAGCTGCGCGGTCGCCGCCATTCCCGGGGCAGCCGTCGTGAGTATCGAGCCCGACTGTCAGAATTGCGCCTCGCTGCGCGAGAATATCGCGCTCAACAAACTGTCGAACGTCATTGTCTTCAATGGTGCCATCGGGACGGCCGTCGAGATTGTCAGGATGGCCCGGCGGTCGCCGGCGAATTCTGGCACCTGTGCAATGATATCCGACGACGCAGCGTCGACGTCCGGAGACAATCGCGTCGCGACGGTGCCGCTCGACTTGGCGCTGAATCGAATGGTTGATCCGCCAGCGAGGCCGGTCCTTGTCAAGGTCGACGTCGAGGGCTTCGAGCCTCAGGTTCTTGCCGGCCTCGATTTTGACGGATCGTTTCGACCCAAGAACTTTCTCATGGAGGTCAATCGCGAGCTTTTCAGCAGGCCCTGGGGACCGTTCCCGAACCTCAAGGCCTTCTTCGCAGGCAAGGGCTATGAATTGCTCGACGTGTTCGGTCGTCCGTGTCCCGACGATGGTGAGCTTCCCGAAGAAAACGTGTGGGCGCGGGAGGCCTCGCGGTAGCTCGCGGTGTTACAGGGGGATGACACTGAAGCATTCAATCGACCGGACTCGGTGTCGTTCTCCTCCTGCGGTGATGGCGACCTTTCGGTACCACGCATCGAACAGCGAATAGCTTGGATAGCGCCGCTCGTAGCCTTGATCGCGCATCAATCGGTCCAAGGCGGGGACCTGTTCGGTCGCGTTGTGCTCCACGGAAAAAAGCGTCACGTTCCAGCTTGCAAAGTCGAATCGTTGCAGGATGTCCAATTCGGACCCTTCGGTATCGATCGATATGTAATCGATGTCGCGGGGTCCACGATGCGAGTTGAGCAGGTCGTCGAGAGATACGGTTTCGACCTCGATGACGTGGTGCTCCCGCCGTGCTTCCGCGTGTCCGTCCTTGGACGCGAACTCAAGAATTGTGCCGAGGTCAGCGTGTTTTGTTGCGGCAAATCGCACCCGCTCGCCGGTCGCGCGGAACACGCAGCGCAGGTCGATATCCGCGCGCCTGTTGCGCTTGAGGTTGGCATGCCAGACCGGGTTGGGCGATTGCCGACATAGCAATGTCGCCGCTGGTCTCAGTGATCATTCCCTGCAAGGATGGGGCCGCCTGGCTTGGCGAGGCTATCGAGTCATGCCGCGACCAGACTTGGAAAAACCTCGAAATCATCGTCGTCGACGATCATTCGTCGGATGCGAGCCTGCAGGTCGCCAGGAGCTACGGGACCCCGGCAGTCGTGGTGTTGGTGTGCAAGCGGAAAGGGGCGAGCGCCGCGCGCAACGTCGGGCTTGAACGCGCCCGCGGCGACTTCATCCAATTCCTGGACGCCGACGACGTGCTCGACCGCGACAAAATCCGCCTGCAGATGGAACGATTGATGTCCGGTCCTGAAAGCGCCGTCGCGTCGGGCGCCTGGGGGCGCTTCTGGCACAATCCGGGCGAGGCGAGGTTCTCGGCCGAGCCGGTATGGGCTGATCTCGCGCCGCAGGAGTTCCTGATCTCGTCATGGCTCGGCGGCGGCATGATGCCGAACTTCGCCTGGCTGACGCCGCGTGCCGTGATCGAGCGGGCCGGCCGGTGGAACGAACGGCTCAGTGTCAACGACGACGGGGAGTTCTTCTGCCGGGTGGTGCTCGCCGCTTCCCGCATTCTTTTTTGCAATGAGGCGCGCGGATATTATCGGCGCCCCGCTGCCGCGACGCTGAGCAGGCGACGCGACGGGAAGGCCTTCGTTTCGGGTTACGAATCGATCGAGCTTTCCTGTCGCGCTTTGATGCAGCACTGCGACCAGGCCACGGCGGCAAAAGCGTGCGCCAGTCATTATCAACGCTTTGTGTACGAGGCCTTTCCGGATGCGCCCGACTTGGTACGCGAAGCCGAGACGCGCGTTGTGCAATTCGGCGGGAGTGATCTGCGCATGCAAGGGGGCCGTGCGTTTCAGGCTCTGTCCGCCTGTTTCGGGTGGAAATTGGCCCGACGCTGTCAACTGTCATGGCAGAAATTCCGATCCTTGAGAGCCGACCGGCAGGCATGATGCTGGCGCCAAAATCCCGCATCGTGCTGCTGACCGGGAACAGCCTTTGTCATAACCCCCGTTCGATGAAGGAGGCCTCGGCTCTCGCCCGCGCGGGCTACGAGGTTCACGTGCTCGGCGGCTGGCTCGATTCGATCTCCAAAGCAAACGATCTGAGCTTGATCAAGGAGGCGCCGTTCGAATTCACACCGGTGGTTGATCGCAATCTGGGGAGCAAACGCAACGAGGCCGCATGGTTCGCGCGCCGTGCCGGCCGAAAAACCGCGCACATCGTTTATGGTTTGACCGGCTGGCAAAGCCCGCTGCAGCTTGGCTTCGGCGTCAAGCGCCTTTTCAGAGAAGCGCTCCGGCTGTCCGCCGATTTATACATCGCACATTCGGAGGCCGGGCTTTACGCCGCTTGCGAGCTTGAGCGCAGGGGAATGCGAGTCGGCGTCGACATGGAGGACTGGTTCTCCGAGGACCTGCTGCCCGAGGTTCGGCGGCACCGGCCGCTACGGCTGTTGCGCGCGCTCGAACGGGAACTGCTGCTGCGCGGCGCCTATGCCTCCTGTCCGTCGCGCGTCATGAGCACCGCGCTCGCGGAGGTCCACGGTTGCACCGCCCCGACCGTGATCTACAATGCCTTCGCCTGGTCGCAGCGGCCAGCGCTCGATGGATGCATGAGCGATCGCCGGAACCGAGATCGTCCCTCGATTCACTGGTATTCGACGACGCTCGGTCCTGGCCGCGGCCTCGAGGACCTGCTGTCGGCCGTTCCGCATTTGCAGCATGATGTCGAAATTCATCTTCGCGGCAGTTCGGCGCCCGGATTCGAGCAATGGCTGCGGACGCAGGTCCCCGATCATTGGCGCCACAGAATGTTTTTTCACTCGGTGGTGACGAACGAGCAGTTGCTGCCGCGCATTGCCGAGCACGACATCGGCTTTGCCGGTGAGATGAACTATTGTCGCAGCCGGGAACTGACGGTCACCAACAAGATGCTGCACTATTTCCTGGGCGGCCTTGCCGTGGTCGCCAGCGACACTGCGGGGCAGCGCGAGGTGGCTGAGCAGGCGCCCGGGGCCGTTCTGCTCTACCGGTCCGGGAACGGACGGGCGCTCGCCGATACGCTCAACTCGCTGCTGGGGGCGCCGGAACGCCTGGCGCTCGCCAAGGCCGCGGCTTTGGACGCGGCACAAAAGACGTTCTGCTGGGAGCGCCAGGAAGGTGCACTTCTCGGTGCAGTGGCGCATGCGCTCGCGCAGCCCGCCGCCGTCATCTGACGCGGTGAATGGTCATGCGCCGAGTCCTGATCGTCACCGGCTCCTATGCACCAACGATGATCGCGGACATGCACCGCGCGCGGCAATTGGCTTGGCACTTGCCTGAGCTCGGTTGGGACGTCGAGATATTCTGTCCGGATGAAACCTATCAGCCGCCGTCGTGCCTCGACCGTGACAGCTCCGCGTTTTTCGCGCCCGATACGCCGGTGCACGGCATCCCGCAACGCTTTGCCCGGCTTTTTCAGGCCGTCAACATCGGGAGCATCGGAGTCCGGGCAATCCTTCCGCTGTTGCATTCCGGCCAAAATCTGCTGCGGCAGCGACAATACGATCTTGTCTACATCTCCACGGCGCAATTCCTGCTGTTCTTGCTCGGCCCGGCTTGGCGCCGGAAATTCGGGATTCCGTATGTATTGGATTTGCACGATCCGGTGTATCGGCCGGATGTCGAGCCGGCCGGCCTCAAGCATCGCATGAGCCGGACGCTATCCCGCTACGTGGAGGCGAGGGCCGCCGGCGCGGCATCGGCACTGATCTCAGTTTCACCGCAATATCTCGACCAGTTGCGTCAACGACATGCCAAGGCAAGCCTTGTGTGGCTTCACGCCGGTCGGCAGGCAGTGATCCCGTTTGCGGTCCTGCCGCGCGACTTGGAGGAAGCCGCGCGCGACATGCCGCCACCGCCCGCTGACGGCGTTGCCCGGATCGTGTATGTCGGGACCGGTGGGCCGATCATGGCGCGCTCGTTTTCACTGTTGTGCCGCGCCTTGTCGCATCTTCGCGCGCAGCGCGCCGACTTGCTTGAACGCGTCCGAATTGAGCTCAGCGGCACGGCGAGCGCTGTGGGCGTTGTGGGAGTCCGACACCTAGCCGAGGTCGCCCGCGAGCACGGCCTCGCCGATATCGTCAGCGAAGATCCGTTCCGCGTCACCTACCGCCGCTCGCTCGAACTGCTGCTGCAGGGTGATGGCGCCCTGATTTTGGGCGTGGACGATGCGGGCTACATGCCGTCGAAGCTCTTTACCTATGCCTATTCCGGCAAACCGTTGCTCGCCTGCTTGCATTTGGATGGCCCCGCGCTCGGCGCTTTCCGGGACACCCCCGGTCTTGGACATGCATTGTGGTTTGGCGGCGGGGATGAAATGCCGCTCGCCGAGGCCGCTCGCATCGTCGGTGCCTATCTCGAAGAGGTGGTCGGCCGACGACGGTTCGATCGTCGCGCTTGCGTGGAGCCCCACACGGCCGCCGCCATGGCGCGGCGTCATGCCGAGGTCTTCGCGGCCTGTCTGCCATGACGCCCACGCGAACGCGGGTGGCGTTCGTCGTCTCCCATCCGATTCAATACGTTGTCCCGCTGTACCAGCGTCTCGCCCGGCGCGATGATGTCGCCATCAAGGTTTTCTATACTTGGCACGCCGGTCAGGAGGCGGTGGCGGATCGTGGTTTCGGTCAACGCGTCGCCTGGGACATCCCGCTCACGCAGGGATACGACTTCGAACTGGTTCCGAACGCCTCCGCCGATGCGGGGACGCACCGGTTTTTAGGCCTGCGCAACCCGACGCTGGTCGATTGCGTCATGGCCTGGCGGCCCGATGTCGTCCAGGTTACCGGCTGGGCGTGGCTCTCCCACCTCGCTGCATTGAAGGCCTTCCACAGGAAAGGCATCCGCACGCTCTTTCGCGGCGATTCGCACCTGCTCGATTCGACGCCGTCAGGACCGCGCTGGTGGATCAAGCGGGCGTTGTTGCGGCGCGTGTATTCCTGGCCCGCAGGATTCCTGGTGGTGGGGTCGGCCAACCGCGCCTACTACCAGTCTTTCGGCGTCGAACCGGCGCGTCTCGACCTCTGCCCCCATTCGATCGATGTCGCGAGGTTTGCCGAACCTGCGCAGACGTTCGAGCAGGACGCGTCGCGATGGCGTGAGCAGCTCGGTATTTCCGCCGGGCAAACGGTGCTGCTCTACGCCGGAAAATTCGAGCGTAAAAAACGCCCCGTCGAGCTGATGCAGGCGATCCAGCGGCAGCGCCATTCCGGCGTCGTGCTGGTTTTGGTTGGCGCAGGAGAGCTGCAGGGTGACATCGACGCCATTGCCGCGACCGACCCGGAGCGTTTCCGGGTGATCCCATTTCAGAATCAAAGCCGGATGCCGGCGGTCTATCGACTGGGCGACGTGTTCGTGCTTCCCTCCGACCATGGCGAGACCTGGGGTCTGGCGGTGAACGAGGCCCTGGCCTGCGGTCGTCCCGTGGTGGTGAGCGATCGGGTCGGTTGCGCGGCGGACGTGGTCGACCCGACCTGCGGCCGGGTATTCCCCAGCAACGATTGGTCGGCCTTTGGAGGTATCGTGGAGGAGTTGATCAAGGACCCGCAGAAGCTGTCGCACATGGCTGGTGCGGCGGCCGCCCGGGCGGGCGCGTTCGACGTAGCGGTCAGCGAGGCCGCGCTTTTGTCCGCGATCGAAAAGGTTTGCGCGCGATGAGGCCTTCCGCCGTTCTGTCGCAAGAGCTGAACCCTGCGCGCAGGGCATACATTCTAGGCGCGGTCACGGCCGGCGTCATGACCACGGGCACGTTCGCGCAGGATATGACCGCCTATTTCCTCATCGCCGTTCCAGCGATCATTCCGTTCTTTCTGTGGCTACAGGCGGGGGCGGTCGGAATACCGGTGCTACCGGCGATATCCGCCCTGTTCTTCATGTATTACGCGATACCCGTCTTGCGAAGCGATATCGTGGCCTACGGTTCCGAAGAACTTGTCTCGGCGGCGGCTACGGTCGGAAGTTTCCTGCTCGCGGCGAGCGCCGCCTCTTGGGCATTCTTGACTCAGAGACGCCGGGACTCCCAAAGAGCGACCTGGAATCTGGCCTCCGACCGGCAGATCGTCCGGCTGCTGTTCGTGGGCCTTGCCGGCGGCATCATCTACTATCTGGCGCTCGCATCCGGAAACCTGAGTGTGTTCGGCACCTCGATTGGTCTGGTGCGCTCGGTCGTCCTCACGCTGACGTCGGTTGCTTGCTATCTGCTCGGCTGCGGGCGCGCGTCGGGAGCACTGGTCGGGGATCGATGGGCGTTGGCGCTCGCTGCGCTGGTCATCCTCACTCTCCTTGCCTTGAACAATCTGATTCTGGTCGGCGGCGTGATGAACGTGGTGGCAGCGGTGCTCGGCTATGTCATTACGGCGAAGCGGGTTCCCTGGATCGGACTCGGGATCGCTTTTGCGATGTTGAGCATCCTGCACGCCGGAAAATTCGAAATGCGTGAGAAATACTGGATGCCGAATTCCCAGAATCTGCAAGACACGTCCGTTCTCCGGCTGCCAGGCATGTTGATGGACTGGTTCACGGCCGGCCTCGACGCGTTCACGTCGGACCGGCAGACCAGCGGCGTGTTCGAGCGGGCGTCATTGTTGCACATGCTGCTGCTCGTGCAGCGGGCGACGCCGAGCTTCATTCCCTATCTGGAGGGGGAATCCTACGCCTTGTTGCCGTCGATGCTGGTGCCCCGGTTCGTTGATCCGGAGAAGCCGCAAAGTCAGGCGGTGTTGAATTTGCTCAGCATGCGCTACGGACTGCAGAATGTCGGTTCGGCGGAGAGCACGACCATAGGCTGGGGCATGGTGGCGGAGGCTTGGGCCAATTTCGGCTATCCGGCCGTGATCGTGGTCGGCGCGCTGTTTGGCGGACTCTGCGGAGTGCTGATGCGTCTGAGCGCCGGCGCGCCGCCGCTTTCATTGCCGATGCTCGTCACCATCGCTTCGACGCTTGTCCTGTTCAATTTGGAGCTGGATTTTTCCTATCTGATGGTCACTTTATTGCAGACGGTGGCCGCGGTCTTGATCTGTGCCAGTTTTCCGCGCCTCCTGAAGGGGCGAAGGCGCATCGCCGTCGCTCCGGCGAGCCCACCCTTCAGGACCAGCGGCCCTCCACCCGGCCAATCGCCTTCGCTCTAGATCGTGCCCAAGCCTGCGCGAGCGGCGCGCGTCGCTGCTGCCCGTTGTACCGATCGAGAGCCGCGCCCAGTCATGCGCCTGCTGCACGTGGTTCCCACCTATCTGCCGGCCATGCGGTATGGCGGGCCGATTTTTGCGGTGCATGGCCTCTGTCGCGCATTGGCGGCGCGCGGGCATTCGGTCGAAGTCTTCACCACCAGCATCGATGGACCCGCCAACAGCGTGGTGCCGCATGGGGTGCCGGTGATGCTGGATGGGGTAAAGGTCCGCTACTTTGCTTCGAATGTCATGCGGCGCCTGGCCTGGGCGCCGTCGCTCGCACCGGTCTTGCGGCGTGAAATGAACGGAGCCGATGTCGCGCATCTGCATTCCGTGTTTCTGTGGCCGACCGCGGTGGCGGCACGGCTCGCCCGGAAGTCTCGCGTCCCTTATGTGATCTCCCCCCGCGGCATGTTGGTCAAAAGGCTGATCGAAACTCGTCACCGATGGATTAAGTCGGCATGGATCAGCCTGATCGAAAAATCGAATCTGGAACACGCCTCCGCCATTCACACGACCTCGACCATCGAGGCTGAGGAGCTTCAAACATTCGGCTGGCGATTGCGGCGGGTCACGATGGTGCCGAACGGCATCGATGGCATCGACGCTGAAAACGCGGGGGCGCCGTCTCCGGACATCGCGGCGCTGGCGCGCGATCAGCCGCTCATGTTGTTTTTCGGCCGGATGGCACGAATCAAGGGTCTCGACCGTCTTCTGCGCGCGTTCGCGCGGAGCCGGCACGGGACACTTGCGATCGTCGGGACGGACTACGACGGCTTGGCATCGCACCTTTCGCATTTGGCGGGCGAATTGAATATCGCCCAGCGTGTTCGCATCGTGCCGCGCACCGTCACCGGCGTGGACAAGGAGTTCGTGTTTGCGGCGGCGCAGGCCTTCGTGCTCCCTTCGTATTCGGAAAGCTTCGGCAATTCTGTGCTCGAGGCCATGCAGCGCGGCCTGCCGGTGATCGTAACGCCGGAAGTCGGCGCGGCCGAGGTCGTGCGGCAAGCCGGCGGCGGCCTTGTGGTTGACGGCGAGGCCGAGCCGCTCGGCGGTGCGATCGACAGATTGCTGGGGGACGCTGCGCTCGCGCGCGGGCTGGGAGCGGCGGGGCGCCGTTACGTCGGCGAGCATTACGGTTGGCCGAGCGTCGCTGCACGGATGGAAGCGATGTACGAGAGCTTGCGAGGCTAGGGCGCACCCGCATGCTCGATCCGATTACACCCATGATTCTCACCTGGGACGAGGCGCCCAATATCCGGAGGACGCTCGACAAGCTTTCCTGGGCGCGAAGGATCGTGGTGATTGACAGCGGCAGCACCGATGAAACATTGCAGCTGGTGCGGACCTATCCGCAGGTTGAGGTGATCCACCATGCGTTCCTGGACTTCGCCAGCCAGTGCAATTTTGGGCTGACCCAGATCGCCAGTCCCTGGGTGCTTTCGCTCGACGCCGACTACGAGCTCAGCGACGATCTCGTGCAGGAACTCCAGGCGCTCGCACCACCAGACAAAATCGCCGGTTACGGCGCACGTTTTGTCTACCGGATTCATGGGCGGACGTTGCGCGGCACGCTCTACCCGCCGCGTTGCGTGCTTTACCGCAAGGCAAGCGCATCCTACCGGAACGAAGGACACGGCCATCGTGTCACTGTCGAGGGCCATGTTGGCGACCTTCACGGAGTGATCTATCACGACGACCGCAAGCCGTTGGCGCGCTGGTTCGCGTCCCAGCAGCGATATGCGCGCGAGGAGGCGGACTATTTGCTCGGCGCTCACCGTGACGTACTGACTCGCGCGGACAAGATCCGCTTGGCGGCATGGCCGGCTCCGGTCGGCGTATTCTTCTACACGCTGTTTGCCAAAGGCTGCCTGTTCGACGGCTGGCCCGGCTGGTACTACGTACTGCAACGTGTTGTCGCCGAGGCGCTGATCGCGCTCGAAATTCTCGATCGGCGGCTGCGGCGATGATCATCCTTGGCCTCAATGCCTATCACGGCGATGCTTCGGCGGCGCTCGTGCGTGATGGCGAGCTTGTCGCGGCGGCGGAAGAGGAGCGGTTCGCGCGGGTGAAGCATTGGGCTGGTTTTCCCACGCAAGCCATTGCCTATTGCCTACGCGAAGCCGGAGTCGATCTGCGGGATGTGCAGCGTGTGGCGGTCAACCAGGACAGCCGCGCCAACCTGCTGCGGCGGATCGGTTATCTCGTCGCCAACCGTCCACGTCCCGGGCTCGTGCTTGAGCGCCTTCGCAACCGGCGCAGGCGGCAGGGGGTTCCCGATCTCCTGGCGGAGATGTTTCCGGGCGAGCACTTCCGCGGCACGTTCCACCAGATCGAACATCACCTCGCGCATTTGTCCTCGGCATTTCACGTCTCGCGCTTCGAGACGGCGGCGGTCGTCTCGGTCGACGGATTCGGTGATTTCGCCAGCGCCGCTTGGGGCACCGGCCAAGGCAAGGACATCCATATCGCAGGGCGCGTGCATTTTCCGCATTCGCTCGGCATCTTCTACCAGGCGCTCACTCAATATCTCGGCTTTCCCCATTACGGAGACGAGTACAAGGTGATGGGTCTGGCACCCTATGGCCGCCCCACGTTCATGGACGCCATGCACCGGATCGTTCGCTTGCAGAGCGACGGCAGGTTCGCGCTCGATCTCGCCTATTTCCGCCACCACCGTGAACGCATCGCGTTCCAGTGGATGGCGGGCGCGCCGGATTTTGCCGATTTGTTTTCCCCCGCGCTCGAACGCCTGCTGGGCCCGCGACGCCGGCCAGACGATCCGATCGAGGACCGCCACCGCGACATCGCCTGCTCGACGCAGGCCATGTATGAAACGGCCTTCTTTCGCCTCGTTGGAGCCTTGCAGCAGCGGACCGGCCTGACCGATATCGCGCTTGCCGGCGGCTGCGCCATGAACTCGGTCGCCAACGGCAAGGTGCGGCGCATGACGCCGTTCCGGCGGGTCTACGTGCAGGCTGCCGCGGGCGACGCCGGCGGAGCGATCGGAGCGGCCTATGTCGTCTGGCACCGGCTTGGCGGCGCCCGCTCCTTCGTCATGGATCATGCTTTCTGGGGTCCGCAGTTCGGACCGCAAGACATTGCGGCGCTCATCACAGCCCGGCAGTCGCATATCGATCAAGCGGGATGCAGGGTCGAGGACCTTGCCGACGAGCCGGCGCTCTGTAGCCGCATCGCCGGTGCGATCGCAGACGGCAAAGTCGTCGGCTGGTTTCAGGGCCGGATGGAATGGGGCCCGCGCGCGCTCGGCAACCGCTCCATCCTCTGCGATCCGCGCCGTGCGGACATGACAGCGGTCCTCAATACCAAGATCAAGCGACGCGAATCGTTTCGGCCCTTTGCGCCTTCGGTGCTCGAAGAAGCGGTCGCCGACTGGTTCGAGGAAGACGATGCAGTGCCGTTCATGACGCAAGTGTTCCAGATCAGAAAGGACAAGCGCGCCATCATTCCCGCCGTGACCCATGTCGACGGATCGGGCCGGCTGCAGACGGTCTCCCGCCGCGCCAATCCGCGCTACTATCAGTTGATCGAAAGGTTTCGCGACGTCACCGGCGTGCCGATCCTGCTAAACACGTCGTTCAACGAGAACGAGCCGGTCGTCTGCAAGCCCGAGCAGGCGCTCGATTGCTTTCTGCGCACCGAAATGGACATCCTGGTCATGGGCAATACGGTGGTGTCGCGGGGACGCGGCATCCCCGCCTGACGGTCTCGATCATTCTTCGCCCCGGATCCGATGCGCATCACCATCGTTCTAGGACCTTTCCTGCCGGTCCCGACCGTCCTCGGCGGGGCGGTGGAAAAGGTGCACTTGCTGCTGGCGCGAGCCTACCGGGCGGCCGGTCACGACGTCACGGTTATTTCGCGGCAGTACAAGGACTTCCCGCATGACGAGGTCGTTGACGGCGTCAGGCACGTCAGAGTTGCCTCTTTCGGCCGCTCGGCTTCGCTCGTGGTCAATCTCATGCTAGACTTGCGTTACGCGCTGCGGATCGCGCGCATGATGCCGAGGTCGGACATCACGATCACGAATTCGTTCTCGCTGCCCCTCGTCTTGCCACGCCGAAGGGCGGGCAAAATTTATGTCCAGGTCGGGCGGTATCCAAAACACCAGATGAGCCTCTATCACCGTGCCGACCGACTGCAGGCGGTTTCATCTGCGGTCGCAGATGCGATCGTCCGTCAATCGCCTTGGCTCGCGCGCAAGGTGGCGGTGATCGGCTATGCGATACCCGATGCCTATTTCCGCGAGCCCACGACACCAAAGCCAAAAAAGATCGTCCTCTACGTCGGCAGGATTGCGCGCGAGAAGGGAATCGAGCTGCTGCTCAATGCCTTCCTGACATTGGCGACGAAACAGACGCCGTCCGATTTCGCGAGCTGGAAACTTCGCATCGTGGGACCGCATGAAATTGCCCAGGGCGGCGACGGACCCAACTACCTGAACGAACTGCAATCGCTCGCTCGCCCGCTCGGGCCGCGGTGCGAATTCGCCGGCCCGGTGTTCGATCAGAATGCCCTGGTCCAGGAATACCAGGGCGGCTCTATTTTCGTTTACCCGAGCCTGGCGGAGCGAGGAGAGGCGTTGCCGGTCGCGCCGCTCGAAGCGATGGCGGCGGGCTGCGCGACTGTGGTCTCGTACTTGCGCTGCTTCGATGATTACATCGAACTTGGCGTCACCGGCCTGAAGTTCGACCATAGAGCCAAAAGGCCGGAGGCTGCGCTTGCCGCCGAACTGACCCGCTTGATGACCGATCCAGGCCTGTTGGAACAGATCGCGGGTGCCGGCCACCGCGCCGCATGTCGGTTCCAGGCGCCCGCAATCGCCGCCCGCATGCTCGACGATTTCGCATCGCTGCTGGCGGACGGCTCCCGATGACGCCCATTCTCGTGACGGGCGGCGCCGGCTTCATCGGCAGTCATACCTGCAAGGCTCTGCACGCCGCCGGCTTCGCTCCGGTCAGCTACGACAATCTTTCGCGCGGAAACGCCGAGGCGGTGCGCTGGGGAGAGCTCGTGGTGGGCGATCTCGCCGATTGCGCGCTTCTGCGCGCGACATTGCAGCGTTACCGCCCTGCCGCGGTGGTGCATTTCGCGGCTTTCGCCTATGTGGGCGAATCGGCTGAGCAGCCGGCGCTCTACCACCGAAACAATGTCGGCGGTACCGCGGCATTGCTGGACGTCATGCGCGAGTGCGGCATTGGCCGCATCGTGTTTTCCAGCTCCTGCGCGGTCTACGGCGTGCCGACTTCCGTGCCGATCATGGAAACGAGCAGGCTTGCGCCGGTCAATCCCTACGGGCAAACCAAGTTGATCTGCGAGCAGATGCTGCGCGACGGTGCGGCCGCGTCGTCGCTGGCTTTCATGGCGCTGCGCTATTTCAACGCGGCGGGCGCCGCTCCCGACGGCGAGATCGGCGAATGCCACGTCCCCGAGACGCACGTCATTCCGCTCCTGCTCGATGCGGCGGCGGGCGAGGCCGAGGCCTTCACAATTTTCGGCGACGACTACCCGACCGCGGACGGCACCTGCATCCGCGACTATATCCACGTCTCCGATCTGGCCGACGCCCATGTGCTCGCGCTGCGTGCGCTCCTGCAGGGCGGCGAGAGCACGGCGGTGAACATCGGCACCGGCCGCGGCTGGTCGGTGCGCGAGCTCGTCGAGATCGCCCGCAAGGTCGCGGGACGCGACATTCCCGTGCGTTTCGGGCCGCGGCGGCGGGGCGATCCGCCGGAGCTCGTCAGCGACCCGGGACGCGCCCGCGAGCGACTGGGCTGGTCGCCGCGCTATCCGGACGTGGCCGAGCAGATCGCCCACGCCTGGGCCTGGCATCAGGGCGGCCGGCGCGCCTTCAGGCGCGCGCAAGCCGCGCGAAGCTGACCAGGCCGGCATCGCGTCGCTATTGCCGCGGCGGAAGCCACCCTCCTATGGTGCAAGCGGGCTGATCGCGTGTTTCAGAGCAACCGATGACTGACAACCAGATGACATTGCGTTCGCGGATCGACGACCGCACGGCGCCGGTCGGGATCATCGGCATGGGCTATGTCGGGTTGCCATTGATGTTGGCGGCGACGGCGCGCGGATTTCGGGTATTGGGTTTTGATATCGATTCTCCCAAGGTGTCCGGACTGAACGACGGCCGCAGCCCGCTCAGACATATCGCCGAAAGCAGGATTGCTTCGGCGCGCGACGCCGGACTGTTCGCGGCAACGAGTGACTTTGGTCGGCTGACGGAAGTCGACATCGTTGTCATCTGCGTGCCGACGCCGCTTGGAAGGCACCGAGAACCGGATTTGTCATTCGTCAGGACGACAGCCGAAAACATCGCACGGCGTCTCCGGCCTGGCCAATTGGTGATCCTGGAGTCGACGAGTTATCCTGGAACGACCAATGAGATTGTCCGCCCGATTCTCGAGGCGAGCGGGCTGAAATCGGGGCTCGATTTTTTTCTGGCGTTTTCGCCCGAACGCGAGGACCCGGGAAACGCCAGCTATTCGACGTCGCAAATTCCAAGAGTGGTCGGCGGCGACGACGATGCTGCGCTGTCGCTCGCGTGCGCTTTCTATGCCGTATTGGTTGAGCAAGTCATTCCAATAGCGTCGACCAAGACGGCAGAGGCCGTCAAAGTCACGGAGAATGTGTTCCGCGCGGTCAATATCGCGCTCGTCAACGAGCTCAAGGTCATCTACTCGAAGATGGGCATCGATGTCTTTGAAGTGATTGCGGCGGCAAAGACCAAGCCTTTCGGTTTTATGCCATTCTACCCCGGTCCCGGACTGGGTGGCCACTGCATTCCGATCGACCCGTTTTATCTGACCTGGAGAGCGCGCGAATTCGGTATCAACACGCGTTTCATCGAGCTTGCCGGCGAAATCAATTCCGAGATGCCGCGATATGTCGTCAACCGGGTCGCCGAAGTGCTTGATCAGCAGCGCGGGCGCGGCCTCTCGGCAGCAAAGGTTCTGGTGGTCGGCGTCGCCTACAAGCGCGACGTCGACGACACGCGCGAGAGCCCGGCCCTGGTCATCATCGAATTGTTGCAGCAGCGCGGCGCCATTGTCGACTACCATGACCCGCTCGTGGGGAGGATTCCCAAGACGCGGGATCACCCGAAGCTCGCGGGCATGGATTCGGTTCCCGTGACTGGAGGTGCGGTCTCACGTTACGATGTTGTTCTGATTGTTGCAGACCACACCGAGATCGATTGGGAGAAATTGATCGCGGCAGCGCAGATCGTCGTCGACACCAGAAACGTCGGCGCGCGGGTGACCAAGGGACATCACAAGATTTTCCCGGCCTAGCTCGAGCAGACGCTGGATGGGCTGGTCGCGGCCTCGCCGCCGGCTGAATTTGTACTGTTGAACTCGACGGGAAGGGCGCGGCGGGCTTTTCGCCGCCCTCCGCTAATCTTTGATTTGCTCGTGCCATCGACGGCCATGGCCGTCCAGGAAACACGGGCGCAGGGGCTAAATTCGCCCGGGTGGGTTGGCTGAGGATGCCGTGGTGCCTATTGAGGTTGCACGCCTGCGGCCGTACACAAGAAACGCCCGTACCCACTCCAAGAAACAGATTCGGCAGATCGCCGACAGCATACGGAAGTTCGGCTTCACCAACCCATCCTCATCAGTGATGATGACGAGATCATCGCTGGCCACGGGCGCGTCGAACCCGCCAAGCTGCTCGGGATGCAGAGCGTTCCGACGCTACGCCTGTCCCACCTCGACGGTGCTCAGCGCAAGGCCTATCTCATCGCGGACAACAAGCTCGCTCTCAATGCTGGCTGGGACCGCGAACTGCTCGCGATCGAACTGCAGGCCCTAGTCGATCTCGAATTCGATGTGGAGATCACCGGCTTCTCCTCCGCCGAGGTAGATCTGCTATTCGAGGAGGCGCGGGAGTCATCGCCCGACCCGGAGCATGCTGCGGACAACGAGGTTCCCCCGCTCACCGATGCAGCCTCGGCAGTGAGCAGGTGCGGAGACCTGTGGCTCCTCGATCGGCATCGTCTGTTGTGCGGCGATTCCCGGTATGCCGAGACCTGCCATCATCTTCGGCTAGACGAGCGCTGCGATCTCATCTTCACGGATCCGCCCTATAATGTTCCGATCGACGGACATGTGTGCGGCCTCGGCCGCATCCGGCATCGCGAGTTCGCCATGGGCGTTGGCGAAATGTCCCCGGAGGCCTTCACGACGTTCTTGCAAACGACTCTAGGTTATGCGGCCGCGACCTGCCGCGACGGCGCCGTCGCCTTCGTGTGTATGGACTGGCGCCACAGGGGCGAGTTGCTAACCGCCGGGCGAGCGGTGTTCTCTGAACTAAAGAACCTCTGCGTCTGGAACAAGACAAATGGCGGGATGGGTTCGTTCTATCGCAGCAAGAACGAACTTGTGTTCGTGTTCAAACTCGGCAGCGCACCGCACACCAACACCTTCGGATTGGGCGACACGGGCCGATATCGGACCAATGTTTGGGATTACGCGGGAGTCAACACGTTGCGGCCTGGACGCGCCGAGGAATTTGCCGTGCACCCGACCGTCAAACCGGTTGCGCTCGTGGCCGAGGCCCTCATGGACTGCTCAGGCGGGGCGAGATTGTGCTTGGGTCCTTTCGCAGGCTCGGGCACCACGCTCGTGGCCGCGGAGAAGACCGGTCGGCAGGCACGCTTGGTCGAGTTCGACCCCGCCTATTGCGATCAGGTCGTGCGACGCTTCGAACAGGTCACCGGAAAGCAGGGGAAGCTCGCCGCGACCGGGCAGAGCTTTGAGGCAGTGAGCGAAGAGCGTATCTCGTCGGCCGTGACGGTCGAGGAGGCTGTTTCATGAACTCCTCGGGCGAAAAGCTGCACGCAGGCAAGCACAAAGCGGGTTATGGCAACCCACCGGTGCACACACAATTCCGCAAAGGCCAGTCCGGCAATCCTGGCGGCCGGCCGCGAGGCATGACAGCAGGCCGTGCGGCGGCGCTGGCACTTAAAGAGGCGTATCGTCCGGTGAATGTGAGGGAGGGAGACAAGGTCACCACCCTGCCGGCGATCCAGGCCGTGCTGCGCAGCCAAGTCGCACTCGCCGCCAAGGGCAACGGCCCTGCGCAGCGTGCATTGTTCGATGCCATTCAAGAGATCGAGGGAAAGATCGAAGCTCAGGTGGTAGCCGAGAAAAGTACTGGAGCTAAAACAGTCGAAATGTCAGATTTGGAAGTCGCCCGGCGGATAGCGTTCGTCCTCTCAAGATCGCTTCACAAGCCTGAGAGCGACGCTTCGTCGAGCGTCGACTTCAAGCTTTTGTGCAGGGCACACGGATCAAGGGAGCTTCGCGCGGTCGTGAGCAGTCCATACATCATCTCAGCGCAGAGACCGACGGTTTGTTCGCGCGAATTTCTGCGTATCCGAGTCTCCGCGGGCTCAGGGCGCCGGGCCGCGCAGGAAATTCAGGCGGTAACGCTATGTTCTCCGCAACGACCAGCGCTAGCAGCTACCTTTGCAATGCGCCGAGATCAAAATAAAGGATCCCTGTTCAACCCCCTGTTCCCGGCGTCACAATCAACTATAATCCGTGGGCCGCTATGAAACTCGCTAGGTGGGGCTGATATGAAACTCACTAGATGGCTTATCGGCATTTCTTGTGCCGTCGGTATCGTTTCGGCCGACTCCAAGGTCTTCTCCCAACCCGCGAACCAAGTCGCGCCGCATCCCAAATCGCAGTGGTCCACCATTCAGACCTACTGCTTCGTTTGCCACAACAAGGACGTTCGCGCCGGTAACCTCTTTTTGGACCAGCTTGGCGCCGAGTCCGTGCCCGAACACCCCGAGATCTTCGAGAAAGCTGTGCGCAAATTGCGCGGGCGCCAGATGCCGCCGCCCGGTTTTCTCCAGCCCTCGCAGCAGGAAGTCGACGCGCTGGTTGGCTGGCTCGAGAGCGCGCTCGACGACAGCAGCAAGGGACGCCTTGCGGGCCACGTTCCCGTCCAGCGCTTGAACCGTACCGAGTATGCCAATGCCGTGAAGGATCTCCTGGCTGTGGAGATCGATCCCAAGCAGTACCTGCCGGCCGAGATCGAGGTCGAAGGCTTCAGCAACATCGCTGCGGCGTTGACCGTGTCACCCGCCTTCGTGGAGCAGTACGTCAATGTCGCGCGGGTGGTCTCGCGCATGGCAGTAGGCAAGCCGGTGCCAGAGGTCGTCAAAGCCTCTTTCCCTCCCCCGGCTACCGGCGACCAGGATGGCTATGTGGACGGCATGCCGCTCGGTACGCGGGGCGGCACGAGGTTTGAGTATACATTCCCGGCGGACGGGGAGTACCGCGTCACTATCACTGACCTCGATTTCGGGCTCTACCCACGCGGGGTCGAGAACGAGACAACGGTGGTCGTGCTGATCGATCGCAGGGAAGCCTTCCGGAAAAAGGTCGGCGGTGATCCGGATCGCGCGTTCGTGGATCGCGGCGGCGGTGCACCGGCTGGAGCCAAGCTCATGCAGCGGTTCGCCGATATCCCCGTGCAGGTGACGGCCGGTGTGCACGAAGTCGTTGTGACGTTCATCGAGCGCTCCCGTGTGGCAACCGACGATCTGATTGCGGGCGGCACCCAGTATAATGGGTTTGGTTTCAAGGGGTATCTGCGTTTGCCGCGCCTTATTGGACCCATACATGTCGTGGGGCCGCATGCGGCCACGGGCCCCACGCGCACACCCAGCCGGGAGAAGTTGTTCATCTGCAAGCCCGAAGTGCCCGAGCAAGAACGCGCCTGCGCCGAGCGCATCACTGCGGATCTCGCCGGGCGTGCCTTCCGCCGGCCCGTCACTAAGAAAGACATCGGCGGGCTGATGGCCTTCTACGACGCCGGCCGTGAAGGATCTGGCGGATTCAACGCCGGGATCGAACAGATAGTGACTGCGGTTCTGACGAGCCCGGATTTTCTCTATCGCGGAATCGCCCCGCCGCAGAAAGACGCGAAATTCTATGCGCTGAGCGATCTGGAGCTGGCCTCACGTCTGTCATTCTTCTTGTGGAGGCGGGCCCCCGACGATGAGTTGCTCAAGCTTGCGAACAAGGGCGAACTGCGACGTCCGGACGTGCTGGACGCCCAGGTGCGGCGTATGCTGGCCGTTCCGCAGGCCGAGACGCTGGTGACGGATTTCGCGCTCCGCTGGCTCGACGTCGATGAGGTCGGAAAATTCGAGTGGGACCGGCAAATCTTCCCCGAATTCAGCACCGAGCTGCGCCAGAATTTCGCGACCGAAATCGACCTTTTCCTGCGGAGCATCCTGCTCGAAGACAAGAACGTGCAGGAGCTATTAACGGCCGACTATACGTTCCTCAATGAAAAGCTGGCGCAACACTACGGCATCACATCCGTGCGCGGCGCGCAGTTCCGGCGTGTGATTCTCAAGGACGAGAACCGCCACGGGCTCCTCGGCAAGGGCGCCGTGCTGTTGCACACGTCGTATGGCAACAGGACTTCGCCGGTGGTTCGCGGCGCCTGGGTGCTCGACAAACTCCGCGGCGCGCCGCCGACGCCGCCGCCGCCGGATGTGGAGACGGATCTGAGTACGCCGCCGGGCGCGCAGCCGAAGACCATGCGCGCGATGCTCGAGGAGCATCGCAAGAATCCGACCTGCAACATGTGCCACGGTGTGATCGAACCCCACGGACTGCCGCTGGAGCACTTCACCGTCACCGGGCAGTGGCGCGATGTCGATTGGCAGGCTAATGAGCCCATCGATTCGAAGGTGGCAATGCCAGACGGTACGGAAGTCGGAAGTCCGGCAGACCTACGCCGCGCCCTGTTGAGCCGCCCCGGCCAGTTCGTCCAGGCGCTGACTGAGAAGCTCATGATGTACGCGCTGGGCAGGGAGATCGCGCCTCATGACATGCCGCAGGTCCGGGCGATTGTGCGCGCGGCGGCCAAGAATGATTACCGGTTCTCGTCGCTCGTGGCGGGGATTGTATCGAGTGATGCATTCCGCATGCAGGCGCTGGAGGAGTGAACACCATGTATCTGACAAAAAAGCATCTTTCTCGCAGGACGTTGCTCAGGGGCGCGGGCGTCTCCGTCGGACTGCCGTTGCTTGATGCGATGATCCCGGCCGCTACCGCGCTCGCTAAGACCGCCGCCGCGCCGAAGCTGCGGGCGGGATTCTTCTATATTCCCCACGGCGCGATCATGTCGAACACGGCCCATGGGAAGGCCATGGATCGCTGGACCCCGAGCGGTGCCGGGGCGGATTTCAAACTCAGCCCAATTCTCGAGCCGCTCGAGAAGCACAAGCACGCCGTGACTTCGTTCTCCAATCTCGAGAACAAGGCCAGCGTCGCCTCCGTGCACAAATACAACCCGGCGACTTGGCTCAGCGGTATCAAGCCCGATCTCAAAGCGCCCGGTCCCAAGATGTCTGCGACGATCGACCAGATCATTGCCGGGCGCATCGGTCAGGAGACAGCGCTGCCGTCGATGGAGGTCTGCGCGGAGGCTGACGTCCAGGCGGTCGCGTGCGACTCTGGATTCGGCTGCCTCTACAGCTCCACATTGTCGTACCGGAATGCAAACTCGCCGTTGCCGATGGAGTCCAACCCGCGCAAAGTTTTCGCACAGTTATTCGGTGAAGGCGCTACAGCGGAAGAGCGCGTGGCCATAGTCAGGCAGAAACGGAGCATCCTTGATTTCATCACCGAGCGTACCCGGGCACTGCAACAGGAGCTGGGCCCGGGCGATAAAGTGCTCCTCGACGGTTACCTGGACAACGTGCGCGAGATCGAACGGCGCGTTGAGCTTGCGGAGAACCATGATCTCTCGGGCGTGAAAGTGCCCGAGGTACCGCTGGCCGAGCAGGATACGTTCGACAAGCAGGTGCGGTTGCTGTTCGATCTGATCGCGATTGCCTATCAGGCCGATCTCACGCGCGTGGCCTCCTACATCATGACCGGCGAAGGCACGAATCGGACCTATAATCACATCGGCGTGCCGGACTCCTTCCATCCGCTGTCACATCATGCCGATCATCTCGATCGCATTGAAAAGCTGGTCAAGATTCAGCGCTATCATGTGGAGCGGTTCGCGGATTTTGTCGCGAAACTCGCCGCCACACCCGACGGCGAAGGCACGCTGCTGGATAACTCCATGTTGCTCTACGGCTCCAACATGTCCAACAGCAACAAGCACAGCAATTATCCGTTGCCGAACATCCTGGTCGGCGGCGGCGCCGGCGCGCTCAAGGGGGGACGGCAGATCGAGCTGTCCGAACGCACGACGATTTCCAATCTGCACCTCACGCTGCTTAACAAGGTGGGCCTCGAGACGAAGAGCTTCGGGGACAGCACCGGCGTGATCGCCGGTGTTTGAGCGCTTGGAGTCACCAGCCATGAACCGCAGGGCAATACTGAAAGGTGCGTTAGGCGGCGTCCTGGGTCTGACCCTGCCACCCTTTGCACGCTCCGCTTTCTCCCAAGAAAGCCCCGCTATCGTCCCGGTGCGCGAGGGTTTCGTGATGCTCACCGGCGCCGGGGGTAATGTCCTGGTGCGGACGGCAAGCGCCGGTCAGGTGCTGGTGGACAGCGGCGCTGCCGCGTTCACCGATGCGGTGCTTGCGCACCTGCGCGGGCTGCCGGGTGGAGACCGTGTGACAACGGTATTCAACACGCACTGGCACCGGGAGCAGGTGGGCGGAAACCTCGCCTTCGGGCGGTCGGAGGCGACGATCATTGCTCACGAAAAGACCCGGGCGCATCTGGCGACGGATTATTACCTGCAGGACGAGGACCGGTACGAGAAAGCGTTGCCCGCAGCGGCTCACCCGACGGTGACCTTTTTTTCCGGCGACCAGACCCTCGCCAGCGACAAGCGGATCGAATACGGCCATCTGCTGGAGGCCCACACCGACGGCGACATCTATGTATTCTTCCGAGACGCGAACGTGCTGGCCGCGGGTGATGCCATCTCGCCGCTGAAGGATCCCGTGCTTGACTGGTTCGGCGGCGGCTGGCTGGGCGGGCGCGTCGACGCGCAGGAAAAACTCTTGAAACTCAGCAATGCGGAGACGCGGATCGTGCCAAGCTATGGTCCGGTGGTGGGCCGCGCCGAGTTACAGGCTGAGTTCGACATGACGCGCGTGCTCTTCGATCGCATGCTTGATCTCGTCAGGAAGGGCATGAGCGCACAAGACATGCTCGATGCGGGACTGATGAAGGATCTGTCTCGGACCTTCCGCGACCCGTTCAGGTTCACCTATGACGCCCATAAGGGTTATTGGGCGCATCACAATTCTCTCGCACCGGATGTGCTCTGATGGATATCGTTATGAAGCGCGTCATTTTCGCCGCCGTTTTTTGGCTCGCAGCGGCCGGCACGGCCGCCGCCGACGCCAGCCTCGCCGGTCTGATCCAGGCCGGTAATCGCGACGCCGCGCTTAAGATGATTGCCGCGAGCGCCGATGTGAACGCAGCCCAGGGGGACGGTACAACGCCGCTGCACTGGGCTGTCTACAAGGTCGACGCGGATCTTGCCCGCGCGCTACTCGAGCGCGGCGCGAAGCCCGATGTCATCAACAACTACGGCTCGAGCCCTTTGGCGGAGGCGGTAAAGGTTGCCAATGCGCGACTGGTCGGAATGCTGCTCGATGCAGGCAGCAACGTGGAGGTGCCGAACCAAGAGCGCCAGACAGCCCTGATGCTGGCCGCGCGCGCGGGATCCTTGGACGTTGCCGAGCTGCTGGTGCGCCACGGCGCCAATGTCAATGCACGAGAGACTTGGCGCGGCCAGACGGCGCTGATGTGGGCGGCGGCCGCACGCTCAGCCGAGCTGACGCGGTTTCTCATCGCGCACCGGGCGGACGTCAATGCCCGCGCGCTGGCCAACGACTGGCCGAGCCAGTTGACCGGCGAGCCGCGCAACCAGTATCGCCCCACCGGCGGCCTGACACCGCTGCTCTATGCGGCGCGCTCGGGATGTACGGATTGCGTGCAAGCGCTGCTGGACGCCGGCGCGGATCTTAACCGGCCGAACCCCGACGGTGTGACGCCGTTGATCGTGGCCATCGACAATTTCGCATTCGACACGGCAAAGCTCCTGTTCGAGCGCGGCGCCAATCCGCATGTTTGGGATTGGTGGGGCCGCACCGCGCTGTACACGGCGATCGACATGAATACGTACAGCCTGGATGCTTACGCAGAACGCACCGGGCCGCCCATCGTGGCGACGAAGACCACCGCGCTCGAGCTCGCACGGCTGTTTCTGGGCGCCGGCGTCAACCCGAACCATCAGTTGAACATGCACCGGCCTGGGCGCGGCGGCAATTCCGGCCGCTACGCCGACGAGATCATGACCACCGGCGCCACGCCCATGTTGCGAGCCGCCGGGGGACAAGACAGCGCGGCCGTACGGCTGTTGCTGGAATATGGAGGGCGTGTCGACGTGCCCAACGTGATGGGCGTGACGCCGCTGATGGCCGCCGCAGGGCTAGGCATGAGGGGGGTGGCCAGCCCGCGCTTCAATCCCAGCGCCAAGGATGCGGAGGATCGGTCGATCGCGACGCTCGAAATCCTGATGGCGGTCGGCGCCGACGTGAATTTGCGGATCACCGACGTCACGAGCAGGACCGCGCGCTGGGGGCGTGGCACCCTCGTGTCGGAGCGGGGCGGGCAGAGCGCGTTATACGGCGCGGTGCAATGGGCTTGGCCCCGCGTGGTCCAGTATCTGATCGATCACGGCGCGGAAGTGGCCATCGTGGACGACCGCCGCGTGTCGCCGCTCGACGCGGCTTTAGGGCGGGCCGGCAGCGCGGACAATCGGCCCTCCCCCGAGGTCGCCAAGATACTCCAGACGGCAATCGGCCAGTAGGCCGTAGGATCAGGGGTGAGTCTTGTCGCTGGTCGGAGCGACGGCCGCGTCGGTAATTCGTTGTGAGCCGAGGCAGCGCCAAACGCGCTCTCTCCTCCACTGGAGGCTATTGTAACGCACACGAGGAAAGAGAAGAGCCAAATCGACAAGCATATTCATCTCCAAGCCGATATCGGTCTCGCTGGGCCCCAGCGTTGCCAAATCGGATCCTGACGGACTTTCACATTCAGCCGCGCACACCATCGCGCCGGCGATCCAGCCAAACCTGAGCTACGATCCGGCACGCGACTTTGCAGCGGTCGCTCCGCTCGGCGTCACACCGAATGTTCCTGGCGCCGCCGCATGATTGCGAGGTCGGCCTCCGGCACGGACCGCGGCAGGTAGAGCCGGTCCCGGAAATCTGCACAGGACGATAAGTGGAGTTTCTGCGTGACGGCGGGCACGCTGTGGCCCGCGAATCAGGAGAGATCATGAACCGACGACCGCGCCGGAACCACACACCGGCTTTC
>JAXDOD010000063.1:0-31764 GCA_034669045.1 Alphaproteobacteria bacterium
CCTCACCGCGCTCCATGGCAAAACTCACTTCATTGCCGCCCTGGTAGCCGGTCACGATCTTGAACTTGGTGCCGAGGAACTCGTTCATCATCGACGGATAGATGTAGGTGATGGCGCCCTTGCCGGACGCGCCCGCCACGATCTCCTTCTGGCGCAGGTCGTCGACGGTCTTCACGCCGGCCGTGTGCCACACCGCCATGGTCTCGACCACGGCCGCCATCGTCCCGAGCCAGTTGAATTTCACCGAGTCGTACAGCACGCCCTGGGCGCCGACCGCCTGGGTGGCCGGAAAATTGTTGCCGAGCATGCCGATATTAGTGCCGTCGCGCGCGGCTTGCGTGAACAGATAGTTGGCCATCTTGATGCCGCCGGCGCCGGTCATGTTCTGCGGCACCACGAGAGGATTGCCGGGGATGTGCTTGCCGATGTGGCGCGCGACCAGGCGCGCCTGCAGGTCGTATTCGCCGCCGACCCCGACGCCGATCAGCACGTTCACGGTCTTGCCGCGATAGAAGTCGGCGACCGACTGAGCCGGCGCCGGCACGACGGCCGCGTTCGCGAGCACGACGCCCAGGGCAAACCTCGTCAACGAGCGCGGCATGATGTTGTTCTCCCTTTTCTGAGCCGGCGCGCATCGAACGCGTGCGACGGGTGCTTGTCAAATCGTGCCGACACGCCCTCCGATGCCGTGCCGGCGAAGGCAGAGCATGCCCAAACCATTTTCTCGTCAGGTCTGGTGCTCGACCATCATCCCCTTCGGGAAAATGTCCTCGACCTTGGCGTGGCGGTGGGCGATGCCCTGCTCGTGGGTGTAACGCAGGAACTGCTCGATAGTGGCGCGGTTCTCCTCGATCCCGAAGGGGAAGGGGTCGCCGTCGAACATGTCGCGCATGCGCCGCGCATAGGTCGTGAGCCAGGGCAGCGGATAGCGCGAGACCGACTGCTCGAACATCCGCGCGAGCGCGCGGTTCTTCGATTCGAGGAAGGCGTTGTAGAGGCTGCCCGCCACCCATGGGTGTCGTTCGAGGATCTGCGTCTTGATCGCGATCACGTGCATGATCGGCCAGATTTTCGTTCGCGCGTGGTATTTCTCCTCCATGTCGAGGTAATCGGGGAACAGCCGCGCCACATCGGGGTGCCCCTTCACGAAGCAAGAGGGCGGACGCGCGACCAGCGCGCAGTCGATCTCGCCACTCGCCAGCATGTCGCTCAGGGTGTTGTCATCCTTGCGGGTGAGCCGCACGCCCTTCGGCAGGTTGATCTCGACCTTTTCGGTGCGCCCGGCCTCGTTGGTGCCGGCCTGGTACCAGTCGATGTCGGTGAGCCGCACGCCATGCTCGTCGTTGAGCCAGCCGCGCATGTAGACGGCGGCCGTGTGCGCCCATTCGGGCGAGCCGACCTTCTTGCCCTTGAGATCCGCGGCCATCCTGATGCCGCTCTTCTTGTTCACGTAGAAGGCCGAGAACCGGAAATGCCGCGAGCACACGACCGGGAGCGCGATGATGTCGGCGTTCTCGCGCGTCACCTGGGTGGAGAATTTCGCGAACGACAGTTCGCTGACGTCCCATTCACGGTTGAAGGTGAAGCGCGCGAAGATCTCGTGCAGTTCCGGCATCAGCCAGATGTGCTCGATCCCCTGCGCCTGGACGGCGCCGGTCCGGAAGTCGCGGAAATGGTCATAGTCCTCGGTGGCAATCGAGAGATGCAGCTTCTTCATCTGGTTCGCTCGCTGACGTCCTTGGGCTCCATCGCCGCCTTCGCCTTGGCGACGATCTCCGCCGGAGTATTGATAAAGTCGGTGACGATGTTCTGGATCTTGCTGCCTTCGACCGGGGAAATGTCGATGCCGGCCTTGCTGGCATCATCCAGGTAGGCGGGGTCCTTCACCATCCGGTCGAACGCACGACGGAGGATCGCGACGCGCTCGGCCGGCACGCCCGGCGCGGTCACGAACGGCCGCCCGATCACGATGTCGGTCGAGACGAACTGCAGGATCCGGCGGCTCTCGTCGGACTTTGCGAACTCGGTGATGAGCGGCACGTTCGGAAATTCCGGATCGCGCTCGATCCCGACCTGGCCGAGGAGGTTGATCTTGCCGGAGCCGAGCCAATCCCCATGCTCCGACTTGAGGCTGTTGAAGTTGTTGCCGGCGCGCCCTTCGATCTCGCCGCGCTCCATGGCAAGCCCGATGTCGTTCGTGCTCTGGTAGCCGGTGACGAGCTTGAATTTCGTGCCCAGCAGGCTGTTCATGACGCTCGGATAGATCACGGTATAGGAGCCGACGCCGGTGCCGCCCATGACGACCGGGCGCCGCATCGCGTCAGCGAGCGTCGTCACGCCGGTTGCGTGCCACACATAGACCGTCGAATTGCTGGAAGAGGTGGACACCAGCCATTCAAAATGGGCGGGGTTGAACTGGATGCTTCGGCTGCGTTCGAGCACCTGCGCCATGACAAAGATGGGAATGAAGGTACCGATGGCGGTGCCGTCCTTCGGCGCCTGGCTGAAGACATAGTTGGCGGCCCGGATGTGGCCCGCGCCCGGCATGTTCTTCGGCACGATCGTGGGCTGGCCGGGGATGTGGCCGGCGAGATGGCGCGCGACCACGCGCGCATTGGCGTCGAGGCCGCCGCCCACACCGGTCGAGATGATGAGCTCGATGGTCTTGCCCCGGTAGAACTCCTGGGCGGGGGCGGCCGTCGGCGCGCCGGCCGCGACTAACGCAAGCGCCGCGGTCGCGCCGATGATCGCGGCCGAACGAGACAGGCGCATCGCGGGGGGACTCCGTGCAGGCATCGCGGACGGTCCAGGTAGCCAACCGGGCATGAGAGCGTCAAGCGACCCGGTTCCGAAGGCCCCCGCCGGCACTTGTTCCGGTATCTGAACGTCAATATCCTCCGCTCACTTCGAACTCACAATAAGCTGGGAGGTTTTGCTATGAGGAAAGTCTTCTGCGTGCTGGCTCTTGCCTTGTTCCCGACCGTCGCGGGTGCCCTCGAAAATCCGCCTTGGGCCTACCCGGTCGGTCCGGTGGGAGGGCAGCGCGACGCGAACAAGATCATCACGGTGCCGGGCAGCGACAAGAAATACAACGAAGTGGAGGTCAACAACCCGTTCGGCCCGCCGGATTGGTTCCCGGGCGACCACGCGCCGATGCCCAAGGTGGTCGCGAACGGAAACCGGCCGGAGCCGCGCGCCTGCTCGCTCTGCCATCTGACCACCGGCGACGGCCACCCCGAATCCGCCGGCATTGCGGGTCTGCCGGCCGCTTACATCATCCGCCAACTGAAGGAATTCCGGAACGGCGGACGAGTCGGCATCCGCACCACCGCCATGGCTGCGATCGCCAAAGGCATATCCGACCAGGACATGCAGGAAGCCGGCGATTATTTCGCTGCCCGCAAACCGAGACCCGGCTTCGTCAAAGTGATCGAGACCGCGACGGTGCCCAAGAGCTTCGTCGGCGAGGGTGCGATGCGATTCGCAACCACGGGGGCCGGCGCCGGCACCGAGCCGATCGGCATGCGCATCATCTCCTTGCCGCAGGACCTGCAAGGGGCGGAAGCGCGCAATCCACGCACCGGCTTCGACGCCCATGTGCCGCCCGGCTCGATCGCCAAGGGCGAGGCCTTGGCCACCACCGGCGGCAACGGCAAGACGATCCCGTGTGCCGTCTGTCATGGCCCGGGGCTGACCGGTCTCGGCGAGGTGCCGCCGATCGCAAACCGCGATCTCCTGTATTTCGTCCGCCAGCTCAACGACATCCAGAACGGCGCGCGCACCGGCACGTCGGTCGCGCTGATGAAACAAGTGGTCGCCAAGCTGACCATGGAGGACATGATCTCGCTCGCCGCCTACGCGGGATCGCTCGCGCCGTAACGGGCAACCGGCAAGCCCCGCCGGTCGCACGACCTGCGGGGCTTGCTTTCCGCCTTGACCCAACTCTCACGATAAGTGATCGGCCAGCCGCCACCCTGATGCTCGGCTGGCGGAGAGGGAAGCGCGCTCGATGTTCGCGAAGATCAACCACATGGCGATGGTCAGCCCGATCTATCCGATGCTGGCCAATTTCTACGAGGCGTTCTTCGGCCTCAAGCGCTCGGGCAAGACCAGCCGGCCGCTCAACGCGGTGACCGTGGGCGACGGCTATGTCGGGCTCAACATCAATCCCCAGCGCGACGGCTACGTCGGCGGGCTCGATCATTTCGGCGTGGTGGTGGACGACATCGACACCGTCCTCGAACGCGCGCAAGCCAAGTTTCCGCAGGCCAATATCGTCAAGCGGCCGTCGACGCGGCCGTTTGCGAACTACAGCGGACACGATCCCGACGGCAACGTGTTCGATCTTTCCCAGAAGGACGAGGGCGACAAGCTGGTCGGCGTCTATGCGGAGCAGGCGGCACAAGGCGCCCACCAAGACCGCTATCTCAACAAGTTCGCGATCCGGACCGTGAATGCGGAGAAATGCGCCGACTTCTACCAATATGTCCTCGAGCTCAAGCCCGTGAACACGAGCAGCGGAGGCTCCGGCCATCATCTGACTGACGGCCGGGTCACGCTTTCGATCCTGCCCTGGTCGATCCCGATCTTCGCGGACATGAGCATCAAGCGTCCCGGGCCCGACCATATCGGCTTCAAGGTCGCCGACATCGACGCCTTCAAGAAGCACGTCGAGGTCACGTCGGGGATGAATCCCTATGTGACGCCGATGCGGCTCGGCGGCAGCAAGGAGGCCGACGCGCGCCGGGCCTTCCTCGCCAGGGAGGCCGGCGGCAAGTTCCAGATGGCGGATCCCGGCGGCGTCTGGATCGACGTGACCGACGAGTGACTCCGGACCCGATCACGACACCGGCCGGCGGACACAGACCGATGGAATTCGGCGTCTTCGATCATCTCGATCGCAACGACCTGCCCCTTGCCGACTATTACGACTGCCGGCTGAAGATCATCGAGGCCTACGACCGGGCCGGCTTCTACGCCTATCACGTCGCCGAGCACCATTCGACGCCGCTCGGCATGGCGCCGTCGCCGAGCGTGTTCCTGTCCGCGGTCGCGCAGCGCACGCGCCGGCTTCGCTTCGGGCCGATGGTCTACGCGCTGCCGCTCTATCACCCGCTGCGGATGATCGAGGAAATCTGCATGCTCGATCAGATGAGCCGAGGCCGGCTCGAGATCGGCTTCGGCCGCGGCTCGTCGCCCACCGAGCTGAGCTATTACGGACAGGATCCCAAGACCTCGGAACAGGTCTACGGCGAGGCGCTCGAACTCATCATCAAGGGCCTGACGCAACCCACGCTGACGTTCCACGGCCGGTTCTTCGATTTCGACACCGTGCCGATGGAGCTCACGCCGTTCCAGAAGCCGCATCCGCCGGTGTGGTATGGCGTGCATGCGCCGGAAAGCGCGGCGCGCGCCGCCCGCAACGGCCTGCAGGTCATCGCGCTCGATCCCGTGCCGCCGGCGCGCGCCGCGTTCCAGAGCTTCCGCGCCGCCTGGCTGGAGGCGCACGGCGGCAAGCCGCTGCCGCTGATGGGACTCGGGCGTTTCATCGTGGTGGCGGAGACCGACGCGGCCGCGCTCGCGAGCGCGCGGCGCGCCTACCCGAAGTGGCACGCCAGCTTCACCCATCTGCATCGGATGCATGGCCGGGTGAGTGCCCATCCGCGGCCGCTGACCTTCGACGGCCTCATGGAGGTGGGACAAGGCGTCGCGGGCTCGCCGGCGACCGTCGCGGCCTTCCTCAAGGAGCAGATCGCCGCAACCGGCAGCAATTATTGCGTGGGGCAGTTCGCCTTCGGCGATCTGTCGCTTGCCGAAACGCTGCAATCGGTCGAGCTGTTTGCGCGCCGGGTCATGCCGGAGCTCGCGCGACCTATTCCGGTCTCGGCGGTTTGATCGCGGATCTCTCGGCCATATAATCGGGCCTACGAACATATAATCGGGCATACGAACAATGCGTGGACTGGCGCGGGAGCTGCGGCCCGGATCGGCCGTGAAAGGGAGGCGACAATGGCAATGAAGATCGTGATCGCACAGGCCTGCGCGCTGCTGGCGAGCAGCTCGCTCGCCGGCGCGGCCGACGTGACCTTCGAGCGCCTGCGCAAGCCCGAGCCGCAGAACTGGCTCACCAACCATGGCGACTACGACTCGCACCGCTTCTCCGCGCTCGACAAGATCAACAAGTCGAACGTCAAGAACCTGCGGCTTGCCTTCTCGGTCGCGCTCAGCGGCAAGGGCGGCAACGAGAATCTGGTCGCGACGCCGCTCGTGGACGACGGCTTCATGTACATGCCGGACGCCTGGGGCACGGTCTACAAGATCGACGTGCGCTCGGGCACGTCGGGCCCGATCGTGTGGAAGATGGACCCCGGCCAGGAGAAGATGGACCGCAATCGCGGCGTGGCGCTGTGGGGAAACCTGGTGATCTCGGTCACCAGCCATGATGGCCGCGTGGTCGCGACCGACAAGGAGACCGGCAAGATCGTGTGGGAAGCGAAGCTGCGCGACCAGCCGGACATGACGCTCAATGCCGCGCCGCTTGCGCTGAAGGACAACATCCTGATCGGAGCGTCGGGCGGCGACCAGGGCGTGCGCAACTGGCTGATCGCGCTCGACGGCAAGACCGGCAAGGAGGTTTGGCGCTACTACCCCGTCCCGGCGCCCGGCGAGCCCGGCCACGAGACCTGGAAGGACAACAACAACGCCTGGCAGACCGGCGGCGGCGCCTTCTACGTCACCGGCTCCTATGACCCCGACACCAACACGACCTATTGGGGTTCCGGCAACCCGTCGCCGAAATACGACAGCTCCTACCGGCCGGGCGACAATCTCCACACCAACAGCGCCCTCGCCATCGATGCGACGACCGGCAAGCTGCGCTGGTATCACCAGTACACGCCCAACGACACCATGGACTATGACGAGAGCGGCAGCCACATTCTGATCGATACCAAGATCGGCGGCGAGGACCGCAAGACGGTCGTGCGCGCCGCGCGCAACGGCTTCGCCTACAGCTTCGACCGCCTCAGCGGCCAGTTCCTCAAGGCCACGCAATACGTGAGCCAGGTGACCTGGACCAAGGGCATCGACCCGAAGACCGGCAAGCCGGTCGACTACGATCCCAACAAGGACCTGCAGACCTATGCCGAGCCGATCGCAAAGATGCTGACCGGGGCGAAATCGAGCTTCTGCCCGGGCGTGCCCGGCGGCAACAATTTCTGGTCGGCGGCCTACAGCCGCAAGACCAAGCTGCTCTACATCCCCGAGCTCGAAGGCTGCACCTCGGCGACCCGCGACCAGGCCCGCCACGTGCGCGGCAGCTTCGACGGCGGCACCTTCTCCTACGACGGCCGCGTCACCTCGGGCATCGTCGTCTACGACCCGGCGACCGGTGAGCTGAAAGGCCGCAAGGACATGCCCTATCCGAACTCCTCGGGCGCGCTGGCGACCGCCGGCGGCATCGTGGTGACCGCGCTGCTCGACGGCACGATCATGGCGCTGGACGACGAGACCCTGGAGGAGCTGTGGTCGATCAATGTCGGCACCGGCATCAACGCGGCGCCGATCACCTACGAGGTCGACGGCAGGCAATACATCGCCATCGCCACCGGGCTGACCCGCAACCAGGTGGGCCGGATCGCCAACACACCGGAGTTGCGCACGATGTCGAAGCACACGACCATGCTGTTCGTGTTCGGGCTGTGATCTTGAGCCGTAGGGTGGGCAAAGGCGCCGGCACATCCTTCCGCGTGGGCAGAGTCTATCCTGCGTCGTGCCCACGCGGATGCGTCGCGGCAAGCGACTTTGCCCACCCTACAATGCTACAATGCTGGACAATAAACATGCCAAGGGAGGCAACAATGAAAACCAGGACAGCGATCCCGAGTCTCGTCACCGCGCTCGCCTGCGCGCTGCTGGCGACCACCGCGCCGGCGCGTGCCGCCGACGTCACCTACGAGCGGCTGCTCAATCCCGAGCCGCACAACTGGCTGATGACCCATCGCGATTTCGGCGCGCAGCGCCACTCGCCGCTCGAGGCCATCAACAAGGCCAACGTCAAGGGCATGAAGCTCCTGTTCGCGGTCGCGCTCGGCGGCCGGTCGGCGGGCGAGAGCATCGAAGCGACGCCGCTGGTCGACGACGGCTTCATGTACATCGTCGATAGCTGGGGCATCGTCTACAAGATCGACGTTCGCTCCGGCAGCTCCGGGCGGATCGTCTGGAAGATGGACCCGAAGCTCTCCAAGCAGGACCGCAATCGCGGCGCCGCGCTGTGGGGCAACCTGGTCGTCTCGGTCACCGGCTACGACGGCCGCGTCATCGCGACCGACAAGGAGACCGGCAAGGTCGTCTGGGAGAAGAACCTGCTCGACCAGGAGGACCTCGAACTCACCGCCGCGCCGCTTGCGCTCAAGGACTCCATCCTGATCGGCGGCTCGGGCGGCGACCGCGGCCGGCGGAGCTGGCTGGTCTCGCTCGACGCCAGGAGCGGCAACGAGCTGTGGCGGACCTACTCGATCCCGGCGCCCGGCGAGCCCGGCAGCGAAACCTGGAAGGACAAGGTCAACGCCTGGCAGACCGGCGGCGGCGCGTTCTACGGCACCGGCGCCTACGATCCGTCGACCAACATGACCTATTGGGGTTCGGGCAATCCGGTCCCGGCCTACGATTCGTCCTATCGCCCGGGCGACAATCTGTTCACCAACAGCGCCATCGCCTTCGACGCCGGCTCCGGCAAGATCATGTGGTGGCACCAGTACACGCCCAACGACAACAAGGACTACGACGAAGTCGGCAGCCACATCCTGATCGACGCCAAGGTGAACGGCGAGGACCGCAAGGTCGTGGCGCACGCCGGCCGCAACGGCTTCCAGTACACGCTCGATCGGCTGAGCGGCCAGTTCCTCACGGCGACCCAGCACGTCAAGGTCGTCACCTGGACCAAGGGCATCGATCCGAAGACCGGGAAGCCGATCGATTACGATCCCAACCGGGACGTCCAGGTCTACAACGAGGACGTCGCCACGCTCGCGGACAAGGCCTCGCGCCGGGTCTGTCCCGACAATGCCGGCGGCACCAATTTCTGGCCGGTGTCCTACAGCCGCAAGACCGGCAACGTCTACATCCCGGCCTACGAAGGCTGCGGCACGATGAAGGTCGATACCAGCGCGCACGTGAAAGGCAACTTCAACGGCGGCGGTCCGGGCGCGGACGGTCCGATCACCAGCTCCATCACCATGATCGATCCCGGCACCGGCGAGCTCAAGAAGCGCGCCGAGTTTCCCTATCCGAACTCGTCCGGCGTGCTGACGACCGGCGGCGGCCTCGTGGTCAGCGGGCTGCTCGACGGCACCGTGGTGGCGCTCGACGACCAGACCCTGGACGAACTGTGGAGGTTCAACGTCGGCGTCGGCTTCAACGCGCCGCCGATGTCGTATTCGGTGGGCGGCAGGCAGTACATCGCCATCGCGTCGGGCGTGTGCTGCGTGCGGCCGTCGGGACAGCAGAGCAATTCGCTCAACAGGATCAACCGGACGCCGGACCTGCGCACGCAGTCGAACGCGACCATGCTGTTCGTGTTCGGGCTGTGATGCTCGATCTGTAGGGTGGGCAAAGGCGAAGTCCTGTGCCGTGCCCACTGGAGCTGTAGGGTGGGCAAAGGCGCGGGGCTTGGCCGCCCGCGTGGGCAAAGTCTATCTTGCGCCGTGCCCACGCGGAGGGGTCACGGCAAGCGACTTTGCCCACCCTACGAACCACGGACGCATCAATAGAAGAAACAATGCAAAGGAAACAACAATGACCAAAATGAAGTCCGCAAGTCTCCTTGCCGCGCTTGCATGCGTGCTGCTGGCAACCACCGCCCGCGCCGCCGACGTGAGCTACGAGCGGCTCGCCAATCCCGACAAGGAGCCGCACAACTGGCTCATGAACCACCGCGATTTCGGCGCGCAGCGCCATTCCCCGCTCGCCGTCATCGACAAGTCGAACGTCAAGAACCTGAAGCTGCTGTTCGCGGTGGCGCTCGGCGGGTCGGCCGGCAACGAGGCGCTCGAGGGAACGCCGCTGGTCGAGGACGGCTTCATGTATCTCTCCGACCATTGGGGCGTGGTCTACAAGATCGACGTGCGCGACGGCAAGGCCGGGCGCATCGTGTGGAAGATGGACCCCGGCCAGGAGAAGCTCGACCGCAATCGCGGCGTCGCATTGTGGAACAATCTGGTCATCTCGGTCGCGTCGATCGACGGCCGCGTGCTCGCGACCGACAAGGAGACCGGCAAGATCGTGTGGGACAAGAACCTGCGCGACCATCCCGACATGTTCATCACCGCGGCGCCGCTGGCGCTCAAGGACGCCATCGTCATCGGCGCGTCCGGCGGCGACCGCGGCGTGCGCAACTGGCTGGCCGCGCTCGACCCCAAGACCGGCAATACGCTGTGGCGGACCTATTCCATCCCGGCTCCCGGCGAGCCCGGCAGCGAGACCTGGAAGGACAAGAACAACGCCTGGCAGACCGGCGGCGGCGCGTTCTACGTCACCGGCTCCTACGATCCGCAGCTCAACCTGACCTACTGGGGCTCCGGCAACCCGGTGCCGGGCTATGACCCGACCTACCGGCCCGGCGACAACCTCTATACGTCGAGCGCGATCGCCTTCGACGCCGCCACCGGCAAGATCGCGTGGTGGCACCAGTACACGCCGAACGACAACCACGACTACGACGAGACCGGCACGCACATCATCATCGACACCAAGGTGAACGGCGAAGATCGAAAGATTCTCTCGCACGCCGGCCGCAACGGCTTCCAATACATCTTCGACCGCACCAACGGCCAGTTCCTCAAGGCCGGCCAGTACGTCAAGGAGGTGAACTGGACCAAGGGCATCGACCCCAAGGCCGGCAAGCCGGTCGACTACGATCCGTCGCGCGACGTCCAGATCTATGCCGAGGGGCCCGATGCGAACAAGGACGGCCGCACGCGCCGACAATGTCCCGACACGTCGGGCGGCAACAACTACTGGCCGGCGACCTACAGCCAGCGGACCAGGCTGCTCTACATTCCCGGCAACGAAGGCTGCGCCAACGTGACGCCCGACTACCAGTCGCACGTGCGCGGCAACTTCGTGGGCGGCAAGACCGCCGACGCCGGCCGTCTCACCTCGAGCATCGCGGCGGTCGATCCCGTCACCGCCGAGGTCAAGATGCGCAAGGAGCTGCCCTATCCGAACTTCGCGGGCACGCTGTCGACCGCCGGCGGCATCGTGGTCACCGCGCTGCTCGACGGCACCATCGTGGCGCTCGACGACGAGACGCTGGACGAGCTGTGGCGGATCAATGTCGGCACCGGCTTCAATGCGCCGCCCATGACCTATGCGGTGAACGGCAAGCAATACATCGCCATCGCGTCGGGCCTGTACCGCAACGCCAAGAACAAGCTGGCGCGGGCGCCGGAGATGAAGAACTTCTCGAATTCGACGATGATCTTCGTGTTCGGATTGTGAGCAGTTCGGCGCGGCGAACTCGGTCTGCTCCCTCCCCTTGAAAAGGGGAGGGGGCGTCGTGGCGCCAAATTTTTGCTTCGTAGGGTGGGCAAAGCACCAGCTTCGTAGGGTGGGCAAAGGCGCAGGTCTTGTGCCGTCCGCGTGGGCAAAGTCTATCGTGCGCCGTGCCCACGCGGATGGTACTCAGCAAGCGACTTTGCCCACCCTACAAGCGCCTAGCGCGTCAGCGTCAGCTCGAAGCGCACCAGGCTTTCGAACTGGCCCTCGGTCTCCCGTCCGGTGCGCGGATCGATCTCGGTCTGGCCTTTCTTGCGCAGATAATTGGTGTCGAGCTGGGCGACGATGCCGCCGTCGAGCGCCTTCTTGCAACGCTGCTTGATGAAGGTGCGGAACACCGGCGTCTCGCCGTCTTCGGGCGCGAGGTCGACGCAATCCCAGCCCTCGCGGCCGTAGCGCGCCGTGAGGAAGTTGCGCAGCAGATAGGCTTCCTCGCGCTCGCGCGAGGTGTCGCGCGGGTCGCTGACGATGCGGATGCCGGCCAGGATGCCGTTGTCGTCGAACCGCGCCGAGAGCACGACCGGGAAATCGAAGATCTTGGTGCCGGAATATTTCTTGATCTCGGTCGCGAAGTTGTTGGCCTTGGCCCAGTATTCGAGCTCGTCGTCGTAGCGGAAATAGATTTCGCGCAGGCCGTTGGGCTCCGGCCGGCAGCGCCGGAAGTCGCGCCATCCGGTCAGCGCCACCGAGGGCGGTCCGCCGTTGGTGCCGCAGGCATAGTCGGTGACCTCGTCCGGCAGGTCGCTCGCCGGCGTTCCGAGCTTGAGGTCCCACACTTCGAGGCGCGTCGGGGCGTTCTGCGCGCGCGCGGCGGCGCCGGCCAACAAGGCGACGGCCAGAGCGGCCGGCAATATCGACAGTCGGACACGCATCACGACATCCACATGATGACAACCCACGCCGCCGCGGCGTTCTACCGGTGCACGCTGCCGTCCGGCATCAGCGCGCCGGTGAGCTTGGCGCCGTCGAGATTGGCGCCGGTCAGGATGGCGCGCGTGAGGCGGGCGTCGCTGAGGTCGGCGCCGGCGAGGTTCGCGCCGGTGAGGTCGGCGCCGAACAGGTCGGCGTCCGAGAGATCGGCGCCCGTCAGGTTGGCTTCGAGCAGCACCGCGTCGATGAGGCCCGAGCTCGAGAGGTTGGCGCCTTCCAGGTTGGCCCGGCGCAGGGTCGCCTCGACGAGATTGGCGGCGCTGAGATTGACTTGGCGCAGCGAGGCCTCGTCGAGCCGCGCGCCGGTGAGCATTGCGGCCTCGATCCTGGCGCCGTCGAGGGTCGCGCGCACCAGCCGGGCCCGCTGCATCTTCGCGCCCGTGAGGTCGGCGCCGGAGAAATCCGCCGCGCTGGCGTCGGCCTCGTACAGCATGGCCTCCTGCAGCTTGGCGCGCGCCAGCGACGCGGTCTTGAGATCGGTCTTGTTGAGGTTGGCGCCGGTCAGGATCGCGCCGCTCAAGTTCGCGCGCGCAAGACGCGCGCGGTGCAGGACCGCGCCGGCGAGGTCGGCCGAGGCGAGATCGGCGCCCGACAGATCCCGCCGCTTGAGCGCGGCATTCTTCAGCCCGCAGCTCTTGCAGGCCTTGGAGCGGCCGGCGAGGAAGTCGCCTTCACCCTCGGCCCGCGAGCCATGCGCGGACAGAAGGCAAAAGACGAGCAACAAGCCGAGGGAGAGCATGCGCCGTAGGGTGGGCAAAGTCGTGTACCGTGTCCCATCCGCGTGGGCACGGCGCCCGATAGACTTTGCCCACGCGGACACGATAAGCGCCGTAGGGTGGGCAAAGTCGTGTACCGTGTCCCATCCGCGTGGGCACGGCGCACGATAGACTTTGCCCACGCGGACAGAATAGTGCCGCGCGCCTTTGCCCACCCTACGCAGCGGAATCCAAATCGTCATCACAGTCCGAAGACGAACAGCATCATCTGGTTGCGCTGGTCCTTGAGCTCCGGGATGAGCCGGTGCCGGTTCTGCGCGATGCGGCTCAGCCCCGAGAGGATGGCGACATATTGCTTGCCGCCGACCTCGAACGTCATCGGCGGCGCGTTGAAGCCGATGCCGACGTTGATCTTCCAGAGCTGCTCGAGCGTGGTGTCGTCATAGGCGACGAATGTCCCGTCCGTGTAGCCGGTGAAGACCACGCCGCCGGCGGTCGCCAGCGTGCCGCTGTAGTTGGGAAATTCCACGTTCACCCGGCCCTTGGTCTCGCCGGTGAGCGGGTCGATGGCGGAGAAATCGGTCCGGTGGCGCTCGGTGTCCTTGTAGCCGCCGCCCTTCCAGTCGCCGGCCTTGTTGCTCATCGACGGGTCGCGCGTGAGGTCGGCGCATGCGGTCAGGGCCGGGATGTAGAGCAGCTTGGTCTTCTGGCTATAGGCCGACGGCCAGAAATTATTTCCGCCCGAGGGAGACGGGCACATCGTCTTGGTGAGATCGCCGGGCATGGGCGTGGCGGTGAGCGCGTAGGGCTGGATGTCCTTGCCCGGGTCGTAGTCCAGCGGCTTGCCGGTCTTCTGGTCGATGCCCTTGGTCCAGTTGACGTTTTCCAGATAAGGCTTGGCCAGGACGGTCTGCCCGTTGGCGCGCTCCATGGTGTAGAGATAGCCGTTGCGGGCGGAGTGCGTGATCAGCTTGCGGGTCTCGCCGGTGACCTGCCCGTCGATCAGGATGTGCGAGCCCACCTCGTCGAAGTCCCAATGGTCGCCGGCCGTGTACTGGAAGTACCAATTCATCTTGCCGTCGTCGGGATTCCAGGAGATCACGCTGTTGGTATAGAGATTGTCGCCGGGCCGGTAGGTCGCGTCGAACATCGGGACCGGATTGCCGGTGCCCCAGATCACCTGGTTGGTGGCGAGGTCGTAGCTGCCGGTCACCCACATGGCGCCGCCGCCGGTCTGCCAGGCGTTGTTCTTGTCCTTCCAGGTCTCGCTGCCGGGCTCGCCCGGCGCCGGGATCGAGTATTTCCGCCACAGCAGCTTGCCGGTCGCGGCATCGAGCCCCGCGATCCAGTCGCGCACGCCGCGATCGCCGCCGGCCGCGCCGATGACGATCTTGTCCTTGACCGCGAGTGGCGCCGCGGTGAGCTGCAGGTCCGGCTGCTGGTCCGAGACATTCGTCTCCCAGGCGACCTTGCCGCTGTCCTTGTTGGTGGCGATCACGCGCGGCGGGAAATTGGCCACCGAGATGACGTAGTTGCCCCACAGCGCGGCGCCGCGGTTCGAGAGCGGGAAGCGCTCCTGCTTGGGATCCATGCGCCAGACGATGCGGCCCATGTCGCCCGCGCGCACGTCGATCTTGTAGACGATGCCCCACAGGTCGACGACGTACATGAAGCCGTCCTCGACCAGCGGCGTCGCCTGCAGGTTCTCGTTGACCGCCGTGCCGCCGAGCGCCACCGCATAGGCGAGCTTGAGGCTCTTGACGTTGTCCTTGTTGATGCGCGCAAGCGGGGAAAACCGCTGCGCGTCATAGCTGCGGTGATTCATCAGCCAGTTCTGCGGCTCCTTGTCGGGATTGGCGAGCCGGTCCGGCGTCACCTCGGCCGCGAGCGCGGGCAGCGCGGCCATCGCGGTGCCGGCGGCGAGTGCGAGCTTGAGCGCGCGAAAGCGTGGCATGGCATTTTCTCCTTGTTTGAGTTTTTTGCTGCTCATAGTGCAAAGACATAGAGCACGGTGGCGTGGCGCTGGTCCTTGAGTTCGGGCGAATTGCTGGTCCTGGACTTGCCGGAGTTGGAGGGCCCGGACGCGATCGCGACATATTGCCTGCCGCCGACCTCGAAGGTCATGGGCGGCGCGGTGATGCCGGAGCCGACATTGATGGTCCAAAGCTCCGCCAGCGTCGTGTCGTCGAAGGCCGCCACGGTGCCGTCCATGAGCGCGAGAAAGACCAGCCCGCCCGCGGTCGTGAGCGTCCCGCTGTAGTTCGGGTAATCCAGGCGGACGGTTTTCTTGACCTCGCCGCTGACCGGATCGACTGCGATGAGATCGCTGGTGTAGCGCTCGCTGCTCTTGAAGGTGCCGCCGTTCCAGCCGGCCGCCTTGCTGTGCTTGGTGGTGTCGATGGTGATGTCCTCGCAGTTGCTCAAGGACGGGATGTAGACGAGCTTGGTCCGGGGACTGTAGGACGACGGAAAGTAGTTGTTGCCGCCGGCATGGCCGGGGCAGACGTTCTTGGTCCGCTCGCTCGGATTTTGATTGGCGAGCGTCGAATAGACCTGGATGTCCCTGGCGGGATCGTAGTCGAGGGGCTTGCCGGTCTTCTGGTCGATGCCCTTCGTCCAGTTGACGTTCATGTAGGGCTTTGCGCTGACCATCGCGCCGTTCGAGCGCTCCATGGTGTAGAGGAAGCCGTTGCGCGCGGAATGCGTGATCAGCTTGCGCGGCTGTCCGGCCACCTCGCCGTCGATCAGGATGTGGGTGCCGACCTCGTCGAAGTCCCACATGTCGCCGGGCGTGTACTGGAAGTACCAGTTCATCTTGCCGGTGTCGGGATCGTATGAGATCGCGCTGTTGGTGAAGAGGTTGTCGCCCGGCCGATAGGTCGGATCGTACATCGGCACCGGATTGCCGGTGCCCCAGATGGTCTGGTTCGACACCGGATCATAGGTCCCGGTCACCCACAGCGCGCCGCCGCCGGTCTGCCAGGCGTTGTTCTTGTCCTTCCAGGTCTCGCTGCCGGGCTCGCCGGGCGCGGGGATCGTGTAGTTGAGCCAAAGCCGCTTGCCGGTCTTGGCATCGAGGCCGGCGATCCAGTCGCGCACCCCCTGATCGCCGCCGGCCGCCCCGACGATGATCTTGTCGTTGATCGCGAGCGGCGCCGAAGAAAGCTCGACGTCGGGCGTATCCGCGAACGAGGACTCCCAGGCGATCCTGCCGGTCTCCTTGTCGGTCGCAATGATCCGCGGCGGTCCGGAGGCGGTCGTGAGCAGGAGATTGCCCCACATGGTGGCGCCGCGATTGCGCGACTGCTTCTGCTGCTTCGGGTCCATCCGCCAGACGATGCGGCCGACCTTCCCGGACGTGCCGTCGATCTTGTAGAGCACGCCCCAGCTATTCGTGATGTACAGGAAGCCGTCTTCCGCGAGCGGCGTCGCCTGCACCCATTCGTTGCCGGCCGCGCCGCCGAGCGGCACCGCGTAGGCCAGCCTGAGGCTCTTGACGTTGCTTTTGTTGATCCGCTCGAGCGGCGAATAGCGCTGCCCGTCGTAGCTGCGGTGGTTCATCAGCCAGTTTTGCGGCTCCTTGTCGGGATTCATCAGCCGCTGCGGCGTCACCTCGGCGGCGAGCGCCGGCGCGGCCGCCATCATCGTGCCACCCAAGAGCGCAGCCGCGACGGAACGAATGCGTTGCTTCGTCATTCCCATTCCTCCCTTGCTGTCGATGTTGTTGTTCTTCTTGGGCGTGTTGCCGAGGTTTCGTGTTACGGCAGATAGACTCCGCGATTGTACCAGTGCAGCGCGTCGATGCTGACCACTTTCTCCGTGCCGTCGAACAACGGCGCGATCTTGCCGCCACCGGCCTTGTAGGAGAATTCCTTCACCCGGTCGCGCACCGTGATGGTCGCGTTGCGCATGATATCGAGGCCCTGGTCGATTTTGAAGATCTGCTGGAAGCCCGGATTGACCGCGGAGAAGAACTTGACCTCGTTGCTCGATTTGCGGGCCGCCGCGCGCTCATATTTCATGCGTATTTCCATGCGCTCGCCGCTGGCGGCCGCGAATTCCCAACGCTCGTCGGTCAGCGTGTCCTTGCCGGCGCCGCCGGTCGTCGATCGCTCCATGCGATGGCTGGTGGCGAGCTGGTAGACGCCGAACGGGCCGGGCGCATCCTTGGGATCGGCCGTGAGCCCGTGGATGAGCATCTGGCCGAGCGTGTTGGTCGAGGCCTGCTTGATCGGGATCGCGAGGTAGACGAGCTGGTTCGAGCCCTTGTCGGCCGGGCTGCCGTCCTGCTTGGTGATGTCCATGCGGTCGATGAAGATCATCCGCAGGTTGCAATCCTTGGCCGCGCCCGTGGTCGCCACATTGGGTTCCCATCCGGCCGGAAGGAAGCTCCTGAGCGCCGCATCCGGCACCACGAAATCAAGCTGCATGCGCACTTCGGCGCTGTGCTCGACGAAGGTCTGGGCGCCCGCGGCACCGCCGCACAGGCCCAGAGCGCCGGCAGCAAGGAGGGTTCGGATCGTTCCCGAGGAGACGTTTCCAACCATGGTCATTTCCCTTTTTGGTCGGCGGCCTGACCCGGTGGCCTGTCAAACGACGCCAACGCGGCCTAATATAGCACGCAAATTCGAGTTGTTCTGCCTTTGCGGGGACCTATTCGGTGGTCACTGCGGGTTGGTGATTTTGCTGGTGGTGTCGTGCGTCGGGGTTGGTCGCGATGAGTCTGCGTGAGGCCGCACTGGCCGGGAGCGTGCCCGATCCTGCGCTGGCGCCCCGGTCCGTGCGCCGGCGGTTGCGCGCGCTGTGGTATCGCCGATCGGTCCGGCTGCAACTCGTCATCATCTTCGCCCTGATCGAATTCGTGGCGGCCCTGGTCGCGGGCGGCGTGACCATCCTCAAGGCGCGCACCGCGACCAAGGTCGAGATCGCCGCGTCGCTGGAGCTCGCCCGGCTGCTGGTCGGCGAGGCCGTCACGCTGATGCAGCAGGAGGTCCCGGCCGAGCGGTTTCTGGCCGATCTGTCCTCGCAGTTGCGCCTCGTTCGCCATGTGCGGATCGGGGTCAGGGACGCCGCCGGCAACCCGCTGGCGGTGCGTCCGCCCCGCGGCGGCGCCGAAATGCTGCGCGGCGACGACCGGGCGCCGGCGCCGGCCTGGTTCGCCGCGCTCATTGCGCCGTCGATCGAGAGCCGGCGCGTGCCGGTCGTGGTCAACGGCCAGCCGTTCGGCTCGGTCGAGATCGTGAGCGAGCCGACCGACGAGATCGCCGAGGTGTGGGAGAACGCGGTCGCGCTCGCCGGAGTGACCCTGGTGGTCAACCTCGTCGCCATCGGGATTCTCTATTTCCTGTTCGGCCGCGTGCTCGATCCGCTGACCGGTCTCGCCCGCGGCCTCGCCGATCTCGAGCGCGAGATGTACGCGGTGCGGCTGCCGCCGCCGCGTCCGCAGGAACTTGCGGCCATCACCGAGCGCTTCAATGCGCTGGCGGAAGCGCTCGAAACCGCGCGCGCCGAGAACCTCAAGCTCAGCCACCGCCTGGTCACCGCGCAGGACGACGAACGGCGCCGCACCGCGCTCGATCTGCACGATGAAGTCGGCCCGAGCCTGTTCGGCCTCAAGGCCAACGCGGCGTCGGTGGCGAAAGCCGCCGGCGAGCTGTCCGGCGACGCTGCGCGCGACGTGCAGGAGCGGGTGCGCGACCTGCTCGCCATCGTCGATCACCTGCAGACCACCAATCGCAGCATTCTCAACCGCCTGCGGCCGATGGCGCTGGGCCATGTCCCGTTGCGGGAGCTGCTGTCCGACCTGGTGGGCGAGCGCGCGCGGGCGAACCCGCAGATGGCGTTTTCGTTCGAGAGCGGCAACCTCGAGCGCAGCTATGGTGACTCCATCGACCTCACGATCTACCGCTGCGTGCAGGAGAGCATGACCAATGCGATCCGGCATGCGCAGGCGAAGCATGTCGGCATCGCGGTGGCCGAAGCGCCGAGCGGGCGCGCGCTCGGCGACACCGCCGCCCGGGAGCTGCACGTGACGGTGCGCGACGACGGGCTCGGCATCGATCCGGGGCGGCCGAAGGGCTACGGCATCCGCGGCATGCAGGAGCGGGTCGAGGCGCTCGGCGGCCGTAGCGCGGTGGAAAGCGACGGCGGCCGAGGCACCTGCGTGCGCATTGCCATCCCGTCGCGGCGGACCGGCGGCTCGACCGATCGTTGCAGCCCCGTGGACGGCCTGGCATGACCAGCGTCCTCGTCATCGACGACCATCCGATCGTGTTGCAGGCCTGCCGCCGCCTGCTCGAGGACGCGGGCGTCGGCACGGTGCTCGATGCGCGCAGCTCCGCGTCCGGCTACCGGCTCTATCTCCGCCATCGGCCGGACGTGGTGATCGTCGACCTCGCCATGGAGGGGAGCGGGCTGCGCGGGCTTGCGCTCATCCGGCGCATCCGCTCGCGCGGGCCGCGCACGCGCATTCTCGTCTTCAGCATGCACAGCGACGCCAGCATCGCGGCGCGCGCACTCGAAGCCGGCGCCAACGGCTATGTGCTCAAGGACACCTCCTCGGAGGAACTGCTCAACGCCTTCGAGAAGGTGCGCTCGGGCCTGCCCTATCTCAGCGGCGACATGGCCATGCAGGTGGCGCTGGCGCGCACCGGCGGGCACCACGACCCGCTCGCCGACCTCACCCCGCGCGAGCTGGAGACCCTGTCGCTCCTGGCCCAGGGCAAGCCCTATGGACAGATCGCCGAGGAGCTGCACGTCAGCTACAAGACGGTGGTCAACGTCTCCTCCCAGCTCAAGCAGAAGCTCGACGCCCGCAACCTGCCGGACCTGGTCCGTGTCGCCGTCCAGCTCATGGCGGGGGCGGCGCAATGATCCGGCAGCCGCAAGCCGCGGCGGCCTGCGCCCGCCCCGGTTGCCAGATGTTCCCGGGCGATTTGCCAAATCATATCGTGACACCGGCCCGACAAACCTTCGAGAATGGACCGTCTGCGGGGGCAGGCGAGTATGCGTCGGGGTCCAGTCGGTAGCGGTGCGTTCGGGCGCGGGCATTTGCTCGCGCTGTCGGCGTCGGTCAGCCTGACGGCGCTGGCGGTCCCGGGCCTGGTCGCGGCCCAGGAGGAGACGCTCCCCGAAGTCCACGTGATCGCCACGACGCCGCTGTCGACCGTGAGCCGGCCGCGCCCGCTCAGGACCGCGCCGGCGCCCGCGGTCACTCGCGTCCCCGCGCCCGCCCCGGCCGCCGCGCCGCCGGCGCGCGACCCGGCCTTGATCGATCGCGACAAGGTCCCCTCCAATACCCAGACGCTGACCGCGGAGGACTTCTCCCGCAGCTATTCGCAGTCGGTGACGGAGGCGCTGATGCAGCGCGTTCCGGGCGTGAGCACGACTGATGTCCAGGGCAACGGCTTCACGCAGGACTTGCGCTATCGCGGCTTCGCCGCCTCGCCGTTGCAGGGCACCCCGCAAGGCATCGCCGTCTACATGAACGGCGTGCGCCTCAACGAGGCCTTCGGCGACACCGTCAATTGGGACCTGATCCCGTCGGTCGCCATCGAGCGCGCCGACATGTGGTCGAGCAATCCGGTGTTCGGGCTCAATGCGCTCGGCGGCGCCGTCAACATCCAGATGAAGAACGGCTTCACCTGGCAGGGCGCCGAAATCGAAGGCCTGGCCGGCTCCTACGGACGCGCCAGCGGCTCGATGCAATACGGCGCCCAGAAGGACAACGTCGCCATCTATCTGGCGGCGCAGGGTCTCAACGACGATGGCTGGCGCTACCAATCGCCGTCGGAGCTGCGCCGCTTCCATGGCGACCTCGGCTGGCGCGGCGACGGCGCCGAGGTGCATCTGACCGCCACCGGCGCCCGCAACGGTTTCGGCGTGGTCGGGCCGACGCCGGTCGATCTCCTCGCCCGCGACTGGAAGTCGATCTACACTTGGCCGCAGACCACCAGCAACGAGATGGGGCTTCTCGCGCTCAACGGGAAGTTCGCCGTGACCGACACCTGGTCGATCCAGAGCAACGTCTACCTGCGCCGGTTCAAGCAGGCCCACGTCGACGGCAACGGTGCCAACCTCGAACGCTGCAGCGGCAATCCGGCCAATCCGCTGTTCAATACCTTGTGCCTGGACGATGACGGCTTCCCGGCGCCGGTGCCGGCCAAGGCCAAATTCCAGATTCTCGGTCCCGACGGCCAGCCGATCCATTGTCCGCCCGGGCCCGGCAACCAGTGCGCCAATGTCCCGTGGGGGACGATCGACCGCACCTGGACCAACACGACCACGCTCGGTACATCGCTGCAGGCGACCAACAACGACAAGCTGTTCGGCCACGGCAACCAGTTCACGGCCGGCGCCACGCTCGACACGAGCTGGATCGGCTTTCGCGCCAACAGCGAGCTCGGCTTCATCTATCCCGACCTGTTCGTCGGTCCCAATCCGGCGGTCCCGGGAACCGGCGTGATCATCCACACCGCCGGCAATATCGGTTACGGCCCGGTCGATCTCGACGCGCGCAACACCTATTACGGGCTCTACGCGACCGACACGTTCGACATCAGCTCGCGGCTCGCCGCGACCGTCGGGGCGAGGCTCAACGTCGCGACGATCGCGATGCTCGACAAGCTCGGCACCAGTCCCGACCTCAACGGCCATCACCACTTTCAGCGGGTGAATCCGGTCGCCGGCCTCACCTACCAGGTGGCGCCGTGGATGACCGCCTATGGCGGCTACGCGGAGGCCAACCGCGTGCCCACGCCGCTCGAGCTCGGCTGCGCCAATCCGGCCCGGCCGTGCCTGCTCGAAGGCTTTCTCGTCTCCGACCCGCCGCTGGCGCAGGTCGTCGCGCGCACCTGGGAAGGCGGCCTGCGCGGCGAGACCAGGATCGAGGGCGGCCGCCTGGAATGGAAGGCCGGGCTGTTCCGCGCCGACAGCACCAACGACATCCTCAACGTGGCGAGCCCGATCCAGGGCCGCGGCGTGTTCCAGAACGTCGCCGCCACCCGCCGCCAGGGGCTCGAGGCCGGCGCGCAATACCAGTCGAAGCAGTGGCTGGTCTACGCCAACTACAGCTATATCGACGCCACCTACCAGTTCACCGGGACGCTGCCCTCGCCCAACAACCCGTCGGCCGACGCCGACGGCAACGTGCTCGTCACGCCCGGCAAGCGCATCCCCATGATCCCCCGGCAACAGTTCAAGGTCGGCGCCGATTACGCGGTGACGCCGGCCTGGAAGGTGGGCGCCGACGTGGTTGTGGTCGGCAGCCAGGTCTATGTGGGCGACGACGCCAACCAGAACGGCCGCCTGCCGGCCTTCTGGGTGGCCAACCTGCATGCGTCCTATCAGGTCAACAAGCAGCTTGCGGTCTTCGGCGTCGTGAACAACCTGTTCAACAACAGATACGCCGTCTACGGCACCTATTTCGAGCCGCAGTCGATCGCGAACGCGCTCCCCAATCCGCCGACCGACCAGCGCGCGCAAACGCCGGCGCAGCCGTTCGCGATCTATGGCGGGCTGCGCTACAAGCTGTGAGGAGCGGCGACCCCGTCATGCCGACGGACGACGTTCGAGGGGCTGGGACCCGGGCGCAACCCGGTTGGGTTGGTCACGACCTCATCCGCTCATTCCCGCGAAAGCGGGAATCCAGGAGGCGCTTGCTCTGACTCCTTGATTTCTGCGCTGGGTGCCCGCTGTCGCGGGGACGAGCGGACGGTGAGTGATTCAACAGGAGCGCGACATGCGCTAGGATGCGTCCGGACCAGCGCCGGGTTCGGTGCTGTTCCGCAAGATCAATTCGCCCGATCGTGAACGAGACACAAAGACAACGAGGGCCGCCATGAGGAAACCCAGGACACCGCGCCCCTACGGCGATCCGGCTGCCGGCAACGGCATCCTGAGCCGTCGCATTTTCCTCGAACGCGCGCTCGCCGCAGGCGCCGCGGGCGCCGCCGGTGCGAGCGCGAGCGTGTCGGGCGCGGGCGCCGAGCCGCTCCCGGTGGCACGCTGGATGAAGGAGCCGGGCGCGCCGTTCCTGCCCTATGGGGTGCCGTCGCGCTTCGAGGACAAGGTGGTGCGCAACTTCGCGCCGCCCGCCAATCCGGCCACGGTGGGCATCGGCTCGGCGCGCACGCCGCATCATCTCCTCGACGGGATGATGACGCCGAGCGGGCTGCATTTCGAGCGCAGCCATTCCGGCGCACCCGATATCGATCCCGATCAGCACCGGCTCGTGATCCACGGGCTGGTCAAGCGGCCGCTGGTGTTCACGCTCGACAGCTTGTCGCGCCATGCCCGGAAATCGCGCATCGCTTTCCTCGAATGCGCCGGCAACAGCGGGGCGCTCAACGCGGCGCAACCGGCGAACGTCAATATCCAGGCGATCCACGGTCTGCTGTCGTGCTCGGACTGGACCGGGGTGCCGCTCTCGACGCTGCTCGATGAGGCCGGCGTCGATCCGGCCGCCAAGTGGGTGGTCGCGGAGGGCGCCGATGCGGCCTCCATGAGCCGCAGCTTCCCCCTCGCCAAGGCGATGGATGACGCGCTCGTCTGCCTCTACCAGAATGGCGAGCGGGTGCGGCCCTCCAACGGCTATCCGGTGCGCCTGCTGCTGCCCGGCTTCGAGGGCAACATGAACGTGAAATGGCTGCGCCGACTCAAGCTCGTGGACGCCCCGGTCATGGCCAAGGACGAGACCTCGAAATACACGATCCTGCTCAAGGACGAGAAGGCGTGGCAGTTCATTTTCCCGCTCGAGGTGAAATCCGTCATCACCCATCCGTCGCCCGGCCATACGCTCAAGGGACCGGGATTCTACGAAATTTCAGGGCTGGCGTGGTCGGGCAACGGCCGCATCCGGCAGGTCGAGGTCTCGGCCGACGGCGGCACGAGCTGGGCGCCCGCGGTGCTCAACGATCCGGTGCTGCCGAAGGCGCTCACGCGCTTCCGCGCCGCATGGCAATGGAACGGCGGGCCGGCCATGCTGCAAAGCCGCGCCACCGACGACACCGGCATGGTGCAGCCGTCGCGCGCGCAGTTCATCGCCGAGCGCGGGCTGCGCGGGAACTACCACTTCAACGCGATCCAGACCTGGGCCATCGACGAGAAGGGGGAGGCCGCCAATGCGTATGCTTGAGCGCCTTGCAGCCGGCGTGGTGCTGCTGATCGCCGCAACGCCCGCCCTCGCCCAAGCGCCACAGTTCGGGCAGCCGATCGCGCCGTCCGACATCGCACCCTGGGACATCAGCATCGGCCCCGACGGCATCGGACTGCCGCCCGGCCGCGGGACGGTGGCGCAGGGCGAGGCGGTCTATGCCGCGAAGTGCCAGGCCTGCCATGGCGAGAAGGGCGCCGGGCAGCCCAATGACCGGCTGGTCGGCGGCGCCGGCTCGCTGGCGCCCGGCAACGCGCCGGTGAAGACCGTGGGCAGCTACTGGCCCTACGCCACAACCCTGTTCGACTATGTCCGCCGCGCGATGCCGTTCCAGGATTCGAAGTCGCTCACCGACGACGAGGTCTATGCGGTGTCCGCCTATATCCTCAATCTCAATGGGATCATCGCGGCCAACGACGTCATGGATGCGCAGTCGCTGCCCAAGGTGCGGATGCCGAACCGCGACGGCTTCATCCCGTTCCCGCGCAACCCGAAATGACGACAGCGCTTCGGGTCACCACGTCCGCTGCTGCGCATCGAGCAACGCGAGGCAGCGGCAATACGTCTTGCCGGACATCCGCTCGCCGGCGCCTGCGGCGGTCAGCGGTCGCAGGAGGTCAGCTCCTTCTCCTCGATCGAAAAGATTTCGCCGGGTTCGAGCGTGAGGTCGCGAACCACGCAGGTGCGTCCGCTGACGTCCACCAGCTTGGCATCGTATCGGCCGGGCGGCGTCTCGGTGATCCGCAGCCGCTCATCGGAATCGACCGTACCGTCACGGTCGTTCTTGCACTGGTTGGCGCCCCACGTGGTGGTGCCGGCCGGCGCCAGATAGAATTCCGAGATCGTATGCCGCGTCAGGTTCCAGAACCGCATCGGCCGCTCGGCCGCGAACGTGGTCGAGGACATGGCGCCAAGACCGAGCGTGCCAGGAACGAGCGCGGCAACAACGAGCAGAGTGACGGCGGATCTACCCATGGTCTCCCCCGCGCCCGATCGCGGACAGCAGCCGCCGCGGACGCTGCTCCAGCGTATCGTTGTTCCGGTCGCGACGAAAGATGCGGAATTATGGCGAATTTGCCTGTTGCCGGACCCCCGCATCAATCTTGAACCGGCCGCGCGCCTGCGCCACTATCGAATGCCGCTGCACCCGCCCTTGAAGTGTGTCCCGTAATGGCCGTCCAGCTCCTGGAAAGCGACTTCCCGACCGATCGCATGCCGCTCCTGCGCTGGCTGATGTTCACCGGGGTGTGCGTCTTCGGCGTCGCGCTGGCATGGCACTTCGGGCTGTTTCACCTCATGCTGGCGAGCGACAAGACCTATATTTCCTCGATCATCATCGTGCTCTATGCGGTGACTTCGGCGCACTGCTTTGCCCGCACCGCCGTGATCTCGCGCGAGCTCGACGCCGCCCACCGGGTGGCCGCGGTGGTGAGCCGGGGCGTGGACGGCTTCACGGTCGCCGGGGCGAACGTGGTGACGTCCGACGGTGCGCGGCTGCCGCCAGGCCAGATCACCAGCCATATCCGCAACCTCATCCTCAAGGCCAAGCTGCAGGGCCACCATCGGCTCGACCAGACGTTGCTGCTGCGCGGCCTCGCCGATGCCCTGCGCGGTCCCAATCAGCTCGGGTCGTTTGCCTCCGATGCGCTGATGAAGCTCGGCCTCCTGGGCACCATCATCGGGTTCATCCTGATGCTGGCCCCGATCGCGGGCCTCGATGCGGCCGACCGCGCCTCGGTGAAGAGCTCCATGGGCCTGATGAGCGACGGCATGGCGGTCGCCATGTACACCACGCTCACCGGCCTGATCGGCTCGGTGCTGGTGCAGACGCAGTACTACCTGCTCGACGAGGCGACCGCGCGGGTGTTCGCGCTCGCGACCGACCTGACCGAGGTGTTCGTCGTTTCCGTCCTCGAGCGAGAGCAGGATGGACGGGTTCGGTAACTATCCACGCGAGAAGTTCGACCCCTTCAGCGTGATGCTGTTCAAGGCGCTGCAGGTCGTCGCGTTCCTGTTCTTCATCGCGTTGCTGGCGATGAATCCGGAAGCGAAAGAGGGCAAGATCGAATCCAAGGCCGAGTTCATCATCACGTTGACCTGGCCGGACGACCACCCCGACGACATCGATCTCTATACCGAGGACCCGCTCGGCAACATCGTCTGGTACCACGTGCGCGAGGGCGGCTTCCTGGTGCTCGACCGCGACGACCGCGGCAGCGCCAACAACTCCATCACGGTGGACGGGCGCAAGATCACCAGCCCGTTCCGCCAGGAGACCATCAGCATCCGCGGCATCGTGCCCGGCGAATACACCGTCAACGTGCACTATTTCCTCGCCACCAAGGGCGGGCCGGTGCCGGTCGTCGTCAAGATCGAGAAGGTCAATCCCACGGTCGAGGTCGTATCCTACGAGGCGATCACGCTCGACCGCATGGGCGAGGAAAAGACCGCGGTCCGCTTCAAGCTTGCGGCCAACGGCAACGTCATCGATACCAACCACCGGCCGAAGTCGCTGATCCAGCTCACGCGCAACGTCCGGCGGCCGGTCAAGTGACGGCCGGCGCGGGGCGTGTGGAGGCCATTGCATGACAACAACGCTGCTCGCCATCTCCGCCGCCTATGTGGTCCTGGCGCTGCTGCTCCTGTCGATGGGCCTCACCTCGCGCTTCGCCTGGTGGCTCAAGGCCGGCGCGATCGTGGTGAGCTCGGTCTTCTTCGTCGAGGTCTTCTATGCCTCGAAGGGACTGCTCGGCTGGCCGGGCACCGGGCCGCTGCCGGCCAAGTTCCAGCTCCTGTGGTCGCGGGTGGTGGAGCCCGACCTCAAGCTTGGACACCACGGCGCGATCTATCTCTGGGTCGAGGAGGTGGACGAGAACAACGTGCCGAGCGGGCTGCCGCGCTCCTACCGGCTGCCCTATTCGCTCAAGCTCGCCGACCGCTCGCTCAAGGCGCGTGACGAGATCATGGCCGGGCACCCGCAGGAGGGAATGTCGGAGGACATGACCGATGGCGACCAGGTCGCGATGAATACCCCGCGCGCCAACCCGCAGATGGACGGTGGCACGACCTCGACCGGCGGCAAGGTCGACCTCGACGTTGCGCTCGACGGCATCCCGCGGGTGGAATTCCGGGCAATGTCCACCCCGATGCTGCCGCCGAAGCCGTGATCGGCCAGGCCGCAACGATCCTGCTTTGACGTTCCAGGTTGTCGCCTTCGCCGGGGCGAGCGGGGCCGATTTCTAAAGTGCATTCCGTTGGATTGGTCCACGGCCTCACCCGCTCATTCCCGCGCAAGCGGGAATCCAGGAAGCGGGTGCTCCGATTGCTCGATCGTTGCGCTGGGTCCCCGCTGTCGCGGGGACGAGCGGACGGTGGACCGGTTGAACATGAGCGGGGTCGATCTCTAGGTCGGCTTTCCGCCGCCACCCGTCATCGCCAGGAACGCCTGCTCGATCGTGCCGGCGCCCGCCGAGGCCACGAGCTGCGCCGGGGTCGTGTCGGCGAGCACCTTGCCGCGGTGGAGCACGATCACGCGGTCGGCGTCCGGCACCTCGTCGCACAGATGCGTCGCCCACAGCACCGCGACCGATCGCTCCGCCCGCATCGTCAGCAGCAGCTTAAGCAGGTCGCTGCGGCTCGCCGGATCGAGCCCGACCGTCGGCTCGTCCATCAGCAGCAGCCGCGGCTCGTGCAGCAATGCCCGCGCGAGCTCCACCCGCCGCCGGTTGCCGCCGCTGAGCTTGGCGGTCTTGTCCTCGGCGCGGTCCTTGAGGCCGAGCCGGACGAGCTCGTTGTCGATGCGTGCCTTCGCGGTCGCGCGCGGCATGCCGTGCAACCCGGCATGGAACATGAGGTTTCCGGTGACCGTGAGCTCGAGATCGAGCGTCGGCTGCTGGAACACGATGCCGAGCTCCGCCAGGGCCGGCACCGGGTTGCGCGACATGTCGTGGCCCATGACCTCGATGCGGCCGCTGTCGGGCAGGAACAGCCCGGACAAAAGCTGGAACAGCGTCGACTTGCCGGCGCCGTTGGGACCCAGGAGCGCAATGAACTCGCCGGCCTGGGCCTTGAAGCTCACGCCCGCGACCGCCCGCACCGCTCCGTAGCTCTTGGCCACATTGTCGAGGAGGAGGGCAGGGGTTTTCGTGTCGGCGCGTTCGTCCACTTGCAGATGCCCCTCATGCCCCCGGGTCGCGGCCGGCCTGAGGCGAATTGGCCCGCGGCTTGCCCCGCCTGTTTGATCGGGCGTACGCTGGCAGCAACAAACGCACTCTGCAAGCGGAGAGAGACGCCGGTGGCCATCGATCGACGTTCCCTGAGCTTCGCGCTCGGTCTCGCTCCCTTCGTGCTCACGATCGCGCCGGCTTCGGCCAAGGACAGCGGGCTTCTGTTCGTGAGCAACGAGAAGTCGAACAACCTGATCGTGCTCGATCCCAAGACCTACAAGGTGGTGAAGGATCTCAAGGTCTCGCGCCGTCCGCGCGACATGCATTTCAATGCCGACCACAGCAGGCTCTACGTCGCCTGCGGGGACGACGACGTGATCGACATTGTCGACGTCGCCAGGCTCGAAGTGATCGGCAAGATCCCGACCGGACCGAGCCCCGAAACCTTCGCCATGGACGAGACCCGGCGGCGCATCTACGTCGCCAACGAGGAGGGGTCGTCGCTCTCCATCATCGACATGGACCAGGCCATCACGGTGCACGAAGTGCCGACCGGCGCCGAGCCCGAGGGCGTGTTCATCAGCGAGGACGGCAAGATCGTCTACGTCACCTCGGAAGTCGGCGACATCGTGCACATGGTCGACGCCGAGGGCGGGCACGTGCTGCAGGACGTGGTCGTCGGCACGCGGCCGCGGCGGTTCGCCGCCACGCCCGACGGCAAGGAGCTGTGGGTCACGGCGGAACTGTCCGGCGAGGTCTACATCATCGACCGCATCGCGTTCGAGGTTGCCGGCAAGATCGACTTCCTGCCGCCCGGCATGCGCAAGACCGACGTGACGCCGGTCGGCCTGGTGATGACCAGGGACGGCAAGACCGCCTTCGTTACGCTCGGCCATGCGGCGCACGTGGCGGTAGTCGACGTGCCGACGCGCAAGACCACGGCCTATATCCTGGTCGGCAAGCGCTCCTGGGGCGTCCAGCTCGCGCGCGACGAGCGCACGCTCTACGTCGCCAACGGCTTCGGCGACGACATCACGGTGATCGACGTGCGCAGCCGCAAGGCGACGGTGTCGATCCCGGTCGGGCGGATTCCCTGGGGCGTGGTGATCGATGATTAGCCGGTGCTGCAACGTGTGGGCACTGTCTGGCCGCTTGCTCGGTGTGCTTTCACGCCGCTTGCTCGGTCAGCTCGCTCCCCCCTTGTGGCGGAGGGTTAAAGGGGAGGGGAGGCGCGCGCGCCGCCGCCTATCCTCTGCATTACTGAGTCTTGTCGCAGCCGGCGTTGTCAGCTCTGCGGTCGCGCAACCTCCGCCACCTGAACCACAACGCATCACCATCGGCTTCGTCGAGATCGAGGGCGATGCGCGCCACGAGCCGCTCAAGGCCTACGAGCGGCTCGTGCTCCGGACTCGCGAGCACCCGTTCGCGGGCGCGCAGGTCGGCATCGAGGAGGCGGCGGCGCTCGCGCGCGTGCTCAAGATGGATTTCGCGCTCGAACGCCTCACCGTGAAGTCGGCGGACGATGTCGCCCCCGCGGTGCTCGCCGCGCTCGAAGGCAGAGGCGTCAGCTACTTCATCGTCGATGCGCCCGCGCAAGCGTTCAGGCCGCTCGCCGCCGCGGTGCGCGGACGCGACGTGCTCCTGTTCAACGCCACCGCGCCCGAGGACTTCCTCCGCCGCGAGGTCTGCGCACGCGAGATCGTGCACACGCTGCCGAGCCTCGCCATGAGCATGGACGGCCTGATGCAGCACCTGGCGTCGCGCAAGTGGCGCGACGTTCTCGTGCTGCATGGGCCGCTGCCGGCCGACGCGCTGATGACCAGGGCGTTCGAAGCCTCGGCGAAGAAATTCGGCGCCCGCGTCGTCGCCAGCAAGGAATTCAAGGCCTCGACCGACCCGCGCGAGCGCGAGAAGAACAATCCGGCGCTGCTCACCTCCGGCACCCGCGACTACGACGTGGTGTTCGTCGCGGACGACGCCTTCGAGTTCGCCCGCCAGGTGCCCTACCGCACCGTGCGCGCGCGTCCGGTGGTCGGCTCGATCGATCTCGAGCCGGTCGCCTGGCACTGGACCTGGGAGCACAACGGCGCGCCGCAGGTGAACTCGCGCTTCCAGAGGCTCAGCAACGGCCGCCGCATGGAAAGCGCCGACTGGGCGGCCTGGATCGCGGTCAAGATGGTGGTCAAGTCGGCGCAGGGGACGCGCTCGGCCGACTTCAAGAAGCTGCGCGACTTCATGCTCGGCGGCGCGATCTTCGACGGCGACAAGGGCCTGGCGCTGAGCGTGCGTCCCTGGGACCAGCAGCTTCGCCAGGCCGTGCTGCTCGCCGCGCCCTATGCGGTGGTCGCGAGCGCGCCGGTCGAAGGCTTCCTGCACAAGTCCAACGTGCTCGACACGCTCGGCGACGACGAGCAGGATACGCCGTGCAAGGTCAACAGGTGAAACCGCAGGGTGGGCAAAAGGCGCGGCACTGTTCTGTCCGCGTCGTAGGGTGGGCAAAAGGCGCAGGCACTGGTCTGTCCGCGTGGGCAAAGTCTAGCGTGCGCCGTGCCCACGCGGACAGGGTGGAGCAAGCGCCTTTGCCCACCCTACGGCCTGATTTGTAGGGTGGGCAAAGGCGCGTGAGCAAACTCTCCGCGTGGGCAAAATCGCCGACGCGCCGTGCCCACGCGTTTGCGTCGCGTAGCGATTTTGCCCGCGCTGCGGATAAGCTGCGGAATAACGGAGATTCAATCCATGCAGTTCGTTCACGCCGCCCGCGCCATGCGCGCCGTCACCATGCGCGAGATCGTCAAGTTCGTGCAGCAGCGCGGGCGGTTGCTGTCCGCGCTGGTGCGGCCGCTGATGTGGCTGGCGGTGTTCGCCGCCGGCTTCTACAACGTGTTCGGCGTCTCGATCATCCCGCCCTACAAGACCTACATCACCTACCAGGTCTACATCGTGCCGGGGCTGCTCGGCATCATCCTGCTGTTCCACGGCATGCAGTCCTCGCTCTCCATGGTCTACGACCGCGAGATGGGGGTGATGCGGCTATTGCTCACCGCGCCGCTGCCGCGCTGGGTGCTGCTGGCCTGCAAGCTCGTGGCCGGAACATCGCTTTCGGTCATCACCTGCTATGTCTTCCTCGCCGTCTGCATCCTGTTCGACGTGACGTTCGAGCCGATCGCTTGGCTGTATGTGCTGCCGGCGCTGATCGTTTCGGGGCTGATGCTGGGCTCGCTCTGGCTGTTTCTGTCGGTCTATA
>JAXDOD010000064.1:0-36715 GCA_034669045.1 Alphaproteobacteria bacterium
CAAAGCACAGTACGACCCCGGCGGGAGTGGGGAGAAGGCGGCGGTATAGCCGCCTTCTCCGGTCTTTCGGTCTCTTGGAAGTTTTGACTAGCTCAGGAGATCAAGAACCTTGATCGGATCAGGAACCCTGGCCGCCGCACTTGTTGGTCTTGGTGTTGTAGTTGCCGCACTTCTTGCCGACCCAGTCGCCGATCAGATCCTTGGAGCCTTCGAGCTCCTTCGACCATGCATCGCCGGCCACCAGGCCCGGGGTCTTCCACACCACGTCGAACTGGCCATTGCCCTTGATCTCGCCAATGAACACCGGCTTGGTGATGTGATGGTTGGGCAGCATTTTTGAGGTGCCGCCGGTCAGGTTCTTGGCTTCGATGCCGGGCAGCGCGTCGATCACCTTGTCGGCGTCGGTCGACTTCACCTTCTCGACCGCCTTGACCCACATCTCGAAGCCGATCACGTGCGCTTCCATCGGATCGTTGGTCACGCGCTTCGGGTTCTTGGTGTAGGCCTGCCACGCCTTGATGAACTTCTCGTTGGCGGGATCCTTGATCGACTGGAAGTAATTCCAGGCCGCGAGATGGCCGAGCAGCGGCTTGGTGTCGATGCCGGCGAGCTCTTCTTCACCGACCGAGAACGCCACTACCGGAATGTCGGTGGCCTTGATGCCCTGGTTGCCGAGCTCCTTGTAGAACGGCACGTTGGCGTCGCCGTTGATGGTCGAGACCACCGCGGTCTTCTTGCCGGCCGAACCGAACTTCTTGATATCGGCGACGATGGTCTGCCAGTCGGAATGACCGAACGGCGTGTAGTTGATCATGATGTCTTCCTGCGCGACGCCCTTCGACTTCAGGTAGGCTTCAAGGATCTTGTTGGTGGTGCGCGGATAGACGTAGTCGGTGCCGGCCAGCACCCAGCGCTGCACCTTCTCCTCCTTCATCAGATAGTCGACGGCCGGGATCGCCTGCTGGTTGGGGGCGGCGCCGGTGTAGAACACGTTGCGCTCGCTTTCCTCGCCCTCGTACTGCACCGGATAGAACAGGATTGAATTGAGCTCCTTGAACACCGGCAGCACGGACTTGCGCGACACCGAGGTCCAGCAGCCGAACACCACCGAGACCTTGTTGTTGCTGATCAATTCACGCGCTTTTTCTGCGAATAGCGGCCAGTTCGAGGCCGGATCGACGACGACGGCTTCGAGCTTCTTGCCGAGCACGCCGCCTTTCTTGTTCTGCTCATCGATGAGCATGAGCATGACGTCCTTCAGCGTGGTCTCGCTGATGGCCATGGTTCCCGACAGCGAGTGAAGGATGCCGATCTTGATGGTGTCCTGGGCATTGGCCGGCAGCGCCAGCAGCGCTCCGAACGCAACGCCTGCCGCGGTCATGAGCAAGCGGCGGGTCAACGGCCGTTGAGCGGCCGCTTGGATGGGAGTGAGCATCGCAATGTCCTCTGTTTTGACGCGTATGGGCGGCCGGATACCCGGCTCGCCGCGCACGAATCGCAAAGACCGTGCCAAGCGCGAGGAATCGCGGAAGTCGTTGGCGGACTTTCGGATTGGCGGCGACGGCTTGTTCCGCGGTGCGGGAGAGGCCGGCCGCCGCCGCTCAGTGCGGTCTCATTCGCTCATGTTTTGCCCACTTGAGCCTGCTGCAACTTGCGGTTTTGCAGAATGTGTCTGTTAATCCAGCCGGTGCCGATCGCCACGAGGGAGAGGCGTTGGCCTCGTTCTTGCTGGCATCCCTGTCGGTACCTACGGAGGCGCGGGTGCGCGTAACCATCCAAGCGGAGCCAGCGCGCCTGTCGGTCGATCTCGATCAGGCCGCGCTTCTCATCATCGACATGCAACGGGATTTTCTGGAGCCGGGTGGTTTTGGCGAAGCACTCGGCAACGACGTCTCGCGCCTGCGGGCGGCGGTGTCGCCTTGCCGTGAGGTGCTGGCGGCGGCGCGTCGGGCCGGCATGCTTGTCATCCATACCCGCGAAGGCCATCGCGCGGACCTCAGCGATGCACCGCCGCACAAGGTCGAGCGCGGTGACCCGGCACTGCGGATCGGGGCGCGGGGGCCGATGGGGCGCATCCTCATCCGCGGCGAGCCCGGCCACGACATCATCCCCGAGCTCTATCCGCTGCGCGGCGAGCCGGTGATCGACAAGCCCGGCAAGGGCGCCTTCTACCAGACCGACCTTGACCTGCTGTTGCGTAACCGCTGCATCGACACCCTGCTGGTCTGTGGGGTCACCACCGAGGTCTGCGTTAATACGACGGTGCGCGAAGCCAATGACCGCGGCTTTCGCTGCATCGTCCTGGCTGATTGTTGTGCATCCTATTTCCCCGAATTCCACGACGCGGGCCTGGCAATGATCAAGGCGCAAGGCGGCATCTTCGGGTGGGTGTCGGCATCGCAGCCGCTGCTCGATACGTTGGCAGTCGCCTCGTAACAAACGGCACCTCCAGGATCGGCGACCGTGCGGACGCGTGACCGCAAGTGTCGACGCCTGACGGTCGGAGCGAGGGCTCCGCTCAAATTAATGGCTGATCATTGAACCTGAGTGTCGCTTTTGTGACTTTGCGAGTGCGGCGCGATCGCCGCGCTTTAAAAAGTCTTCCACAGCTCGATGAGGCATGTTTCTGAAATGCCACACGAACGCACCACGATCTGCGCGATTTGATGTCACTTACGACTGAAATGTTACAGCGCCGCGCGAACATCGGCGCGTATGACTATCGTCGGGGACTTGGCATGCGCGTTGCGATATCCCGGCCAAGCAGTCGATGACTGCGAACGTTCCGATCGTGTCCTCGGTTCTTCTGCCGGGATGGTCTTGCTCAAAAAAGCGGCTGATGCCGCCCAAGGCATGACCAGTCTCTCGGTACCGAGGTTCAACGCCAACGGCGGGACGCGGGGGATCAGGCGTTACTTAGGGGTTGAGAAGGTGTCATGACTGTTACAACAAATTCGCTCGCTCGAACTGCATCTGCGCTCCTGCTCGGAGCATCTTTGGGGATGGTTGCCGTCGGCTCGGTCGCTTCGGCCGCCGATCTGCCGGTCAAGGTCAAGGCGCCCGCGCCGCCGCCGCCGGAATCCGATGTCCACGGCTTCGTGGATATCTCGTTCAAGAACGACTACATCACGCCACGCGGTTTGCTGGTCACAAACACCGGCCTCACGACGCAGGCGCTCATGGGTTTGGCGCTCGACCTCTACAAGGACAAGACCGGACCCATCAACAACGTCGGCCTCTACTTCGGCGTCTGGAACGACATGTGGAGCGAGCAGCGGCATCCGCGCGTGAGCAACTGGAATGAATTCGACTGGTTCGTCGGTCTCAGCGTGAAGTTCGCCCAGAGCTGGAAATTCGGCGTCGAGTATTCCGAGTTCCTCAGTCCGCCCGGCAACTTCCGCATCGAGCGCAACGTCGAATTCAGCCTGGCCTATGACGACAGCGGGTGGGGATTTCCGATCACCATCAATCCTTACGTGAAGCTGTTCTATGCCGCGTCAGGCGACTCGACGGTGGTGGTCGGTAAAGCCGGCGATACCTACTATGTCGAACTCGGCATCGTGCCGACACTGGGATTGAAGAAGTACACCGGCATCAATGCGACGCTGACGGCGCCGACCTGGGTCACCGTGGGTCCGTCCACCTACTGGAACAGAGGCGGCAACGTCTGCGGCCTCGCTCTGTGCAGCACCGACAATGCCGGCGTGTTCTCCACCGGCCTCACCGCCAAGCTGATGCTGGACATGATCCCGTCGAGGCTCGGCAGTTGGTACGCCAAGGCCGGGTTCCAGTATTACCACATCATCAACGACAACCTGCTGCTGGCCCAGACCCTCGTCGGTACCGCGCCGAACTTCGCCACTGCTCATCGCGATATCGGAGTGGGTTTCGCCGGATTCGGGTTCAGCTTCTAAGGTCGCCAAATGAAGGCGGGCGCGTCACGGCGATGACTGCCCGACACGTCCGCCTTCACCGGGGCTGCCTTGCCCCGCTTCGCCGGTCCGCCCGGGACAGGCGGTGCAACAAGGATAGGCCTGTAAACGACGGGAGCCTGTCATGACCATGGCGACGTCTGCCAAGTTTCGCCCGGCTATTTGGACGCCCGGCGACTGGAATGCCTTCTTCGGATTCGGCACCAATATTCTCCTCAACATGCTGGTGCTGACTGGTCTGTTGCGTTTCGTGCTGAAGATGCCGGACTCGCTCGTCTTCGGACGCATCCTGCCCGCGCTCGGCTTGATGATGTGTCTGTCCACGATGTACTACGCGTTCCTCGCCTATCGTCTCGCCCAGAAGACCGGGCGCGATGATGTCTGCGCCTTGCCTTCCGGCGTGAGCGTGCCGCACATGTTCATCGTCACCTTCGTGATCATGCTGCCGATCACGATCAGAACCGGCGACCCGGTCAAGGGTTGGGAAGCCGGGCTGGTCTGGGTGTTCGTCCAGAGCTTCGTGCTGATCGCCGGCGGCTTCGTCGCTCCCTATATCCGGATGATCACGCCGCGCGCCGCGCTGCTGGGCACGCTGGCGGGGGTCTCCATCACCTTCATCTCGATGCGCCCGGCGCTCGAAATGTACATGACGCCGGTGATCGGGCTCACGTGCTTCGCGATCATCATGGTGTCGTGGTTCGGCGGCTTCAAATATCCCAAGAACATTCCGGCCGGCCTCATCGCCATCGCGGTCGGCATGATCATCGCCTGGGGCTCGAACCTGTTCGGCCTCGGCTTCGGCGGGCTGAGCGTGAAAGGCTTGGGCGATGCTTTCGCGAGCTTCGGCTTCTCGGTGCCGCTGCCTGCCTTCGATCATGTCTTTTCCGGCTTCGAGTTCCTCGCCGTGATCCTGGTGACCGCAATCCCGTTCGGGATCTACGATCTGATCGAGGCGATGGACAACGTCGAAAGCGCGGAAGCGGCGGGCGACGCCTATCCGACCACGCGCGTGCTTGCCGCCGATGGCATTGTGAGCCTGATCGGCTGCCTGATGGGCAACCCGTTCATCAACGCGGTCTATATCGGGCATCCGGGCTGGAAGGCGATGGGGGGCCGCATCGGCTATTCGGCCGCGACCGGCATCCTGGTGATCGTGCTCTCGTGGTTCGGTATCATCGCGGTGCTGCTGGCGCTCGTGCCGGTCGTCGCGATCTCGCCGATCCTGCTTTACATCGGCATGCTGATCGGAGCGCAGGCGTTCCAGACCACGCCGACCAAGCACGCGCCGGCGATCGTCCTCGCGCTCATACCGCACCTCGCAGCCTGGGCGAAGTTGCTGATCGACAATTCGCTCGGCGCGGCCGGGACCAACGCCGCGGCGGTCGGCCTCGACAAACTCGGCCAGGTCGGCGTGCTCTATCGCGGCCTCGAGGTGCTCGGCGGCGGTTCGATCCTGGCCGGCCTTGTGCTGGGCGCCATCGGCGTCTTCGTGATCGAGAAGAAGTTCATGGAAGCGGCGGCCTTCGCCCTTGCGGGCGCCGTGCTGACGTTCTTCGGATTCATGCACGGGGAGGCGGTCGGGTTGGCTGTGACACCGGGCGTTGCCGTCGCCTATGTGATCGTCGCCGCCTTCCTGCTCGCGCTGAGCCGCGTCCCGGCCACCGAGACGGCGCCGATACCGGGCAAGGTGATGGCAACGACGCCTGCGGAATGAGCTAGGCTTCATCCTTCCGCTACCCGGCAAGGAAGGATGGGGATTGCGGCGCGGCACGAGCTTCGTGCCGCGCCGCTCACATGTCGGGAGGGCGGTCGAAGCCGGCCTTGTCCCGCACGTGCCGCAACGGTCCGCAGACACGATCGCAGGCGCTGTGGTCCACCAGCGCATTGCACTCCAGCGCCTGGTCGCTACGCTGCTACGATCGCGCCGCCGGAGTTCCGACCGGGAGCACCCAACCGAATCCCCGCATGGCTGAGACCGTCGCCGAAATCCTGGATGCCCATCGATCGGGCGCGCGCACGCCGGAAGACACCGTGGCGCGAAGCTATGCCCGGATTCGGGCCCACGGCGATCCGGCGATCTTCATCACCTTGCGCGACGAGGGGGCGGTCCTCGCCGAAGCCAGGGCGCTGCAGACGTCCGGCAATAGCGGGCGAGCCCTCTACGGCGTTCCGGTCGCCATCAAGGACAATATCGACGCCAAAGGCATGCCGACGACGGCGGCCTGCCCGGCCTTCGCCTATGAGCCGGCCGCTGACGCCACCGTCGTCGCCAAGCTCAAGCAGGCGGGCGCCATCGTCATCGGCAAGACCAATCTCGACCAGTTCGCGACCGGTCTGGTGGGTCTGCGCTCGCCCTATGGAATTCCTCGCAACCCGTTCAATCCATCGCTGATCCCAGGTGGGTCGAGCTCCGGCTCGGCGATTGCGGTGGCGGCCGGCCTGGTGCCGCTGGCGCTCGGCAGCGACACCGCCGGCTCCGGCCGCGTGCCTGCCGGGATCAATAACATCGTCGGCCTGAAGCCGTCGCTCGGCCTCGTCTCCACCGCCGGCATGGTGCCGGCATGCCGCACGCTCGATTGCGTGTCGCTGTTCGCATTGACCGTCGACGACGCCTATGCCGCGCTGGCGGCGGTCGCAGGTCCCGATCCGGCCGATCCGTTTTCACGCCCGATCGGGATCGGGACGCCGGGGCGGCTCGCGCAGGGTCGCAAGCTCGGCGTGCCGATGGCCGGGCAGCGCATCTTCTACGGCGACCGGCAATCGGCGGCGGCCTATGAGGCGGCGCTGGGGCGTTTCGCGGGGCTCGGCTTCGCGGTCGGGGAGATCGACATCGAGCCGTTCTATGAGGCGGCGCGGCTGCTCTACGACGGCCCGTGGGTGGCCGAGCGCTACATCACCGCGCATTCGCTGATCGCATCGTCGCCCGAATCGATCCATCCGGTGACGCGCGAGATCGTGCTGAGCGGCGCACGGCCGACCGCGGTCGACGCGTTCAGGGCGTTCTATCAGCTCGAGGAATTGCGTCGTCTGCGCGATCACGTCTTTGGCGAGATCGACGCGCTGCTGCTGCCGACGGTGCCGACGGTCTATACCGTCGCGCAGGTGCTGGCCGATCCGATCCAGCTCAACAGCCGGCTCGGGACCTATACCAACTTCGTCAATCTCCTGGAGCTGTGCGGGCTTGCCGTCCCGGCGGCGATGCATGCCGACGGCACGCCGTTCGGCGTCACGCTGCTCGCGCCCGCCGGCAGCGACGCCATGCTGGCTTCGATCGGCCGGGTCTTCCACGCCGATACCGGGCTTGCGCTGGGTGCGCTCGGCCGCGCACAACCGCCGTTGGCGGAATTGCCGCCGGCGAACCACGCCGGGGAAATCCCGATCGCGGTCGTGGGCGCGCACCTCTCCGGCCTGCCGCTCAACGGCGAACTGCGCATCCTCGGCGGCCGGCTCCTCGAAACCACGACCACCGCTGCCGACTACCGCCTGTTTGCGCTTGCCGGCACGAACCCGCCCAAGCCCGGGCTGCTGCGTGTCGCGGACGGGGAGGGTGCCGGGGTCCAGGTCGAGGTCTGGACGCTGCCGACGGCCGGCTTCGGCCGTTTCGTCGCGGCGGTGCCCGCGCCCTTGTCGATCGGCACAATCCGGCTTGCCGGCGGGAGAACGGTGAAGGGCTTCCTGGTCGAGGCGCAGGCGGTCGCCGGCGCGCGTGACATTTCAAGCTTCGGCGGCTGGCGCGCGTTCGTCAGTCCGACTCCGCGATGACACTGACGTGCGCGGCGACGACGCGCCAGCCCTGCGGGAAGCGCACCCAGGTCTGCATCTGGCGGCCCACCTTGCCGGCCACCGCGGGACGGTGGAACAGCGTCGAAGCGACCGCAACGTCGCGGCCATAGGCGGTGATCACCGTCTTCGACAGCCTGCGCGCGAGTCCGGCCGGCGAACGGGCCGCGCGGAATGCCGCGATCTCCGCATAGCCGTAAAGGTTCTCGGCGCCGCCGTAGCGAATGCTGCGCGGGTCGTCATGGAAAATCGTATCGAGCGCGGCGACATCGTTTGACACCAGCGCCTGCTCGTAGCGCTCGAACGCCGCCCGCACCTCGGCGACAACATCGGGCAAATCGACCTCCACCTCATGCTCCCATGCCGGCCGGCCTCGGAGTGGCGGCCACGCCCATGTCTTCGAGCGCCTGCGCGATGCGCAGCGCCACGTCCTCGCGCCAGGGCGCCGCGATGATCTGCACTCCGATCGGCAGCGGCTCGAGCGGCACCGGCACGGCCACGACCGGCAGGCCGATGAATGAAATCGGTTGTGTGTAGATGCCGAGATTGGCGCGCACGGGAAGCTCGACGCCGTCGAGCACGAAGGTCTGCTGGCCGAGCAGCGGCGCGGTGCAGGGCGTCGCCGGCGCCAGGATCGCGTCGACGCCGGCAAACAGCGCGAGCACCTGCTCGCGATACCAGCGCCGGAATTTCTGCGCCTTGCCGACGAGCGATGCCGGCACCATCGCGCCCGCAATCAGGCGGTCGCGGACGGCCGGATCGAAATCGCGGGCGCGTTTGCGCAGGCGCTCGATATGGAGCGCGGCGCCCTCGGTGGCGGTGATGACGTAAGCGGCCGCGCGCGCGCGTGCGGCTTCCGGGATGTCGATCTCGCGCGTGGCTTGGAGCGCCGCCGCGACGCGCTCGATCGCAGCGCGCGCCTGCGGACCGGCACTCTTGCGGAAATAGCCGCCGGCGACGGCGATGCGCAGCCCGTCCACGCCGCGTCCGACCAGCGGCGTCGCGGGCTCGACCGGCCGGTCGGCGCAGACCGGATCGTCCGGGTCGTGGCCCGCCATCGCATCGTAAACGAGCGCGAGGTCGCGCGTCGTGCGCGCGAGCGGTCCGAGGTGATCGAGGCTGGCGACGAAGGGAAAGGTCCGCGCCCGCGACAATCGTCCATAGGTCGGCTTGAGCCCGAAGATGCCGCAGAGCGAGGCCGGCACGCGGATCGAGCCATTGGTGTCCGACCCGAGCGCGAGCGGCACCAGGGCGCCCGCGACCGCGCCGCCCGCGCCGCCGGAGGAGCCGCCGGTCATGCGCGCGAGATCGTGCGGATTGCGCGAGGGACCGTCATGGATGTTCTCGCCGGTGAAGTCGTAGGCGTACTCGCCCATGTTGAGCGTGCCCACCAGCACGGCGCCGGCGGCCTCCAGCCGCGCGACCAGCGTCGCATCGCGCGCGGCCGGCGGGCGGTCGCGGTTGATCTTCGCGCCCGCGAGCGTCGGCAGTCCTTCGACGTCGAACAGGTTCTTGACCGCGAAGGGCACGCCCGCGAGCGCGCCGAGCGCATGGCCCTTGGCACGCTCGTCGTCGATCGCCGCGGCCTTGGCGCGCGCGCGCTTCTCGGTGATCGCCGTGAAGGCGTTGAGCGCCGGATTGCGCCGCTTGATCGTGGCGAGCGTTGCCTCGATCACAGCCGCCGCGCTCGTCTGCCCGTTGCGCACGGCATCGGCGATCTCGGCGGCAGGCATTGACGACAGCGCGTTCGTCATCGCTAAGCCCGAAATACCGGCGCGGGCTCGGCCTCGTTCGGCAAAGCGAGAGCCTCGAACAGCGCGCCCTGGCGCAGGATCACGTCGAGATTCATCCTGATCGCCGGCCGCCACGACGGTTCGATCGGAAGCTCGAGCAGGCGTGCCGCGGCTTCGATGAAATCGTCGAGCGCGTCGTGCGGCGTTGCGGGTTTTCGCTTGATCGTGACCTTGCGCTTGCCGCGCGTTGCCGTCGCGGCTCGTGAACGGTCCGGCTTCATGGTCTTGCTGCCGGATGTTGCACGCTTCCTGGCCATGGTCCCCCGCCGTTTGCGGTCTATGGGTGGTTCGAACCGCGGATGCGGAATAGCAGCCAAAAGCTCGCAGGTATAGTCGACTTCCGGCGCAACCAGCACCCGTTCGGTCGGACCCTGCTCGGCGATCTTGCCCGCCCGCATCACGATCACCCGGTCGCACAGGAGGCGGCCCGTTCCCGGCGCTGCAATTCTGCATCGCTCGCGGAAATCATGCCTGAAATTTGGGCAGCACGGTGTGGTGCAGCAAAGCTGCTGCTCTCCGCGGCCTCCACTGCCGGGGCGAGCGCTACCGCAGCCCGCCCTTGTCCTCCACGAAGGCGGCGATCTCCGCAACGCTCTGTCCGGTGCGCAGATTGCTGAACAGGAACGGGCGCGCGCCGCGCATGCGCCTGGCGTCCCGCTCCATGACCTCGAGCGAGGCGCCGACGTGGGGCGCGAGATCGATCTTGTTGATGACGAGGAGGTCGGAGCGCGTGATGCCGGGACCGCCCTTCGACGGAATCTTGTCGCCGGCGGCGACGTCGATCACATAGATGGTCAGATCCGCAAGCTCCGGCGAGAAGGTCGCCGCGAGGTTGTCGCCGCCGGATTCGATCAGGATGAGGTCGAGCCCCGGAAACTTCGCTCGCATCTCGGCGATCGCCGCGAGATTGGCCGATGCGTCCTCGCGGATCGCCGTGTGCGGGCAGCCGCCGGTCTCGACGCCGGCGATGCGCTCGGCCGGGAGCGCGCCGGAGCGCACGAGATATTCGGCATCCCATTTGGTGTAGATATCGTTGGTGATGGCGGCGATCTCGTAGCGCGTGCGCAGGTGCTTGCAGAGCGCATCCATCAGGGCGGTCTTGCCGGATCCGACCGGACCCCCGACGCCGACGCGAAGCGGTCCGTGGGTCATGGCGCTCAGCTCCGGAACAATCGTGTGTACTGGGTCTCGTGCCGGATGGCGGCGAGGTCGGCACGGAACGCAGCGCTGCCAATGTCGTCGAGCGCGCACGCGAGTGCGCGGACCGATGCGTCGGCGAGCACCGGTTCGAGCGCCGCCAGCACCCGCTGCCCGTCGGTTTGGCCGAGTGGGATCAGGCGCACGCCCGCCGAGATGAGATTGGCTGCGATCGCCTGCAGGAATGCGCCGAGCGAAAGCTCGATCGCGACGCCGTGCCCCGCGGCCGCGGCGGCGACGGCGACCGGGTAGGCGAGGGGCCCATCCCACCGCTTGACGAGGCGTTCGAGCGCATCGCACGGCCAGACTGCGCGGGTCACGTCGAGAAAGGCGCGACCTTGCGCCGTGGTCTCAAGGTGACGTTCCTTTGAAGCCGCAAACGCCGCCGCAAGCTCCGCCACCGCGATCAGCATTTCGTCATTGCCAGCGCTTACGGCGCGATGGGCGTGGCTGAAAAAAACGGCGTCGCAAAACCCGCTGCCGTCGCCGAGCATCACTGCGAGCCAGGTCTTCAGCGTCTGCGCGTCGGTCACGTCGCCGGCCTCGACCGCCCATTCGATGCCGCTCGAATAGGAGAAGGCGCCGACCGGGTAGGCCGGCGACAGCCAAGCCATCAGCCGATAGAGGCCGTTGGGCTCGAGCGGGGGCTTACGTGCAAAATCCAATTCAGTCGTGTCGCCGCTTTCGCTCCGCCCATTCCCGCGCAACCGCGATTCGAGGTCTTTTTGGCTAGACATTCTTATGGGTATTTTGCTTGCCGGTCATGGGAATGTTGCGACGGGGCATGATAAGCCCCCGGCTCCGGTTCGAAGATCGCCTCGATCGGCGTGACGTGCGCGCCGAGCCCGCGCAGCATCGCCTCGAGCACGTGGTCGCGGCGCAGGCGCAGCGTTTCGTCCATGATCTGCACGCCGACGTGACGATTGCCGAGCTGCCAGGCGAGCCGCGCCAGCTCCGGAACGGTTGCCGCGGAGACCTCGAGCAGCGCCTCCGGTTTGCCGGTTACGCGAACCATGGCGCCGTCATCGAGCACGAGCCCATCGCCATCCTTGAGCACGGTCGGCTGCGGCAGGTCGAGCAGAAAGCTGATGCCCTTCTCGCCGGTCAGGACCACGCGCCGCCGGTGACGCTCATCGGCGTCGAGCACGACGTTGTCCACCGCCGTGGGCGCGTTCCAGGATCCGCGGGGCCTGATCTCGGAAGCACGTTTCATGCAGTTGTGCACATCACACGCGGGTCATCGGTCGCGATTGGACCAATGATCCCGCGACCGGGCCGAAATCGCAAGGGCTTCCCTTGGCGCGCAGTGCTGCGCCCTGGCGGGCCGACACACTGGCGCGTGATCGGTCGAGCGGCCGAGTTGTCTCAGCCGCAATTCTGCAGCGCCCGCAAGGCATTCCGCCGGCGTGATGTGCGCGCGCCGGTGCTGCGTCCGGCTTGCCGCGGCCCGAATTTTTCAAGCAGCAGCGGAATGTCCTTCGCCGGCCTGGGCGCGCTGAACAGATAGCCCTGGGCTTGCGTGCACCCTTCCGAACGCAGGATTTCAAGCTGATCCTCGGTTTCCACGCCTTCGGCAGTCGTCGCCATTCCAAAGCTGCCGCCGAGCCCGGTGACCGCGCGGATGATCGCAACGCAATCGTCCTTCTTGCCGAGTTCCGCGACGAAGGATCGATCGATCTTGATCTTGTCGAACGGAAAACTTCGCAGGTAGCTCAGCGACGAATAGCCGGTGCCGAAGTCGTCCATGGAGATTCGAACGCCCAGCACGCGAAGCTGATGGAGCGCGTCCAGCACCGACGCAGTATCCTGCAACAGCACGGTTTCGGTGATTTCCAGTTCGAGGCGGGTCGCCGCCAGGCCCGATGCGCCGAGTGCGGAGACCACCGAAAGCACCACGGTGCTGTTCCTGAACTGCACCGGCGACAGATTGACTGCGATGCTGAGCTGCGGGTCCCAATTGGCCGCCTCCAGGCATGCCTGTCTGAGCACCCATTCGCCCAGTTGTCCGATCAGGCCGATTTCCTCCGCCAGCGGGATGAATTCGCCCGGCACGACCAGGCCTCGCTTCGGATGATTCCAGCGCACCAGAGCTTCGAACCCGCTGATCTCGTTGTTGGCGAGGTCGATCAGCGGCTGGTAATAGAGCTCGAACTCGCCCGCGGCGAGCGCCTTGCGCAGGTCGAGTTCGAGGATGCGGCGCGCCTGCATCTGCGCGTCCATCGCCGGCTGAAAGAAATGATAGGTTCCCCGCCCCTCGGCCTTGGCGCGGTAAAGCGCCATGTCCGCGTTCCTGAGAAGCTGATCGGGCTCGTTGCCGTCGCTTGGCGCGATGGCCACTCCGATACTCGTTCCGATGATGATCTGATGGCCTTCGATGTCGAACGGTTCCGCGATCGATTCGATCACGCGGGTCGCCAGGGTCTTTGCCCCGGTGGGTTGCGGAGCGCCGGTCTGGACGATTGCAAATTCGTCGCCGCCCAGGCGGGCCACGATGTCGTTTCCGCGCACCAGCGTCTGCAGCCGGTCCGTCACCGCACAAAGCAATGCGTCGCCGACCGGGTGTCCCAGCGTATCGTTGACGCTCTTGAAGCGGTCGAGGTCGAGATAAAGAACCGCCAGGCTCTGGTCCCGATCGACGTGCGCCAGCGCATGCTCCATCTGCTCGCGGAAAAGAACGCGGTTGGGCAGGTTCGTGAGCGCATCGTGGCGCGCCATGTGGATGATTTTCGCCTCGGCCTGCCGGCGCTCGGTCACGTCCTCGTAGGTCGCCACCCAGCCGCCGTCGGACGTGGGCCGATGCATGCTCGCAACCACGCGGCCGCCGCTCAGTTCGTGGAAGTGCGTGCCGCTCGCGTTGCGTCCGGTGAAATCGATCTGCTCGGCCAGCAGTTCCGCCGCGTTCCTGCCCGCATGATTGCCGGCGGCCACGCTCAGTTCGAGAACGTCATGGAAGGTGGTGCCGGGCTTGAGCTTCTCCCGCCGCAGCCCGAAGATTTCACAAAAGCGTCGGTTTACGACCAGAAGCCTGTACTGGGCATCATACAGGCAGAGTCCCTGGGACATGTTGTCGAGCGCGGCATCGAGCCGAAGGTTGGTTTCCTTGAGCGTCGCCTCTTGAACCTTCAGCTCGGTGATATCGCCGCATACGATGATGAAGCCCCCGTCCTGCGTATTGTTGCGGCTGATGCGCAGCCAGCGGCCGTCGCCCAAAAGCGTCTCGCAAGTGGCCGGCAATTCCAGATCGAGGGATTTTGTCATCCCGCTGTCGACGGAATGCGCCACGTGGCGTCCCAGATCGGTGATGGGAGTGCCCGGACGCAGCATGTCGTGCGAAATTCCAAGGAAATCGGCGGCCTGGGAGTTGGCGAGCACAAGACGGCGGTCGGCGTCGGCGACCACCACTCCCTCGCGCGAGCTCTCAAGCGCGTCGGCAAGGCGTATTTGCGCCAGCCGGCGTTGCTCGACCTCCCGCTCCATCATCATGCGGATATTGTCGCGCATCCGGCTCATGGCGGAGAGCAGCGCACCGAGCTCGTCCGCGCTGCCGCGGGGAATCTCGACATCGAGCTCCGCATTGGCGATGCGTTCGGCCACCTCGGACGCCGCCGCCACCGGGCCGATGATGCGGCGGGCCAGAAGCCAAGCCACGATGGCGGCGAAAAGCAGCGCCACGACCGTGCCGGCGAGATTGAGTTCGGTCTCGCGCTTGACGCTTGCGCGCGCAAGCTGCCGATAGGTGAATCCGTCACCCGCCGTGTAGTTGACGAGGAGGTCAACCTGCTTGTCGGCCATGAGCGCGTAGTGTTCCAGCGTGTCCCAGTTTATGTGGGGCTCGGACCCGCCGACGATGCGCACCCGCACGTCGTTCCAGTCGGACACGGCCTGCTTGACGTTGGTCGCGGCCTGGGCCGCCCGGGTCGATTGCGATCGCTGCGCGGCGATTTCAAGATCTTCGGCTAGCGAATGCCGGAGCGAATCCACATTCTCGTCGAGCTTGGCCCGCATGTCCGGATCCGATGTGATCCAGCGTTGCGCGAACGCCGCTCGCATGGCTGCGAAATCGGCTGCGGCCGCCCTTGCGTAGTTGATCGACATCAGGGATTCGTCGAAGGTCTTTTCGACCAGAAGTCCCGCGCGCTTGATGCTGATGAGTGCGAATCCTCCGAGAGCGGCGGTGATCATGCTCATCAAGAGGAAGGCGATCAGGATCCGGCCGCGGATCGTTCCGAAAAACGCCACGGTCCAGGCAACGCCCGGCTGCAATGTCGCGGGAGCTCGCATGCCGGAAGGCAGAGTATTGAACAGACGCATGAGAACCGTACTGTCGGATGAACTTGGATGGGGAATAGACCAGCGCCACCTAAGGCGGCCTTGAACACGCGCGGTATTTTGCGGTATTCGTTAACGCTGCCTTAACCGAGCGCCGTCACGGTCGTCTCGCCATGGCAGGCCTCGATGATGATCGCCCGAGCCGCCGGCAGAGACAAAGACGACACGATGCAACTTGGAATTCGATCGGCGCGATCTCATGCCGCTTTCGTTTTGGCTGCGCTGATTCTCGCCGGAGGCGCGACATGGGCGGCAGGCCTGCCACAGGTTGTGTTTCAGGCGGGCCGCATGTTCAGGCCGGCGGAACTCACGGTCAGCCGTGGCGAAGCCATAAAAATCCTGAATGACGACGGTGATCTGCTGCACCACGTCTACGTCGATTCCGACCTGCTGAATTTCGATTCTGGGGATCAGAAGCCCGGCAGCACGACGAACATCGTATTCCCGCTGGCCGGGGATTTCACCGTCCTTTGCGCGATTCATCCGAAGATGAAGCTCGTTGTCCACGTGAAGTGACAGATCGGACCGCGCGAAAACCGCGCCTCGCCGAGACGTCGCGCGCTATGTGATCTGCGCTCCGAACAGCACGACATGCGAAAAGTAGTAGAGCGCCAGGAACACGGCCAGCGCCGCGGCGTAGCCGGCCGGCGCCATGAGCAAACGCTGCAATTTTGGAGCCGCTGCGGCATCATCGGCAGCGATGGCGGCCAGGGCCACGATGATCGGGGCGTGGCCGATGGCGTCGATCTTGCCGAACTCGATCACGGCGGTGATGAACATCGCGGCCAAGACAATCGCGGCGAAGCGACGGACCATCGGCGTCCACACCAGAGCAAAAGCCAAGGTGAACTCGATCACACCTGCCGCGCGCATGAAAAATTCAGGATCGTAGCCGAGGCTCATCGCAGGATGCTGGACGAGGAGCGGGAAGGACCATTCCGGATAGGCCCATTTTTCGACCGATGCCCACATCAGCGTGATTGCGGCGCTCCAGCGCACGACATCGAGCGGGCGCAGCCCAAACAGGTTCTGCTGCAGGCCGACAAGCATGAAGTAGGCGGCGATTCCCAAGAAAACCGGGTAGTCCGCAAGATGAAATGCGCCGTACTGTTGGACCGAGATGGCGAACAGAAAGACAATTCCGATCGCCGAGAGCGACATCGTCTGACGTGAAATCAAGCCGGCCGCGATGGCGAGCTGCAACCAGGACATCGCGGGCGAAGACGTCTTCAGTTCGGGCGTGAGCAGCACGCCGCCGGTCGCCCAGAGCGCGACGAAGAAGCCGCCACAGCCTGCGCGGAAGAGAAGTTCGGTGTTGTCCCGCACCCAGCTTGTGACGCGGTCGAGCGCCCGCACGAGCGCCTCTCCGACCGTCGTGCCTTCGAGCAGGCAGCCGGTCAGCAAGGTGAGCATGGCCACTCCGACCAACAACTCGAAGTCGGCGCAAAGGACATTCTCCAGCCCCCGCGGCTGGCCGGCGACGTCATACGCGCAGAACCACTTCACGTGGGCGTTCGCGGTTTCCACGAAAACCGCGCTCCACAGTGCCGTGAGCACCGTCGTCGCCGCCAGCGACAGACGCCTCGATTGCCGGTGAAACATGGACCCCTCATGCCGCCGCACGTCACCGGATGCATGAGCGAGCCGCCGCAAGCCCTTGATCTGGTATAACTAATTCTTTACCACATTTTGGGGGCAGTTAACGGTTTAGTCGCCCCGATATTTACTTTTGGTTAACCGCGATCTCGTGACCTTCGGAAAACACACCGGCGCGGACTTCAATGGGTTTCGAGAGTCGTGCTCCGGGTCGCAATGCGCTCAGGACTTCGCGTCGCATCGCTGCAAGGCGGTCCGCGCTTGAGCCGGTGGGGCAGTTGGTAACGTTTGCGCGGTAACCTGCGGGTCGATTGCGTCTCACAGGACCGGCCATGATCGGCGCCCTCAGTGCAGTAACTCTCTTTCTGGGTGCGGCGACCGCATACGCTGCGGAACACGTGCCGTCGAAGCTCAAGCTGCTGGAGAGCTGCGGCGGCGCATTGCTTGTAGCCGGCCTCGCGCTGCTGGGGTCCGCACTACCGCTCTTTCCCTAATCGTCATCGCGGCACGAGGCACGTTGCGCGGATCGGCGCCGCCGCCGCCACGTGAGCATCATGCGCGATCGTGTCAGCGCGGCAGGATCGGATGCTCGAAGGGCGTGGGCTCGCTCGTCAGCGTATTGAGAAACGCGAGCAGGTCGGATTTGTCGCCTTGCGTCAGCCTGAGCGGAGCAATCAGCGGTGACCGGCTGGGCCGCTCGATGCCGCCACGATCGTACAGATCAATCACGGCTTCCAGTGTGGGAATGGAGCCATTGTGCATGTATGGCGCACGCCGCGCCACGTCCCACAGCGTCGGAGTCTTGAACGCGTATTGCAACTGGATCGAATTGGAAAAAATTCGTCCTCGCCCGACATCGGAACCTTCGGCCGTTCCGATGTCATGAAACGAGCCGTTGGTGAGCGCGTAGCCGCTGTGACACTCGGCGCAACGCCCCTTGTCGTTGAAGATGGCGAAGCCTCGTTTGGCGGCCGCACCGAGCGCACTCTCATCGCCTTCGATCCAGCGGCCGAATGGCGTCTCGCCCGGAACGATGGAGCGTTCGAACGTCGCCAACGCAAGCTCGATGTTCCGGCGCGTGATTCCACTTCCGCCGAAGACATCGGCAAAGGCCTGGACGTAGCCCGGGATCGAGCTGAGGCGCTCGATCAGGACCGGGTCGGAAAGATTCATGTTCGTCTTGGAGTTGATCGGGGCGAACGCGACGGACTCCAGATCGCGAAACTTCCCGTCCCAGCCGAGCCGCGGCACCCAAGCGATGGCAAGCAAGGTCGGCGAGCGCAGAGCCAGCGCGGCCTGTCCCTCTCCCAGCGCCTGCGGCAGCCCGTCTCCCCAGGAGAGGCCGGGGTTGTGACAGGTCGCGCAGGACCGTGCGCGCGAACCGGACAGGATCGGGTCGAAGAACAACGCGCGGCCGAGCTGCGCCTTGGCGGTGGAGTGCGGATTGTCATCGGGGGCGGGAATGTCGGCGGGACGGCGATAGGCTTGGCGCAATCCAGCCTGGTCGGCAGCGATGGCGGCCGATGCGCCGATCCAGAGCACGACCGGCGTAAGAATGAGAACGGCAAACGCGCTCGGCTTCATCGGTCCGCTCCCCCGGGCGCAGCATCGCCTACCGGGGTTGAAAATGGGTCAACATCGTCAAACGAACGCATTTCTCGGGCTCCGCGTTGCTGGCTCGCCGCGGCATTCAGCGCAGCCAGGCCGTCCGGGAGGATGCGAAACGAAGCGCGCTCGAGGTCGCCGGCCCGGATGCCCGGACCAAAGTCCGTGCGCTCCTCCGGCGGATTGTGCGGTGATGGGTCGCAAAATTGCAGGCGATTCGCAACCAGCGGTAAATGGGGCGCCGGTCGCTCAGCTGCGGCTCGGCCGTCGTTTAGCCGTGCGCGAGCGCAATAGCCTAACGGCCGCGCGAGCGACGGAGGCAGATCACGGACGACAAAGTTGGTTGAATCTTACAACATCGTTCCGTGCGTCTACGGCACGCACGTCCAACATTGCGTGCGTCAACGGCACGCACGTGACCGTCATAAGCCCTCGGGGACTGGCAGCTTTCGTGCCATTCCCCGACCGTTCTATGAACATCACGCGCAGCACGGACACACGACGCACCGCGCTGAGAATGGCCGCGCAGCTTACTTCCCGCGTAGGGTGTCTTTGATGCCGCCGATCGTGTTTTGGACTTTGCCCTTGATCTGATCGCCTTTTCCCTCGGACTCCAGCTTGCTGTCGCCCGTGACCTTTCCGGCGACTTCCTTGACCTTGCCCTTGGCCTGCTCGGCAGATCCTTTGATGCGGTCGGGGTCAACCATCTGTGCGTCTCCATCAAGAAGGGGGTTCCACTAGCCAAACTAAACTCCCTGCGCGGGTCAAAGTTCCTCATTCCCGGAGATGATGGGTTCCTGGAACTTCCCTCGTCGTAACGGCGTTTTTACCCTGCAGGGAGCGTCCCGAAGGAGGACAGAACCATGTCATTTCCCCGGACTGAAGGCCGCGAACACTATGAGCCGCAGCGCTCCTTTGATCGCGAGGAGATTTGGTCGGCGCTTGTCTTCGGTGTTGTCCTGGCAATCCTGCTGGTCGTCGGCATCGTGTTGTGGAATGCGAGCAAAGCGACCCGTACGGTGTCTTCGCTGGCCGACTACGCAACGGAACACAGCACGCGCCCGACGCTGCCCTCGCTACCTTACTAGGCCTACGTCGCTGCATGGGCTGGGAAAGCTGCCGGACGCCGGTGATTGCTGTCGTGAGCGTCGTGCTCAGTGTTTCAATCCGCTGATCTCGTTGTAGTGCATCACGACATCTTGCGGCGTGGCGGCCGCTTTGGCGAGCAGCACGCGCACCGCTTCGCCGTCGATCGGGCTGATGTCGAGCTTTGCCTTCCGAGCCTCGTCGAGAAATGCCGGATCCTTGCACATCGCCATGAAAGCGGTGCGTAGCGCCGCGGCACGATCCGGCGGCAGGCCGGGCGGCGCCAGGAACGGCAGCGCCATGAAGAACGGCAGCTCTGCGAACTCCAGGAGCGCGAGCACCTTGGGATCGTTCGTCATCTCCCGGCCGGTCGGAACATCGGGCAATTGCGGATGGCGCGTGGCGCGGCCGAACTGGATGAGCGGCCGCACCGATTTTCCGGTCCACATCGCCGGCTGGTTGGCGCTGATCGAGGCGATGCCGATCACCTGCCCGTCGATCTCGTTCTTGCGTTGCGCTTCCGAAAGCGCGGCCGCGCCGATATAGCCGCCCACGATCGTCAGGTTGAGGCCGAAAGCCGACTTGGGGATGAGCGCGAAGGTCAGATTGGTCGAACCCGGAACATCCGCTCCGATCCGCGCGGTGATGCCGGGCTTCTTGAGGTCCTCCACGGTCTTCGCCGGATGGGTGGCATTCACCAGCAGCATGTAGGCGTCGTCGGCGAAGGAGGACAGGCTGCCGAGCCAGGTGAATGCCTGCGGATCGAACTTCGCCTGCGGATCGCCTTGAATCGCGAGCAACGGGACGGCGCGCTGGACCACCGCGATCACCGATCCGTCCCGTGGCGCGTTGGCGGCGAAATCGTTGAGCAGACCGTGGCCGCCATCGCGCGCCTTGTTTTCCACGACGATGGTCGGCTGCCCCGGGATAAAGCGTGCGATATGCTTGGCGACCAGGCGACCGGACAGGTCGTTGATGCCGCCGGTGTTGGTCGGCACAATGAGCGTGACCGTGCGCCCCTGGTAGAACTGTTCCACCGGCTGCGCCGCGGTCCCCTGAGGCTGGGCGATTATCATGCCTGTGCCGCAGACTAGCGCGACCGCCGTGCGGCTGAATCTTTTTCGTGCCATGTTTGCCTTCCTGAGATTGCAGCCCGTCGTTGTAGCGCGGCTTGCGGGCTTTGTCCGCAGCCTCGCGAGCAGTGTGGACGTGCCATGCCCAAGCGAAGCGCCGGCGTCCTGATGTATCGGCGGGGAGCGGCCGGGCCCGAACTGCTGCTGGTCCACCCCGGGGGCCCGTTCTGGGCCAAGAAGGATCTGGGCTCATGGTCGATTCCCAAGGGGGAATATTCCGGGACGGAGGACCCGCTCGCAGTCGCGCTGCGGGAATTCGAGGAAGAGACGGGCGTGCGGCCACACGGCGACTTGCATCCCCTCGGCGAGCTCGTTCAACCCGGTCGCAAGATCGTGACGGTCTGGGCGGTGGAAGGTGACTTCGATCCCGCCAAGCTCAAATCCAATACCTTCGAACTGGAATGGCCGCCGAGAAGCGGCCGCAAAGCGGCATTCCCGGAGGTCGATCGCGCCGCGTGGTTTTCGCCGGCGCAGGCGCGACCGAAAATCCTGCCGGGGCAGCGCGAATTCATCGACCGTCTAGCCAAAGCGATCAAAGCCTGATTGTCACCGGGCGCAATGACGCGACCGTCAGCTCACCTTCGACAAGGGCGCCCCGACGCGCATCGGGGCGATGATCTCCTCGCCGATACGCTGCACGTTCTCGATCGTCGGGATGAACTTGCACAGGATCAGTTCAATGCCAAGTTCCTCGAACCTGCGGATTTGTCGGCGAATGGTGTCCGGCGACCCGATGCAGCCGATCTTCGTCGCCGGCAGCATGCGGCTCTCGATCTTGCGCGTATCCGGGTCCGGATCGAATGCGAAAATCCGTTCGATGGCCGTATCGAGGGCGTCCTGTTCATCGCGGCCGAGCGCCACGAACGGGTTGAGGGCGTAGCGCACCTTCTTGCCCAGCCGGCTGGTCCGCCGGTTCATGTCGGCCACGGAGTCTTCGATGCCGCGCAGGACCTCGTCCGTCGTCCCGGCGGATTTCGGGTAATCCACGAACCACCAGTCGCAATGGTCCGCGATGAAATCGCGTCCACGATCGCTGCGGCTGACCGAGTAGATCTCGGGTAGCGTCGGCGAGGCCGGCTTCAGCAGGAGCTGACCGTTGTCGACCTTGTAGAACTGGCCGGCATAGGAAAACGTCTCGTTCGCCCACAACCCGCGCAGGATATCGATGAACTCGATCGTCCGCCGATAGCGCTCCTCGCCTTGCAGCACGGTTCCGCCGAACATGCGGAATTCCTCGTCGAACCAGCCGTTGACGATGTTGAGCGCCATGCGCCCGCGGCAGACGCGATCGAGCGAGACCGCAAGCTTGCCCACCATGACCGGGTCCCAGAGGCCGGGATGGACCGCGACGAGCGCGCGAATGCGATTGAGGCGCGAGCCGATCGCGCTCGCGAGCACCCACGCGGCGATGTCATTGCCCAGGTGCCGCTCGGCAAACAGCACCAGGTCAAAGCCGACGCCGTCGGCGGCGAGCAGCAGATCCACGCCGAGGTCGAACTGGGCATCGAGCCGTCCGTCCGGCAGCGGTGCCAAGGCTTCGGTGACGGCCCGGGCGACTTCGGGCGAACCGACGGTCGCCATCGGAATGGGCGCATAAAGACCGAACTGCATGGCCATGACCTATTTGCGATCGAGCGCCTGTTTGAGCCGGTCGATCACCTCCTTGGGCGCGGCGGTGGCATCCCTCAGCAACGCCTCCACCTCCTCGGCCGGCACCAGATCGGTATCGAGCTTGGATCGTTCTGCGTCCTTGCGGAACTCCGGGTCGCGCAGCGCGGCGGCGAACGCCGACCGCAGCACCGCAGCGCGCTCGGGCGGCAGCCCCGGCGGCGCCAGGAACGGACGGCCAAGGATTTCTCGCGCAAGAAGCAGCTCGAGCGCCCTCTTGTCGGTCGCGTCCGCGACCAGATTGCGGATGCGTCGCACCTCCGGGACTTCGGCGATCGGGTCGATGCCGGTATGGAACAGGAGACTCACCTTCTTGTCCCGCACCCAGTCCGGATGGGCCGACATGATGGCGCTCCACGACCAGTAGGCGAGACCGTCGAGCTCGCCCCGTTCCATGGCCAGCGCGCCTTCGCTGGTGTCCTTGTAGCCCGCGATGATCTTGAACCTGGTGCCGGCGAGATTATTGAAGGCGTGCGGGATGATCTCGGAATCCGCGCCCGCGCCGGTGCCGGGGACCAGCAGCTCGGTCTTCTTGAGATCCTCGAAGGTCTTCACCTTGGACGTGTGCCAAGCCATGGCCAGGGTCGCCTCGCGGTTCATGCTGCCGAGCCAGGTGAACTGGAGCGGATCGAACCGGACCTCGTTCTTGCCGAGCATCGGCTCGAAGGCGAGGCCACGCCCGATGGTCCCCATGACCGTGCCGTCCTTCGCGGCGATCTTGTAGAGATAGTCGATCACCTTGAGTCCGCCGGCGCCCTGCATGTTCTGCACGATGAAGGTCGGCTTGCCGGGAATGTGGTTGCCGAGGTGGCGCGCCAGCAGGCGCGCGTAGATGTCGTAGGTGGACCCGGCGCCGGAAAACACGATCATCGAGAGCTGGCGTCCGCGATAGAACTGCTCGGGCGTCTGCGCGCTGGTGATGCTCGCCCCGAACGCGAGCAGCAGGGCCGCAACGGCGGCCGATGGTCCACGCCGCGCTATCGTTCGCGCGATGGCCTGCGAGGCCGAGGTCCAAATTCGAGTTCTCATGTCGAGCCTCCTCGGCTTGGCCGGCCATGACCGACGCGATTTCGGCCAAGGCGCGCACTTCGACATCCGGCAACGCGGCAATCCGATGGTGTTGACAGTGCTTTGGCCCCCCGTATACGAGGTTTGAACGCCATCGTCATGGGGCGCGAACATGGCTTCGGAACAGAGGAATTGCCCTTATGACAGTGAATAGCGAGCCAAAGCCCGAAGTCAACGAAGCCAAGAACTTTCTGCTCGATCCTTACCGGGAGTGGGCCAATGGCGAAGGCATCCCGATTCATCTCGATTTCGGCCACGACCTGATCGCCCTGGAAACCGGGCGCTGGGATCGTTTCGACGCCCGCGGCTGCTTTGCATTCACCCATGGCGCCGGCGATTTCATGAGCAACTACGTGATCGAGGTGCCGGCGGGTCGCAAGACCGCGCCGATCAAGCATCTCTACGAGGCGTTCTTCTATGTCCTCGTCGGCAACGGCTCGACCACCGTGTGGCTGCCGAACGGCGAAAAGCGCAGCTTCGAATGGGGACCGCGGGCCTTGTTCGCTATTCCATTGAACTGTCAGTACCAGATCTTCAACAATTCAGGTTTTGAACCCGCGCGGATCTCCTGCACTCACGATGCGCCGATCACGATCAATCTCTATCACAGCATCGATTTTGTCTTCGACAATCCCAGCACGTTTCCCGATCGCGCCGGCCTGTCGAAGCATTTCGAAGGCGAGGGCGATCACCGCACCTACGCGGCCTCCATGGCCAAGGGCCTCAGGAACGTCTGGGAGACGAACTTCGTCCACGACCTGACGAGCTTCAAGCTCTACGAGCTCGAATCGCGCGGCAAGGGCTCGACCAATGTCAGCTTCATCCTGGCCGACGGGACGATGCACGCGCACTGCTCGCAGATCCCCACCGGCCGCTACAAGAAAGCGCACCGTCACGCTGCCGGCACCCATGTGCACGCGGTGGACGGCGAGGGCTACTCGCTGCTGTGGTATGAAGGCGATTCCGAATTCAAGGAATTTCCCTGGAAGCACGGCTTCATGTACACGCCGCCGTTCTGGATGTTCCACCAGCACTTCAACACCTGCGGCAAGCCCGCCCGCTATCTCGCCTGCAGCCTCGGAAGCCGGCGCTATCCGTTCATTGCGCTGCGCCGCAAGAGCTCCGAAGGCGGCGGCTCCGTATCCGTTCAGCAGGGCGGGCGCCAGATCGAGTATGAGGATCAGGATCCGCGCATCCACCGGAAATGGCTCGAGGCGATCCGCCGAAACGGCGTGCAATCCGAAATGGGCGACACCTTCGACGAGCCTTCGATCCTGGCCTTGCCGGACGCAGCGCTGACCGGCGTAATCCAGACTCCCCGCTCCATCGGCCCGGCCACTTGATCCGATCGGACGGAGACGATGCACGATTTCGAGCTGGAGCACGAACACGACGACCTGTCCGAGGCCGATCAGGAGGCGATCGCAAGGTCGATCTGGGAGCAGGACACGGTCGAGCTGCGCACCGTCGGCATCGACATCGGCAGTTCGACCTCGCACCTTCTGTTCGCGCGCGTCACGCTCAAGCGCCAGGCGGAGGGGCTGTCGAGCCGCTTCATCGTGGTCGACCGGCAGGTCATCTGGCGCTCGCCGATCATGCTGACGCCGTTCCTCCCGGACGGCACCATCGACGCCAAGGCGCTCCAGCATTTCGTGCAGCACGCCTATCATGACGCCGGCTTGCGCCGCAGCGACATCGACAGCGGCGCCGTGATCCTGACCGGCGAGGCGATCAAGCGAAAGAATGCCCGCGCCATCGATGAAATCTTTGCCGAAGAATCCGGAAAATTCGTCTGCGCCACCGCCGGCCATAAGCTCGAAAGCATTCTGGCGGCGCACGGCTCGGGCGCGACCGCCTTGTCGAGACGACGCGGCGCTTGCGCGCTTCACGTCGACGTCGGCGGCGGTACCACCAAGCTCGCTCTGATCGACAAAGGCGAGATCGTGAGCGTCGCCGCCTTCGCGGTCGGCGGGCGGCTCGTTGCCCAGGATGCCGAGAGCGCGTGGACCCGCGTCGACCACTCCGCGCAGCTTGTCGCCAGCGAGCTTGGCATCGCTCCGACGCCCGACCGGCTGGCCGACGAGACGGTCCGCAAAGCGATCGCCAAACGGCTCGCGACCTTGGCCATCGACCAGATCGCGGGAGTGCCGCTCGATGACCTGGGGCGCAAGCTGCAACTGACCGAGCCGTTGGCGCGCACCACGAAGCCCGACTTCATCAGCTTTTCCGGCGGCGTCGCGGAATACATCTTCGCTCGCGAAACCGCCGGTCACGGCGACATCGCAAAACTCCTGGCCGACGAGATCGTGGCGCAGTTCAAGGCGCGCATATCGATCCCGATCATCGAGCCGGGCGAACGCATCCGCGCGACCGTCATCGGTGCCTCGCAGTTCACCGTGCAGGTCAGCGGCAAGACCATCTACCTGCCGGACGCCAATGTTCTGCCGGTCCACAACATCCCGGTCGTGCATCTTGGCCTGGATCTTTCAGGCGATATCGACCCCGACACGATCGTCGCCGCCTTTGCGCGAAGTGCCGGTCTGCTTGATCTCGAGCCCAGCGCCAAGATCGCGCTCGCATTCACTTTCGCCGGCGCACCCGAATATCCGCGGCTTGCCGCGATGGCGGGCGCGATCATGCGGTTTGCCGCGCCGACCGGACGGCGCGACGAGATGCTCGTCCTGATGATCGACGGCGACGTCGGCCGCGGGCTTGGCCGCATCCTCGACAAGGAACTGCGCCTCGACGGCAAGCTGGTCTCGATCGACGGCGTCCAGTTGCGGGAGCTCGACTTCGTGGATATCGGCGGCGTGCTCGATCCGCCGGGCGTGGTGCCGGTTGTCATCAAGTCGCTGCTGTTCTCGTGACGCTGGACGGAGCCCATCGGCGCCGGCGCATGCAAGCGCTATCGTTTTGGCGACCTCGATGACGGCCGATGGTCGCGTGGCCGTGATCAGGCGGCGACCGCCGCCGGCACCTTGAGGTCGAGCCGCAGCAGAGCGCCGAGCCCGCGAACGTCGTCGCGGATGCCGGCGGCGCGCAGCGAGCACCAGAGCGCCGCCTGGTTGCTGGTGACGACGGGCCTGCCCAGGTCGCGCTCCAGATCCTCGATCGTGTCGACGCTGTGAATGTTGGCGCAACTGAGGAAATAGGCGTCGGCGGCATCGTTGCGCAGCGCCATCGCCGTATCGTACCAGAACCGGGGCGGCGTGGTGCAGTAGGCGTCGCTTCCGGCCAGGCTCGTGGCCTTGTCGGCGACGATGTCGAAGCCGGCCTCGCGCAGGTAGGCGAGCTTGCTCTCATGATCGGCCTGCTTGGTCTCGGAGATGAAGACCAGGCGTTTGGCATCAAGCGCCGCAAAGGCCGCATTGAGCGCCGATGCCGTGCTCAGCGCCGGACGCTTCGTCACCTTTTCGATCTCGGCGACGACGCGTTTGTCCATCTCGACGCCGCCGGACATCGAGGTGCCTGTGCACTGGAGCACGGTCACGTCGCATTTGGAATCGGCGAGCAGGTCGGCGGCCGCCGTGATGCGGGGGATCAACTGCTCCAACGGCGCCTTGTGTCGATTGGTCATGCCGATACGCGAGAAATGCGGCACGACGCCGGACGGCATGAACCGCTGCATCTGCGGCTCGATCATCCGGTTCGAGGACGGAATGATGAAACCGATGCGGGCGCGCGGGACGATCGGCTCATAGGATGCGGTCATTGCTGTGCCTCATTGGGGCTCGCGACCGGGATCACGAAAGACCTTCCGGTCGGCTCGCTTTCTACATCATTCCAGCATGTGGAACAACAACGCTGCGCTGGAGTTCCGGGAGTTCGAAATGTATGCCATTCATCCGAGCGGTCTCATCGGCATGCGCGGATAGCATGTTCGGAGCGCACAAGGGGGAAGAGCGTGGGCACTCGCATGAGCGGAAAGGCCGCCGTCGTCACCGGAGCCGGCCGCGGCATCGGGGCGGTCGTCGGGGAATTGTTCTGCGCCGAAGGCGCCAGCGTCGTGTTGTTCGATCGCGACCCGGTCACCTTGAGCGAGGCGGTCGCTGACATCCGATCGCTGGTTCCGCGGGCACGGGTCGACAGCTTCGTCGGTGACGTCTCCGACCCTGGCGCTGCCGTTGGCGCCGTCGAACACGCCGTCAAGCTCTTCGGCGGCGTCAACGTGCTCGTCAACAACGCGGCGGTCAGGAACCACTCGTCGGTCGCGGAGTCCGATCCGGCGGAATGGAACAGGCTGCTGTCAATCAACCTTCTTGGCGCCGTCAATGTCTGCAAGGCTGCCATGGCCGAGCTCCGAAAAAGCGGCAATGCGGCGATCGTCAACGTGTCATCATGCTACGGCGTGATGGGGCGCAAGGGCATGCCGATCTACGACGCGACCAAGGCGGCACTGCTGTCGCTGACCCGCACGCTTGCGCACGAGGAGGCGCCGAACGGCATCCGCGTCAATGCGGTCTGTCCCGGCGGGACATTGACGCCGTTTACGATCGGGCGCGGTGTCGCCGCCGGACGAGATCCGAAGGACATGAAGAGAGACGTCAAACCGGAATCGTTGCTGCGTCGCTGGGCGACGCCGCAGGAAATCGCCTATCCGGTGCTCTGGCTGGCGTCCGACGAGAGCTCCTACATCACCGGGACGACCATCATGGTGGATGGCGGCCTGCATATCATGTGAGGGCGTCGCCGCTCATTCCCGCGCAAGCGGAATCCAGCAAGCGAGTTGGTCCCCGTCTTCGCGGGAACGAGCGGGCCGGCAATCGATAAGTTAGCGCCCGGCCGCCGTCCGCACCGGCGTATCGGCCGTCAGCCGCGCGTGCAGCTTTGCCAGCATCTTGCCGGATTCGCGCGCACCCTCCAGGTAGCTCTCGGGAACGAGATGATACGGCGGCCGGCAGGGGCCGGCCTTGATCCAGCCGGCCGCGTTCATGCGCGCCTTCTCGAGTCCGATATTGTATTTCGAAAATTCCGGAAAACTGCCGTTGGGCATCAGCCGCGCGGAGGCGGCGCCGATCTCGCCGGACAGCGCCTTGGCGGCCGACCAGTCGCCGCTCGTCTTGGCCGCAGCGACCTCGTCGCGCAGCCGGATCTGCACGGCCGGACCGCAGAGCGCTCCACCCGACCAGAACGCGGTGCACTCCTCCGGCGCGATGCGGGCCGCCGCGTAGTAGTTGCTGTCGACCGGGAGCAGCCGGATCTGCCCCTTCGACAGCCGCAGATCGGTTTCGATGGTGGCAATGCCGACGATCTTGGCGGCGACGACCTGGGGCACTTGCGTGATTTGCGCCCAGAACGGCCGTGGGAAATCGAATTTGAATGCCTCCGGGTTGGCATAGACGCAGATGGCCATGTCCGGGCAGGCGGTCGCGACATCCTTGTAGAACTGCAGGGTCGTTGGCAAATCCGGATAGCACCACATCGGCGGCCCCAGCATCGTGCCGTCGACGCCGAGATCATGGGCGGCGCGGGTCTGGCGCACCGTCTCGCGCGTGTTCAAGCTGGTCGTGCCGCCGAAGTAGGGCACGCGTCCGCGCGCGGTCTCGACCACGGCGGCCATGAAGTCGCGCTTTTCGTCCCAGGTCAGGGTCGAGCATTCGCCCAGTGTCCCCAGGCTGAGGATGCCGTCGATGCCGGCTCGGATCAGTTCCTCGACGACGCGGGCCGTTTCGGCGAGATCGACGGTATTTTCGGAGCGCCAGTCGGATGCGTCGTCCTGGGCCGGCGTCGGGATGATGGCCCAGGCGCCGGTGATGTCGGCGGCCGTCAGGCGCCCGTCCGTTCGACGCATACACTTCTCCCACGCTCGACTTTGCATCTTCGCGGCTCACCGAAGTGTAGGTCGCTCGGCGCGAGCCGACAAGTCATTGACAGTGTTTGGACCGTGGGCATACTGGCCCTCATTCTAGCGAGATGCTGGTTGCGTTTTGCGCGGGATTTCGCGGCCGTACGGAGCCGCATTCGAGCCAGCGCGCGATCGATCGCATTGTCCGGAGCGAACCACGCGGAGTGAACGAAAATGACCTTGATCAACGAGGCTCCGGTGCGATGGCCGGCTGCGTTCAACACCATTCCCAAGGACGTCTTCCACCGCCGGGATGTGTATGACGCCGAGCTTGCCCGCATCTTCTATGGCGCCGAGTGGCATCCGGTCGCCCATATCTCGGAAATTCCCAACAAGGGCGACTTCAAGACGATGCAGATCGGCGAGGCGCCCGTGCTGGTGATCCACGGCGACGACGATCGTGTGCGGGTATTTTTCAATTCCTGTCCGCACCGCGGCACGCAACTGCAGATGTGCGCGCGCGGGCAGGCCAAGGAGATCGAGTGTCCCTACCACCGCTGGCTGTTCAGCCTGCGTGGCGACCTGATCGGCGCTCCGGGCATGGACCAGTTCGAGCCGGGATTCCGCAAGGAGGATTTCGGATTGCGGGAGCTGCGCTCCGAGGAGTTCTGCGGTCTGACGCTGGCGACCTGCAGCGACGAGGCGCCCTCGCTCGATGAGTTCCTGCGCGGCACCAAGGACTACCTGACCAAGGCGCTCGGCGGGGACGGGCGGCTGAAGCTGATCGGCTATCAGAAGACGATCTATGAGACCAACTGGAAGGAATACGGCGATAACGAGGGATACCATCCGCCCTTGCTGCACCGCGCGTTCCGGCTGCTGCGCTGGCAGGGCGGTAAGGGCACCCAAGGCGTGACCGAGAACGGGCACAAGGTGCTCGAAGCCGAGCTCCAGCACCCGAAGCCGGGTTTCCTGGACGATCATTCCCTGGTGGAGTTCCGGGATACATCGACGCCGCCGCGATCAATCGTGGTGTCGTTGTGGCCGATGACGACGATCGTCAAGCACATGGATGTCATCAACATCCGCTTCGCATTTCCGCGCTCGCCGGACAAAACGGAAGTTCACTACGCCTATTATTCCCACCAGGACGACTCGCCGGAGCTATATGCCCACCGCGTCCGACAGGCGTCGAATCTGCTTGGACCTTCCGGTTTCATCTCGCTGGAGGACGGGGCCGTGTTCGGGCGGATCCATGAGGGATCGTACGGGCTCGGAACCGTGGCCTTCCACAAGGGCTACCAGGGCAAGCCGCTCGAGTCGCCCTGCTTCGTCGCGCAGAACGACGAGGCCAGCAACCTGCTGCGATGGGAGCGCTACCGCAGGACCATGGGGTTCGCACGTGATTGACCCCACCGTTCTCTTGCAGATCGACGCGCTGCAGATGAAATATCTCGCCGCGCTGGACCGGCGCGACCTCGACGCCTGGCTCGCGTGCTTTGCCGAAGAGGCGAGCTACACCTGCATCACCCGGGAGAACAGCGACGCCAACCTGCCGGTGGCGCTGATGCTGGATGACTGCCGTGCGCGGCTGAAAGACCGGGTGAAGTTCGTCAACGAAGTCTGGTCGGGGACATTCGAAGATTATGCCACGCGGCATTTCGTCCAGCGCTTCGAGTGCACGCAGGCGGAGGACGGCGGCCTCAGCGTCCTGTCCAATTTCATGGTGTCCTACACCAACCGGCGCGGCGCCTCCGACATCCTGGTCACCGGCGTGTACGAGGACGACATCGGCTTGCGCCACGAGGGCGCGTGCTTCCGCGCCAAGCGCGCGGTTCTCGATACCGTGACGACGCCGCGGTATCTCGTCTATCCGGTGTGATCCGAAATCCGGCTGACGGCGGCCGCTACGAGGCCGCGCGTCGCTGGTCCGCCGTCTCCGCCTGCAGGAACTCTTCCAGGAAATCGAGCCGGTCGTTGCCCCACCACATCTCGTCGCCGATCAGCATCGTGGGGACGCCGAACACGCCGCGCTCGTGCGCCCGTTGGGTCGCGGCGCGATAGCGCGCCTGCGACTCGTCGGACTTGGTATAGGCGAGAAATTCCTCTGGCGCCCAGCCCAGGTCCGTCGCGACCTCGCGCCGGAAACCCTCCTCCGCGATGTCGCGGCCATCGCGCCGCATCTTGGTCCAGGCGGCGTCGAGATAGGCTTTGATCTGGCCGCGGTCCAGCGCATAGAAACTTCCGCGATTGAGCCAACTGGAATCATGCGAGCCGACCGGCGGCTTGATCGGGATGCCGTAGCGTTCCGCCCATCGCCGCTGGTCGCTGCGCGAATACGGCAGCTTGAGCGGCTGCTCGGTCTGGCGCGGACCGGTGTTGCCGGCGAGGCGCCTGAGTTCGGCAAGATCGGCGACGCGATAGTCCAGCGTGTATCCATAACGCGCCGCCAGGTTCGGGAGCCGATGGTAGGCCAGGTAGGTGAAGGGGCTGATGAAGTCGAAATAGAATTCGATCGTGCGCTGCATCGCATTTCCCCCTCGCGAGACCGGACCATCGGGGCATAGGCCGCACGGGCTGTCAACGTCGCTTGCCCGCCTCGCGGCCGGCGGGTAACGTTCGGCCGCTGCAGGGAGATGAGGCCGATGTTCGATACGAGACATTGGATGATCGCGATCGCGATCGCGTCGGCCGGCCTGATGACGCATGCCGTCGGGTGCTCCGATGCGGCGGCGCAGGGCGCGCCCACCTTCAAGGGCAAGACCGTCACCATGATCGTCGGCTCCGAGCCCGGCGGCGGGACCGACGCATCCGGCCGCGTGATCGCGCCCTATCTGCGCAAGTATCTGCCGGGCGAGCCCAACATCGTCGTGCAGAACATGCCGGGTGCGAGCGGCATCACCGCGTTGAACTACTTCGTCCACCGCACCCAGCCGGACGGCCTGGCCGTGATCATGGGCTCGATCTCGATGGTCGACCCGATGAACTTCCGCAGGTCGAGCGCGCAATACGACCCAAAGGCGCTGCGCTATGCCGGCGGCATCGGTCGGGGCGGCACCGTCATCTTCATCAGCAAGGATGCCGAGGCGCGGCTCTACGACAAGTCGGCCAAGCCCGCCGTGATCGGGTCCGCTCTCGCGGTGCCTCGTTTCGCGATGCAGCCGGCGCTGTGGTGCGTCGAGTACCTGGGCTGGAACGCGACCTGGGTCACCGGCTATCACGGCACCAACGAGGTCATGCTGGCGTTCGACCGCGGCGAGGTCGACATCACGTCGACCGGCAATCTGTTCCAGATCCAGGACCGGCTCAACAGCGGCAAGCTGAAGATTCTCAACCAGTCGGGCGCCATCGAGGGCGGCAAGATCGTGGCGCGGGCCGACTTCGGCGACGCGCCGCTGTTTCCCGACCAGATGAAGGGCCGCATCAAGGATCCGACCGCGCAGAAAGCCTTCGACTACTGGGCGGCGCTGAACTCGGGGGACAAGTGGTTCGCGCTCGCGCCCGGGACCTCGGAGGCCGTGCTGGAGGTGTACCGCGAGGCTTTCCGGAAGCTCGCGGCCGACCCGGAATTTCTGGAGCGGGGCGAGAAGATCAGCGACGGCTTCGCGCCCATGACGGCGCGCGATGTCGAGGGCATCGTGCAGGTCGTGGCCGATACGCCGCCGGACGCGATCGACTACACTCGGGCGCTGATGCGCAAGCAGGGCATCCGCATTCAGTAGCGGTCAATGGCAGCCGCAGTCCTCGTTCGTGAGGTGGCCGCAAGCCTTCACCGCCGCGATCACCTCTGCCTGCTTGCGCTCCTGCTCGCGGATGTATTCCGGATCCTTGCTGTCCTTGGCGACGCGCGGATCGATCTTCTGCCCATAGAGACCCTTCGCAAAGCCGGTGTCGTCGATGCGGCGAAGATGGTGCAGGTCCCACAGTTCCATCGGATTGATGTTCACCGCATCGGAATCATAACGCTTTGCTTCCTCGTAGACGTTCGAGATCGCGGCCATGCTCGGGTAAAGTCGCGGTTCGAGCAACGGCGCCAACTCCTGGTAGATGAAGGTCGCCTGCGCACGGTTTAGTTTGCCCTCCTTGTCATATTTGCGCTGGATGACGTCGATGCTCTTCTCGGGCTGCGTCTTGAAGAAATGAATGCCCTCGATCATGCCCTTGAGGAAACGCTCGACGATGTCGGGATGCTTCTCCACGAACGGCAGGCTCGACGAGATGGTCGTGTACCAGATCATCGGCATCGGATCGATATCGATGATCTTGAGCCCCGCATCGGCGGCGTAGAGGTGCGCCGGCGCGAGCAGCAGCGCGGCGTCGACCTTGCCGTCGCGCACCCATTGCCAGATTTCCTCGCGCTTCTTGGTCTTGGCCGCGTCCTTCTCGGCGCCCTCGAGCTGCGAGGCGTCCTCGGTCGTGATCGCGTCGCCGATTTCCTTGATCAGTTCAAGATCGTCGCGGTCGACGTCGAGCCCGCGCTGCTTGAGCAGGAGCCAGTCGTTGAGGCCGGGGTGCATGCCGCGGGTGCCGACCTTCTTGCCGCGCAGGTCGGCGAGGCTGTCGATACCGGAATCCGGCCGCGTCACCAGCTTGGGATGGACCGAATTCAGCGTCTGGCCGAGATAGACCCACTGATCGCCGCGCGCGCGATGGCCATAGGTCGAGATGTGGTTGCCGCCCACGAAGTCGACCTCCCCGTTCTTGACCGCGCGATGCGCGTCGGACTTGGAGATCTGGAAGTCGTAGTCGACGTCGAGGCCTTGCTTGGCCCAGGAGCCCGACTCGGCGACCACGTGGAGCAGGTTGAGATGCGTTCCGGCGCGGTAGGGGAACGAAACCTTGTCGACATTGCGCATAGGTGGAAGGTCCTGGATTGATGCCGGTGGGCGCCGGGCGGGGAGGGTGGCCGAACTTAGCCTTGGCGGGTGCGGTTGACAACGCTTGGTGGCGATCAATGGCCGGCGTTATTCCGCTGCGTGCGCGGTCGCCGGCCGCAATGCGACCAAGGCAACCATATGGTCTTTGAGATCGGCGGCGGCTGCCGCGTCCTCTCTCAATTCCGACAACGGGCGGGGATGGGGAAGATCGCGGCCTTCTTTCGCCTCGGCCTCCGCATAGAGCATCAAGGCTTGCTCGGCGTTGCGCAAGGCTTCGTCCACGTCGTCGCCGGCTGAAAAACACCCGGGCAGATCGGGAAACCAGATTCCGACGGCCTTGTCAGGTCCGGCGTCTTCGACAATGGCAACGTAATGCGGCATGGCCTTGGCTCTCAATCGGGCTTCCATCCAGCCTGCTTATAGATATTACCGACCAGTCCCCGACCCAAGTCTTTCTTTGGGTGCGGCAGCACGACCGTGATCGGCCTTCGGGGATGCTTGAAGACGTGATGCGAGCCGGTCACGCGGTCGAGAACCCAGCCCTCCTGTTCGAGACGGCGTTTGATGTCGCGGCTGCTGGTCAACATGAGATGCCCCAGCAGCTTGGCGCGGCGCGCTGGGTCCCGACTACTGCGTGTCCAGCCCCTGCTTGCGCAGGATGACGGTCATGTAGTCGATCGCCTGCGGCGGCAGGCTGCCGAGCCGGTGGATCAGCGTCTCGACGTCGGTGCTCGTCATCGGCGAGAAATCCTCGCTGATCCGGCGCGCGCGCTCGAGGAACTCCGCATCCCGGATGATCTTGCCGTAGGCGTCGCGATAGAGGTCGAGCATCGGCTTGGCCGACTTCGGCGGCAGCGCCAGCCACTTGTCGGTCACGGCGATGCTGCTCCAGTATTCGAATGCCTTGGCGGCCAGCGGGTCGTTGAGCTTGCCGTCCAGCATCTTGGTCATGATCGGCGCATCGCCGAAATCGGGCCGCGACTCGATCGCGCCGTTCTTGAGCGTCCCGCTCTGCACCAGAATCTTGAACTTGCCGGTGTCGACCAGCTTGCGGATCAAGAACAGGTTCCCGGTCGCGGTCATGTCGATCTCGCCGCGCTCGAGCGCCAGCGTGAGCTCGTTGGTGCCGCGATAGCCGATGACCCACTTGGCGTTCCAGCCCAGGAGCTCGACGCCCCACGCGGTCATCTGCATCCCCGAGCGCGGCACCCCGCCGAGCGAGCCCATGATGACGGGGGCGGCCTGCTTGTCGGTGAGGCGCTTCTCGGCGTCACGGCTGATGAGCAGGACCTCGCCGCCGCGGCCGGCGCCGCCGATCACCCCGAACGTGGTCGGATCGTAATGCGCCTGCGGCTTGCGGTAGTTGAGCGGGTCGGCCACGGTGTTGGGCACCGCCGTGATGGTGAATCCGTCCGGCACGGCCTGCTGGACCATGAAGTTCATCGCCACGATGCCGTCGGCGCCGGCCACGTTGCGCACCACGATGGTGGGCGAGCCCGGCAGATAGGCCGGCAGCGAGCCGGCGACCAGCCGGCCATAGGCGTCGGTGCCGCCGCCGGGCGCCGAGCCGACGACCATCGCGACGGTCTTGCCCTGGAACGACGCGGCATCCTGCGCCGCCGCCGCGGACCCGCCGACCAGGAGGGCGAGCAGCGACACGCTGACTGTGTTCATGGTTGGCCTGCATCCTTGTGTCATTGCGGCTCGATCCTTGCGATGGCGATCACGCGGCCCCATTTGGCGGTCTCGTTGCGCACGAACTGGGCGAATTCATCGGGCGAGGCGATGAACGGCTCGATCGTCTGCGCCGTCAGGCCGCGCCGCTTGTCCTCCTTGGTCCAGATTTCACGCACCGCCTGCGACAGCCGATTGACGATCGCCGCCGGCACGCCCGCCGGTCCCCAGAGCCCGAACCAGGCGCCGAGATCATAGTCCGCGACGCCCGCCTCGCGCATGCCCGGCACATCGGGCCGCAGCGTCGAGCGGCCGGCGGTGGTCACCGCGATCACGCGCAGGCGGCCGCCGGCTTCCTGCTGCGTCAGGGTGCCGAGATCATAGACCAGGAGATCGATCTCGCCGCGCGTGAGGCTCGTCAAGGCATCGCCGGCGTTGCGGAACGGCACGCCCAGCGGCGTGGTTCCGGTCAGGTGCTTGTACAATTCGGTGGCGATCAGACCGAACGCGTTGGCATGGCCATAGGTCGCCTTGTCGCCCTGCTGCTTGAGATAGGCCGTGAGCTGCGCCATCGACGTGATCGGCGATTGCGGCGGGACCGCGAAACCGAAGCTGATGTTGCCGGCCGGCGCGATCGCGACGAAATCCTTCACCGGATCGAACGGCAGGTTCTTGAACAGGTGCACGTTGGTGGCGATCGCCGTGTGCCCCGAGAACATCAGGGAATAGCCATCGGGCTGGGCGCGGGCGACGGCGGCGGCGCCGATATTGGTGAAGGCGCCCGGCTTGTTCTCGACGATCACCGGCTTTCCGAGCGTCTCCTCCAGGTGCTTGCCGAAGATGCGCGAGGCGATGTCGGCGCCGGCGCCGGCCGCATAACCGTTGATGAGGCGGATCTCGCGGCTGGGATAATCCTGCGCCTGCACGCCGGCGGTGACCAGGAGCAGGGCGAGGGCGCAAGTTCCCGCAAATGCATTACGACTGGGGGATGGGGATGGGCGTTTCGCTGTCATTGAAGTTTCTGAATTCATTGTCACGATTTTGTCCGACCTACTAAAAGTTCTCGGCTAGTGTCCCGATTCCGAAGTTCGCATCATTGTGCGGCACCGTCGTTTGCGAACTTCGGAATCGAAGGACACTAGCAACTTATTGATCTAGTGTGGCTTTGGTTCAGAAGTCCGCATGTCGGACT
>JAXDOD010000065.1:0-39406 GCA_034669045.1 Alphaproteobacteria bacterium
GCTTTGATCGGATCGGCCCACTTCTCGATCTCGCTGCGCACGTAGCTTGCGAGGTATTCCGGGCTCCGGCGGTTTGGTGCCACGATGCTGAGGCCGAGGCCATCCAGGCGCTCGCGCACCGACGGCGTCTCCAGCGTGTCGTTCACCGCCTTGTTGAGGCGGCGGACGATCGCGGCGGGCGTTCCCTTCGGCAGGAAGAACGCGTTCCAGGCGTCGACACCAAAATCTGCCAAGCCTTGCTCGTGCGCGGTTTTCAGCTCCGGCAGAACCGGCGCGCGCTGCAGCGACAGCAAGGCGATCGGTTTCACGTTCTTTTCCTGGATCTGCGACAGTGAGGTGGAGATGGCGTCGCACATGAAATCGATGCGTCCGCCGATCAGATCCTGCATCGCGGGCCCTGCACCGCGATAGGGGACGTGGACAATATCGGCCGCGCCGATCTTCATGTTGAGCAGCACGCATGGAATGTGCGTGGCCGAGCCCGCGCCGGCCGATCCGAACTGCATCTTGGCCTGGTTGGCTCTGGCGTAAGCGATGAACTCCGGCAGCGTGTTGACCGGAAGGTCCTTGCGCACCACCAGCACACGTGCGGCTTCGGTGGTCAGGCCGACCGGGGCGAAGTCGGTGGCGGCGTTGTAGAGCGGCTTCTTGTAGAGCGTCTGGTTGATGGAGAGCACCGCGCTCCCGGACATCAGCAGGCTGTAGCCGTCGGGCGTGCCCTTGGCGATGCGCGCGGCGCCGGTCATGCCGCCGGCCCCGCCCACGTTCTCGATGATCACCTGCTGGCTGAGGATTTCCGACAGCCGCGCCCCCAGGATGCGCGCGATGGTGTCGACCGGACCGCCCGCCGCATAGGGCACGACCATGTTGATCGCGCGCGCGGGCCAGGCCTGGGCGTGAGCCGCTCCCGAACAGGCCAACGTGAGCGCAATCGTGACGATCACTCGGACCATGGCTCACCTCTTTGAGTGGACGCGCTGCCTATGTCTGACCGCGTCCGCCAGGACTCTTGCATTGGTCGCATTTCGGACCGAAACCGGAGTCCACTTTTCCTGAAAATGCTCCAGCGGGATCATTCCCCGCTGATGCCGGCGGCCTTGATCACCTTGCCCCAGCGCTCGATCTCGTCCGGCAGATAGTTGGCGAGATATTCCGGCGTGCGCTGATCCTTGGGCAGGATTTCCAGCCCAAGCTCCTCGAGCTTCCTGCGCACGGCGGGATCGTCGACCGTGTCGCTCATCACCTTGTTGAGCTTGCGCACGATCGGGTCCGGCGTTCCCTTCGGCAGGAAGAACGCGTTCCACACGCTCGACTCGACCCCGGGCAGCCCCTGCTCGGTCGTGGTCCCGAGCTCGGCGATGATCGGAACGCGCTTGGGCGCCATGACGGCGATGCCCTTCACGCTGCCCTGCTTGGCCTGCGCCGCGCCGGTCTGGATGGTGTCGCACATGTAATCGATGCGCCCGCCGATCAGGTCCTGCATCACCGGGCCGGCGCCGCGATAGGGCACGTGCGTGATCTTCACGCCCATCGCCATGTTCAGCAGCTCGCAGGGCAGGTGCGTGCCGGCGCCGACGCCGGCGGAGCCGAACTGCATCTTGTCCTGGTTCGCCTTCGCATAGGCGATGAACTCCTGCAGGTTCTTCACCGGCAGGCTGTTGCGCGCGATCAGGATGCGCGGCGACTCGCTCATTAGCCCGACCGGCTGGAAGTCGGTGACCGAGTTGTAGAGCGGCTTCTTGTAGAGGGTCTGGTTATAGGCGTGCGTTCCGGTATTGCCGATCAGGAACGTGTAGCCGTCGGGCCGCGCGGTGGCGACGCGCTGCGAGCCGGCCATGCCGGCCGCCGCGCCGATGTTCTCGACGATGATCGTCTGGCCCAGGAGTTCGCCCATGTGCTGGGCCTGGATGCGCGCGCTCACGTCGATGCCGCCGCCCGCCGCAAACGGGACCACGAGCGTCATGGTCCGGGCCGGCCAGTCCTGCGCGCTGGCGGTTCCGGCCATGGCGAACAGAGCCGCGAGCACCGGTCCGAGTTTTGTTTGGTCCATGGTGTCTCTCCCTTTCCGGAAGGGAGACTTGCAGCAAGCGCGCGTGCGGTCAATGCGGCGGCGGCGGGCGGCGCCCTGTTGCCGCCCATGTCGGCCCGATGTCAGCGCCGGCTGATCAAGCCCGCGAGCGCGCGCGCCTTGCTGAAGGCGTGCCACAGCGCCGGCGTCTGCTTGATGTGGCGCTTGGCGCGACGGTACGCGGTCTTGCTCGCAACGACCACCCAGCCGCGGAACGTCACGGCGGCGAGATAATCGTAGAGTCGCAGCTCCGTATCGGACCAGTCGCGCTTGTAGGGCTCGTCGCCGACCGTGAAATCGAACCGCTCGAACCCGCTGTCGATGGCATGGCGCAGCAATTCGTTCAGGTGCGCGCGGCCGGGACCGAAGCGGGATATCTCCCCGTCGTGATAGCTCGACAGCACCAGATAATAGCAATCGCGGAACTTCAGTCCGAGGTTGGTGGCGGCCGTCGTCGCGCCGACGTCGAGCCGGCTGACATGGGCGAGTGCCCGCGTCTGCGGGTCGGTCGCGACGTCCTGGTAGAACGCGCGATATCCGGGCCGCGCGAACAGGTCCTCGACGCCCATGCGGGCGAACGCGCGCGATTTCTGCTCGATCAACGCGGCGAGGGTGCGCTCGAGATCGGCACGCTCCTCGACGTTGACGTAGCGCAGCTCGCCATGCTCGGCGAGATGCTTGAGCTGGCGGCGCTCGCGCTTCCTGGTCGATGGCGAGCGCTTGGCGGCGTAGAATTTTTCCCAGGTGCGGCCGAGGTGCGCCACATAGGCCCCGCTCGGATGCGCGAGCACCTGGAGCTGGAGGAACGGGTTTGGCTGCTCGCCGGCCGTTTCAGGCATCTTCTGCAGGTCGACCAGGTCGAACCGGAAACGCGCGTCGGCGCTCAGCAGATCGATGACGTCATCCCACAGCAGCGCAAAACGGGCCGGGCTCACGGCCTGGGCGAAATGCTCGCACAGGAGCGGCGCGTTATAGTCGCAGAGTTCCGCGCCCAGCCAGCCCAGGCAGCGCACCAGCCCGCGCGTCTCGATGGCGAACGGCAGGATGCAGAGGATTTGGCCGTCGGCGTCGCGGCCGACCACGACCGCGGGAAGGGTGCCGCGCGGCGCGCCGATATGGCGTTGCCACTTCGCGATCCAATCGAACGCCTGGAAGACGGTGCGGTCGGCCTCATTCTCGAACGACCGCCACACATCCGCGACCTCGGCGAGATCGCCATGGACCCGCAGCTCGATGCCCGACCAGGTGGCCGAGTCGGCAAGCTGCGAGCGGGCGACGCCGAGCGGCGGGCTGATCAGCGCCGGCAGGTGGTGCGGCGCCGCCTTGCCGTCCTGCGGCGCCTCGGGCTCGAACCGCTGACGGCGCGAAGCGGCTGCCGGCAGATCCGGCGCACGACCCGCTCCACGATGCTCGTCCGGGCAAAATATGAGCTTGCTGTCGGACATTGGGGGGCTCGCCAACCGCGGTCGTCATGTGAGGTCTTGCGGCCGCATCGTTGCAATGAAACCTAAACAAATCATGCTCGGGAGGGTGTTTCGGACCCGCCGGTTAACCATGACGCCGCGGCCGGAGCGCGGCCGCGACGCCTGGCTGCCTGCGCAGCGGTCTTCAAGATTCATTTAGGCTTTTGGCCGCAAAGATGACGCGATCAACGGGAACCGCTCCATGTGGCACACCGATGTTGCCATCGCCGGCGGCGGGCTTGCGGGCTCGACCGCAGCCGCCATGCTCGGCCGCGCCGGCATCCGCGCGATCCTGGTCGACCCGCACAAGGTCTATCCGCCGGATTTCCGCTGCGAGAAGTTCGACGCCTCGCAGGTCCGCATCCTGCACAAGACCGGCATTGCCGGCGCGGTGCTCCGCGCCGCGACGCTCGACGGCGAGGTCTCGATCGCACGCTTCGGCCGGCTGGTTGAGACCCGGCCGAACGCCCAGTACGACCTTTTCTACGACACCCTGGTGAACACGATCCGGGCTGAAATCCCCCCGCATACCGAAGTCATGCGGGGCAAGGTCGCGGCCATTTCGACCGGCCCCGACCGTCAAAGCCTGACCCTGTCGAACGGCGAGGAGATCTCCGCCCGACTGGTCGTGCTGGCGAACGGGCTCAACATCGGCTTGCGTCATACGCTGGGCATGACGCGGGAGATCGTGAGCGAGTGTCATTCGATCAGCATCGGCTTCGACATGACGCCGCTCGGCCGGCCGAGCTTCGACTTCCGCGCCCTGACCTATTATCCCGAGCGCGCGGCCGACCGCATGGCCTATCTGACGCTGTTCCCGATCGGCTCGACCATGCGCGCGAACTTCTTCGTCTACCGCGACATGCGCGATCCATGGCTGCGAGAGCTGCGCCAGGCTCCGAAGGAGACGCTGGTGGCCGCAATGCCTGGCCTGCACGGGATCGTCGGCGATTTCGAGGTCACCGGCGACGTCAAGATCAGGCCGGTCGACCTCTATGTCACCACCGGACACCGCCAGCCCGGGATCGTGCTCGTCGGCGACGCCTTCGCGACCTCCTGTCCGGCCGCCGGAACGGGCTGCAACAAGGTGTTCACCGACGTCGAGCGCCTGTGCAACGTGCACATCCCGCAATGGTTCGCGAGCGACGGCATGGGGGAGGAGAAGATCGCCGCCTTCTACGACGATCCGGTCAAGACCGACTGCGACGACTACAGCCACGCCAAGGCGCATTATCTGCGCGCGCTGTCGACCGACACCGGGCTCGCCTGGCAGGCGCGGCGCTGGGTCAAATTCCTCGGCCAGTATGGCGTGGGCTCGCTCCGGCAGGCGCGCGGACGGCTGGTGCCGCGGCCGCTCGACCGCCACAGCGCGGCGGCCGGCAGCGGCGCCCGGTGATCGCGCGCCCCGCGTCGCGCGGCTGCGGCATTATCCAATTGGCAACCATGAAACACGTCCGGTGTTGGGCTTTTTTGTAAAATCCCGCACAATGCCTTCGCATTCCCCGGTAGCTCAGCGGTAGAGCAGACGGTTGTTTCCCGTCCGGTCGATGGTTCGAACCCATTCCCGGGGAGCCACTTTGTACGTTCCGGCCCTTCGGGGTCCTCCGCGCGTACTCTTTGCGACCGCAAGCGCGGCTGTTTCCGCAAGCTCGTCTAAAGGGTTCGCGGAATTCGCTCTTGAGTTCGCCATCTCGTCGATCTCGAGTTCCGCGCCGAGATCGAGGTCATGAATTGAGGGAATATCGCCGGCCGAGCCGGTTCATCGCATCCATTTGATGCTATGCTGGACCCGACTTCGCTGTCGGAAAGGGCTGGCCCCAATGATTCTTCCCATGCATTGCAAATCACTTGCCGCCATCGGCGCGCTCGCGGCATTCGTGTCCGCCGCGTCGGCGCAACCGCCGCCCGCCGGCAACAAGCCCGACGTCACGCTCGGCTCGACGCCCGAGACCGTCGTCTGGGGCTACATCTCGTCGCGGACGCCGCCGGTGCTGCGCATCAAGTCCGGCACCACGGTGCGCATCGACACCATGTCGCATCAGGGCCTCACCACGAACGCCGATCCCGTCACCTATTTCGGTCGCGCCGGCATCAAGCCCGAGGAGGTGCTGCAGGACGCCAAGGACATCTACGCCAAGGTGCCGCACGGCAGGGGGCTCGGCGTGCACGTCCTCACCGGTCCGATCTATGTCGAGGGCGCCGAGCCCGGCGATGCGCTCGAAGTGCGCGTGCTCGATCTCGAATTCCGCGTGCCCTACGGCGTCAACAACACCGGCCCCGGCTCGGGCGTGCTGCCCGATCTGGTGCCGACGCCCTCCCCGCGCGTCATCAAGACCGATCCCCAGCGCAAGGTTGCGTTCCTGCCCGGCGGCATTGAGTTGCCGCTCGGGCCGTTCCTCGGCATCATGGCGGTCGCGCCGCCGCCCGACCTCATCATCGTCTCATCCGGCCCGCCCAACAAATGGGCCGGCAATCTTGACCTGAAGGTGCTCGGCGTCGGCTCGACGCTCTACATCCCTGTCTTCAACGAGGGCGCGCTGTTCTTCACCGGCGATCCGCACGGCGTACAGGGCGACGGCGAGGTCGACGGCGGCGCGCTCGAACAGTCGCTCACCGGCACGCTGCAGTTCATCCTGCACAAGGGCGCCGGCAAGGCCATGCGCTGGCCCCGCGTGGAGGACGCCGCCAACTATTACACGCTCGGCCTCGACGTCGATCTCAACATTGCGATGAAGGAGGCCGTGCGCGAGACAGTCGCGCTGCTGCAGGCGAAGGCCGGCATAACGGCGGCGGAGGCTTATGCGGTCGCGAGCATGGGCGTCGACTTCCGCGTGGCCGAGGCGGTGGACTCGATGCTGATGATCTACGGCGTGGTGCCGAAGAAGTTTTTCAAGCAGGACCCGGGATATTGGGGCAGCAAGTAACGGAACTGATCTCCAATGGCTTGAGGAACGAATCGAAATGACACAGGCGGTGGTTGTGAGCCCTGACGGATTCGCCAGAAGTTCCCGGCTTGCTGAAGAAGTAACCTGTGAACATCGTGGTGACACGGGGTGTTCTGTTTGGTTTTCCAAATAAAGTCTGCTCCGAACGAATCAGAACAGGAAAAGTACATGTCCAAGCTGATGACGAGGTCGGAATTGATCGAAGCAATTAGCGCCGAGCACGACGGGCTGACCAAGAAGGACATCAAAGGCGTCATGGAGACGCTGGCGAAGGTTGGCTACAAAGAACTGAAGAAGTCTGGTGCATTCTTGGTTCCTGGATTTGCGAAGTTCGTCGTCATCAAGAAACCTGCGACGAAAGCGCGGAAAGGGATCAATCCCTTCACCAAAGAACCCACCGTATTCAAGGCAAGACCTGCTCGCAAAATCGTCAGAGCACGTCCCGTCAAGGCAGCCAAGGACGCCGTGTAGCGATGGTCATGCGAGTGACCGTGACGAGGGAGTCGACAAACGACGCGCGAGATTGATCTCCATTGTGAAAGATCCCTCATGATCGCGGACAAATCGCGCGCCCTCATAGGAGAGAATCCGAATGGCGAAGAAGACTAAGCGTGCAAAGCGTCGCGAATGGACCAAAGAAAACGTCCGCGAACTCAGGCGGCATTCGCGTGAGAAAACGCCTGTGGTGAAGATTTCCAAGCTGGCAAAACGAACGGTAGCAGCACTGCGCCAAAAGGCCTTTCAACTCGGCTTGTCGCTTGGACACCAACGATAGGAACATTTGGCGCGCTGAAGAAGCTCGAACCTTTAGAGTTCATAATCAACTGGAGGATCGCATGTCCAAGGGAAACGATCGGAAGCCGAAGGCTGACAAGAACAAGCCCAAGCCGAACGTCTCGTCCTACAAGGCGGCTCAGAGCACAACCAAGCCTGCGAGCCCGTTCCCGCAGAAAAAGCCCGGAAAGTAGCCGGCGCGTCCCGGCCCGACTTGTCACGTGCCGCAAACGTTGCCGGCGTGGACCTGACGATCGAGTACGAACGCCTTCGGATACCGCCGGCGACAGGGCGACGGGACAGAAAACGCGGACGTGCCGCGCGCGATAAGCCGGTGGTCACCGCCATCGCCGAGCGGCTTGCAGTGTTGTTGCAAATCCAATTTCGTGACTTCAATTTATCTCCGATCGCGTCCAACGGTTGACGCACGACCAAACCAATCACAGCAATCCCGCCAAAGTTATATCCCGGCCGATGTCTATATGCCGATTGCCTCCCCGATCGCGGCAGATGCGGCTGCGTCGGCAGGCGGGCTCGCTCCGTTCAAGCCGAGCCTTTATGGAGGGTCGACCTCCGGAACCAACAGAGACACTGGAGATCTCGCTATGAAGCCCGTCACAACAATCGTCTGTCTCTTCATCACCGCGAGTGCGTTGCTGCCGGCGTCCACTGCCACCGCGGCGCTGTCTCCCGCGCTGCCCCAAGCCGCATCGGCGCCGCTCGAATCCGTCCAGGATCGGGGGGCGCGGCGCCACGTCGCGCCCGCGGATCGCGACAACGGCCGCGGTGCCTACGCCCACGGCAACAGCAATCAGAGTGACGGTTGGAGCCATTGGAGCTACAGCCACCATCCGGGCTGGCCGTGTGTCAGCAGCGGCGACAGCAGCACCACGAGCGCTTTCCCGAGCTGGGAGGTGAGTCCCAATTGTCGGTGACAGCGCGTGAACCTGCTCGCTTTCGAATTGGCATTGGTCCAACCGGACGCGCCACGAGATAACGCGCTCTATCACGTCCGGAAACCGCGATTCGCTTGATGGCGCGCGCGTTGCACTTACGGCGCGCCTTTACCGCTGAAGGGCAAAATGAACTGGAAGATCGCGCCCTGCCCGGCGCGGTTGGAAGCCCACACCCTTCCTTCATGCGCGTCGATGATCGAACGGCAGATCGATAGTCCCATACCCATGCCGCCGGGCTTTGTGCTGAAGAAGGCGTTGAACAGGCGGCTCGCGCTTCCGGGGTCGAAGCCGGTGCCTGAGTCGTGCACCTCGACGAGTACATGATCGGCTTCGTACTGTTGCGATCGAAGCAGCAGCTCGCGAGGCCGGTCGGTGACGGATTCCATGGCCTGGACGCCGTTGATCACGAGATTGATGACGACTTGCTGCAGTTGCACCCGGTCGCCGGGCACCAGCGGCAGCCCGGTTGCGAGCTCCAGCCGCAGCGACGCGCGATGGCTGAGCACCTCACGCTCGACAAAACGGACCGCGTCGTGAATCACATTGTTGATGTCCAGCGGAGCTTTCTCCGGATCGGTCTTCTTGGAAAGCGCCCGGATCCTTTCGATCACCCTGCTCGCGCGCTGAGCCTCGCCGATCATCGCCTCCAAGGAGTTGCGCACTTCCTCCAACACGCGAGGCTCCTGGCCAAGCCAGCGCAGCCCGGCCGCCCCATCGGTGACGATCGCCGTAAGCGGTTGATTGACCTCGTGCGCGATGGACGCCGCCAGTTCTCCCAGCGTCGTCATGCGCGTGACATGGGCAAGTTCCGCTTGAGCCTTATCCAGGGCCTCCCGCGCCTGCTTGGCGGCGCTGACATCCATCAGCGCACCGAAGATTTCCTTGTTGTCGCTGTCGCCCTTTACGATATGAGCCAGCACGTGCACGTGCCTGACCTTGCCATCCGGCATCACAAGACGGTGTTCGAAATCGAACTCTTGTTCGCCTTGCCTCGCGCGGTCGATTTGCTGTTGCACGAGCGCGACGTCGCCAGGATGAACACGCTGTAGCACCAATTCCACGGATGGCCGAGTATCCGCATCATACCCATAGATGCGAGCCGTTTCCTCGGACCACATGATTTCACCGGTGGCGACTTTGAATCCCACGCTCCCGGTCCGGCTCAAGCGCTGCGCATACTCCAACTGGACCGCGCTTCGTCGCAACCCGGCTTCCGCGCGCTTGCGGTCCTCGATATCGTACCCCGCTGCGTACCATTTGATCACGTTTCCATTCTCGTCGCGCAAGGGCACACGGCTGAACAGGTGCCAGCGATATTCTCCGTCCGTGCGGCGCAAACGCTGTTCGGTCTGAAAAGGCTCTCCGGTCGCAAGGTGGCGGAGCCGTTCGTTGTCGACGACGGCAACGTCGTCGGGATGAGTGACGGCTTCCCAGCGTCGGCCGTTCAAATCATCCAGAGAAAGCCCGGTATAGTCTCGCCAAGCCAGGTTGACGAAGTCGGGGGAGCCGTCGCGCCGATAGCTTCCGACCAATACCGGGATCGTGTCGATCGTCACCTGAAGCTCTCGCTCAGCTTGGCGGATTTTTTGTTCAGCCAGATTTCGCTCGGCGTTCTCGGCCAGCAATTCCTTGTTGAGTCTCTCGAGTTCCCGAACCGCCATCTGCAGGTCATCGCGCGCTCGCCGGAGAGATTTCGCCGCGTTCCTTTGCGCTCCCGCAAGCGAAACCACAAAGGTGGCGGCGACCGCAAACAGGGCAAGGCGCGGAATGTCCTTGGACTCCACGACGAACGAACTGGTCGGCTCTATGAAAAAGTATTTAAAAGCCAAGATGGAGAGCACGGTCGAGAGCAAGCCCGGACCGACGCCGCCAAACCACGCGGCGACCATGTTCGCACAAATAAACAGGGAGACGTAGGGCGCAATGTCCAGGAAAGAGTCCAGCAGCAGTCCAGCGACGAGCGCCGCGGAAACCGACAAGATCGCAACCGCGTAGCTCAAAATCGAGGACGGCGTGAACCATCGAGGACTAGAGCTTGACATGGTCTGGCTCCTGACGACGGAGCGATGCTGATTGCTCCCTTCGAAAAAAGGCAAGGCAGTATGCGTGCGTTCGGCTCATCACTCAAGCGTCGCGCCGCGGAGCTTGCGGACGCGGTGGGCGATTGCGTCGGTCGCGGCAAACACCTTGCTCATCGTGGTTGTCCAGACAAGGGCGATAGGCTCGGACATGCGGACCCGACACGTGCCAACGGATGTTCTCGGCTTCATGTAGAGCGCAAACAGGTCGGCAATCGGGACGTTGAGCTCTGCCGAAATATCGCGCACGGCGTCGGGCCTCAGATCGAAGGCGTGGTGAGCGGAGCAACAAAAAGAGAGCCCCGCGGTGGAAGAGACCACGGGGCTCTGGATAGGTCACGACGTCTCAAGCAAGGACGACGACCGTCAATAGTCGTCGCCCTCACTGGGATCTCGTGCCAACTGGTTGCGAACGAAGGGATCCGGGTCGGAGCCGATATAGTGCCCGCGGGTGTCGTAAACGTCCCACGCCGGATTCGGCGAATGCTGCTGCGTCTGCACCCGCTCCCTGGGCTGCACGTCCCGGCCGTAGGCGCCGCGGGCATCCTGCCGGACTGTGGCGGCTGCAGCAAAGGTCGGCACGGCCAGCGCTGTCGTCAGGGCGATTGCCACGCCCATCATTGCTTTCGTTGACATGATCAAGTCTCCTTTTGGTCCGCGCACAAGGACCAATTCCCTGCCGTGGATGACGATCAAATGGGTTGTGATTTTCACCGGAGAATGGGGCCATGCGTCGGTGATGTCTGCTTTCCGCAAGATCAAGCCAAACACCGCATTCCCGCGGCAGCTTTTGCCGGCCAGCTCGCTATTGTGGTGGACATCCAACAAGGGGTTGAATCATGCTGCTTCTTTCCATGCTGATCGGACTGCAACTGATCGCCGCCGACGGAGTCCCGACGCTCGATGTCGGGCCCGGCTGTCGAGCACCGGTCGACATTCCAGAAATGTCGGCATCGTCCTGCCTCGCCGACGAGAAATCGGCGCGTGACGCTCTGATCAAGGAATGGCAACAATTCTCTGCGCTCGACAAGACGATGTGTACCGACCAGACGCAGAGCTATGACCCGAGCTACGTCGAACTCCTGGCGTGCCTCGAGTCGGCAAGGGATGCGAAAAAACCTTCGGGCGCCAAGTAGAATCAGCAATGGCGACTTGTCCGCCGCCGTCGCGGCCGAACAAGGCGGGCGCATTGCAGCAAGACGGAAACAAGCTCGGCGGCTATGCGTGTTGGCGTTTTTCGTGCGCCTCGCATTTATTCTTTGGTCCCGACGGACGGCGCGCTCCGGTCAGTCCACGCTGGCCGGCGTGTCCGCCGCGCTGCCTTGCCGTGTCTTCGAGCGAGCTCCCAGCCAACTGTTCAGCCGCTCAAGGTACACGAAGACGACCGGTGTGGTGTAGAGCGTCAGCATCTGGCTCAAGATCAGTCCGCCGACCATCGCATAGCCGAGCGGCTGGCGCATTTCCGAGCCGGTCCCATGCCCCAACATCAGCGGCACGCCGGCGAGCAGCGCCGCCATCGTCGTCATCATGATCGGGCGAAACCGCAGCAGGCAGGCCTCGCGGATCGCCTCGAGCGCGGTCAAACCGCGTTCGCGCTGGCCCACGATCGCAAAGTCCACCATCATGATGCCGTTCTTCTTGACGATGCCGATGAGCAGGATCACGCCGATCAGCGCGATCACGCTGAAGTCGAATCCGAAGATCATCAGCATGAGCAAGGCGCCGACGCCGGCCGATGGCAACGTCGACAGGATGGTCAGCGGATGGATGTAGCTCTCATACAGCATGCCGAGGATGAGGTAGATCACCACGATCGCGGCGGCGACCAGCACAGGTTCGCTCGCAAGCGAATCCTGAAAGGCCTGGGCGTTGCCCTGGAAGGTTCCGGTGAGCGAAACCGGCGTGCCGAGCTCGGCCTGTGCGCGTTGGATCGACGTCACGGCCGGACCCAGAGCGACACCGGACGCCAGATTGAAGCTCAAGGTCACGGCCGGGAATTGCCCCTGGTGGTTGATCGACAGGAACGTGGTTGGCGCCGTCGTCTGCTTGACGAGCGTGCTCAACGGGACCTGCTGGCCGGTGAGTGGAGATTTGATGAAAATGTGTTCGAGCGCCGCCGGCGAATTCTGGATGTCCGGCAGCACCTCCATGATCACGTGATAGCTGTTGATCTGGGTGAAGTATTGCGCGACCTGGCGTTCGCCGAATGCGTCGTACAGCGTGTCGTCGATCAGTTGCGGCTCGATGCCGAACCGTGAGGCCTGATCCCTGTCGATCGTCAGGGTCAGGGTGGCCCCGCCGGTCTGCTGATCGGTGGTGACACCCGTGAGCTCGGGCAGCGTCTTCAGTTTGGCAAGGATTTTGGATGCCCATTGGTTGAGCTCCGTCACATCGGCGTCTTGCAGCGTATACTGGAAGAGCGTTCGCGCGGGACGGCCCCCGACGTTGATGTCCTGCGCCGGCTGCAAGAATAACGCGGCGCCCTCCACCTTCGCGAGTTGCGGCGCCAGCCGATGAATGATCTCGGTGGCAGAGGCCTTGCGTTCACCGAGCGGCTTCAGCGTGATGAACATCCGCCCATTGTTCTGGGTCTGACTGCCGGTTGAACCGACGAGCATTCCCACGGTCGCAACGTCGGGATCCTTGGACACCACCGAACCCAAGGCGATCTGGCGGCGCGACATCTCGGCGAAGGAAATGTCCTGTGCCGCTTCCGACGTTCCGAGGAGGAGGCCGGTATCCTGGATCGGGAAAAATCCCTTCGGGATGACGACGAAAAGGTATCCCGAGAGAGCAACGGTCACGACGAATACCGCCAGCGTGATCCGCTGATGGCGTAGCGCCACATCGAGGCTGCGCCGATAGCCCGACAGCATCAGGTCGAACATTCGCTCCGAAGCCATGTACAGGCGGCCGTGCTGAACGTCCTTCTCGGGCCGCATGAAACGCGCCGCCATGACCGGCGTCAGCGTCAGTGCAACGAATGCCGAAACCGCGATTGTCATCGCGACCGTGACGGCGAATTCACGAAAGATTCGGCCGACGATTCCGCCCATGAGAAGAAGGGGAATGAAAACGGCAATCAGCGAAAGGCTGATCGATATGATGGTAAAGCCGATCTCACCCGCGCCCTTGATCGCCGCCTGGTAGGGACTGAGACCATCTTCCATGTGGCGATGGATGTTCTCAAGCATCACGATTGCGTCGTCGACCACGAAGCCGACCGCGATCGTGAAGCCCATCAGGGAAAGATTGTCGAGACTGAACCCGGCCACATACATGAGCGCCAAGGTTCCCACCAGCGCAAGGGGTACCGTGACGCTGGGGATCAGCGTGGTCCAGAAGCTGCGCAGGAACATGAAGATCACCATGACGACCAGCGCGATCGTCACAACGAGCGTAAACTTTACGTCGCTGACCGAAGCACGGATCGTCGTGGTCCGATCGGTGAGGACGTCGACCTTGATGGCCGGTGGAATTGCCGCCTGCAACTGCGGCAGGAGCGCCTTGATGCGGTCGACGGTGTCGACGACGTTTGCACCAGGCTGCTTCGAGACCGCCAGGATGACGGCGCGCTTGCCGTTCGCCCAGGCGGCCAATTTGGTCCGCTCCGGGCCGTCGACCGCTTGGCCGATGTCGTGAACCCGCACGGGCCCGCCGTTCTTATAGGCGATGATGGCGTCGTTCCAAGGCCCGGCACTCAGCAACTGGTCGTTGGCATAGATCGTGAAGGTGCGCGTCGCGTCATCGATGCTGCCCTTCGGGCTGTCCGTCGTCACGTTCGCGATCACGCCGCGGAGGTCCTCCAGCCCGATATCCATGGCAGCGAGCTTCGCCGGGTCCACCTGAATGCGAACGGCAGGTTTCTGTTGTCCGAAAACACTGACCTGGCCCACCCCGGGGACCTGGCTGATGTTTTGGGACAGCACGTTTTCCCCGTAGTCGTCCACGGTCGCGATGGGCAAGGAATCTGAATGAAGCCCGAGAATGAGGATGGGCGGATCGCCTGGATTGACCTTTCGGTAGTTCGGCGGCGAGGGAAGGTTCTTGGGCAGTTGCCCGCCGGCCGCGTTGATCGCCTCCTGGATGTCCCCCGCCGCTGCATCGATGTTGCGGGTGAGCTCGAACTGCACCGTGATGGAGCTCACGCCGAGGACGCTCGACGAGCTCATCTGCGTGACGCCTGGAATTTGCGCGAATTGGCGCTCGAGCGGCGCGGTCACAGACGATGCCATCGTCACGGGATCTGCGCCGGGGAGCTGCGTCGTCACCTGCATGGTCGGATACTCGACCTGCGGCAGCGGTGCCACCGGCAGAAACGGATAGGCGGCTGCTCCGACAAAGAGAATGCCCGCCATCAACAGCGAAGTCGCGATCGGTCGTTTGATGAACGGTGTGGATATGTCCATGGCGCCCTCACGTGCCGCCGGAGCTCTCGGCGGTCGCCGCACCCGCCTGCACGCGGCTGCCCGGCTGCAACCGGTATTGACCGGACACGACGATACGGGCGCCTGCGTCGAGACCGGTTGTGATCACTGAACTGCCGTCGATCATCTCCGTGACGGTGACCGCCTGCATGGCGACGGTCGAATCCGAATTGACGACGTAGACATACGTGCCGTCCGGCCCGCGCTGGACCGCCGACGATGGAACGGTAACGACATTTTGCAACGAGCGGACCAGGAGGCGGACATTGACGAACTGACCCGGCCAGAGCGCGTAGTCCTCGTTGGGAAAGGTCGCCTTCAAACGGACGGTGCCGGTGTTCGGGTCGATCTGGTTGTCGACCAGCGCGAGGGTGCCTTCTCCCAGGGCCTGCCCGTTGGTACGCGCCGTCGCGATAGCCTTGAGGGCGCCGGACGCCGATCCCTTCATGACCTCCGGCAACTGGTCCTGCGGCAGCGTAAAGATCACCGAGATCGGCTGGAGCTGGGTGATGACAACGAGACCATTCGGATCGGTCACGTGTACGATGTTGCCTGGATCGACCAGGCGAAGGCCGGTTCGGCCCGAAAGCGGAGCCGTGATCGTCGTATAGTCAAGTTGGACCTGCGCGCTCTCGACCGCCGCGGCGTCGGCCAGAACCGTGGCCTCGAGCTGGCGGACGAGCGCGGTCTGCGTATCGACGCTCTGTTTGGTGGCGAACTCGCCGAGATTGACGAAGCGCTGGAGGTCAAGCTTCGCGTTTGCGAGCTGGGCTTCATCCTTTGCCTTGGCGGCATTTGCCTGATCGAGCGTGGCCCTGAACGAGCGCGGATCGATCTGAGCCAGGACATCGTTGGCTTTGACGTCCTGGCCTTCGGTAAATGTCACCGTGTTGAGTTGACCGTCGACCCGGACCTTGACGGTGACGGTGTTGTACGCCTGCACGGTCCCGAGCCCGGTTCGGTAGACCGGGACATCGTCCGTTTTCGCCACGCCGGCGGTCACTGGAATGGCTTGCGATGCGGCGGCTTGGGTTGCGGCAATTTGAGCGGGATCGAGCGCCGCATTCGCAGGCATCCGGATGAAGTACCAAGCGAGCGCACCCAGCGCGATGGCCACGACCGGTGCGAGGACCAACAATAGATGCCGTCGCATGATGTTTTTTCTCAAGAACGGCATGAACGCCAACTTCGAACGGCGTGACAGTGATCCATGGTTGGTCCGCCTGTTCCCCTGCCGAGAGCGGCACACATGCGCTGCGCACCGAAGACCTCACCCCAAGCTGCGGTGATAGCCGGTCGGAGTAAGCCCGGTCGCCCGCCGGAAGGCCGCGGTGAACGAGCTTGTCTGGCTGAAACCAACCGTCAGCCCGATGTCCGTCACCGACGGCGCGGGCTCGGCCAGCAGCGTCTTTGCCTGTTCGATCCGGCGGCTGGTGTGATAGCGATGCGGCGGGATGCCGAAGGATTGCTTGAAGGCGCGGCAGAAGTGGTATGGGCTCAGGCGGACAAGTTGAGCGAGCCGCGCCAGCGGTATCTGCTCGGCAACGTGCTCCTCGATAAAGCCGGTGACGACCCGTTGCTGCCACGCCGCGAGCCCGCCCCGAATCGGCCCTTGCGCGCGCGACCCGCTGGCATTGAGCCGCACCAGTTCGTGCGCCAGAACAACGCCGAGCGCCTCCAGATAGAGCCGATTGTCGGTGCTGCCGCTCTCGATTGACGTCGACAGTTTAAGCGCGGTGTCCCAGAGCGCCGCGTCTTCGAAGTACAGGCGCGGCGCAAGCTCGGCAACGCCGGTCTCGGAGCGGAATGGCATCTTGGCCGGATCGAAATAAAAGTAGGTGGTGCGGCTGAGAGACTGCAGTGCCTGCGACTCGCGGTATTCGTGGCCGGCCGGCACGAAAGTGAGCTTGTTCCTGAAATCTCGCAATTGGGATGGCGGCAGGCCCTCGACCAATGTTTCGCCATCGCGGCGCATACCCTGCTCATAGGCGGCGAGCACATGGAGAGGCCCGCGGTAACGGTACTCGATCCTGTCACGTCGTGTGGCTTGGACGATCTCGACCGTCATGCCGTCCCCGGTGACGGCGGCGCGGCGCTTCACGGCATCGCATGGAGCAATCTGCACTCTGTCATTGGTGACATTCGAGGAAGCGCGATCGTGAAAACCGGCAGCCTCGCCATCGCCGCAACGCGCGTTGCCAAAGCAAGTGCGCTGGTCGATCGAGAGCAAGATGCCGGGCTGCGACGGTGACCGGACGTGGTTGCTGAAATAGTTGGCTGATGTGGTGTTTGTGGGCAGCGGGTTCGTCAACACGGCTTTCACCTCTGACGTTCGGGTCCGTTGGACTTGAACTCCCTGCGACCCGGGGTTGCCCCGACTAACCCAGAAGTAAGTCGGACAAGCCGCGCTTTTCCATCCTACGTAGGTTGGTCGCAGCATGATTTTGGTTTTGGGGACTTATACGAAGGTTTGTATTGCAGCGCACGCAATGCGGGCCTGAGGGCTGTTGACGCTGCGCAGGGCAGCGGAAGCTGACGATCCCAGAAAGCTAGGAATCCCATGCTCCGCCGCCGCGCATCCTGAGCGCGGTCTCGATATTTTCGATCAACAGCGTCCCGTCGAACGGCTTGCTCAGAAAGTCCACCGCGCCGTTCTTGAGCGCCTGCACCCGGACTCTCTCCTCGGGATAGGCCGTGATAAAGATGATCGGCAAGCAGCGGCCCTGGGCGTTCAGAAGGCTCTGGAGTTCTATGCCGGTTGTGCCCGGCATCTGAACATCGGCGATCACGCACCAAGTGTCATCCACATGGGATGAATTCAAGAAATCATCGGCTGACGCAAACGTGTGAGCGCCGTATCCGAGCGAGCGCACCAATCGGCTGGTCGCGACCCGAACGGAGATGTCATCGTCGATGATCGAGATCACCGGAACTCGGGCCAAGTCACGTGTCCTTAATGCAAGAAAACGAGATGCAAGAAACGAGGCGCCGGATTTTCGGGCGCCTGTCCGCAATGTGCTCCCCCGAAGCCAACAGGAAAATCATACATAGGTTTGGTGGCCTATGTTTTTGTGCGCCGCACGCCGAGGACTTCGGCCATTCTGACCAAATCGGCCAAAGACCGCGCGCCCATTTTTCTCATCATGTGGCCGCGATGAATCTTCACCGTGATCTCGGCGAGACCCATTTCAGCCGCCACCTGCTTGTTCATAAGGCCGGATGAAACCAACACCATCACCTCGCGTTCGCGCTCGGTCAGATTTTCGAAATGCACCTGCAGATCTGAGGCCGCCTTCTCGGTCTCGCGCCGCTTGCGGTCACGCTCGATCGCCATTGCAACCGCGTCCAGCATGTCTTGATCGCGAAACGGCTTGGTCAGGAAATCGACCGCTCCCGCCTTCATCGCTTTGACCGACATGGGGATGTCCCCATGGCCGGTCATGAAAATGATCGGAATACGAATATTCGCCTGTGCCAGTTCGGCCTGGAAGTCGAGGCCGCTAATCCCCGGCAGCCTGATGTCGAGCACCAGACAGCCTGCGGCATCCGGAAGCTTGCTGCGCAACAGTTCGGGGGCGGAACCGAACGCCTCGACGCGCAAGCCGACGGATCGAAACAGATTGCAAAGCGCGTTACGCACCGAGGCGTCGTCGTCAATGACCAGGACAACGGGTGGGGATTCGGACGCTTGCGGCATCATTCGCTACCGGTATTGCAGCGAGTTCGTCCTTCGGAAACTGCCACCGGTTCCCTCGCAAGCATGTCCTGAGCGTTCGAGTCGATACTCCACGGCGCGGCAACAGAAGTCCATCCCAGCCTGGCGCCTCGAGTCCGTGCGGCGGACAGCGTCGCGACGTGCCATGGCTTTTGCCGGTCGAACTCACAGCAAAGGTGGGCCGAACGCAGCAATTGATCAGTCGACAACGAGCGGTGGATCCGGTGGCAACGGCAGCCATGTTGTCCAGATTTGCGCAAGGCTGCACCAATCTCGACAATCCTCATACAGCGGTTTCCATATCAACGCACAAGTATTGGGCGCGTGTCTGTCCACCACTCGCTGAGAAGTCTGCGTCGCGGCGGACCAGACGTCCGCGGCTGGCAGGTCAACGCCCACCAAGGAGGGGCACCCATGAATTTCATCTCACGTCGCAACATGCTCGCGGCGGCTGCTGCCGGCGGCCTGCTGACCGCAGCAACGGTCGCAAGCGCGCAAAAGGCCGAACCCCTACCGCAGCCCCAGCGCCCCGGGCGGGGCGGCACCGACCCCGGCCCGCGAAACGTCATGCGAGACCGGGAAAATCCCGATCTGCTCGTCCCGCCATCCACCGATCACGGCACCTTGCCGAACTTGCGCTACTCATTCTCCGACTCGCACGTGCGGCAGGAGACGGGGGGCTGGACCCGTCAGGTGACGGCGCGCGAACTCGGCATCTCCAAGGGCATCGCCGGCGTGAACATGCGCCTGAACGCCGGTGGAGTGCGTGAGCTGCATTGGCACAAGGCCGCAGAGTGGGCCTACATGTTGTACGGGAGCGCGCGTATCACCGCCGTGGACGCGCAAGGGCGGAATTTCGTTGATGACGTGGGCGTGGGCGACCTGTGGTACTTCCCGGCGGGCATTCCGCACTCCATCCAGGGCCTTGATCCGGATGGCGCCGAGTTCCTCCTGGTGTTTGATGACGGCGACTTCGACGAGGACAACACATTCCTGATCAGTGACTGGTTCAAGCACACCCCGAACGAAGTGCTGGGTAAGAACTTCGGCGTGCCGGCCTCGCTGTTTGGCCACACGCCCGACCCCAGCGAGCTGTACATCTTCCCTGCTCCGGTGCCCGGTCCGTTGGCATCCGACAGGACATCGGGTGCGACGGCCATGCCACAGCGCTTCAGCCATCGGATGCTCGAGCAGACACCGATCAAGACCAAAAGCGGCACTGCGCGGATCACCGATTCCAGCGTTTTCCCCGTTGCCACCAACATTGCCGCGGCGCTGGTCGAGATTGAGCCGGGCGGACTGCGGGAGCTTCATTGGCATCCCAACGCCGACGAATGGCAATATTGGATCGAAGGCCAAGGCCGCATGGGCGTGTTTGCGGCGTCCGGCCAGGCCCGTACGTTTGATTTTCGTGCTGGTGACGTCGGATATGTGCCTTTCGCGATGGGGCATTACATCGAGAACACCGGCACGACGACGCTGCGTTTCCTCGAAATCTTCAAGAGCAGCTACTTCGCCGACGTGTCGCTCAACCAGTGGATGGCGCTGACCCCGCCGGAACTGGTGGAGGCGCATTTGAAGCTCGATCCGCAAGTCATGCGAGCGCTGCACAAGGACAAGTTCCCGGTGGTACCGGCTTGAGCTCAAGCCGCCGTCATCCGCACGAGAGTGGCAATGGCAAGATCGATTCCAGATGATTGGACGGACACGACGGGGGAACCATCCGGCCCCGCTTCTGCGCGTTCCTTGCGAATAGTCTCACGCGAGCGCGCGCAGGACCAGCGCTCTCCTCCAGACCGCGCCGTTGATCGGGGCAAAGCTTCGCCGGGCCGGCATGAGGCGCCCTTGCCCGAATTGCCGGCGCCGCAACCCGCAACCCCTCCCGCCGAAGCGGCTCCGCAAGTCGACGGCGGAGGGCCGGCCGGCGAGCCGCCTCCCGGGACATCGCGGCGCCGGAGCCTTCGTATCCTGCTGACAGTCGGGGGAATCCTCATCGTTGCGGTCGGATCCCTCGCCGTGTGGCTGCATGGCGGCCGCTACGCCTCCACGGACGACGCCTATGTGCAGGCGGCCAAAGTGGTGGTGTCAACTGACGTATCGGGCATCGTCACCACAGTCGACGTGCACGAAGGGCAATCCGTGCACGCCGACGATGTCTTGTTCCGGCTGGATCCCAGGCAATTTCAGATCGCAGTGGACAATGCAAAGGCGCAACTTGCAGAGATCGCACTGACGATCGAGGCGATGAAAGAGGATTACAAGCGAATGTTGAGCGACATCGAAGCCCAGCAGGCGCAGGTCTCGCTGGATCAAGCGACGTTCGATCGAAACGAAAGACTGGTACGCAGCGATAGTGTCTCGCGGGAGGTCTATGATCAGGCCCGATTCACGCTTGCCGCCGATCAGAGCAAACTTCAATCCTTGAAACAGCAGGCGCAGGTTCAACTCGCGAGACTCGGCGGCAATCCCGATGTCGCGGTCGCCGATCATCCTCAATACCAACAAGCCAATGCGCAGGTCGACGAGGCCCAGCGTCAGCTCGACCATTCGGTTGTCCGCGCGCCGTTCGCTGGGATCGCCACGCAAGTTGATGCCCTCCAACCGGGGACCTATCTCGCTTCGGCGACCGCCGCTTTGACCAATACCGGCGCGATCGGTCTCGTCTCGAGCGAAAACGTCTGGATCGATGCGCTCATGAAGGAAACCGATCTCACCTATGCCAAGCCGGGCGACACGGTGGACATCTCCGTCGATACCTATCCTGGCCGGACGTGGTCCGGCACGGTCGAGACCATCAGCCCCGCGAGTGCGTCGCAGTTCTCCATCCTCCCCGCGCAAAATGTCAGTGGGAACTGGGTCAAGGTCGTGCAGCGCATTCCGGTGCGCATAAACGTGCAACGCGCGCCGGGCGATCCCACCCTGCGCTCCGGGATGAGCGTGACAGTGAACATCGACACTGGACATCGACGGTCCCTGTCGGAGCTTTTCTAACGGCGCGCAATGGCAGTCAAATCCGCCGACAAGGAGCCCACTGTCGCCTTTCGAGGCATCATTACGGTATGCGCGATGCTCGCAACCATAATGCAGACCCTCGATACGACGATCGCGAATGTCGCACTGCCCTACATGCAGGGCGGCTTGTCGACGAGCCCCGACCAGATCTCCTGGGTCCTCACATCCTACATCGTGGCGGCGGCAATCATGACCGCCCCGGTCGGGTGGCTCTCGGAACGTTTCGGGCAGCGCGACTTCTTCGTCGTTTCGCTCATCGGTTTCACGGTCGCGTCGATGCTCTGCGGAATCGCCGAGTCTCTCCCGCAGATAGTGATCTTCCGAGTGCTGCAGGGCATGTTCGGCGCCGCGCTGGTGCCGCTGTCGCAGGCGACCATGCTCGATCTCTATCCACCGGAGCAGCGTGGCTGGGCGATGGCGGTCTGGGGGATGGGCATCATGGTCGGACCCATCCTGGGTCCGACGCTCGGCGGATATCTCACCGACGCCTACAACTGGCGCTGGGTATTCTACATCAACGTGCCATTCGGCATTCTGGCCGTCGTCGGTCTGGCCGTGTTTCTCAAGGAATCGGCGCATCGCCCCAGGTCAAAGTTCGATTGGACCGGCTTCGCCTATCTCAGCCTTGGGCTCGGTTGCCTGCAACTCATGCTTGATCGTGGTGAGCTGAAGGACTGGTTTGGATCGACCGAAATCGTGGTGGAGCTGGTGCTCGCCTGCCTCGGGTTTTATCTGTTCATGGTCCACATGCTGATGGACTCGGAGCCGTTCATCAAGCCGCGGATGTTTCACGATCGCAACTTCTCGGCCGGCGTGCTCCTCATGTTTGTCGTCGGGGCGGTTCTGCTCGCCAGCATGGCTCTGTTGCCGCCCTATCTTCAGAATCTCGCGAACTATCCGGTATCGACGGCTGGCTTGGTGATGGCCCCGCGCGGAGTAGGGACAATGGTGGCCATGATGCTGGCCGGTCGGCTCGCAAATCTCGTCGATGCGCGATTGGTGATGCTGGCAGGTATTTTCGTTCTCGCCGATTCGATGTCGCGCATGGTGGGGTGGACACCCGACGTGTCCGCTTCGTCGATCGTCACAACGTCGCTGGTCCAGGGTTTCGGCTTAGGCCTTCTGTTCACTCCCCTTTCGATCATAACGTTCGCCACGCTGCCGATGGAATTCCGCGTCGAGGGAACCGCGTTCTTCAGTCTGGTCCGCAATGTCGGAAGCGCCATCGGCATTTCCGTCACGTCCGCTTTGTTCACGCAGAACACCCAGATCGTCCATTCGCAAATCGCAGACAGCGTCACCCCCTTCAATCGCGCGCTGCAGACGGATGCGGCCTATCTGCTGTGGAACACAACGACGCCAACCGGCATCGCCGCTCTCAATGCCGAAGTCACCCGTCAGGCCTCGATCATTGCCTACTCGAACGACTTCAAATTCCTGCTTTATCTGACGCTGTCCACGGCGGTTATGGTGCTTTTGATGCGACCGACCGCGGCGCCGAGCGGCGACGGTCATGCGGTGCTGGTCCATTGACCGCTGCGCCGACCTGACGGGCATCCGTGTGATAACGATTGTCCCTAGCCAATCGCAATCATGGCTGCGAGACCGCGCGAGCAGGAGGACGCATCATGACGATCGACCTTGCGAATGAGCATGCGGTCGTCACCGCATCGAGGGACCGTTGACGATGCAAGGGAGCGTCTCGCGGTGCGCCCGTCGATCATCGGCGTTCTAATCGTGCCCGCCGCGGCGATGCCGGCGCGGTGCCGACAGCGCCGAGATTTACCGCCGCCAACGGAGGCTCCCATCCAAAGATCGAGCGTCCGCCATAGGAATGCGAAAGCTCGTTCTCCTCATCGATCACGGCCGCCACGGACGAACCGCGCGCATGGCGTTCGAGCCTGCGGGACTGCGCGTCGAGCCGCTTCAAGGCACCGAGCTCCTCGTCGCGCCCAAGCTTCGCCTTCTGCACGGCCGATTTCAGCACGCGGATGGTCTCGTCATAGACCTTGAGCGGCACCGGGAACGGGTGCCGATCCTTGCCGCCGTGCGCGAACGAAAATCGCGCCGGGTCGGTGAAGCGGAAAGGGGCGCCGTGAACGACTTCCGCCACCATCGCCAGGGCGCGCACGGTCCGCGCCCCGACACCGGGCGTCAGCAGCAGATCGGGAAAATCCTTCGGCCCCCGGTCGGCGGCCGCGGCCAGATTGCCGTGCAGGCGCCGCGCGATCACATCGCTGCCGCGAACCTCATGGTGATGGGGCATGACCAGATGCGGCAGCATGGGTTGCAGCATCGGTGCCATGGCGCGCTTCTCGCCGGCGGCGTCCAGAACCGCAAGCTCGCGTGCGATCCGATCAGGACCATACGAGTTGAGAAGCTCCAGTTGCGCATGGCGCGAAGCCGCGGCGCGCCGGTCCGCGAGGTTGACGATCCGTCCCTGGCCGGCGCCGTCGATCGCGGCATGTGGGTCGTCCACGAAGCTCTTCAAGCCCTCCGACAGCCAATGGTAACGCCGCGCCTGCTTGCGCTCACCGTTCATGCCTTGCTGCACGACGGTCCAGCGTCCGTCATCGGTGACGATGAAACCATGCAGGTACAGGTCGTAACCGTCCTGCACGGCCGCACTGTCGACCTTGGCCACCAGGCGGCTGGCCTGCGCCAGGGCTGCGCCGTCGAATCCCACCCGCTCGCCGATCGAAATCAGCTCCTGCGGGGTTTGCCGCGAATGGTTTCCGCGACCGCCGCAGACATGGACGCCGAGTTCATTCCGCAGCGGCGTCAGTCCGCGCTTGAGCGCGCCGATGACGCTCGTGGTGATGCCCGACGAGTGCCAATCCATCCCCATCACCGCGCCGAAAGACTGAAACCAGAAGGGATTGGCGAGCCGGCGGAGCAACTCGTCTCGGCCATAATGATGGACGATGGCCTGCGACATCACCGCGCCGAGGCGGGTCATGCGGTCGGCCAGCCATTTCGGCACCTGTCCGCCATGCAGCGGCAGATCGGCGCTTCCGGCCCTTCGTGCCATTGGGTTCAATCCTGTGTGGATGGAGCGTGAGCGATCCTGTTCATGATTTGTACTCCGACCGGCACGTCGAGGCAATGCCGGACAGCGACGCTCAAAACGTGACCGCGCCATGGCCAGCCTGCTTTGCGTGAGGCCGCGGCAAACCCGATCGATGTCCGACACGCATCGCCACCCGCTTTCTATCCCGTCGACTGCCACGCTTTGCGCAGCGGGCCGCGGGCTCCGTAGACCGGGTCCTTGGGCGGCCGGCCGACCCTCGGAATGGTGGTCACGGCACGTTTGTGCTCGGCGCTGGTCGTACATTCATCATAGGTGCCGAACGGCGGATAGGCACCGACCACCAGGAAGTCCTCGCTGGCGGACAGGCGTTGATGTCCCGTGCCGGCCGGCAGGACGGCGACGTCGCCGGCTTTCAGGTTGAACGTGCGTCCGCGCGGTCCCCCGAACTGCACCTTGCCCCGGCCGCGGGCGATGCCGAGGACCTCATGGATGCGGGAATGGTAGTGGACGTAGTCGTAAATCCCGTCCCGCCATGAATCGCCCCAGCCGTTGCTTTCGAACAGGTCTTCGAACACCGCGGCGGGATCAAGCTGCTCCGGAAGCCGCACGGCGCCGCGATAGATGACGAGCGGCCATCTTGGATGATTGGGAATGATGCCATCGTCCTTGAAACGAAAGCTATGGGCCTTTCTCGTCCTGGCCAGCCCCGCGAGACCGTCATCGCCTGGCCGTGACCAGCCGGTGATCTTCTCGGCGATTTTCTTTACGTCTTCCAGCATCGGCGTCTCTCCCGAGGTTTGCGTCCATCGATCATGCGGCGCGCGCCTGCGCGCTCTTGCGCTTTCGCAGGTGCTGCAGAAGCTGTTGAAGCGTCAGGCAGTTGAGCACGCGGCTGGCGGGTACGCCGCCCTTCCTCGCCATCTCGACGCCCCAGTGGGTCAGGTCGATCTCGCGAGTGGAATGCGCGTCGGGGTTGATGCTCATGATGCATCCGAGCTCCAGCGCCCGCCGATGCCAGCGCCAGTCCAGATCGAGCCGCCAGGGGTTGGCGTTGATTTCGACCGCGACGCCATATTTCGCGCAAGCCGCAAGGATCTTTTCGATATCGACCTCATAGCCGGGGCGCCGCAGCAACTGCCGCCCGGTCATGTGCCCCAGGATCGTGGTGTGAGGATTGGCGACGGCGCGGATGATGCGGTCCGTCTGAATCTTGGCGTCGAGCTTGAAACGGCTGTGCACGCTGGCGACCACGAAATCGAAGCGGTCGAGGACCGCGTCCGGATAATCGAGCCCGCCGTCCGCGAGGATGTCGGATTCGATGCCTTTGAGGATGCGAAGTTCCTTGCCGTATGTCCTGTTCAGGCGATCGACCGCGCGGTGCTGATCCGCGATGTCCGCGACCGACAAGCCGCCCGCGTAGTGTGCCGACTTGGAATGGTCGGCGACGCCAAAATACTGGTAGCCGCGCTCGCGCGTCGCCCGCGCCATGGCGTCGAGCGTGTCCGCCCCATCCGAGAGGTCGGTATGCGCATGGAGGATGCCGCGGATGTCGCGATCGGTAACGAGCGCAGGGAGCTTGCCTTGCAGGGCGCGCGTGATTTCATCGCCGCCTTCGCGGAGCTCGGGCTCGATGAAGGGCAGGCCGAGGGCGTCATAGATGCCTTCCTCGGTTCCGGCGGCGATGATCTTGCGCCCGCGCCGCAGCCCGGTCCGATCGAGCGTCAGGCCCTTGCGCTCCGCCAGCGCCCGCAACTCTTCGAGATGCTGCCGTGACCCGGTCGCGAACAGCAGCGTGATTCCGTAATGCCGCGGCTCGGTGAGGTGCACCGTCAGATCGCCGCTCGATTTGAGCGTGGTCGGACTTTGCTCCAAGGCCGGCGCTTCGGCCACCAGCGCCAGGTCGGCGACCAGTTCGCAGCCGCGCCGCAGATCTCCGGCGATGGCGATGCGTTGCAGTTCCGGACGCGCTTGCTGCAAGGCACGCGCGGCATTGTCGAGCAGCAGGGCCGCGCGGTGCATGTGGCGGCGGCCTTCACCGCCGCGGGCGATTTCGAGATTCTGGAGAATCTTCGCTTGCAGCGCAGCTCCAAGTCCCTTCGCGTCCTTGATGCGGTCCGCACGCGCCGCCTTTTCGAGGTCCGCCAGCGACTCGATGCCGAGCAGCTTGTAAAGCTTGAGCACCTTGTCGGGATGCAGGCCCGGCACCGACAGCATCTCCAGGACCCCGGCCGGGATTTCCTTTCGCATCGCCTCAAGGGTCGGATGGGTGCCTGTCCCGTGCAGCTTGGTGATGATATCGGCGATGGCGTCGCCGACGCCCGGAATTTCCCGCAGCCGCCCTTCGGCAACCATCCGGTCGAGCGGCACGGCCAACGCGGTCAGGCTGTCGGCCGCGCGGGAATATGCCTTGGCGCGGTAGGGATTGCCGCCGCGCAAGGCCGAACGTTGCGCGAACTCTCGCAGCAACTGAGCGACGGCTTGGGTGTCGATACGGTCCATGGGCAAACCCGCCGGTTTTGCCGGTATAACGTTCAAAGGCGGCAACTGGCTCCAAGCTCCGGGCACGGGTCCTTAGAGCCGCGTGACGCCGGAGGCCCGGATGAGGATTTCATCCTGGCAGAAGTCCCGCTCGAGCCGGCGGCGATAGGCGGCCCACCAGGCCGGATCGAGCGTGTCCGTCATGACCTCGAAGACGACGATATCGTCCCGCACGACCGCACCGTTTGCATGGCTGATCCCTTGGGCGGGCGCGCGCGTGAAGGCGGTGATGCCGCCGAAGCGTGCCGCCAGTTGCTCGCGCACCTGCAGGTATTTTTGCGCATCGAAAGGCCGGCCCTCGGCGTCGGTGACGGGCAGCAGGATTTCAACGAGATGCATGGTCCCCCTCGGACATGGTGCGAAAGGTGATGGAATAGCGCGCCGTGTCGACGGGCGAGATGCTGTGCTCCCAGATGCGGCGGGACGCGCCGGTCATCATGTACAGCGAGCGCGGTTCTGCTTGCAGCGTGAAGCGCTGCCACTTGTTTCCATTTTTTCGGCGAAAGCGGAATTTGCAGGCCGAGCCCAGGGAGAGGCCAAAGATCGTGTCGAAATGGGCTTTGTCGCGGTGCCATCCGATCCCGACGCCGCGGTCGTATTCGGTGAAGAGAACTTGCTGGATGGTTGCGCCCGGCAGCCCCGCAAAGGCCTCGACTGTTGCAATGACCGGCGTGATCCAGGCTGGAAGCTCGTCAGCTTTCTGAAGCTTTTGCTGGTCGTAGTCGTAGTGCCAGCCGAAGGACGCGACCCGGCGCTTGCCTTCAAAGGCGCCGAACTGGAATGGCGCCAAAGGGAGCGCGCGGATGCGCTCGATGAGGTCGTGCTCGTCCGCGACCGAAATGAAGCCGGGCTGATACCGCAGCCCCTCCGGTGCAACGACGGGTTCAGAAAAAAGCGGAAGCTGCGCGGGCACCGGCGGTCAAAGGGCTTTCACGATCTGATTGTCGGCCTGGAGATGTCCTGGAAGCCGTGCAACAGGACGTCGTCCAGCGTTTGAATGACCTTGCTGAAGCGCACCATGAAGGCTCCCCGTGGAAAGAGGATCAAGGAGCAAACGCCGATGATGCCTGCGGGTTCCAGGTCGGGCGGCAAGAACGGGTCCGGGTTTCCGGATGAAGCGAAGCGAAATCCGGGATGACAAAACAGTTCGTCGGCCGTTCGGCGATCACCGCCGCCCGAACAGCCGTTCGATGTCGGTGAGCTTGAGCTCCACATAGGTCGGGCGGCCGTGGTTGCATTGGCCGGAATTGGGCGTCGCTTCCATCTCGCGCAGGAGCGCGTTCATCTCGTCGGGCTTGAGCCGTCGGCCCGCGCGCACCGAGCCGTGGCACGCCATGGTGGCGGCGACATGCATGAGCCGGCGCTCCAGCGGCAAGGCTTCGTCCCACTCCGCCATGTGCTCGGCGAGGTCGCGCACCAGCGCCCGGGCGTCGATCTCGCCCAGGAGCGAGGGCGTCTCGCGCACCGCGACCGCGCCCGGGCCGAACGGCTCGACCGCGAGCCCGTAGCGGGCGAGTTCCGGCGCGCGCGCGAGCACGCGCTCCACGTCGGCCTCGTCGAGCTCGACGATCTCGGGGATGAGCAGGATCTGGCTGGCGATGCCGGTCTTCGCCAGCGCGGCCTTGAGGCGCTCGTAGACGATGCGTTCGTGGGCGGCGTGCTGATCGACGATCACGATTCCGTGCCGGGTTTGCGCCACGATGTAGGTCTCGTGCACCTGCGCGCGCGCGGCGCCGAGCGGACGCTCGATGAGATCGGGCGCAGGCTCGGTCACCTCGACGCTGGCGTCGGCCGAGGGCCCGCCGACGTCGAAGGCGGCCTGCGCCGCTTCCGCGAAGCCGAGCGCCGTGTTGCCGCGCATGGGCAGGCCGCGCGAATCGGGCCGCGCCGGCGAACGGCGCCAGTCCCAGCCGCGCGCTGCCCCGCTCGCCGTGGAGGGAAGGAAGGGAGCACGCGCCGGGGCCGGACGGAATGCTGCGATAGTCGCCGAGCCGCCGGTGGTGGCCGCGCGCTGGCCTTCGCGCGCGAGCGCGTGCTGCAGCGACGTGATCAGCAGCGCGCGAATGAGCGGCGGGTCGCGGAAACGCACCTCGGCCTTGGCCGGATGCACGTTGACGTCGACCTCGCGCGGATCGAGCGTGACGAACAGGGCCACGATCGGGTGGCGATCGCGCGGCAGGTAGTCCGCATAGGCGCCGCGGACCACGCCGATCAGGAGCTTGTCGCGCACCGGCCGGCCATTGACGAACAGGTACTGCCCGAGCGCATTGGCGCGCGTGAGCGTCGGCAGCGCCGCAAAACCTTCGACCGTGACGCCGTTGCGCTCGGCCTGGATTTCGACCGCATTGGCGCGGAACTCGCCGCCGAGGACATCCGCGAGCCGCGCGAGCCTTCCGGCGGCGCCGGGCAGCGCCGCGGTCCAGGTCGCCGTCGTGCGTTCCTCGCCCGCAAGCGTGAAGGCGACGTCCGGCCGGCTCATGGCCAGGCGGCGCACGATGTCGCGGATCGCTTCACCTTCGGCGCGGTCGCTCTTGAGGAACTTCAGCCGCGCCGGCGTCGCGAAAAACAGGTCACGCACCTCGACGCGCGTGCCGTCGCCGAGCGCGGCCGGCTTCACGTCCGACTTCGCGCCGCCGTCGACCGCGATCGCCCAGGCGTGCGGCTCGCTGGCATGCCGCGAGGCGATCGACAGCCGCGCCACCGCGCCGATCGAGGGCAGGGCCTCGCCACGGAAGCCGAGCGTGCGGATCTCGAGCAGGTCGTCCTCGGGGAGCTTCGAGGTCGCATGCCGCTCGACCGCCAGCGCCAGGTCGGCGCGCGTCATGCCGGCGCCGTCGTCGGTGACGCGGATCAGCCGGCGCCCGCCGCCGTCGGTGGCGATCTCGATGCGCCTGGCGCCGGCATCGAGCGCGTTTTCGGTGAGCTCCTTCACCACGCTGGCCGGACGTTCGACCACCTCGCCGGCGGCGATGCGGTTGACGACGGCTTCGGAGAGCTGGCGGACGGGCATCCCAGGGCCTTGCGCGATCGTCGGGGCGAATCGGTGCGGCGCGAGCGGACAATCTACAACAAACCGGGCCGCACATCGTCGGCGCCGCTACTCCGTCGACGGCTTGACCCCGCGCAGGACTTTGATGGTCGCGCGGTGTTTCTTGGTCGTCAGCCGGCGCTCGCGCGAGGCCCGGGTCGGCCGCGTCGCCCGCCGCGGAATAGGCGCCACGGCGGCCTCGCGCAGCAGCGTGATCAGGCGGTCGAGGGCATCCTGCCGGTTGCGTTCCTGGGTGCGGTGGCGCTGCGCCGTGATGACGAGGATCCCCTCGCGCGTGAGCCGTTTGCCCGCGAGCCGCTCGGCACGCACGCGCACGTCGCCGGGAAGCGACGGCGAATGGCGCAGGTCGAAGCGAAGCTGCACCGCGGTGGCGAGCTTGTTGACGTTCTGCCCGCCCGGGCCGGATGAGCGGATGAACGTCTCCTCGAGCTCGTCTTCGTCGATGCTGATGCGGTCGTCGATGCGGATCATCTGTTTCAGGACGAGGCGAGATACGATTTCGCGAGCACCTTGCCCTCCTCCACCGCCGGCTGATCGAAGGGATCGACGCCGAGGAGATGCGCGGCGATGATCGTCTCCAGCATGAAGTGCATGAGCAGCTCGCCGAGGCTCGCCTCGTCGAGCACGTCAACATGGATGGTGCGCACCGGGCATCCGCTCTTGGCCAGCGTTTCGGCGGTCGCGCGTCCTTGCGCGGCGACGAGGTCGCCCATGGCCTTGCCGGCGAAGTCAGGCTCGCCGGCAAGGCGCGCCAGCTCGGCGGTGATGCGCGGCCCGCGTCCTGCCGCGCGCACGGTCACGATGGTGAACAGCTTGTCGCGGGGGCCGGCGATGAAAAGCTGGAGCTGGCTGTGCTGGTCGACCGGTCCGAGCGCGGCCACCGGGGTCGTGCCCTTGCCGTTCTTGCCGAGGCTTTCGGCCCAGAGCTGCACGTACCAGCGCGTGAACCGTTCCAGCCGGTCCGCATAGGCCATCATGACCGCGATCGGCTTGCCCGCCGCGACCGAGAGCGCGGCGCCGACCGCGGCCGGCACGTCCGCCGGCGCGCGCCGTTCGAGCACGGGCGCGAGCGCCGCGGCGGCGCCGGCGCGGATCGCGCCGATGTCGAGGCCGAGCATGGCGGCGGGCAGCAGGCCCACATTGGTGAACACGGAATAGCGTCCGCCGACGCCGGGATCGTGATCGAGCATCGCGACCGTGTGGGCATCGAACAGTTCGCGCATGCCGCTGCGCTTGCCGCCCGTGGCCGGTTCGGTGAGGCCGAGGAACAGGTCGGGGATGCGCGAGGAGAGGCCGGCGTCCGTCACGGCCGCGAGCGCGGCCGCGGTCTGCATCAGCGTCTCGCCGGTGCCGCCGGACTTGGAGATGGCGACGAAGCGGGTGGTGGCGAGCGGCAGCATCGCCAGCAGCGCGCCGTAGGTGTCGGGGTCGAGGTTATCCATGAAATGCAGGCGCGGTGGACCGCGCAGCGCGCCGACCCCCGGCACGGCATATCCGGCAAGCTGCGCGAGCGTCTGGCCGCCGAGGCTGGAGCCGCCGGTGCCGAGCATGACGATGTCGCTTGCGCCGGCGTAGAGCCGGCGGGCAGCATCGCCGACACCGGCAAGGTCGTCGCGTCTCGCCGGCAACCGCAGCAGCGGCAAGCCGCCGTCGGCATGGCGCGCGCGCAGCCAGTCCAGCGCCGCGCCGGTGCGGCCGAGCGCGTCGTCGAATTCCGCCGAGGGGGCGCCCGCGATGCCGATGCGCTCCGCGCGCGCATTCTCGATCGACTGGACGAAGGGCATGGGGCGACTCCGGGCCGGTTCAGGTCCCGCGCGCGATTCTATCCGCTATCCGTGACCTTGCCGCAACCGAATGGATGACCCGATCAGGCGGTCGCGCCGTCAGGCCAGCGCGGCGGGCTCAGCCGCCGGACGCCTTGGAAGTGAGCCCCTGCGGGCGGCCGACGACGGTGACCAGCAGGCCCGGCTCCAGCAGACGCTTGGCGACCCGCTTCGCGTCGGCGAGCGTGACCGCGTCGATCAGGCCGGGGCGCCGCTCGATATAGTCGATGCCGAGCTCGTCGAGCTGCATGTTGACAAGCTGGCTCGCGATCTTGGTCGAGGTGTCGAGCCCGAGCGCGAAGGAGCCCTTGAGGTAGGTCTTGGCCTTGTCGAGCTCGTCCTGAGTCGGGCCGTCCTTGGCCATGTTGCGGAACTCGCCCTCGATCACGTCGAGCGCCTCGCGCGTGACGTCGGAGCGCGTGGCGGTGCCGCCGACGATCACGGCCGCATAGTTGAGCCAGACCATGCTGTCGAAGACGCCATAGGCCAAGCCGCGCTTCTCGCGCACTTCGCGGTAAAGCCGCGAGGTGAACGAGCCGCCGCCGAGCACGTGGTTGACCACGTAGCCGGCCATGAAATCCGGGTCGCTGCGGGCGAGCCCGGGGCCGCCGAAGGTCATGACCGCCTGCGGGACGTCGAGCTCGACGACCGTGCGCCGGCCCAAGCCCTGGATCGTCGCTTTGGGAACCGGCATCAATTCGGCCTTGGCGGGAAGCGGACCGAAGGCGCGGTCGATGAGGCGGCCCACGCTCGCGATGTCGATATCGCCCACCACCGCGACCTTGAGCGTGTCGCGCGCCAGGACGCGCTTGCGGTAGGTCCTGAGATCGTCGGCGCTGATGAGGGGGACCGTGTCGAGCGCGCCGGTCACCTGCCGTCCATAGGGATGGCCCGGGAAGGCCGTCTCCCACCAGGTGCGGCTGGAAATGTCATTCGGGCTGGTCGTCTGCCGCTGCAGCCGCGATATGACTTGTGCGCGGATGCGCTCGACCGCGCCGGCGTCGAAGCGCGGCTCGTTGAGCGCGAGCCGCAGCAGATTGAAGGCTTCGTCCTGGTTTTCCTTGAGCGTGCGCAGCGTGCCGCGCACGCTATCGCGGCCGGCGGTGACGTTCAGCTCGATCGCCTTGCGCTCCAGCAGGTCATGGAAGACCTGGTCGGTGTATTCGCCGGCGCCCTCGTCGAGCAGGCCCGCCATCATGTTGGCGACGCCGGCCTTGTCCGCCGGATCCTGATTGGCGCCGCCGCGGAAGGCGAAGTCGATGGCAACCAGCGGAACCGTGGCGTCGCGCACGACCCAGACCTCGATGCCGCCGGGCGTGACCAGCCGCTCGATCTGGGTCCCCCGGGCGGACAGGGGCGCGGTCGCGACCAGCGCCAGGGCGCAGAACGCCATCGCGCACCAGCGCGGGGCGCGGCGGATGGCTACAGTCACATCAACGCTCACGGTCGTTTCTCCACGGTCTGCGGGTCCTTGACCAGATAGCCGGTCACCGAGCGACGCGGGTCCAGCCAGTCGCGCGCAGCCGCTTGCACCTGCTCCGCGGTGACTTTCCGGATGCGGTCCGGCCAGCTCTTGATCTGCTCGACGGTCCCGCCGGTGGTGAGCGCCGCGCCGTACCAGCGCGCCAGGGTGCCCTGGTTGTCGTTGGCGTAGATGGCATCAGCGAGCAGCCGGTTCTTGGCGCGCTCCAGCTCCTCGGCGGTGACACCTTTGGCCAGCATTTCGGCGAGCACGGCCTCGATCTCATGTTCGATCTGGGCCAGGCTCGTTCCCGGCTTGGGCGATCCGTAGACGTCGAGCCGCGCATAGTCGAGCGCCGTTCCCGAATAGCTGGCGCCGGCGTTCACCGCGATACCCTTGTCCACCACCAGCGTCTGGTAAAGCCGGCTGTTCGAGCCGCGGCCCAGGATGTGGGCGAGCACGTCGAGCGCTTCGCTTTCGCCGGCTTTGGCGGTCTTGTAGGAGGGCGCGAGATAGTAGCGCGACACAGTCGGCTGGGTGACGCGCGGGTCCGAGAGCGTGACGGTGCGGGGCGCCTCGTGCACCGGCTCCATCGGGCGGACCCGGGGCGCCACTTCGGTCACCCGCTCGACCTTGCCGTAGGTGTCCTCGGCGAGCTTCTTGACGTCATCGGCGGTCACGTCGCCGGCGACTACGAGGATCGCATTGTTCGGGGTGTAGAAGCGCTTGTAGAAGGCGAGCGCGTCTTCACGGGTGAGCTGCTCGATCTCCTGGCGCCAGCCGATGATCGGCCGGCCATAGGGGTGATTGAGATAGAGCGCGGCGTCCATCTGGACCTGGAGCCGGGCGCCGGGATTGTTCGCGATCCGCATGTTCTGCTCTTCGAGCACCACCTGCAGTTCGGGCCGCACCACGTCGTCGGTCAGGACCAGCCCGGTCATGCGGTCGGCTTCAAACTCCATCAAGGTCTTGAGATGCTCGCGCGACGTGCGCTGAAAATAGCCGGTGTAATCGGCGGACGTGAAAGCGTTCTCCTGGCCGCCGATGGTGGCGACCGTCTGCGAGAACAGGCCCTGCGGGTTGTTCTTGGTGCCCTTGAACATGAGATGTTCGAGAAAGTGGGCGAGCCCGGTCTTGCCGGGGGTCTCGTCGGCGGCGCCGACCCGGTACCAGACCATGTGCGTGACGACCGGCGTGCGGTGGTCCGGGATCACCACCACCTCGAGCCCGTTGGCCAGGGTGAAATGCGAAATGTTGGGGCCGGCTGCGACTGCCTCCCTGCCCGCAAGGGCGAGCACGAAGACGGCAAAAAGCATGCGAGTCATGGGATTGGGCAAGACAGGCCTCATGGGGGTGCTATCGGCCGGTCAGCCAGCCAGATACCAGCGTATCACGCTCGGTAGAAGCTTGAAATAAGGCTCAATTCCGGCCGGTCAACGACGCGTCGGGAAATTCTCGGGCTCGACCAAGGGAACATCTTTCCGCTTGGTGACCCCATAGGGCTGCGCCCCCGACGGCGTCTGGTAGCCGACCGGAGGCGCGGTCAGGCTGGTGCGCGGCGGCTCGTTGGTGAAGCTTCCGACCTCCTCCTTGGCGCCAAACCCAAAGGCCTGGCCGCTGAACATTCCGCCGAAATAGCCGAGCTCGGAGGGCTTGAGCCTGTCGTCCTCGTTGCCGACGCTTCCCGGGGTCCCGGGCCGGGCCGCACCGCCGGTGGAGCCGGGCGGGTTGAGCTCGCTGGGCGAGAGCGCCCTGCCGCCGATGTCCACCTCGTAGGTAACGTCCCTGCGATTGGCGCCTTTGGCGGTGGCGTCGCGCTTACGCTTCAGTTCGGGATCCAGCGGCCACGCGGCGTCCTTTTGGGGCTTGGCTTCCGGCGCCGGAAGAGCGCGGTTCGGCGGCAGCACCAGCGGCGAGCGCTCGCGGTATTCGATTGCGTTGTTCTCGTTTCCGTTCCTGAGACCGATGCCGCGCATGAAATCGCCGATGATGCGCTGATCGAGGTTCCAGATGCTGTTGCGGTTGTTGCCGTCGTCGTCCTCGGCCCGGGCGCTCCCCTGCGCGCAGACCGCCAGAACGGCAAGCCCGAGCGCGCCGGCGCGGGCGGTTTGCCTGACATGCTTTCCCAAACGTGAACTGATCATGGCCATCCCCTTCGCGCGGACCGCGTAAGCCGAACCGTAAACCCGATCGCCCGCCCCGGGCCGAACGAGCCGATTATGGAGCGGAACCGGGCGCTTTTGCGGCGCGATCCCCAACCAGGGATTCATACAAGAGCCCGATCACGCCGGCAACGATGGCGGCGTCCGCCAGGTTGAAAACGTACCATTTGAAGCTGAAAGTGGCGGTGGTGATGTGAAACAGCGCGAAATCGGCCACCGCCCCATAGGCCAGCCGGTCGATCGCGTTGCCCACCGCCCCCCCGATGATGAGGCCGAGGGACACTGCCGTCAGACGCGAGGACGCCCGTGCCAGCCAGATCCACAGCAGCGCGACCGCGATCGCCTTGAGCGCCAGCAGGGCCCATTGGCCGAACGGGCCCTCCTGCTGGAACAGCCCGTAGCTGATGCCCGGGTTCCACGTCAGGGCCAAGGCGAGGAAGGGCGTGAGCTCGACATAGCCGCGCGAGCCGAGATCGAACACGAACAGGAGCCATAGCTTGACCGCCTGATCGACCGCCGCAGTCGCCAGCGCGACCGCGAGGCCCAGGCGGGAGACGGGACCCCACGATATCGGGCTGCTCATTCCGCCGCCCTGCTGCGCGTGGCGTCCCATTCGCGCAAGGCCTTGGCGTCGCGCGGGGAGACGTCCGGGTACGCCGGATCGGCGCCGACCGTGGGCAGGATCTTCCAGGAGCGGGCGCATTTGCGGCCTTCGGCCCGACGCACCTCCACCGCCACGCCCGCCACGTCGTCGAGCCGGAACGCGCCGGCGGGACCCTCGCCCGCCACCACGGTGGCGGCCGACGTGATCGAGACCTCGGCGAGGTCGACGTCCGCAAGCGCCGCCAGCAATTCCGGATCGGACACGTAAACCACCGGCGCCGCCTCGAGCGAGGAGCCGATGCGCTTCCCCGCCCGCTCGATCTCGAGCGCGCCGGTCACGACCCGCCGCACCGTTCGCACCTTGCGCCACTTCTCGGCGAGCGCGTCATCGCGCCATTGTCCGAGCCCTTCCGGGAAGCCGAGGAGGTGGACGGAGGGCGCTCCGTCCGGACGATAGATCATCCAGGCCTCCTCGCTGGTGAAGGGCAGGATCGGCGCCAGCCACTTCAACAGCGTGTCGCACAGGATGTCGATCATGGAGAGCGACGCCTTGCGCGTCACCGAGGAGATCGGGTCGCAATAGAGCACGTCCTTGCGGATGTCGACGTAGAACGCCGAGAGGTCCGTGTTCATGAACGCCGTGAGGCTCGCGATGATGCGCTTGTAGTCGAACTCCGCGTAGCCGGTGCGCACGATGGCGTCGAGCTCGGCGAGCCGGTGCAGCATCAGCCGTTCGAGCTCGGGCATCTCGGCGCGGCCGACCGCGTCGCCAGGCCGGAAATGCGCCAGCGATCCCAGCATCCAGCGCAGCGTGTTGCGCAGCTTGCGATAGCCGTCGACGGTCGACTTGAGGATTTCCTTGCCGATGCGCAGGTCGTCCGCATAGTCGGAGGCGCACACCCACAGGCGCAGGATGTCGGCGCCGGACTGCTTGATCACGTCCTGCGGCGCCACCACGTTGCCGAGCGACTTCGACATCTTGCGGCCCTGCTCGTCGAGCACGAAGCCGTGGGTGAGCACCACGTCGTAGGGCGCGGCGCCGCGCGTGCCGCAGCTTTCCAAGAGCGAGGACTGGAACCATCCGCGGTGCTGGTCGGAGCCTTCGAGATACATCACGGTGTCATGCCCGCCGTCCTTGCTGCGCTTGATGCCGGCAAGGCTTGGGAAGTGTTCGGGGTCCTCCAGCACGAAGGCGTGGGTGCAGCCGGAATCGAACCAGACGTCGAGGATGTCGTCGACCTTCTGCCATTCGTTGGCATCGTAGTCGGGCTTGAGGAAGCGTTGCGCGGCGCCGGTCGCATACCAGGCGTCGGCGCCCTCCTGCTCGAAGGCGTCGGCGATGCGCGCGTTGACGCGCTCGTCCTGCAGGATTTCGACCGAGCCGCCGCCCGTCTCGCGCACGAACACGGTGATCGGGACGCCCCAGGCGCGCTGGCGCGAGATCACCCAGTCGGGCTTGCTCAGCACCATCCCGGTGATGCGGTTCTCGCCCTGCGGCGGCACCCAGCGGGTAACCTTGATGGCTGCGAGCGCGCGCTGGCGGAGCGTGTCGCCATCATCAGCAAGGACCTCTGCGCTGTCATTCCGGGCCGCGCCGCTCTCCGCCTCTGTCATTCCGGGGCGCGGCGAAGGCGCGAGCCCGGAATCCATGTTCCCGGTGGTGGTTATGGATTCCGGGCCCGCCGCTTCGCGGCGTCCCGGAATGACGGCCGAGGGAGCGATGGGCTTATCCATCGCGATGAACCACTGCGGCGTGTTGCGGAAGATCACCGGCTTCTTCGAGCGCCAGGAATGCGGATACTGGTGCTTGAGGCGTCCGCGCGCGATCAGCATGCCCGCATCGACCAGCGCCTTGATGACGGCCTCGTTGGCGTCGCCCTTGTCGCCCTTGTCGGTGAGGACGCGCCTGCCGGTGAAGCCCGGCGCCTGCTCGGTGAAGGCGCCGTTTTCGTCGACCGTGTAGGGGATCGTCGTGTTGATGCCGCGCGCGGCGAGCCTGGCGGCGTTCGAGGTCCAGACCTCGAAGTCCTCGCGCCCGTGACCCGGCGCGGTATGGACGAAGCCGGTACCGGTGTCGTCGGTGACGTGATCGCCGGCGAGCAATGGGACCGGGAAGTCGTAGCCGCCCAACGTCTTGAGCGGATGGTCGCAGACGAGCGTCGCCAGTTCTCCCGCATCCACCGTTCTGCGTTTCTTGAAAGCGGTGACGCGCGCCTGCCGGAAGATGTCCACCGCGAGCTTGTCGCCGAGCAGGAACAGGTCGCCCGCGTTGGCCCAATTGCCGGCCGGCGCATCGACGACCTCGTAGAGACCATATTCGATCTTCGGCGAGTAGCTGATGGCGCGGTTGCCGGGGATTGTCCACGGCGTCGTGGTCCAGATGACGACGAAAGCGTGACGCATCGCCGCCCACGCATCGCTCTGCTCGGCGATAACTTTTAAGTCTGGCTGGTCGCCGCCATGAATGCTGAATGCGCCCGGGTTTTTGGCAACCGGAAACTTTACCCACACCTGGTCCGAGACGAAATCCTCGTACTCGACCTCCGCCTCGGCGAGCGCGGTCTTCTCCACCACCGACCACATCACCGGCTTCGACCCGCGATACAACGTGCCGTTGCCCGCGAACTTCATCAGCTCGCGCGCGATCTGCGCCTCGGCGGGGAAGTCCATGGTCGAATAGGGATGCTCCCAGTCGCCTTCGACGCCGAGCCGCTTGAACTCCTCCCTCTGCACCTCGATCCAGTGCCTGGCAAATTCGCGGCACTGCTTGCGGAATTCGTTGATCGGCACCGCGTCCTTGTTCTTGCCCTTGGCGCGGTATTCCTCCTCGATCTTCCATTCGATCGGCAGGCCGTGGCAGTCCCAGCCCGGCACGTAGTTCGAATCCGCGCCCATCATCTGCTGGCTGCGCGTCACCACGTCCTTGAGGATCTTGTTGAGCGCGTGCCCGATATGGATGTTGCCATTGGCGTAGGGCGGGCCGTCGTGGAGAATGAAGCGCGGCTTGCCGCGCGCCGCCTCGCGCAGCCGCCGATAGAGGCCGAGCGCCTGCCAGCGGGCGAGCAATTCCGGCTCCTTCTGCGGCAAGCCTGCGCGCATCGGGAAATCGGTCTTCGGCAGAAACAGAGTCTCACTGTAGTCGCGGGCGGCGTCGGTCATGACGGCTGTTTACCAGGAAATCGATGGCGAAAAGGGTTCGGCAGCCCCGGTCCTGCGCCGACCCAAGGTCAGGCGGAGGCCGGGCCGATAATCCGCCCTATGGGCGACCGGATCGGGGGCGCGATGCGCAGATAAGCCGTC
>JAXDOD010000066.1:0-26035 GCA_034669045.1 Alphaproteobacteria bacterium
GCCGGCCGGGTGCGCTCGTCCTCGAACTTCAGATATTGCTCGGCGTTCCAGTCGGCCATGTCTTATGCTCGGCGTTGGTTACCGCGTCAGCTTCTTATACTTCAGGCGATGGGGGATGATCGAGTCCTGTCCGAGCCTGCGCATCTTGTCGCGCTCGTAGTCCTGGAAATTGCCTTCGAACCATTCGACATGGCTGTCGTCCTCGAACGCCAGCATGTGGGTGGCGATGCGGTCGAGAAACCAGCGGTCATGGCTGATGATGACGGCGCAGCCGGCGAAGTCTTCCAGCGCTTCCTCCAGAGCCCGCAGCGTATCCACGTCGAGGTCGTTGGTCGGCTCGTCGAGCAGCAGCAGGTTGGCGCCCGACTTGAGCATCTTGGCGAGGTGCACGCGGTTCCTCTCGCCGCCGGAAAGCGAACCCACTTTCTTCTGCTGGTCGCCGCCCTTGAAGTTGAAGTTGGAGCAATAGGCGCGCGAATTCATCTCGCGCTTGCCGAGCAGGATAATGTCCTGCCCGTTGGAGATTTCCTCCCACACGTTCTTCTTGCCGTCGAGCGAGTCGCGCGACTGGTCGACATAGCCGAGTTGCACCGACTCGCCAACCTTGATGGTGCCGGCGTCCGCCTTCTCCTGACCGGTGATCATGCGGAACAGCGTGGTCTTGCCCGCGCCATTCGGACCGATGACGCCGACGATGCCGCCCGGCGGCAGCTTGAACGTCAGGTCGTCGATCAGGAGGTTGTCGCCATAACCCTTCTTGAGGCCGTCGAAATCGACCACGTTCTGCCCGAGCCGCTCCGCGACCGGAATGACGATCTGCGCAACCGTGTTCTGCTTGGCATTGGCGACCTTGATCAACTCTTCGTAGCGCTGATAGCGCGCCTTCGATTTCGCCTGCCGCGCCTTCGGCGACGACGCAATCCACTCGCTTTCGCGCTCGAGCGTGCGCCGGCGCGCCTCGTCCTCGCGGCCTTCCTGCGCCAGCCGCTTCTGCTTCTGCGCCAGCCAGGCGGTGTAGTTGCCCTCGTAGGGGATGCCGCGGCCGTGATCGAGCTCCAGAATCCAGCCGGTGACATTGTCGAGGAAGTAGCGGTCGTGGGTGACGATCAGGATCGCGCCCGGATAGTTGCGCAGGTGGCCTTCGAGCCAGTGCACCGATTCGGCGTCGAGATGGTTGGTGGGCTCGTCGAGCAGCAGGAGCTCGGGCTGCTCCAGGAGCAGCTTGCAGAGCGCCACGCGGCGGCGCTCGCCACCGGACAGTTTCGCCACGTCGGCATCGTCGGGCGGGCAGCGCAGCGCGTCCATGGCCTGGTCGACCTTGGAATCGAGGTCCCAGAGGCCCTTGGCCTCGATCTCGTCCTGCAGCCTGGTCATCTCGTCGGCGTTCTCGTCCGAATAGTTGACGGCGAGCTCGTTGTAGCGGTCGAGGATCGCCTTCTGCGGGGCGACCCCCTCCATGACGTTCTCGCGCACGGTCTTGTCCGGATCGAGCTGCGGCTCCTGTTCGAGGTAGCCGACGCGGGCGCCCTCGGCCACCCAGGCCTCGCCGTTAAACTCCTTGTCGATCCCCGCCATGATGCGCAGCAGCGTCGACTTGCCGGAACCGTTGACCCCGAGCACGCCGATCTTGGCGTCCGGGTAGAACGACAAATGGACATTCTCCAGGACCTTGCGGTTGCCTGGATAGACCTTGGTCAGGCCTTGCATGTGATAGATGAACTGACGGGCCATAAAGCTGCCGTGCCCTCGCGTGTTGGGCACCTGCAGGCGCCGGTCTGGGGGATGTGGCGCTGATGTAGCGAGGCCGGCCCGCCAGGGCAAGGTCGCACGCCATCAAGGACGCGTCGGAATACCGACAAATTGTGACCGTGGTCACGTCCAACTGTCGACATTGTTCGTAACCTATCGGCAACACTAACCGCAAATAGCAACAGAGTGTCGGCGAATTCCTACCAGTTTTTAATGAATTCCGGCGGAATCTGTGGTGAACCAAGGTGTCCAAAGCCCCGACCAATTGGCAACCCGACGTGTCCGGCAATGCCGGCCGCGAAGGCCAGGAGAGCGTCATGGCCAAGGCAAGACAGCAAGTTTCAACCTCGACCGGCAACCGCGCAGCCGACGCGCTGGCGCAGGATGTCGGCGAGCTGATGCGGGCGCTCAAGGCGCTCGTGGACCCCTACCGGCCGGAGCTCCACTACATGCGCGGCCCGGGTCCCAAGTGGCGCGCCAAGTACGACCAAGCGCCCGCCGCCGTCGATGGCCGCGCGCTTGCGGCCCTGGTCCGGGTGAAGGCCCGCTAGCCGCGTTTTCACCCGACCTCCGCCGCCCGCCCTGCCTGCAGACAAGCCGCGCGGCGCGGCCGGCGCCATGACCGCCGGCCTGTGCTAGCATGTCCCCGTGGCCCACCGCTTCCGGGACGACGCACCATGCAGCAGACATTCGACCGCGCAGCCGAGGATCTCGGCAATGCCGTCCACCTCGAACACGTCAACGTCACCATTCCGGACCAGCGGCTGGCGATGCTGTTCTACGCCGGCGGACTCGGGCTCACCCGCGACCCCTATCTCATGACCGCCGACGACAACATGTGGATCAACGTCGGGCGCAGCCAGTTCCACCTGCCGACCGGCGACCCGCAAGTGCTGCGCGGCCACACCGGGCTGGTGATCGCCGGCCGCGAGGCGCTGCTGACGCGGCTCGCCGCGGTGCGCAAAAAGCTCGACGGCACCAAGTTTCGCTTCGGCGAGCACAACAATTACGTCGAGGCGACCTGCCCCTGGGGCAACCGCGTGCGCGTCTACGAGCCGGACGCCGCGCGCTTCGGGCGCATCACGCTTGGCATGCCCTATGTGGAGTTCGACGTGCCGGCCGGGACCGCCAGGGGCATCGCCGACTTCTACCCGGCGATGGTCGGCGCGCCGGCCACCGTGACCAACGGCGACGGCACGGTCGCAACGGTGAAGGTCGGCAGGGACCAGCATCTGTTGTTCCGCGAGACCGACCGGCCGCTGCCGGAGTTCGACGAGCATCACGTGCAGATCTACGTGGTGGATTTTTCCGGGCCGCACCGCCGGCTGGGCGCGCGCAACCTCGTCAACCGCGAGGACAACCAGTACCAGTACCGTTTCCGCGACATCGTCGATCTCGACAGCGGACGCCTGCTGTTCACCATCGAGCACGAGGTGCGCAGCTTCACCCATCCGATGTTCCTGCGGCCACTGGTCAACCGCAATCCGCAGCAGAGCAACCGCACCTACGCGCCGGGTTTCGACCAGTGGCCGTGGGCGATGGGGCCGGAGCATTTCGACGACCAGCCCGAGCGGGCGCCCCGCAACGGCTGAGGCAGCGCCGCCGCCGGGGTTTTGGCAACTCTCCATCTCCGGATATATTTCCGGAAATCATGGATGCGCGGACCAAAGCCGTCAAAGCCCATCGCAAGCGCCTGCGCACGCGCCGCATGAAGCGCGTCGAGGTGACCGTGCGCGAGAAGGACGCGGCGCTGGTGCGCAAGCTCGCCGCGGCCCTGCGCCGCGACGGCGATAACGCCGAGCGGCTGAGATTGGTCGTGCACGCCGCCGTGCACGAACGACCCCGCGGACCCACGCTGGCAGAAGCTCTTTATGATCCGGTTATCGCAGGGCCGGAATTCGACGAGGTCTTTGCGGAGATTGAACGGTTCCGCCACGATCCAATCATGATGCAGCTACGCGACAACGACTTTGATCCGTGAGTCTGCTTCTCGACACCAATGTTCTCTCCGAGTCGCGCAAGGGCCCGCAGGCGAACGCGCGCGTGCAGCTTTGGGATGAAGAAACCTACCACCTCGATCGCTTTACCAGTGTCGCGGTCATCGCGGAGCTGCGCAAAGGCGCGCGCACAAAAGGACGCAAAGATACCGCCGCCGGTCTGGCCCTCAATCGTTGGGTCGATCGCCTGATCGCAAATTTCACCGACCGCGTTCTTCCGATCGACCTTGCGGTGGCAGAAGCCTGTGCGGCACTGATGGTCCCCAACCCGCGCTCGCCGATGGACGCCCTGATCGCCGCGACCGCGCTGGCGCACCGGCTGACGCTGGTCACGCGCAACGTGCGCGACTTTGCCGGGGCCGGCATCGATCTCGTCGACCCGTGGACATTCGAAGGGTGGCGTTGCTCCTTTTGCGGTGCCCTCAGACTGCGCCCTGCGTGTTGACGTAGAGCGAATAGATCGAATGGCTCGCCGCCATGAACAGGCGGTTCTTGCGCACGCCGCCGAAGCAGACATTGGCGCAGCGCTCGGGCAGCAAGATCTTGGCGATCTTCCTGCCCTGCGGATTGTAGACCGCGACGCCGTCGTGCTGCTCGCCCGCGCCCGAGCCGCACCACAGATTGCCGAACACGTCGCAGCGGAACCCGTCGAAGATGCCGGCGCCCTCGCCGCTGACGACGACGCGGGGATTGGCGAGCCTGTCGTCGACCACGTCATAGGCCTTGATCACGCGCGGGCTGGGATTGTTGTCGGCGAGGTACAGGATCTTCTCGTCGGGCGAGAAGCAGAGGCCGTTCGGCCTGATGTCGCCGGCGGCGACCGTCACCCGGGCGGTTTTGGGATCGAGCCGATAGACATTGGTCGGCAGCTCGGGCGTCTCGACGCGACCCTCGTAGGGGTCGGGATTGGCCGCGGCAGGATCGGAGAACCAGATCGAGTCGTCGGACTTAACCACGATGTCGTTCGGGGAATTGAACGGCTTGCCGTCGAACCTGTCGGCCAGCACCGTGATGGTGCCGTCATGCTCGGTGCGGGTGATGCGCCGCCCGTTATGCTCGCAACTCACGAGCCGTCCCTGGCGGTCGCGCGCATGGCCGTTGGCGTTGTTCGAGGGCTGGCGATAGACGCTCACTCGCCCGCTCGCCTCGTCCCAGCGCAGGATGCGGTTGTTGGGGATATCGCTCCAGAGCAGCGAGCGCCAGTCGCCCATCCACACCGGCCCCTCGCTCCAGCGCGCGCCCGTGTAAAGCCGCTCGACGCTGGCATTGTTCACGCGGTAGCGCGCGAAGCCCGGATCGAGAACTTCGACCCGCGGGTCGGGATAGCGCGCGGTCTCCTCCCAGGCCGCGAAGGCTCGCGGCGAACCCGCCGCCGTGATGGCGCCCGCGCCGGCGGCGAGCACGTGGCGTCGCGTGATCTGCATGGCGTTTCCCCGTGGCTTGGCACGACCTTGATCGATCGTGTCGGCGCTACTTTAGCGCATGCGCCACCACCTTGCGCATGACGTTGGGCAGCGCCTCGCCGGGCAGGTCGGCGAGCGCGACCCAGCGCGCGCCCGCGGGCGCTCCCGCGCGCGCGGGCACTTGCGCCCGGTAGACGACAAGCTCGAGCGGGAAGTGCGTGAAGACATGGCTGACGATGCCGGGAATGCGCCGCCAGGCCGCGCCCGCGAGGTGCGGTGCCGCCGCGAGCGCTCCGTCCTCGTCGAAATCGTGCGTCCATTCGCCCGTCGGCACCTCGGTCATGCCGCCGAGGAGGCCCTTGGGCGGGCGGGCGCGGACCAGCACATGGCCGTCGGCGCGCACCGCCACGAAGGCGGCGCCGCGGCGAAGCCGGCCTTCGCGCTTTGGCGCCTTGACCGGAAAGCGCTCCGGTTCGCCGCCTGCGCGCGCCAGGCAGGCCGCCGTCCAGGGACAGAGCGCGCAGGCCGGCCGCTTCGGCGTGCAGAGGGTGGCACCCAGGTCCATCAATGCCTGCGCGAAATCGCCGGCGCGGCGCGGGGACGCGAGCGTCTGCGCCACCCTGTGGATTTCGGGCCTTGCGGCCGGCAATTCCAACCCGACGGCAAAGAGCCGCGCCACCACGCGCTCCACATTCCCGTCCACCGGCACGGTCGTCGCCTCGAACGCGATGGCGGCGACCGCAGCCGCCGTATAGCGGCCGATGCCGGGGAGCGCGGCGAGCGCGGCTTCGCTCGCCGGAAAGCGTCCGCCGTGGCGCGCCACCACCGCCTGCGCGCAGGCGTGGAGATTGCGCGCGCGTGCGTAATAGCCGAGCCCGGCCCACAGCTTGAGCACGTCGTCGAGCGGCGCCGCGGCGAGCGCGCGCACGTCCGGCCAGTGCGCCAGGAAGCGCACGAAATAGGGCGCGACCGCCTTCACGGTAGTCTGCTGCAGCATGATCTCGGAGAGCCACACCCGGTAGGGGTCGGAGGTCTCGCCCGGCGGCACCCGCCAGGGCAGCGTGCGGCGATGGCGGTCGTACCAGTCGAGCAAATCGCTCGGCCGCGGGCTGTCCCGCCCGGGAGCGGCGCGCTTTCGCCGTGCAGTGCTCCCTGCTACCGTCATGGCCGAACGATGTGGCAGAGCGCTCCGCCTTGAACAAGCCCCGCAGATCGCAACCAGCGCGCCCGCTCGCCGACCTGTTGCGCAAGACGCTCAACGACGCTTTCGCCAAGCAGGGCTTCGCCTCCACCGAACTGATCACGCGCTGGGGGGAGATCGTCGGGGTGGAGATCGCCACCTATTCCGAGCCGGAGAAAATCCAGTGGCGGCGGCCGGCCGACGGCGAGCAGCCGGACCCGGGGACGCTGGTGCTGCGCGTCGAGGGGCCGACGGCGGTCGAGATCCAGCACCTGTCGGGCGTGATCCTGGAACGGGTGAACCGCTTCTTCGGCTGGCGCGCGGTGGACGATGTGCGGCTGCGGCAGGCGCCGCTGCGCAGACGCGAAACCGGGAAACCGGCCGCGCCGGACCTTGAGGCGCAGGCGCGCATCGCCGCCACGCTCACCGAGATTGCCGACGATAATCTGCGCCAGGCGCTGGCGCGGCTCGGGGCGGCCATCAAGGCTGGATGACGGCTGCTCTGGTGTCCGGAACGAGCGCGAAGCGCGAGAGCCGCGAGCCCGGGGGGACGCGGCTGCGCCGAGGCCCCGATCAAGCAGACGTGTCCGGAAGCCCTTGCGGGATGGCCCGGCCATGCCACATTGTGGTCCCAGGGCTGCCGTGCCGCGGCCGGCCGGTCGGTTGACCGGCATCGCCAGGCAGGCCCAGCAGGGTTCGAGAAAGATCACGGAGTGTTCAGGTGAAACTCACTCGTCGCGAATTTGCCATCGGCACCGGCGCGCTCGCCTTGGGCGGCGTCGCCCTGCTCGGCCTCTCGAACGTCTGGCTGGCGGGGCCGGCCCTGGCCCAGGACCCGCCGCTCGCGGAATTGATGAAGCCCGGTCCGCTCGGCGAAATGTCGCTCGGCGAGGAGAAGGCGCCGGTCACCATCATCGAATACGCCTCCATGACCTGCCCGCATTGCGCCCATTTCCACGAGACGGCCTATCCGGAGCTCAAGAAGCGCTACATCGACGCCGGCAAGGTCCGTTTCATCTTCCGCGAATACCCGCTCGACCAGCTCGCCGCCGCCGCCTTCATGCTCGCGCGCTGCGCCGGCAAGGACAAATACTTCCCCATGGTCGAGACGCTGTTCCAGCAGCAGCGAACCTGGACGGTGCAGCGGCCGCTCGAGCCGTTGAAGACCATCGCCAAGCAGGCCGGCCTGTCCGAGCAGCAATTCAATGACTGCCTCAAGGACCAGACCGTGCTCGACGGCATCGAGGAGGTGCGCTCGCGCGCGGCCCAGAAGTTCAACGTGCAGTCGACCCCGACCTTCTTCATCAACGGGAAGCTTTTCCGGGGAACGCTCACGATCGAGGAAATGGCCAAGCAGATCGACCCCTATCTCAAGAGCTGACAAGGGTTTTCCCGCGCTCGCGGGATCCCGCACCAGGGTCGCGTGCCGGCCGCCGCCGCCATCCCCATGCTTTGCGGCCCGGACCCCTCCCCGGCTCTTCTTTTTGTTGCGGAATCACCCTGCGCGATTCATTCTCCGGCCGATGCGGCACCCCTCGGCCCACGCCATGGGCCTGAGCCTTGTACGATTCTGTCAGGGTATCCCCCGCATGGAAACAGCGTCGGAATGAAGCTCACGCGACTGCGCCTGCTTGGATTCAAGTCCTTCGTCGAACCGACCGATTTCCTGATCGAGCCGGGCCTGACCGGCGTGGTCGGGCCGAACGGCTGCGGCAAGTCGAACCTGGTCGAGGCCTTGCGCTGGGTGATGGGCGAGACCTCGCACAAGTCGCTGCGCGCCGCCGACATGGACGACGTGATCTTTGCCGGCACCAACCAGCGGCCGGCGCGCAATAACGCCGAAGTCGCGATGCACATCGACAACAGCGCGCGCAAGGCGCCGGCGCAGTTCAACGACCACGAAGCGCTCGACGTATCGCGGCGGATCGAGCGCGACACGGGCTCGACCTATCGCATCAACGGCCGCGAAGTGCGCGCCCGCGACGTGCATATTCTGTTTGCGGACGCCTCGACCGGCTCGCGCTCGCCCGCGCTCGTCCATCAGGGCCGCATCGGCGAGATCATCCAGGCCAAGCCCGAGCAGCGCCGGCGCGTGCTGGAAGAGGCGGCCGGCATTTCCGGCCTGCACGCGCGCCGCCACGAGGCCGAGCTGCGGCTGCGCGCGGCCGAGCAGAACCTGCTGCGGCTCGAGGACGTCATCAACCAGCTCGCCGCCCAGATGGCGGCGCTCAAGACCCAGGCGCGCCAAGCGGTCCGCTACCGCAACATCGCCGGGCAGGTGCGCAAGGCCGAGGCCACTCTCTTCCATCTGCGCTGGGTCGCCGCCAAGGCCGAGCTGGCCGAAGCCGAGCACGCCAAGGACGTCGCCGTCCGCGTGGTCGCCGAGCGCACCGGCGTGCAGGCGGAAGCCTCGACGCGGCAGGCCAACGCCGCCGCCGGGCTGCCGGCCCTGCGCGAGGCGGAGGCCAAGGCCGCCGCGGCGCTGCAGCGGCTCGTCATCGCGCGCGAGACGCTGGAGCGCGAGGAGACCCGCGCCAAGGACCGCATGGCCGAGCTCGACCTGCGACTGACGCAGCTCGCAGCCGACGTCGAGCGCGAGCGGCGGCTGGCGGCGGACGCGGAGGCTGCGCTCGCGCGGCTTGCCGCCGAACAGGACGCGCTCGAGGGCGAGGCCAAGGCCAACGCGGAGCGGCGCACCGGCGTCGACCACCGGGTCGCGGCCGCCGATGCGGCGCTCACCTGCGCGGAAACGAGCTTCGGCGAGCTGACCGGCAGGCTGGCCGATCTGACCGCGCGCCGCAACCAGCTCGAAGGCGAGACCCGCACGCACGGCGAGCGGCTGGCCCGGCTCGAAAGCGAGTTCGCCGCCGTCGAGACCGAGCTCGCGCAGCTCGACGCGAGCGGTAAGGGCCGCCCGGACCTGGTGGTGCTGGCGACGGCTGTCGACCAGGCGCAGGCCGCGGTGGCGGAGGCAGAGGCGGAGGCGCTGCGTGCCGAAGCCGCCCATTCGGCCGCGCGCCAGGCGCTCGACCTCGCGAGCAAGCCGCTCGCCGAGGCGGAGCGGCGGGCCGGACGTCTCGACACCGAGGCCAAGACGCTGGCGCGGCTGCTCCATGTCGACACCAAGAATCTGTGGCCCGCCGTGATGGACGATCTCAGGGTCGCGAAGGGCTATGAGACCGCGCTCGGGGCCGCGCTCGGCGACGATCTCGAAGCGCCGGTCGATCCGTCCGCGCCCATGCGCTGGGCCGGCGCCGACATCGATCCCGCCGATCCGGCGCTGCCGGAGGGCGTCGAGGCGCTCGGCCAGCACGTGACGGCGCCGAAGGAACTGGCGCGCCGGCTGGCGCAGATCGGCATCATCGAGCGCAAGGACGCCGAGCATCTTGCCAAGCTGCTCAGGCCCGGCCAGCGGCTGGTCTCGCGCGAGGGCGACCTCTGGCGCTGGGACGGCTTCTCAGTCGCCGCCAATGCGCCGACCGGCGCGGCGCGGCGGCTGGCCGGCAAGAACCGGCTCGCCGATATCGAGGCCGAATTGCAGGCGGTGCGCGGCGAGGTCGAGACCAAGCAGAAGGCGGCGCGCGAGGCCGAGGCCGAGGTCGCCGCCGCCGTCGCGGCCGAAACCGCCGCGCGCACGCGCTGGCGCGGTCTGCAGCACGAGGCCGACGCCGCGCGCGACCAGCATGGCGCGGCAGAACGGGAGGCGGGTCGGAGCGCGGCGCGGATTTCGGCGCTGGTGGAAGCCAAAGCGAGGCTGACGGCCAGTCGCGACGAGGCCATGACGGCGCGCGGCGAGGCGGAACGCGCGCTCGAAGCGCTGGCGCCGGCGGCGACGGTGGAGACCGAGCTCGCCGCCGTGCGCAGCGACATCGAGGGTCACCGGTCCCGTCTCGCCGAGGTGCGCGCGGAAGCGCAGGCGCTGGCGCGCGAAGAGGAGCTTGCCACGCGCCGGCTGGCGGCCATCGCCAACGATCGCGTGGCCTGGAGCGGACGCAAGGACGGCGCCGCCTCCCAGATCTCCACGCTTGACGAGCGCGTCACCGAGACGACGAGCGAGCGCGCGAGCCTCGCGGATGCGCCCGCGATCTTCGCCGAGAAGCGCAGTGCCCTGATCGGCGGGATCGAGGGCGCGGAAGGGCAGCGCCGGGCCGCCGCCGACCGGCTGGCCGAAGCCGAGAACGCCCTCGCCGAGGCCGACCGCGACGCCCGCGCGGCGCTCGAAGCCATGGGCGCCGCCCGCGAAGAGGCCGCGCGCGCGCAGGAGCGGTTCGAGGGCGGCAAACGCCGGCTCGACGATGTCGCGCACGAAATCCGCGAAATGCTGGAAGTCGAGCCGGACGCGGTCGCCGAGCTGGCCGAGCTCAAGGCCGGCGCGCCGCTCCCGGAGGTGGCCGCGGTCGAGGCCACGCTCGAGCGCATCCGCCGCGAGCGCGAGCGGCTGGGCGCCGTCAACCTGCGCGCCGAAGAGGAGTTGGGCGAGGTCGAGAGCCAGCACGACAACCTGGTCAAGGAGCGCGACGACCTGGTCGAGGCCATCAAGCGCCTGCGCCAGGGCATTCAAAGCCTCAACCGCGAGGCGCGCGAGCGGCTTCTGGCCTCGTTCGAAGTGGTCAACGGCCACTTCCAGCACCTGTTCACGGAACTGTTCGGCGGTGGCACCGCGGAGCTGCAGCTCATCGAGGCGGAAGACCCGCTCGAAGCCGGCCTCGAGATCGTGGCGAAGCCGCCCGGCAAGAAGCCGGCGACGCTGTCGCTGCTCTCCGGCGGAGAGCAGGCGCTGACCGCGCTCGCTTTGATCTTCGCGGTGTTCCTGACCAACCCGGCGCCGATCTGCGTGCTGGACGAGGTCGACGCCCCGCTCGACGACCACAACATCGAGCGCTTCTGCGACCTGCTCGACGAGATGACGAAGTCCACCGACACGCGCTTCGTCATCATCACCCACAACCCGATCACCATGGCGCGGATGAACCGCCTGTTCGGCGTCACCATGGCCGAGCGCGGCGTCTCGCAGCTCGTGTCGGTCGATCTCGAAGGCGCGGTGAAGCTGCGCGAGGCGGGCTAGCGACGGCCTATCCGAACAGCCGCTCGTCCCACCACACCGGCTCCGGCAAGCTGGTCTCGATGCCGGCCGCATCCGCGTGCGCGGGGTTGATCACGACGTTGCGCTCGATGCGCGCAACGTAGCTCGGCACCAGCAGGATGGCCGAGCGTTCGTCTCTTGCCCACTGCGCGCCAAACTCGCGGGAAACGTTCGGACCAAGCGTGTCCCAGCCGGGCAGATGATCCTTCGTCACGACCTCGAAGGTGGTTCCCTTCGGAACGGTGATGCTGATGTAGTGCTGGTTGGGCGGCATCTGCCCGCGCCCTCGCGCAAGTTTCTCCAGCATCGCGGTCGAATAATGCTCGCCGGCGTAGATGACGGGCGCGGCCGCGGTATTCCAGCGCCCGGGAGATAACGCCGAGCCCCGCGCATCCCAGATCGGAAACTCGCCCTGCGGATCACCGATGCGAAAGCACACGAGGGTGCGATCGAGCCGCTGCGGGCGCTCGCTCACACTGCGGTTCCGTATTTGAGGCCGCCGAGCAGGTCTTCGACAGCGCGGGCACCCAGTTCGCTCTCGATGGCGAACTCGCGCGGGGCGCGATTGCGCAGCAACGGGTGCGGCAAGCCAAGAAACCGCCGCGCGGCGTCCTCCGACTTCCACACATCCATCGCCAGTTCCCAGATGCGGGCGAGCCGCGCCACACGATCGCTTTCGTCGCGGGTGAGCCGGCGCCCCGGCGCGCGCCGCCGTCGCGCGAGCGTCGCCTTAGGAATGATCCGGTGCCGCAGGCCCGCGTCGTCGGGCGCGATCTTGTCGCAGACGCGATCGACCGCCTCCACCGACAATCCCCTGCTGACCTCGTCCGCCAGCGCGAACGGTCCTTGCGTCTTTTTCGGTTTCAATCCCAGCAATGCCGCGAGCGAGCGCTCATGCACCGTCATGGCGGGTCCTTTCCATTTGATACCGAATTTAGGGTCATATGGACCCATTGGCAAGCGCCGCGAAGGCCATGACGGAGACGGTCGCTGACACGCCAAGTCGCACGCACCCGCCAATGGCTCGGCGCGATGTTCGTGCCGCCGGCAATGCGGCCAAATTGCCCCTACGGCCGCCGTAATTTGCGCTATTGTGGCGGCGCTGCTCGTCTCAGGAGCCCCGCGCAGCCTCAAGGAGCCCCTCATGTCCTCGACGTGGATCGTTCTCGGCGTTATCGCGGTTTTCGTTGTCTGGATCGTCTTGGTCTACAACGGGCTGGTCGCGATGCGGCAGCGCGTCAACCAGGCCTATGCCGACATCGACGTGCAGATGAAGCAGCGGCACGACCTCATCCCCAACCTGGTCGAGACCGTGAAGGGCTATGCCGGCCACGAGCGCAACACGCTCGAGGCGGTGATCAAGGCCCGCAACGCCGCCATCCAGGCTCCCGCCGGCGGGGTGGCGGCCACGGCTGCCGCCGAGAACATGCTCAGCGGCACCTTGCGGCAGCTCTTCGCGTTGAGCGAAGCCTATCCCGACCTCAAGGCCAACCAGAATTTCCAGCAGCTCCAGAGCGAGCTGTCCGACATCGAGAACAAGCTTGCCGCCTCGCGCCGGTTCTTCAACAACGCGGTCCAGGAATACAACACCGGCATCCAGCAGTTTCCCGCGGTGCTGCTCGCCGGCACGCTGGGGTTCTCCCAGAAGGAATTCTTCGACGTGGGGGTCGAGCAGCGCGCGCAGCTCGACCAGGCGCCCCAGGTGAAGTTCTAGCTTCTGTCATGCTTGTAATTTCGCGGCGTCATTCCGGGACGCCGCGAAGCGGCGAGCCCGGAATCCATAACCGCCAGCCGTGATTATGGATTCCGGGCCCGGCCCTTCGGCCGTCCCGGAATGACGACGGAGAGATCATGGCCTACGGTCTCTACAGCCACATCCAGTCGAACAGGCGCCGCTCGGTCTTCCTGCTGATCGGCCTGTTCCTCCTGGTCTACCTGTTGACCTATGCGGGCGCGCTGGTCGCCGAGGTCGTGATCGGCGGGGATGGGAGGCTCGGTTTCCTGCTGCGGGCGGCGATGCGCAACTTCCTCATGGCGCTGCCGTGGGTCACGCTCGGCACCGCGATCTGGATCGTCATCGCCTACAAATTCCACCAGTCGATGATCGACGCCGTCACCGGCGGCCACGACGTGACGCGGCAGGAGCAGCCGCGGCTCTACAACCTGCTCGAGAACTTATGCATCTCCCGCGGCATCACCATGCCGAAGCTCAAGGTGATGGACTCCGACGCGCTCAATGCCTTCGCCACCGGCCTCAACGAAAAGCAGTATTCGATCACGGTCACCACCGGGCTGCTCCGCCGGCTCGACGACCGCGAGGTCGAGGCGGTGCTCGGCCACGAGCTGACCCACATCCGCAACGGCGACGTGCGCATGCTGGTGATCGCCGTGATCATGGCGGGCGTGATCTCGTTCTTCGCCGAACTGGTGTTCCGCCTCCTGTTCCAGGGCGGCCTCAACATGCGCAGCTCCCGCAACAGCGGCGGCGGCGACCGCGGCAAAGGCGGCGCCGCGGCGGCGATCGTGATCGCGGTGGGGCTGATCGCGCTCGCCTGGCTGCTTTCGATCGTGATCCGCTTCGCGCTGTCGCGGCAGCGCGAATACCTCGCCGACGCCGGCTCGGTCGAGCTCACGAAGAACCCCGACGCCATGATCACCGCGCTGCGCAAGATCGAGGGGCGCGGCGAGCTCGAGGGCGCCACCTCGGCGGTCATGGAAATGTGCGTCGACAATCCGCGCTCGGGCTTCGCCGACCTGTTCGCCACCCACCCGGCGATCGATGCGCGCGTGGCGGCGATCGTGAAATTCGCCGGCGGACGCGATCCCGGCCCGCTCGCCCTTCCGGAGCCCGACGCGCAGCCGCACGCCGACACGCACGACAACACGGACCCGCTTTCTCCCACCCCGCCGGTCGGCAGCCCGGCGCCGGCGATGGGCGCCAAACCGTTTCTGCCCTCGCAGCCGCCGATCGAGCTCGGCGGTTCAGCGCCGGGGCAAGGCGGACCCTGGGGCCCGAAAGCCGGCCGCTAGCCGCACGCTGCGGCGCGGCTTGGCGCCTGCTTTTTCCACAGTTTGTCCACCGCGGCGCGGGCGCGACGGTCACGCGCCGGGTTGTGGATTGGTGTGCAGAACCAGCCCGCGCGCCGGCGAGAATTATGTGATTCCTGCCGCCGTTCTGTCATGCTTCTGGCGAAGGGTCGGGTCCATCCAACGGCACAAGTGATTCGCAGGGGCATGCCATGGCGAAGCCAGCAGTGATTCTCGTAGGCGCCGACAAGGGCGGCGTCGGCAAGACGACGGTGTCGCGCACGCTGCTCGACTACTTCACGGCCCACCAAGTGCCGACCCGCGCCTTCGATACCGAGGCGCCGAAGGGAACGCTCAAGCGCTTCTTCCCGGAGATCACCGACGTGGTCGACGTGACCCACGTCCCCGACCAGATGAAGGTGTTCGACACGCTCAGTTCGACCGACTCGGCGGTGACCGTGATCGACGTGCGCGCCGGCCTGTTGTCGCCGACACTGCGCGCGTTGCGCGACATCGGCTTCATCGAGGCGGCCAAGAAAGGCCAGATCACCTTCGCGGTGTTCCACATCCTGGGACCCTCGATCGCTTCGCTCGACGAGATCGCGGACACCGCCACCTATCTGGGCGAGCAGAAATACTTCCTGGTGAAGAACTTCATCAACAACACGCACTACTTCCAATGGGACGAGGACACCCACGCGTCCTATTTCAAGAAGCTCAAGGATGCGGTCGAGATCACGATCCCCAAGCTCAACGAGATGGCCTGCGAGCAGGTCGATCTCGCCTCGGTGCCCTATCTCTCGTTCATCGCCAACAAGAAGCTGAGCGGCGAGCCGACGTCTTATTCCTTCGTGCTGCGCGGCTACGTGCGGCACTGGCTCGGCAATGTCTGGGCGGAGTACGACCGCATCAAGCTGACCGACATCGTGGCGGCGCGTCCGCAGGCCGAGGTGGCTCCGCGGGCGCAGGTCCGGGCGTAACGCACGCGGCGGTTCTCGCGCCGATCCGAAGCCGGCGTCGCTGCGCCTTCGCGTATACCGGGCTCGGGCGAAGAGTCGAATTCAGTAGACTTGAGCAGTGCCACCCCGCTCGTCCCCGCGCCAAGCGGGGACCCAGATATCTGGAATGCCGAGACTCTGGGTGCCCGCTCGCGGGCATGAGCGGCAGAATTGGCGCAAGTCGATTGGATTGAAATCCGGGGCGGGCGCATCGTGCCAATGAGAGACAGCCGGCGGGTGTTGGCGAGCGTTCGCGACGACGCGCCGGTGGTGCCGGCGCTCGCGCCGGGCGCGAAGGCGTGGACGCCGGTCTATATCGTTGCGTCGCCGCGCCCGCAGATCGGCAAGACCTTCCTGGCGCGGCTCGTGACCGACTTCCTGCAGCTCGACGGCGGCACGGTCGAGGCCTTCGATCTCAATCCCGACGCGACGGCGCTCGCCGACTTCCGGCCCGGGCTGACCACCCGGTCGACCCTCGACGGCACCGAAGCCCAGATGGCGCTGTTCGACCGCCTGATCGCGCCAGACGGCATCGCCAAGGTCGTGGACCTCGGGCATAGCTCGTTCGAGCGCTTCTTCACCCTGGTCGAGGAGATCGTGTTCGTGGACGAGGCGCGCCGGCGCGCGCTTGAACTGGTGATCCTGTTCCCCGCCGATGCGCACCCGGCCTCGATCAAGTCCTATGGCAAGTTGCTGCAGCGGTTCCCGCACACGATCCTGGTGCCGGTGTTCAACGAGGCGATCCTGAAGGGACGCAAGCTCCGCGAGCAGTATCCGTTCGGGCGCGCCGCCGCCGTGCCGCTGCAGATTCCGATCCTCGCCCCCGTCCTGAGGTCGCACGCGGACCGGTCGACCGCCACCTTTGCCGATTTCCACGGCCGGCTGCCGATGGAAATCCCGATCGGCCACGCCTTCGAGCTGCGCTCATGGACCAAGCGCGCGTTTCTCGAATTCCGCGAGCTCGAGCTGCGCATGCTGTTGGAGAAGCTGCGGGCGTCGCTGAAGTGACTGCAAATCCATGTCCCTCTGCGCGCTTCGCGAGCGAGGGTGAAGACGCCTCAATGCCCTTCGAACGACACCAGCGTCCGCACCGGCACGTCGAGCTTGCGCAGCTTGTCGGCGCCGCCGAGCTCGGGCAGGTCGATGATGAAGCAGGCGGCGAGCACGTTCGCGCCCAACTGGCGCAGCAGCTTCACCGCGCCCTCGGCGGTGCCGCCGGTGGCGATCAGGTCGTCGATCAGGATCACGCGCTCGCCCTTCTCCACGGCGTCCTCGTGCATCTCCATCTCGTCGATGCCGTATTCGAGCGAGTAGCCGATCGTGACGCGCTTGTAGGGCAGCTTGCCCTTCTTGCGGATCGGCACGAAGCCGGCCGAGACCTGGTGCGCGACCGCGCCGCCAAGGATGAAGCCGCGCGCCTCGATGCCGGCGACCTTGTCGATCTTGCCGCCCGCCCATGGCTGCACCAGTTCGTCGACGGCGCGGCGGAACGCGCGGGCGTCGCCCAGCAGCGTGGTAATGTCGCGGAACATGATGCCGGGTTTGGGATAGTCCGGGATGGTGCGGATCGAGGCCTTGAGATCGTGCTCGAACTGGATGTCCATGGAGATTCCCTGGAAAACGGAGAGGCGAGGCCTGCCGGCGCGCTCACTCTGGCGAACCATGCGGCAACGCGCAACCGGAGGCTCCGCCCATGAACGGATCGGACACGCGCATCGTCATCGTCGACCTGCGCATCCCGTTTTTTCGCTTGGTGTTCTTCATCGTCAAGGCGGCGCTGGCCACGACCGTGGCGGCGCTCATCCTGAGCATGATCGTCGCGCTGTTTCTGGTGATCCTCCACAGCGTGTCGAGGATGCTGGGTGGCGCCGGGACGTTCGAATCCATCATGCGCCAACTCGCGATGTGACGGCCGTCTTCGGTCCGGCGGGAGACCGCCGCCAGAATTCGCCGGCTACGTCCTTGCGCGCAGCACCCTCCCCGCCACCGCCTCGAGCTTGGCCAGCAACGCCGGATCGCGCGCCTCCGGCGCGGTGATCAGGGCGGTGTCGAGCGCGCGGTCGGAGCCGATCGGGCACGGCTCGTGCTCGCGCGGGAAATCCTGGGCCAGGCGCGCGACCAGTTGCTTGGCCTTGTCGGCATTGGCGCCGAGCACCGTGATGATGTCCTGCACGGTCACGGCGTCGTGGTCGGGATGCCAGCAGTCGTAATCGGTGACCATGGCGACGGTGGCGTAGCAAATCTCCGCCTCGCGCGCGAGCTTCGCCTCCGGCATGTTCGTCATGCCGATCACCGAGTAGCCGAGCTGCTTGTAGGTGAGGCTCTCGGCCAGCGTGGAGAACTGCGGCCCTTCCATGCACACATAGGTGCCGTCGCGCACCACCCCGATGCCCTCCGCCGCCGCGGCGGCGGCCAGGTGGATGCGCAGCCGCGGCGACACCGGATGCGCCATCGAGACATGCGCCACGCAGCCCCGGCCGAAGAACGAGCTCTCGCGCTTGTGGGTGCGGTCGATGAACTGGTCGATCAGCACGAAGGTGCCGGGCGCCAGCTCCTCCTTGAACGAGCCGCAGGCGGAGAGCGAGACCAGGTCGGTGACGCCCGCGCGCTTGAGCATGTCGATATTGGCGCGGTAATTGATGTCGGAGGGCGACAGCCGGTGGCCCTTGTCGTGGCGGGAGAGGAACACCACCGGCAGGCCCGCGAGCTCGCCGATGCGCAGCGGCGCCGACGGCTCGCCCCACGGACTCCAGATATGCTCGTCGCGCACGTTCTCGAGCCCCGGCAGGTCGTAGATGCCGGAGCCGCCGATAATGCCGAGCACGGATTTGGTCATGCATTGCAATCCCGCCGCCTGAGGTAGTCGCTTTAGCAAGCACGAACAACAAGTGAATTCCATCCCATATGCACCGTCATAAACAGTTCGTTCGTGAAATTCCAAGGATGCGGCTGCCGCGCATGTCGGCGGCACGGTCGCTTCAGTCGAGCGTTATCAATGTTGGTCCAATTCCTGCGCCGCGTCGCTTGGTGTTGCGGCCACCTGAAGACCCGCTTTGGAAGCAAACTTGCGTTCGCTCTCGTCCTCCCCGACGAACAAACAACGTTGGGGTTGAAGGTCGCGGCCGGCCCTCTTGCACGCCAAGCGGAATATATCTGGAGAGTTCTTGGTCATATGAACCTCGGAGCTGTAAATCAGCAATCGCGACTCAGAGGCAAAGAAGGGATAGAGACCGGCATTCGTCAGGGCATGCCGCATGATCTCAGACGTTTCCTCTCCGGTATTGGAGATGATGCCCAGCCGGTACCCCGCGTCACGAAGTCGACCAAGGACATCGAGAACTCCGGGCAGCGGCTCGAGCGAATCCAATCGGCCCGCGGCATTCAAGTGTGCGGCAGCCAATGTCTGGCCAATGTCGAAGAAAATGACCTCGATGCCGGCCATTGCACACCCGCTTCCGTTGACGCCGCCGAACAAGACGCGGTGCAATGGCCCAGGCGGACGCTATCGCAGTCCCGTTGCTCCGGGTGATATCCCCGCCGCGTTCTATCGCTTGGCGCGCCTATTCCTCGACCACGACTCGGCGATGCGGCACATAGGCCAGATCGCGCCGGATGTTGCCCGGATGTCGGACAAACAATGGACCCCAGACCGGGTTCTTCGCATGCAACTTGGCCAAAATATCCACCATTCGCTCGAACACGACGGCAAGGTCGGCCCCGTTCGCAAGCCCTTCGATGACTGCCGCGGCGACGATGTGGGTCGCAAAAATCCGCGAAGGGCCCTGCTCGGGAAGCTCGCCCGCGGTGGTGAGGGCGACACGGACGTCTGCCACCTTTTTCTCGTCACTGTCCCGCCAGGTCTGGATGTCGGCGAGCGCATGATTTTCGAGACTCTCCACCTTGGTCGTCGCGATCGCCGTCGCCACCCGTTTCGCCGACTCGCGTGCGACCGCCGGGGTGATCTTTTTGCCCGCCAGGACGATGGTCGTCACGTCCTTGTCGGTTTCGCTCGCAATGACCTTGCTCCAGGCCGCGCTCTGACTGAACGGAAGCAGGGCGACGACCTCGGCTGCGAGATAACCCCGTACGATGTCCGCCGGATGAGGATCGTTCGCCGGACCGCTGTTGCGCAGCACGGCACTGCCGGAGAACGCCTTGTTGAGTCCGCGAAAGTAACCGATCAGGCCGATGCCTGCCGCCGGTCCCATATTCAGAATGCCCATGACATCGGACGCAGTTTCGTCGATGCGCAGCGACCAGTAGTCGGCGAGCGGCCCGCCCAGGCTCGACAAGTTCGTCGCGATATTTGCGGCAAGCTGATCCTGCAAGCCATCGTCGGCGTGCAGAATGTCGTGGCCGCCCGTTTCGTGACCAAGCGCCGACCAAGCCAGCAGGCCCTTGCGGGCGTTTGACGGGGGCATGTTCACCACGGCAGCGCGCGCTCCGAACGACGTCGTGGCATCGACCGGCCAAGTGTAAGGGCCGGAATCCGGATTGCCCCACTTGACCAGCGGCGGGGTCGTTGCATTGTCCGGCTGGTTCACACCCTGGCGGTCTTCCGCGCTGAGAAAGCCGTCATAAAGATCGCCGACGACTTCCTGGAAGGCATTACTCGCGCGGATTTGAAAGCGGTCGCTGCGTTGCAGGATGGCGTGGGCCATATCCAGCATCAACCCGGCGGTGCTCTCGCGGCGCGGGTCTCCGATCAAGATTTGCGCGAATTGCGCCGGCCCGAGCTCATTCAATTTTGCGATATAGGGCTCGACGAACTCCGCTCGATACAGCGGCGGGAACTTGCCGCGCGCGGTTTCAAGCCGGCCACGAAGCTGATCGAAATCCGTCGGATCGGCGGGACCGGGGTCCCCGTCCAAGGCGGCCTGACGGGCGTCCTCGATGCACGTGTTGAGATGACTGATATCCGGTGCGGCGGCATGACCAGCCGCAGCCACTGACTCAACGGCACAAAGCCGCACGGGACCTGATCGTTTGCTCTTCATCTTTGCCATGGCCTCCTCCCTGTGTGGCACGCAGCAGCAGCCAACAACACGGCCGTCGCTGCTTCCGCCCCAGCCGTCTGGCGGCTTTGGCCAAGTTAGCACAACTTCAAGGGATGACAACGAGGGGTTGTAGACAAAGGGGTTGCTTAGCCCGAAAACGGACGGACCACACTAGGGCCCTGATCAAGGAAACGATGTCGATAGATGCATCGACATTGCGCAAGAATCTTCTTGAGTGAGGTCAGGCGTGTCCGTTCACGGTGGACCACACCTTCTTCTTGGTGAAGTAGAGCAGGCCAGCGAACACGATCAGGAAGATCATCACCTGCAGGCCGATGCGCTTGCGCGCCTCGAGATGCGTCTCGGACGCCCAGGCCAGGAAGGCGGTGATGTCCTTGGCGTGCTGGTCGAGCGTCGCGGGCGCACCGTCGGTGTAGGTCACGCGTCCATCCGACAGCGGCGGCGGCATCGCCAGGGTGTGGCCGGGAAAATACTTGTTGTAGAACGTCCCCGGCGGCACCACGAAACCCTGCGGCGGGTTCTCGTAGCCCTTGAGCAGCGCCACCAGATAGTCGGCGCCGTGCTCCTGGTACTGCGTGAACATGTCGACCAGGAACAGCGGGAAGCCGCGCTCGTAGCCGCGCGCCTTGGCGATCACCGACAGGTCGGGCGGCGTGCCGCTCGGAAACTTGATGGCCGCCGGCGGAAAATGATCGGCCGGCCGCGCCGCGCGCTCGATCGGCTTGCCCTGGTCGTCGACGCCGTCCTGCACCTTGTACTCGGCGGCGATCACCTCGACCTGCGCCGGCGTGAAGCCGGGGCCGCCCGGCTCGGCGAGATTGCGGAACGACAGCAGCGTCAGGCCATGACAGGTCTGGCAGACCTCGCGATAGACCTTGAAGCCGCGCTGGAGCTGGGCGCGGTCGAATGTCCCGACCGGTCCCGCGAACGACCATCGGTTCTTCGGCGGGGTATCGGCTTCGGCCGCCACGCCGGGCGACGAGGTCGCGAGCAGGCTCACGAGGCCGAGCGCGAGCAGGAGCGTCGCGATCGTGCCCTTGCGCTTGAGCACGTCTTCCGAGATCGACCTCGGCAACGGCTGCGGCGTCTCGACCAGGCCGAGCAGCGGAAGGATGATCAGGAAGTGGATGAAGTAGCAGGCCGTCAGCACGCGGGCGGCGATCACGTAGACGCCTTCGGCGGGCTTGGAGCCGAGCCAGCCGAGCCCGATGCAGACCGCCACGAACACCCAGAAGAACTGCCGGTACAGCGGACGGTAGCGCGCCGAGCGCACGCTCGAGGTGTCGAGCCACGGCAGGAAGCAGAGGATCAGGATCGAAGCGCCGAGCGCCAGCACGCCGCCGAGCTTGTTCGGGATCGCGCGCAGGATCGCGTAGAACGGCAGGTAATACCATTCCGGCACGATATGGGTCGGCGTCACGGCCGGATTGGCCGGAATGTAGTTGTCGGAATGTCCGAGGTAGTTCGGGATGTAGAACACGAACCAGGCGAACAGGATCAGGAACACGGACAGGATGAACGCGTCCTTGATGGTGGCGTAGGGCGTGAAGGCCACCGTGTCCTTCTCGGACTGCGGCTCGATGCCGGTCGGATTGTTCTGCCCGACCACATGCAGCGCCCAGACGTGCAGCACGACCACGCCGACGATCACGAACGGCAGCAGGTAGTGCAGCGAATAGAAACGGTTGAGCGTCGGGTTGCCGACCGCGTAGCCGCCCCACAGCCAGGTGACGATCGATTCGCCGACGCCCGGGATCGCCGAGAACAGGTTGGTGATCACGGTCGCGGCCCAGAAGCTCATCTGGCCCCAGGGCAGCACGTAGCCCATGAACCCGGTCATGATCATGAGCAGCAGCAGGATCACGCCGAGGATCCACAAGACCTCGCGCGGCTCCTTGTAGGAGCCGTAATACATGCTGCGCAGCATGTGGACATAGCCGGCGAGAAAGAACATCGAGGCGCCGTTGGAATGCAGGTAGCGCAGCAGCCAGCCAAAATTCACGTCGCGCATGATCTGCTCGACCGAATTGAAGGCGTGGTCGACATGCGGCGTATAGTGCATGGCGAGCACGATGCCGGTGACGATCTGCACGCCGAGCATGACCGTGAGAATGCCGCCGAAGGTCCACCAGTAGTTCAGGTTGCGCGGCGTCGGATAGGCGACGAACGAGGAATGGATCAGCCCGCCGATCGGCAGCCGCCGCTCGAGCCACCGCATGAATGGATTCTGCGGCTGGTAGGTCGAATGTCCGCTCATGTTGCAACCTTAGGCGTGGGCCGACTGGGTTTCGCCGATCCGAATCTTGGTGTCGGAGACGAATTCGTAGGGCGGCAGGGCGAGATTTTTCGGAGCCGGCCCGCGGCGGATGCGGCCGGAGCTGTCGTATTGCGAGCCGTGGCAGGGGCAGAAGTACCCGTCGTAGTCGCCCTGGTGGGCGATCGGGATGCAGCCCAGATGGGTGCAGATGCCGATCAGGACCTGCCACTGCTCGTGACCGGCTTTGACGCGCTTGTCGTCGGCCTCGGGATCCGGAAGGCTCGCGACGTTCACCGCGCGCGCCTCATCGATCTCTTTCTTGGTCCGGTGATTGATGAAGATCGGCTTGCCGCGCCAGAACACCTTGATCACCTGACCCTCGGCGATCGGCGCGATATCGACGTCGATCGGCGCGCCGGCGGCGATCGTCGAGGCGTCGGGATTCATCTGCGCCACCAGCGGCACCAGGGATGCGGCAGCGCCGACCGCCGCCATGGATGCGGTCGCGATGTAGAGAAAATCGCGGCGCGTCGGCTCGGCCGAAGACATCGTTGTCACGGTCAAATCCTCTCCCTTGTCGAGGGACGGCCTGCCCGCGCGGGGAGCACCATCGAAACGCCACGATAGGCATCCCGGAGGGCGGCGGGCGGACCGGTCGCGGCCGGTCCCTTGCAAGGCGGGACGGCACAAGCCGGCGGGGTTTATTGGCACCCTTGCCGGGGGAGTGCAAGTGCGCCGCGGCCACAACGGCGGAAAGTCACATAAAACCCCATGGCCTTTGGGTTTTCGAGTCCTGCTTGAGCGGCCGAATGAGCTAGGCTCACGGCCATGCGGATCGCGCTTTACGAGCCCGACATCGCCCAGAATACCGGGACGATTCTCCGCCTCGCGGCCTGTCTCGGCGTCGAGGCGCATATCATCGAGCCGGCCGGATTCCCGACCTCCGACCGCGCCTTCCGCCGCGCCGGCATGGACTACCTCGACCAGGTCGCGATCCTGCGCCACGACACATGGGACGCGTTCGAAGCCTGGCGGCGGGACGCCGGAGGCAGGCTGATCCTCTTCACCACGCAGGCCAATACCTGCTATCTGGCGCATGTCTTCAGGGGTGACGATATCCTTCTGTTCGGCCGCGAATCCGCGGGCGTCCCGGCGGCGGTGCACGCGGCCGCCGATGCGCGGCTCGTCATCCCGATGCGAGCGGGCTTGCGCTCGCTCAATGTGGCGATGACCACGGCCATGGCGGTCGGGGAAGCGTTGCGGCAGACGGACGGATTCCCGGGCGGGCCGCCGTCTTGAGCGCCGCGAAAAGTCTGTCCACATAAGGGACCGAGGAGACGACCTTGGCCTATGCGGTGAAAGAGATATTTCTGACCCTGCAGGGTGAAGGCGCCCAAGCCGGACGCCCGGCGGTGTTCTGCCGTTTCGCCGGCTGCAACCTATGGTCCGGCCGGGAAGCCGACCGGGCGAATGCCACCTGTCAATTCTGCGACACCGACTTCGTCGGCACCGACGGCACGCGCGGCGGCTCCTATGCGACCGCGCAGGCGCTCGCCGACGCCGTCGCGGACGAGTGGGGCGCCGGCCCCGCGCATCGGTTCGTCGTGCTCACCGGCGGCGAGCCGTTGCTGCAGGCCGACACCGGGCTGCTCGATGCCCTGCACGCGCACGGGTTCGTGGTGGCGGTGGAGACCAACGGCACGGTCGAGCCGCCGGCCGGACTCGACTGGATCTGCGTCTCGCCGAAGGCGGGAGCCGAGCTCAAGGTGCGGGCCGGCCATGAGCTCAAACTGGTCTATCCGCAGGCGAGCGCTCCGCCCGAGGCCTTCGCGCATCTCAGGTTCGAGCGCTTCTCGCTGCAGCCCATGGACGGGCCTGCGGTCGCCGACAACACCGCGCGCGCCATCGCCTATTGCCTGCGCCACCCGCAATGGCGGCTGAGCCTGCAGACACACAAGACGCTGGGAATCCGCTGATGTGGGAACTGACGAAATCGTTCCGTTTCGAAGCCGCGCATGCGATCGCCGGCACGACTCTGGGAGCCGCCAGCGAAGACATCCACGGCCACTCCTACCGGGCCGAGGTGGCGATCCGCGGCACGCCCGATCCGGCAACCGGCATGATCGTCGATACCGGGCTGCTGGAAGCGCAACTGGCCGGCATCCGGAGCCAGCTCGACCACAAGTTCCTCAACCAGATCAATTCGCTCGGACCGCCGACGCTGGAGATGCTGGCGCGCTTCATCTGGGAGCGCGTGCAGGGCGCGGGACCGGTCGCACGCGTCACCGTCTACCGGGATAGCTGCAACGAGGCCTGCAGTTATGTCGGGCCGGAGCCGTCGCCGCGCGGCTGACGCGCCGGAGCGCCGCCGCCATTCCTCAAGGACCGTGGTGACGTGGGGGCGGCGGTGGCCTAAGGAGGCGGCGGAGGCACCATGGACGCCGGACCGATCGAAGCCCGCAGGGCGCGCGCGCGCGCCTGGTTCGAAAAGCTGCGCGACGACATCTGCGCGGCCTTCGAGGTGCTGGAGGATGAATTGCCGGCCGCCGCGCCGCTCGGCGACCGCGCGGCCGGACGATTTGCCCGCACCCCCTGGCAGCGCAGCGACCACAGCGGCAGCCCGGGCGGCGGCGGGGTCATGTCGATGCTCAAGGGGCGCGTGTTCGAGAAGGTCGGCGTCCACGTCTCCACCGTCTTCGGCGAGTTCGCGCCCGAATTCCGCAAGGACATCCCAGGCGCCGCCGAGGACCCGCGCTTCTGGGCTTCCGGCATCTCGCTGATCGCGCACCTGCACAACCCGCACGTGCCCGCGGTGCACATGAATACGCGCTTCGTGGTGACGACCAAGGCCTGGTTCGGCGGCGGCGCCGACCTCACGCCCGTGCTCGACCGGCGCCGCACGCAGCAGGACCCCGACACCCGCGCCTTCCATGCCGCGATGAAAGCGGCCTGCGATGCGCACGGCGCCGTCGCGCCCTATGAGAAATACAAGGCGTGGTGCGAGGAGTATTTCTACCTGAAGCATCGCAAGGAGATGCGCGGCATCGGCGGCATCTTCTACGACTATCTCGACAGCGGCGACTGGGAGGCCGACCGCGCCTTCACACAAGACGTCGGCCGCGCGTTTCTCAAGATCTATCCCGAGCTGGTGCGCCGCAACTTCGCAACGTCCTGGAGCAAGGCCGAGCGCGAGGAGCAGCTCGTGCGCCGCGGCCGCTATGTCGAGTTCAACCTGCTCTACGACCGCGGCACCATCTTCGGGCTGCGCACCGGCGGCAACGTGGACTCGATCCTGTCCTCGCTGCCGCCGGTGGTGAAGTGGC
>JAXDOD010000067.1:0-8147 GCA_034669045.1 Alphaproteobacteria bacterium
GCAGATGGATGTCGTTGCGCACACGGGTGAAGATGTGTCGAAGTTCGTCGCCGTATTGATTGCGACGCCCGCGCATATTGTGCATAAGGTCAAGGATTTCAACACGGTCAAGGAACCCGGCGGCGAAAAGAGCGGCGAAAAGGAATAAGCTGCCGCGCTTCGCGCAGAACAAAAAAATCGAGGTAGGGAGTTCAATGCTGGACGTAACGAAGCAAAACAAGGACTATGACACCGCCGCGATGGGAGACTTGCGCGTCTTCCTCGAACGCGCCGAAGCCGCCGGTGAATTTAAGCGCGTCAAAGGCGCCGATCCGAATCTCGAGATTGGCGCGCTGTTCGAGCTGAGCCACGAGCATCTGTATCCGCCGGTGATGCTGTTCGAGAACATGAAGGGCTGCGATCCGAGTCACCGCATCTTGTGCAACGTGCGCGTCGCGCGTTTCGTGGTTGGCGATCTCGACCTCAACGCGGTCAAAGCCTATCGCAGCCGTCCGAAAGAGAAGAGCCAGCCGATCCCGCCGCGGCTGGTGAATACCGGGCCGGTCTACGAGAACGTGATCGAAGGCGACGCCGTCAACGTCAATAAGCTGCCGACGCCGAAATGGCATGGCGGCGACGGCGGCAACTACGTCGGCACCGAATGCGTGGTGATCGTCAAGGACCCTGATAGCGACTGGGTCAACCTCGGCACCTATCGGGTCAGCGTCGCGGACGAAAAGACGCTGTCCGTCTTCATCGAAGAGGGCAAGCACGGCGACGTCATCCGCCGCAAGTGGTGGGCCAAAGGCAAGCCCTGCCCGATCGCGATCAGCGTCGGCCAGGCGCCGATCCTGGGTGTTGTAGCGTCCGCCGCATCGAAGGAAAACGAGCCGGAATATTCCACTGCCGGCGGCCGCATCGGCCGTCCGATCGATGTCGTGCCGGCGCGCGTGAGCGGCCTTCCGATCCCGGCCAACGCCGAGATCGTCTACGACGGCTTCATGCCGCCGCCGTCGGAAGACTCCCGCCCGGAGGGGCCGTTCGGCGAATGGCCGGGCTATTACGCCTCCGACAGCCGGCCCGAGCCGGTGCTGCGCGTCCAGGCGATCTATCACCGGCACGATCCGATCATCACCGGCAATCCGCCGGCGAAGCCGACCTATCCCGGCCGCCAGACCAATTTCGTCGCCATCGCGGCGCTCTGGGATGCGCTCGAGGCGGCCGGCGTGCCGGAGGTGAAGGGCGTCTGGAAGATGTTCGGCGGCGGCAGCCGCTTCATCAACGTGGTCGCCATCAACCAGCAGTTCGCCGGCCATGCCAAGATGGCGGGCCTGGTCGCGGCCGGCTGCCTGCCCGGCGCCTACATGAACCGGATCACCGTCGTGGTCGACGACGACATCGACATCACCAGCACGGCGGAGGTGATGTGGGCGCTGGCGACGCGCTGGGACCCCAAGACCCAGTCCGACATCATCGACGGCGCCTGGACCGGCCATATCGACCCGGTGCTCAGCCCGCAGAAGCGCGAGTCGGGCGACATCACCAACAGCCGCATCATCATGTATGCGGTGCGGCCCTATGCCTGGAAGGACGCGTTCCCGATCCCGAACATGATCGAGCCCGAATACGCCGACCAGGTGCGGGCGAAATGGAGCGAGTTGCGCTTCGTCAAGAACCTGCCTGTGATGCGCTAGCCCGACCGGGCGGCATGCTCGCGCACGAGCGCCGTCGGCCGCCCGGCGCGGCACTCTTGCATCTTCAGCCGGACCGATTTTGGCGCGGAGCCGGACCGGGAAGGCAAGACGGAGCGACGTCATGCCTGCGTCGGCCCGGCCGCCGGGCGCTATTGCTTGGTGACGCCGGTCAGGACGCCAGTATTGGACCCGTTGCCGTCGATGTAGTTGTCGCCGTAGCTCTGCAAGAGACCGCCGCCGGAGGCGATCCAGCCGTTGGTTGCATTCCCGGTCACCATCGATTGCGCGGCACGTAGCTTCGCGCCTGCTCCGTCCGCTTGAATGCCGACACCGTTGTTGGCGGAGACGGAATGGAACAGCGAGAGCGTGGTCGGCGCCTGCAGGGTGTTCGAAAGGACGGCAAATCCCGCGCTGTTATTGCGGGCCGCCACGCTGTCCGCCACGGTGACGTTGATCGCGCCAGTATTGAGTCCACCGAACACGAAGATGCCGTCGGCCCCGTTGTTGTTCATCTCGACGCGATTGAAGACGGCGGTGACCGTGCCCGAGCCGCTGGGCAAGATCAAAATCCCGTTGCCGGCGTTATCGGCCACCAGCGTGTTCGACACCAGGAGACCGCTCGAAGCATTCGGCAGGAACTCGATGCCGATCCCGGTGGCATGACGGATGACGCAGTCCTCGATGGTCAGGGATGCGCCGGTATTGAATCGAATCCCGGTCAGGCCGCTGCCGGCGCTCTCGATGGTGAGACCGCGCAGGTGGACGGCGTCGCCGGGCGGGGCGTTGATGATGATGCCGGCGGCGCCGGCGGAGACCAGGATGCTGGACGTCCCGACCCCGTCGTTGACGATGCTGATCGCCTTGTCGATGATGAGCATGCCGTAGCCGGCCGGATCGAGCACGTCGATCTCCCCGCCGGGGCTGGTGGCCGCCAGCGCGGCGGCAAAAGTCCGGCACGGCGCGGCGCGCACGCAGGGATTGGTGTCGCTGCCTTGGCCGGAGACGAACGTGCGCGTCGACAGCGCCTGAGCCGGTACGGCCGGCAGCGCGGCGAGGAGCGCGGCGGCGGAGAGAATGGCGAGATGTTTCATCGAAGCCCCCTGGGTTACTTGCGCGTGCGGAATGCACACGGGTGCAATTCTACCTCCAACCACCGGCTGCCGCCACTCACGCAATAGGATAGGCTGGGCGCGCGCGGCAGCCGGGGCGCGCAGGGTCGGGCGCGCGCCGCCGGGGCACTCGTGCCGGTGGGCCGGGCGGTGGCGACGGGAATCCGAAACATCGCGTAACAGCGGCCGCTATCGGTTCGTACCCGTGAGATACCGTGAGGAGGAACCGCCATGAGCAATGCCAATGTCACCCTGGTGCAAACACTCTATGACGCATTCGGCCGCGGCGACCTGTCGACCATCGTCGCTGCCATGAGCCCGGACGTGGATTGGCATTCCGGCGGCCGCGCTTCCGACTACCCGGGCTTCGGGCCGCGCAAGGGACCGAAAGCGGTCGAGGAATTTTTCAAGATCGTCGCCGACAACAATGATTTCCACCACTTCTCGCCGCGCGAGTTCTATCCCGTGGATGACAAGGTCTTCGTGCTTGGCGAATACGCGATGACGCTGAAGAAATCGGGCAAGACATATGAAAGCGATTGGGTCCACATCTTCACCATCCCTGGCGGCAAGGTGGCCAAATTCCGCGAGTTCCTCGATACCGCGCGGGCGGCGGAAGCCTATCGCGGCTGACACGCCCGCCGCGCGCGGGTGAGCGGCGCGCGATCGTCCCGGCACGCTCGCGGCTTGCAGCCGGCATGGACGGGGCGCAGGAGACGCTACTCCTCGTAGATCATCTTGCGCGTCATGCCGCCGTCGATGATGAAGTTGGCGCCGGTGATGAAGCCGGCGCGCTCGCGGTCGACCAGCAGGGCAACGACCTCTGCGATATCCTCCGGCCTGCCGACGCGACCGGCCGGATGCTGCAGATGGTCCTTGCGCCGCAGCGCCTTCTCGTCCTCGCGGCGCACCACGATCCATCCGGGACTGATGCAATTGACCCGCACGTGCGGCGCGAGGCTGATCGCCAGCGCATGGGTGAGCGCCAGCAGCCCGCCCTTGGAGGCGGCATAGGACTCGGTGTTCGGCTCCGACATCAGCGCGCGGGTCGAGGCGATGGTGACGATGGCGCCGCGCGCCGCCCGCAGCGGCTTCTCGGCGGCGCGGGCGAGCAGGAAGGTGGCGGTCAGATTGGTGTCGATCACCTTGTGCCACTCTGCCAGCGTCAGGCGCCCGAGCGGCTTGCGCACCATGATGCCGGCGTTCGAGACCACCGCATCGAGGCGGCCGAACGTTTCCGTCGCCGCCTGGACGGCGCGGCGTGCGGTCTGTTCCTCGGCCACGTCGCCCTCGATGCGAACGGTGCGGCGCGCCTGCCGCCCATAGACGCGGGCAAGCCCGGCGCCCGCCAGGTCGACCACCCCGACGCGCCATCCGTCATCGAGCATGCGGCGCGCGATGGCGCGTCCGATGCCGTGCGCGGCGCCGGTCACCACAGCAACCGGCGCCTTCGAGCTCGCCATCCATCATTCCTTGGTCGCGGCCGGGAGGTCGCTGCGCGATCCCCATTCCGACCATGAACCGTCGTAGAGCGCCTTCGGTTCCTTGCCGAGGGCGTCGAGCGCGAGCCACAGGGCGGCGGCCGACACGCCCGAGCCGCAGCTTGTGATGACCGGCCTGTCGATGTCGACGCCGCCGGCCGCGAAGGCCTGCGCAATCGCGTCGCGTGACAACAGCATCCCGTCCTTCACCAGCGCCGTAGAGGGCACGTTGAGCGAGCCCGGGATATGACCGGGACGAACGCCCGGCCGCGGCTCCGGCGTTTCGCCGCGGAAGCGGTCGGCGGGGCGGGCGTCGACCACCTGCGCGCTGCGGTCGGCCAACGCGCGCTGCACCTGCGCGAGCGAGGCCACGACATCGGCGGGCTTGCTCGCCGTGAAGGACTTCGGTGCATGCCGAACCGTGCCGCTCTCGACCGGCCGGCCCTCCGCCTTCCATTTCGGCAGCCCGCCTTCGAGGATGTAAACCCTCTCGGCGCCGAACAGCCGAAAGGTCCACCACACCCGCGGCGACGCGAACAGGCCGAGGCCGTCATAGACGATGATGGTGTCACTCTTGCCGATCCCGAGCGCACCGACGGCGCGGCCGAACTGCTCCGGCGAAGGCAGCATGTGCGGCAGCGGATTGGCGTGGTCGGAGACCTCGTCGAGGTCGAAACGCACCGCGCCCGGGATGTGGCCGGCGAGATATTCCGCCGCCGCGTCCCGCTTCTGCGCCGGCAGGTAATAGGAGCCGTCCACCACCACGAGATCCTGCGCGCCCAGGCGCGCGGCAAGCCACTCGGTGGTGACGAGCCAGCGGCTGGTGGGTGCGATGGTCATGCGCGGCCGACGTCATACATAGGGCACCGGCACGCTGACTTTGCGCTCCAGCCACCATGGCACCGGCAGCCCCTTCTCGCGCAGAAACGCCGGATTGAACAGCTTCGACTGATAGCGCGTGCCGTAGTCGGCAAGGATGGTGACGATGGTATGGCCCGGCCCCATGTCCTTGGCGAGTCTGATGGCGCCCGCCACGTTGACCCCGGTCGACCCGCCCAGGCACAGGCCCTCGTGCTCGAGCAGCTCGAAGATGATCGGCACCGACTCCGTATCGGGGATCAGATAGGGCCTGTCCACCTTGATGTTCTCGATCAGGCGGGTGACGCGCCCCAGACCGATGCCCTCCGTGATCGAGTTGCCCTCCGAGGCTGTCGCTTCGCCCCGCGCGAACAGGTTGTACATGGCCGCGCCCGGCGGATCGGCGACGCCGACCTGGATGCCGGGCTTCTTCTGGCGCAGATAGGCCGCGACGCCGGCCAGCGTGCCGCCGGTGCCGATGGAGCAGATGAAGCCGTCGACCTTGCCCTGAGTCTGCTGCCAGATCTCCGGGCCGGTCGAGACATAATGAGCCTTGCTGTTGTCGAGGTTGTTCCACTGGTCGGCATAGAGGACCCCGTTGGGCTCGCTCTTGCGCAGCTCGTTGGCGAGCCGCCGGCCGACGTGCTGGTAGTTGTTCGGATTGGCATAGGGCAGCGCCGGCACCTCGACGAGGTCGGCGCCGCACAGGCGCAGCATGTCCTTCTTTTCCCGGCTCTGCGTCTCCGGGATCACGATCAGGCTGCGATAGCCGCGGGCATTGGCGACGAGCGCAAGCCCGATGCCGGTGTTCCCCGCGGTGCTCTCGACGATCAGCCCGCCGGGCTTGATCTCGCCGCGCGCTTCCGCCTCCAGGATGATCTGGCGTGCCGGCCGGTCCTTCACCGACTGGCCGGGATTCATGAATTCGGCCTTGCCCAGGATGGTGCAGCCGGTCAGTTCCGACGCGCGCTTGAGCGCGATCAGCGGCGTGTTGCCGATGGCGTCGATCATTCCGTCGCGGATCTGCATGAGGGCTTCAGTCCGGCTGCCGAGCGCGGCCGAAACTAGATGACGGCCAACGCGCCGACAAGCGCGCTGTGGGCGGTCTGCGGGCGCCCGTCACGCCGCCGCTATTGCAGCATCGCGGCCGCCCGCTGCGCGATCGCCGCGGGCGTCTCGTAGACCTCCTGCAGGAGCTTCTGGATCTCGGCGCCCGATACCGGGACGATCTCGAGCAGCGACTTTTCGGCGTCGGCGAGGAAGTCCTTGTCCTTCATGGTCTCCATGAACGCCGTGCGCAGCACGTCGGCGCGGTCCTTGGGCACGCCGGGCGGCGCCGCATAGGGCCAGGCCATGACCTGGCGCGCGAAGATCAGCTTGAAGATCGCGCGCTCGTCGTTGGTGCTGGCGAGGTCCATGATCAGCGGGACGTTGGGCAGGTCGGCGTGCTTGTTGAGGCCCATCTGGAAGATGATGTTGATCTTCTTCTCGTCGAGCAGATGGCGGCGCGTCGCCTTCACGCTGGTCCACGACCAGCCGCAGCGGCCTTGCACCTCGCCGCGCTCCATCGCCAGGTCGACGTCGTTGCCGCCCGGATAGCCGGAGATGATCTTGAACTTGGTGCCGAGCACGCCGTTGGTGATGCGCGGGAACTGGAAGGTGTCGCCGCTCGGGCCGGTGGCGCCGACCAGGAGTTCGGTGGTGCGCACCTGCTCCAGCGTGGTGACGCCGGTCGTGTGCCAGGCGGCGCAGATGCTGATCTCGTTGTTGGTCGAGCCGATCCAGTTGAACTTGGTGGCGTCGAACTGGGCGGACTTGTTGCCGAGCAGCGGATCGAAGGCGGTGCCGCGGTTGAACGAGCCGATGACCAGGCCGTCCTTGGGCGCGGCGTTGTAGAGGAAATTGGCGAGCCGCATGCCGCCGCCGCCCTCCATGTTCTTGGGCACCACGGTCGGATTGCCGGGGATGTATTTGCCGAGGCGGCGCGAGACCATGCGCGCATAGGCGTCGTAGCCGCCACCGACGCTGGTGCCGATATACACGTCGACGGTCTTGCCCTTGTAGAACTCGGCCGGCGTCTGCGCGAAAGCGGCCGTGAGCGAGCAGGTCGCGGCGATCGCCGTCGCCACGCACCGCAATTCGATCCGCCTTGCTGAAGTCAGCGTCATCGGGTTCGCTCGATTGTTCTCGAAATGGCAAAGCTAAATGACATCTACACCACAAGGGCAGCGCACCGCTACGGACATGATGTCCTGCCCGGCTCCTCGCGGCTCAATCGGCTGGAATCACTGGACAACGTCGCTTCGCCTGAGCCACTCTCGATCCATGAACAAGAGCGAGCTCAACGTGCGCGCCGTCCTGGCCGGCCAGGCGCCGCAGGACGCCGCCGTGACGGTCAAGGGCTGGGTGCGCACAAGGCGAGACTCCAAGGCCGGCATTTCGTTCCTGCACCTCTCGGACGGATCGTCGTTCCATCCGGTGCAGGTGGTGGCGCCCAACACGCTGCCGAACTACGCCGACGAGGTGCTCAGGCTCACGGCCGGTTGCGCGGTGGAGGCGACCGGGACGATCGTGCCGTCGCCCGCCAAGGGGCAGCCGTTCGAGATGCAGGCAAGCGCGATCAAGGTGATCGGCTGGGTCGAAGACCCGGACACCTATCCGATCTCGCCCAAGCACCACACCATGGAGTACCTGCGCGAGGTGGCGCACCTACGGCCGCGCACCAACGTGATCGGGGCGGCGACGCGGGTGCGGCACACGCTGGCGCAGGCGATCCATCGCTTCTTCGACGACAACGGCTTCTTCTGGGTCAATACGCCGATCATCACGTCGTCCGACGCGGAGGGGGCGGGGCAGCTCTTCCGGGTATCGACGCTCGATCTCGCCAACCTGCCGCGCACGCCGCACGGGAAGGTGGACTTCGCGCAGGACTTCTTCGGCCGCGAAGCCTTCCTGACCGTCTCGGGGCAGCTCAACGTGGAGGCCTACTGCCTCGCGCTCAGCAAGGTCTACACCTTCGGGCCGAC
>JAXDOD010000068.1:0-9825 GCA_034669045.1 Alphaproteobacteria bacterium
CCATCGGATGCAGCACCTTGTGCCCCATGGCGCGTTTGAAGCGCGCGACCACGTCGCCCATGGCGTAGTTGCGCACGTGGCCCATGTGGATGCGCCCGGACGGATAGGGGAACATCTCCAGCACGTAGTATTTCGGGCGCGGGTCGGCGTTGTCGGTGGCGAAGATGCGGCGCTCGTCCCAGGCGGATTGCCAGCGCGGCTCGGAGGCGCGGGGGTTGTAGCGGGAGGATTTGGGGGATTCGGGGGTCATTTGCGGCTGTTTTAGAGGTCGGGAAGCCGATAAGGAAGGGCCTCCGCAAACAGGCCGTAGGGCGCAATCGCTTTATTGCGCCGCTTGCAGATCAGGCCTCAGGTCGTCGATAGAGGAGGCCGCGGAATCAGATGGCGCAATGCGCTTCGCTTATTGCGCCCTACGACCTTCCGACATTGAGGCTCGAAATGTCCATCAGGTAAAGCGTGAGGAAGCGCTCGCCCGGCTTGGCATCGCGGCTCGAGGTGAACAGCAGGGTAGGGTGGGCAAAGGCGCGCCTTCGCGCCGCGCCCACGCGGATCAAATCGCCTCAACCGAAAGAAAGACGCGTGGGCACGCTTCGCTTTGCCCACCCTACGGCGCTGAATTACCGTGCGTCGCTGGGTGAGCCCTTGCGAAATCCGGCGGACGCCGCAAAGTGCGAGATGATGGGTGTCGCTTCGCTCGACCCATCCTACGGACACGCGGGGGCGTGTCGTCAACGGGAGCACATTATATGCATCGAAATATGCATCGAACCTTCCTCCTGGCCGGCGTCATGACGCTCGGGCTCGCCCTGCCGGCGCACGCGCTGAACTGCATCGTGGCGGATCCGACCGGGACCCCGCTCAACATCCGTCTGGAGCCGAACGGGCGCGTGGTCGCGACGGCGCGCACCGGCACGCGCATCCAGGTGTTCGAGGGCGAGGAGAAATACGACAACCAGAACCGCCCCTGGTACTCGGTCGCGCTGCCGACGAGCTCCGCCCCGGATGGCTACGCGCTGGCGGCGTATATCCGCTGTCCGTAAATGAGGGCGGCAGGGCGCAATTGCTTAATTGCGCCGCCTTAAGGCCAAGCCTCAGGTCGTTGATCTGAAGGGCGGCGCGGAATCAGATGGCGCAATGCGCTTTCGCTTATTGCGCCCTACAAGCCACGAGGCAATCACCATGCAGTACACCACCCTCGGCCACACCGGCCTGCGCGTCAGCGTCGCCGGGCTCGGCACCGGCGGCTTTTCCCGGCTCGGGCTGCGCACCGGGAAATCCGAGGACGAGGCCGCGCGGCTGATCCAGGAGGCCGTGGGGCTCGGCGTCAACGTCATCGACACCGCGCCGTCCTACGGCACCGAGGCGGTGGTGGGGCGCGCGCTCGCGTCGATCCCGCGCGATCAGGTCGTGATCGCCACCAAGGCGCAGATCCACCGCAACGACGAATGGTTCACGCCCGCGCGCGTGGTCGAGAGCCTGGACAATTCGCTCCGCCTCCTGGGCACCGACCACGTCGACGTGTTCAATCTGCATGGGGTGGAGGCGTCCGAGTACGACCATGCGCGCACGATCGCGCAGGCGCTGCTGGCCGAGAAGGCGAAGGGCAAGATCAGGCATATCGGCATCACCGAGAACTCGATCAACGATTTCACCAATGCGATGCTGGCGCGCGCGCTGCGCGACCCGATCTGGGAGGTGGTCATGGTGGGCTTCCACATGCTGCACCAGGGCGCGCGGGCGAATGTCTTTCCCACCACAAGCCAGCGGGGCATCGGCACGCTCCTGATGTTCGCGGTGCGCAGCATCTTCGCCGATCCGCCGCGGGTCGCGCGCGAGCTCAAGCGACTGGCCGCGCAAGGGCTGGTAGAGGCATGGCTGGGCGAGACCGACGATCCGCTCGGCTTCCTCATCCACGAAGGCGGCGCCGCCGATATGACCGAGGCGGCCTATCGCTATGCCCGGCATGAGCCGGGCGTCGACGTGGTGCTGTTCGGCACCGGCGACGCCGACCATCTGCGCGCCAACGTGGCGTCGCTGCTCAAGCCGCCGCTGCCGGAGGCCGAGCGGGCGAAGCTCGCCGCGCTGTTCGGCCATCTGGCGACGGGCATCGGGCTCGATTCGCAGCAGGCGCGGGCGTAGGGCGCAATCGCTTTATTGCGCCGTTACCAAGTCGATGGCGCAATGCGCTGCCGCTTATTGCGCCCTACGCGTGACGTCCGGCGCGCGCGTGGCGTCAGCTTGCTTGCGCGAATTCGATCGCGCCGTGCGCCACCACCGCGTTGCGGCCGCCGCGCTTGGCGGCATAGAGGCCGGCGTCGGCGGCTTCGATCAGCCGCTCGGGGTCGCCGCCGGCGCCCGGCTCCATCGAGGCCACGCCGATGCTGATGGTCACCTGGCCGAGCGGCGAATCGGCGTGCGCGACGCACAGGTCCTCGACCGAACGCCGCAGCAGCTCGGCCACCGCGAGCGCGCGGCCGATGTCGCCGCCCGGCAGCAGCAGGGCGAATTCCTCGCCGCCGTAGCGCGCCGGCAGGTCGTCGGCGCCGGCGGCGATCTCCATCAGCAGGCTGCCGACCCGGCGCAGGCAGACGTCGCCTTCGACATGGCCGTAGCGGTCGTTGAACAGCTTGAAGTGATCGACGTCGATCATCAGCAGCGCGACCGGGCGGCCGAGCTTGCCGGCGCGCTGCCAGACCGTCGCGAGGCGCGCGTCGAAGCCGCGCCGGTTGGCGAGGCCGGAGAGCGAGTCGATCGAGGCGAGCTGCTCGAGATGCTGGTTGGCGGCGCGCAGCTCGCGCTCGCGCTCGGCGAGCTTCTGCGCCATGTCGTTGAGCGCAGCGGCGAGCGGCGCAAACTCCTTGGCCCAGATTTCGCGTTCGGGCCGGGCGTCGAGATCGCCGCGGCCGAAACGCGCGGCGGTGCGGGCGAGCGAGCGGATCGGAGCCACGATCAGGCGCTCGCCGCCGTACCAGGCGATCATCAGCACGAGCAGGCCGAAAAAGCCGAGCTGCAGATAGGCGAGCAGGATGTCGCGGTCGATGTCGCGCAGCACCTCCGCCTCGTCGAGGCCGACCACCAGGCGGGCGTCGCTCGAAGGCACGCGCACGAAGCCGTAGACGCGGCGGACGCCGTCCAGTCCGACGCTTCTTGTGGTGCCTTCGTCGCGCTCGCCGATGTCATGGATCAGTATCGAGGCGGCGGTCGATTTTCCGACCCGGTCGGTGGCATTGGCATCGGCGGCCAGCACCGTTCCGTTGCCGTCGATGAGCAGCACGGTCGAGCCGGCGCGGCGCGCGAGCGTGCCCAGCAGCGAGGCGATCCAGCGCAGGTCGACGGACGCGACGATGACGGCGTCGGTCTCGCCGTCGATCGCGCTCGCCGGGTAGGCGGCGATGATTGCGGGCGTCCGGCTGGCGCGACCGGTCAGGTAGCTGCTGACGACGAAGTCCTTGGTCCTGATGGCCTCGTGGTAGTGGGGGCGCTCGGACATGTCGAGACCGACGGCCGACGGCAGCGTCGCGCATTTGATGCGCGCGTCCGAGCCGACGATCGACATGCCCTTGATCCACGGCATGTTGCCGGCGAGGTCCTTCAGGTAGAGATCGCAGGTCTTGCCGCGCGCCAGCATGGCCACATAGGCGCGCGCCATCACCTGCAGCATGGCGCGCATGGTGGTGATGATCTCGCGCTGGCCCTCGGCGGCGCGTCGGGTGAGGTTGAGCACTTCGGCGGAGGCGGCCTCGATGCGTTCGTCGCGGCTGCTCTCGAGCAGGCGGACGCGGTCGAGCATCAGCGGCACGACCGCCAGCAGCGCCAGCACCACCAGCCGGGCCCTGATGCTGAGGATCGGCTTGGGCTTCGGCTGTGTGCTAAAACGCGAGACAACGGCCATCGGCATCCCCACACCCGGAAATACCCATAGCGGAGAGGGATGAAGGCGCGTTTGGCGGGATCGTTAAAATGCGAGCGATCGCGGGCGGTGCCGCGGGACTTGGCGATGATCCCCGGCAAGGCGCGCGGGAAGGCGCGCCGGCCTGAGATCGAGACGAGGTGACGGCGCGATGGCTGTGAGCGAAAGCATGGATTCACGGTCCCGGCTGGCGGCCGTGCGCCAGGAGATCGAGCAGGCCTGCCGGGCGGCCGGCCGCGATCCCGCCTCGGTGAGCCTCGTCGCGGTGTCGAAGACCTTCGACGCCGGCGCGATCGGGCCGGTCATCGCCGCCGGCCAAACGGTGTTCGGCGAGAACCGGGTGCAGGAGGCGAAGGCCAAATGGCCGGCGCTGACGGTGCGGCATCCGGGGCTGGAGCTGCATCTGGTCGGGCCGCTGCAGTCGAACAAGGCCCGCGAGGCGGTCGCGCTGTTCGACGCCATCCATTCGGTCGACCGGCCGAGCCTGTGCGAGGCGCTGGCCAAGGAGATGGCGCGGCAAGGCCGGCGTCCGCTGCTGTTCGTCGAGCTCAATACCGGCGGCGAGGCCCAGAAGGCCGGGGTCCTGCCGCAGGACGCCGACCGGTTCATCGCGGCCTGCCGCGCGACCCATGGGCTGCCGATCGCCGGGCTGATGTGCCTGCCGCCGCTCGACGAGCCGCCGGCACCGCATTTTGCGCTGACGGCGAAGATCGCCCGGCGCAATGATCTGAACCTGCTTTCAATGGGCATGAGCGCCGACTTCGCCGCCGCCATCGCGTTCGGCGCCACCCATGTGCGGGTCGGCAGCGCGATCTTCGGCAATCGGGGTCATCAGGCGTGATCTGGCACCGCAGCTCTCGAACCCGGGTCGAGCCAACTAGTCTAGCGCATGTCCCGCTCATGTTGAAACCGGTCCACCGTCCGCTCGTCCCGCGAAAGCGGGAACCCAGGGCAAGATCCTGGATTCCCGCTTGCGCGGGAATGAGCGGGTGAGGTCGTGGACCAACTCGAAGGGGATGCGCTCTAGAAGTGAATGAGAATTGTCGTATTTGCATTCAGGCGCGTGAGCAGCCGCTGCAGATCCTTCGCCGCCAGTGCCACGCAACCCGCCGTCGGTGACCGGTTCTCCCGCGCCAGGTGCAGGAAAACCGCGCTGCCGCGGCCGGCGACGCGCGGACTGGTGTTGTGGTCGAGTTCGATGACCCAGTCGTAGAGGTGGTCCTCGCGCCAGAGACGGTCGCCCGGCTCATCGGCCGCGCGCCGGAACGGGCGGTTGTAGCGGCGGTCCCCGGTATCCTCGCACCAGGCGATCTCGCGGTCGATGCGATTGACCGGCAGCAGCGTGCGCGGCCGCGGCGAGCGGTCCGCCCGCCACCACAGGCGCACCAGCCGGAAGCGCCCGCGCGGGGTGCCGCCATCCCCCTCGCGCTTGTCGGCGCGGATGCCGCTGCGCCCGAGCACGACCGGGATCGCGCGCCGGCCGGCCAGCAGCAGGCCGCGGGTGCGGTCGCCCGGCCGGGCGCGCACGCGCAGGAGCGATAGTGTGAGGCGCCGCATCGATGATCCCAGGCTCGTAAATCCAACGCTCGCAATGACCGGCACGCGCGAGGCCGGCTCGGTCGGCTCCCGCCCCTGAAAGGGCGAGGGGACGCTGTGGCGCCGGCCTTCACGTGGCCAAGCCAGCCTTCACGTCGTCGAGGAAGCATCGCCAGCGGCAACTGCCGCTTGCTCTTTTAGCCCCGAATGCTCTACTTCGCGCAACGCCGCCCCGCCCGGACCCGCCCAGGGCCTCGATTCATGACAAATGCCCGCAAGATCCTGATCGTCGACGATGACGTCGAGCTGCGCGACGCCTTGGTCGAGCAGCTTGCGTTGCACGAAGAATTCGACTCGGTCGCGGTCGAGAACGGCACCAAGGGCGTGGCGGCCGCCAAGGCCGGCCAGATCGACCTGGTGATCATGGACGTGGGCCTGCCCGATGTCGACGGTCGCGAGGCGGTGCGCATCCTGCGCAAGAACGGCTTCAAGGCGCCCATCATCATGCTGACCGGGCACGACACCGATTCCGACACCATTCTGGGGCTGGAATCGGGCGCCAACGACTACATCACCAAGCCCTTTCGTTTCGCCGTGCTGCTGGCGCGCATCCGCGCCCAGCTTCGCCAGCACGAGGCCAGCGAGGACGCGGTCTTCACCATCGGGCCCTACACGTTCCGGCCGAGCTCCAAGCTCCTGCTCAATCCCAAGGGCAACAAGGTGCGCCTGACCGAGAAGGAGACCGCGATCCTGCGCTACCTCTACCGCGCCGGCCAGAAGCCGGTGTCGCGCGAGACCCTGCTGCAGGAGGTCTGGGGCTATAATTCGGGCGTCACAACGCATACGCTGGAAACGCACATCTACCGGCTCCGCCAGAAGGTCGAGAAGGATGCCGCCACGCCGGCCATCCTGGTGACCGAAGCCGGCGGCTACAAGCTTGTGCCATAGACGCGCCTGGCCATGACGATCGAGGACGACATCGCCTTCTTCGAACATGTGCCGACGCTCGGCATGCTCGGCCGTTCCGCGTTGCGCATTCTGGCGATCGGCGCGGAGAGCCGTTACGTGCACAGCGGCGAAGTGCTGTTCAATGCCGGCGAGCAGGCGGATTCCGGCTTCGTGGTGCAGGAGGGCTCGTTCAGCCTCAAGTCCCAGCAGGAGAACGGCGGCGAGACCCTCACGGTCGGGCCCGGCACGCTGCTCGGCGAGCTCGCGATGCTCACCGACACGACGCGGCCGGTGACGGCGACCGCGCTCGAGCCCTCGACCGTGCTGCGCATCCCGCGCGGGTTGTTTCTCAAGATGCTGGAAGGCTATCCGGACTCCGCCAAGCGCCTGCGCGACCTCATGGCCAAGCGCACCGACGATTCGTCGCGCGATATCCAGACGGTCCGGTCGGCGTTGGAGGGGAATAAATAGCCCCGCATGGGGCGCGCGATCGGGACGACGCGCGGCGAGATTGGAGGCGCGGCGAGATCAGCCCCGGATTTCACTGCGCTCCATCCGGGCTACGCTTGCTCCATCCGGGCTGCGCTTGCGGCGCTTGCTCAAACCTCCAGGGTCGCGGTCACCGGCACATGGTCGGAGGGCCGCGCGGCGCCGCGATAGGCGCGCGCGATGTCGATCCGGGCGACGCGGTCGGCGAGCGCAGGCGACGTCCAGATGTGATCGAGCCGGCGGCCCTTGTCGGCGGCGGCCCAATCGGGCGCGCGGTAGCTCCACCAGGTGTAGAGCTTGGCCGGCTCGGGCGTGTGCACGCGCATCGAATCGACCCAGTCGCCGGCCTTGCCGGCGGCGGTGAGCTTGTCGCACTCGATCGGCGTGTGCGACACGATGCGCGCCATCTGCTTGTGACTCCAGACGTCGTGCTCGAGCGGCGCGACATTGAGATCGCCGACCAGGATGGCGTGCGCGGACGGCGCCGGCCGCAGGCTCGCGTTCTCGCGCATCTCGTCGAGGAACGCGAGCTTGTGCGCGAATTTCGGATTGATCGCGGGATCGGGCAGGTCGCCGCCCGCCGGCACGTAGAAATTATGCACCGTGATCGGGTCGCGCAGCCCGGCGCGCTCGCCGAGCACCGCGCAGACGTGGCGCGAGTCGGTCTTGCCGCAGAATCGCTGCACCTGCGAGGATTCAAACGGCAGCCGCGAGAGCACGACGACGCCGTGGTAGCCCTTCTGGCCGTTGAGCGCGACGTGCTCGTAGCCGAGCCGCTTGAAGCGCTTGCGCGGGAAGGCGTCGTCGGGACACTTGGTCTCCTGCAGGCAGAGGATGTCCGGCCGCACCGCCTTGATGAACTTCGCCACCAGATCGATGCGCAACCGCACCGAGTTGATGTTCCAGGTGGTGACGGTGAGGCGCATGGGGTTTCGGTCGGCGGGGATGTGGATGATGGCTATATAAGATCGACGCCGGCGCTGCAAAGAGCGCGGTCATTTCGCCCACAGGCGTGCGCTCGCAGGCTGGACAAAATCTGGATTCTCGATCTTCCGTCAAAAGCCTGGATTCCCGCTTGCGCGGGAATGAGCGGAAGACGGATCAGCTCGAGGGCATGGTAACGCCGCAAGGTACTGGGTCCCCGCTTGCGCGGGGACGAGCGGACCAGAGAGCCGACTGACGAAATCGACCCTGGAGCATTTTCAGGAAAAGTGGAATCCGGTTTTCCGTCGAAAATGCGACCAGCGCAAGAGTCCTAGAGCACGTTCAGTTTCAAGGAAACTGAACGTGCTCTAGTTGCGGTATTGCGTGTAGTCGATCTTGAACATGCTCGGGTCCGGCCGGCTCTTGCTGTCGACGTTGGAGACCGCGATCGTGGTGTCGTAGCCCTGCGGGTCGGTCACCACCCATTGCTTGAGCTGCATGTCCTTGGCCCCGAACATCATCATCAGGCGGCTGGTGCCGATGAGCGCCTGCTTCTCCTCCACCACCACGGTGACGAACATGTCGTCGGCATAGACGCCGGTGACGTTGGTGTCGCGCAGGAGGTCGATGCGGTCGGTCAAGAGGTATCGCAACGGCGTCTGCGACAGCGGGTAGACGTCCTGGGTGGCGAGCTTGCGGTCGCGCACCACCACGGAGGAGCCGTCCGCGATGATGTCGATGCGGGCCGGGTCGTCATAGTCGAAGCGCACGCGGCCGGGCTTCTGGACGTAGAACTGGCCCTTGGACTGGCGGCCGTCGGGACCGATCTGGGTGAAATCGCCCGACATCACCTGCACATGCGACAGGTAGGCGCTGACTTTGTCCACAAGCTGGCGCTGCGCCGGCTCGAAGGCGGTGGCGGTTCCGGCCTTCGCCTGTTCCTTGCCGCCGAAGAACGGCGGCAGCCAGCTCGAGCCGCTGTTCTGGGCCGGGGCGGCGGGCCGGGTGGCGGGCGCCGCGGAGGGCGGCGGCGGCATGGTGCCGGTCTTCGGCAGCGGCGCCGGCGGCGGCAGCGGAACCGGTTGGGCCGCGGCCGCGATGGCCAGCGCGAGGACCCCGGTCAGCAATGCCGCAAAAAAGGTCGCCTGGCCCGTGCCAGTCATGTCCTGCTCCGCTCCCGTCCAGACCCAGAAACCGCTAGCCGCCCGGTGTGGCGACATCGCGGCTCTATGGCCGATTCTCAGTTAACCGGTAATGACCGGATTGCTCAATACCGCTCCTCGTGCTCCTCCTCGCCGAGCAGGATCTCGCGCTTGCCGGCGTGGTTGGCCTGTCCGACGACGCCCTCCTTCTCCATCCGCTCCATGATCGACGCGGCGCGGTTATAGCCGATCTGCAGCCGGCGCTGGATGTAGCTGGTGGAGGCCTTCTTGTCGCGCAGCACCACCTGCACGGCCTGCTGGTAGAGGTCGGTGGCGTCGCCGGCCTCGCCCATGCCGGTGGCGTCGAAGACCGGGTTGCCGTCCGCGTCCTCATCCTCGGCCGCCGTGACGGCTTCGAGATATTGCGGGGTGCCCTGCGCCTTGAGGTGGCGGACGACCTTCTCGACCTCCTCGTCGGACACGAACGGGCCGTGCACGCGGCTGATGCGGCCGCCGCCGGCCATGTAGAGCATGTCGCCCTGGCCGAGGAGCTGCTCGGCGCCCTGCTCGCCCAGGATGGTGCGGCTGTCGATCTTGGAGGTGACCTGGAACGAGATGCGGGTCGGGAAATTCGCCTTGATGGTGCCGGTGATGACGTCGACCGACGGCCGCTGCGTCGCCAAAATGACGTGCAGGCCGGCGGCGCGCGCCATCTGCGCCAGGCGCTGCACCGCCCCTTCGATGTCCTTGCCGGCAACCATCATCAGGTCGGCCATCTCGTCGACGATGACGACGATGTAGGGGAGCGGCTCGAGATCGAGCTCTTCCTTCTCGTAGATCGCCTCGCCGCTATCCTTGTCGTAGCCGGTGTGGACG